>NZ_CP139573.1:0-565884 GCF_050859125.1 Aminobacter sp. BA135
ATCAGTCGAGAACGTGGGAGGTCTCGCTGTGCCAGACGCCGATCGCATGTCGATCGCGCATAGCCGCGGCTTGTGCCGAACGGCTACCTGTTGCGGCGCAGCACCTTCCCCCGAAGTAACGCATTCCAACGCACGCATGGCGTCCGCCATGCCGATGAGCAGGTAGGGGACAGCCGCAGAATGCTTGGACCGTCAGCGCATATCGACACCTTCACGCGCGATAACCTGCCACCTCAGGAGCAGTGGCCGGCGTTTCTACTCGATGGCTTCGACTATCCCGAGCATCTCAATGCCGCCGTCGAACTGACCGATCGCCTGGTCGAAAAAGGCCTGGGCGACCACACCGCCCTGATCGGCAACGGCCGCCGCCGCACTTACAAGGAGCTGTCCGACTGGACCAACCGGCTGGCGCATGCGCTGGTCGAGAACTACGGCGTCAAGCCCGGCAATCGGGTGCTGATCCGCTCGGCCAACAACCCGGCCATGGTCGCCTGCTGGCTGGCCGCGACCAAGGCAGGCGCTGTCGTCGTCAACACCATGCCTATGCTGCGCGCCGGAGAGCTCGCCAAGATCGTCGACAAGGCAGAGATTACCATAGCACTTTGCGACACGCGCCTGATGGACGAGATGATCGCCTGCGCCAAGGACAGCGCCTTCCTGACCAAGGTGATCGGCTTCGACGGCACCGCCAACCATGACGCCGAACTCGACCGGGTCGCGCTCGACAAATCCGTCATCTTCGAAGCGGTCAAGACCGGCCGCGACGACGTCGCCCTGCTCGGCTTCACCTCGGGCACCACGGGCGTGCCGAAAGCGACGATGCATTTCCATCGCGACCTGCTGATCATCGCCGACGCCTATGCCAAGGAGGTGCTTTCGGTCACCTCCGACGACGTCTTCGTCGGCTCGCCGCCGCTGGCCTTCACCTTCGGTCTTGGCGGCCTGGCCATTTTCCCATTGCGCTTCGGCGCGGCCGCGACCCTGCTCGAGCAGGCAACGCCGCCGAACATGATCCACATCATCGAGACCTACAAGGCGACGATCTCGTTCACCGCGCCGACCGCCTATCGCGCCATGCTGAAGGCCATGGACGAAGGCGCCGACCTGTCGTCGCTGCGCGTCGCGGTCTCTGCCGGCGAGACCTTGCCCGGACCGGTGTTCGAGGAATGGCTGGCCAAGACGGGCAAGCCGATCCTCGACGGCATCGGCGCCACCGAGATGCTGCATATCTTCATCTCCAACCGCTTCGAGGACATGAAACCCGCCTCCACCGGCAAGCCGGTCGGCGGCTATGAAGCGCGGGTCGTCGACGGCGACATGAACGAGGTGCCACGCGGCACTGTCGGCAAGCTTGCCGTGCGTGGCCCGACAGGCTGCCGCTACATGTCCGATGACAGGCAGCTCGAATATGTCCGCGACGGCTGGAACCTGACCGGCGATGCCTTCATCCAGGACACCGACGGCTTCTTCCACTTCGCCGCGCGTTCCGACGACATGATCGTCAGCGCCGGCTACAACATCGCCGGTCCCGAGGTTGAAGCCGCCCTGTTCTCGCACCCCGAAGTCGCCGAATGCGCCGTCATCGGCGCGGCTGACAGCGAACGCGGCCAGATCGTCGAGGCCTATGTCGTGCTGGTTGCCGGCGTCGCCGCCGACGCCGCGACCGTCAAGCGCCTTCAGGATCACGTCAAGGCAACGATCGCGCCTTACAAATACCCGCGCTCGGTGAAGTTCATCGACGCCCTGCCCAAGACCCAGACCGGCAAGATCCAGCGCTTCCGGTTGCGTGCGGAGAAGATGAATTGAGCAAGCCTTACGATCCCTCCGTCGAGGGCGCGCAGATGTCGTTCAAGGACCGCATGTCCTACAGCGATTATCTGCATCTCGAAAAGATCCTCGACGCTCAGGCGCCGCTGTCGACCGCCCATGACGAGATGCTGTTCATCATCCAGCATCAGACGTCCGAGCTGTGGATGAAGCTCGCTTTGCACGAGATCGGCTCGGCGATCCGCTCGATTCGTGCCGACAAGCTTGAGCCCTCGTTCAAGATGCTGACCCGCGTGTCGCGCATCTTCGAGCAGCTCAACAGCGCCTGGGATGTGCTCAGGACGATGACGCCGAGCGAATACACCGAATTTCGCGACTCGCTCGGGCAGTCCTCGGGTTTCCAGTCCTGGCAGTATCGCGCCATCGAGTTCATGGCCGGCAACCGCAACACAGCCATGTTGCGCCCGCACGCCCACCAGCCCGAACTCAGCGAAAAGCTCAAGGCGGTTCTCGCCCAGCCTTCGCTCTATGACGAGGCGATCCTGCTGCTTGGTCGCAACGGCTTCGATATCGGCGCCGACGGCAAGCGCACCGACTGGCGCGAAACGCGCAGCGAAAGCGAAGAAGTGCTCGTCGCCTGGCAGGCGATCTATCGCGATCCGCAACGCTACTGGATGTTCTACGAGCTCGCCGAGAAGCTTGTCGATTTCGAGGATTACTTCCGGCGCTGGCGCTTCAACCATGTCACCACGGTCGAGCGTATCATCGGTATGAAACGCGGCACCGGCGGCACGTCTGGCGCCTCGTATCTGAAGAAGATGCTAGAGGTTGAACTGTTTCCCGAACTCTGGAAAGTTCGCACCCGGCTCTAGGACTTCAAATCAAATAATCAGGAACACTTGGGAGGAGTAACCTAATGAAGAAAATCATTGCGGCAGGAATTTTCGGCCTCTCGTTGGCGGCATCCGGCCTTGCCTATGCCGAACCGGTGAAGATCGGCGTCATCACCACGCTTTCGGGCGGCGGTGCGGGCCTCGGCGTCGACATGCGCGACGCGTTTGCGCTGGCCATGAAGCAGTCCGGCAACAAGGATGTCGAACTGGTCGTCGAGGACGATGCCCAGAAGCCCGAGATCGCCGTCCAGCTCGCCGAAAAAATGATCCAGAGCGACAAGGTCGACCTGTTGACCGGCATCATCTGGTCGAACCTCGCAATGGCCGTGGTGCCTAACGCTGTGGCGCAGGACGTCATCTACCTGTCGCCCAACGCCGGCCCGTCGGCGCTCGCCGGCGCCAAGTGCAACAAGAATTATTTCAACGTCGCCTACCAGAACGACAATTTCCACGAGGCGATGGGCCAGTACGCCAACAAGGACTACAAGAAGACCTTCATCCTCGCGCCCAACTATCCGGCCGGCAAGGATTCGCTGACCGGCTTCAAGCGCTATTACAAGGGCGAGTTGGCCGGCGAAGTCTACACCCAGGTCGGCCAGACCGACTACGCCGCCGAGATCGCCCAGATCCGCGATTCCGGCGCCGACTCGGTGTTCTTCTTCCTGCCCGGCGGCATGGGCATCTCGTTCATGAAGCAGTACGCCCAGTCGGGCGTGAACATTCCGGTCATGGGCCCGGGCTTCTCCTTCGACCAGGACATACTGCCGGCGGTCGGCGACGCAGCCCTCGGCGTCAAGAACTCGGCGAGCTGGTCCAAGGATCTCGACAACGAGGCCAACAAGCAGTTCGTCGAGGCCTTCCAGGCCGAATACAAGCGCTTGCCCTCGGTCTATGCCGCCCAGAGCTGGGATACGGCAAACCTGATCCTCTCGGCGCTCGGCAAGGCCAGCGTCAAGGACAAGGATGCCTTCCGCGCAGCACTCAAGGCCGCCGATTTCAAGTCGGTGCGCGGCGAGTTCACCTTCAACACCAACAACCACCCGGTGCAGAACATCTACGTGCGTGAAGTGATCAAGGAGGGCGACGTGCTGACCAACAAGATCGTCGCCACTGCCTTCGAGCACCACAAGGACGCCTACGCCGACCAGTGCAAGATGTAGGATGGGTTCAGGCCCGCTCGTTGCAGGCCAGCCTTGAAACGAAGCGTCCGACCCCCACTCCGCCTCGCGGCGCTCGGCACCTCTCCTCCTCATAAGGGGAGAGGAAAGGAGCCAAGCCGCAGCGGCTTTTCCTCTCCACCGTCGAACGGGGGAGAGGTGGTTTGCGAAGCAACCCGGAGTGGGGGTCGAATTCCCTCAGCGGCGCATTTGAAGAGTTGCAGGCGTCCCGCCACACTGAAACGACAATCCAGCCAGCGAAAGCGTCCCCTTGTCCATAGCACTGCTCCTCGAGCAACTTCTCAACGGGCTGCAGCTCGGGGTGATGCTGTTCCTCATGGCCGCCGGCCTGACGCTGATCTTCGGCGTCATGGGCCTGATCAACCTCGCCCATGGATCGCTCTACATGATCGGCGCCTTCGCATGTGCTGCGGTCGCGGCTGCCACCGGCTCGTTCTGGATCGGCCTGGCGGCGAGCCTCGTTGCTGCGGCAGCGGCCGGCGCAATCATCGAAGTGACGGTCATACGCCGTCTCTATGACCGCGACCATCTCGACCAGGTGCTGGCGACATTCGCGCTGATCCTGATCTTTTCCGAAGGCACGCGCTGGCTGTTCGGCTCGTTCCCGCTCTATCTCGACATTCCGCCGCTGCTGCAAGGCGCAGTCCCCCTGCCCGGCGGCGGCCAGTACCAGCTCTACCGTCTCGCCATCATCGGCGTCGGTGTCGTGGTAGCACTGGGCCTGTATGTGCTGATCTCGCGGACGCGGCTCGGCATGCGTATCCGCGCCGGCGAGTCCGACCGCGAGATGATCGCCGCACTCGGCGTCGATATCCGCACCCTTTACACCGTCGTCTTCGCACTTGGCGCTGCACTGGCCGGTCTTGCCGGCGCGCTCGTCGGCGCATTGCAGTCGGTGCAGGTCGGCATGGGCGAGCCGGCGCTGATCCTCGCCTTCGTGGTCATCGTCATCGGTGGAATCGGCTCGATCAAGGGCGCCTTGTTCGGCGCCATCCTGGTCGGCGTCGTCGATACCATGGGGCGTTTCCTGCTGCCCAAGGCTCTGGCGCTGATGATCCCCGCCGCCCAGGCCGGCCCGATAGGTGCAGCACTTGCCTCGATGCTGATCTACATCGTCATGGCGCTCATCCTTGCCTTCAGGCCTAGCGGCCTGTTTGCGACGCAGTCGTGAGGACGTCATGACCAACGCACCCATCATGACCCCCGAAACCATCGTCAACGTCAGCCTCGCATTGCTTTTGCTCGGCTTGCCGCTGGTGGCGCAGACGATGGGCGAGCCGTTCTACATCACGCTCGCAACGCGCATCGCCATCCTGGCGCTCGCCGCCGTCGGCCTCAACATCGCACTTGGCCTTGGCGGGCTGGTGTCGTTTGGCCACGCCGCCTTCTTCGGCCTCGGCGGCTATGCTGCCGGTATCCTCGCCACCCATGCCTTTGACGGCGTGCCGCTGTTCGCCGGTATCCCCGGCACCGCATCGATGCCCATCATCTGGCTCGTCGCGGTTCTCGTCTGCGGCCTGATCGCCTTGCCGATCGGCGCCATCAGCCTGCGCACCGCGGGCGTCTACTTCATCATGATCACGCTCGCCTTCGCGCAGATGATCTATTATTTCGCCGTGTCCTGGCCGGCCTATGGTGGCGAGGACGGGCTTTCGATCTATGTGCGCAACGAATTCCCCGGTGTGAACACCGCCCAGCCGCTGTCCTATTTCCTGATCTGCTATGCAGTTCTGATGCTGGCGCTCGGTCTGTTCTGGCTGCTGCGCGGCTCGCGCTTCGGCGCGTCCTTGCAGGCGGCCCGGCAGAACGCAACGCGGCTGTCCGCTGTCGGCATCGCTCCATTCAACATCAGGCTGGTTGCCTTCGCGATCTCGGCAATGGTCACCGGCCTCGCCGGCGCGCTGTTTGCCGACCTCAACAAATTCGTCAGCCCCTCCATGCTGTCCTGGCATATGTCGGGCGAACTGATCGTGCTGATCATCCTGGGTGGCAAGGGCCGGTTGTTCGGACCCGTCGCCGGGGCCATGCTCTATGTCCTGTTCGAATTCGCCCTTGGCGGCATCACCGAACGCTGGCAGTTCTTCCTTGGGTTGATCCTGCTCGGTGTCGTTCTGTTTGCCCGCGGCGGGCTGCTCGGCCTGCTGGCCGGAAAGGCGCGTCATGGCTGAGCCGATCCTCGAAATCCGCGACCTCCGCAAGACCTTCGGCGCCCTGAAGGCGACAGATGGCGTCAGCCTTGAACTCAGGCCCGGCGAAATCCACGCGCTGATCGGGCCCAACGGCGCCGGCAAGAGCACGCTGATCCACCAGATTTCCGGCTCGTTGCGGCCGGACAGCGGCAGCATCCGCTTCCTCGGCCAGGACATGGCCGGGCTCGACATGGCCGCGCGCGCCCGTCTCGGCCTCGGCCGCAGCTTTCAGATCTCGTCGCTGGCGCAGGAGTTTTCCGCCCTGCGCAACGTCATGCTGGCGGTGCAGGCACGCCAGGGCACGAGCTTCCGATTCTTGCGCCCTGTCATGAGCGACAAGAGCCTGACCGAACCGGCAATGGCGATGCTGGAGCGCGTCGGTCTCGCCGGACGCGCCCACCTGCCCGCTGCCGAGCTGTCGCATGGCGAACGCCGTCAGCTCGAGATCGCAATTGCGCTGGCGCTCGGTTCAAAGGCCTTCCTGTTCGACGAACCGATGGCCGGCATGGGTCCGGAGGGCTCGAAAGCGCTGACCAGATTCCTCGACGGTCTGCGCCATGAAGCGCCGATCCTGCTGGTCGAGCACGACATGGATGCCGTCTTCGCCCTCGCCGACCGAATCTCCGTGCTTGTCTACGGCCGCGTCATTGCCACCGGCACTGTCGACCAGATCCGCAACGACCCCGAAGTCCGCCGGGCCTATCTCGGAGAAGCCGCGTGAGCCTGCTCGAACTCAAAGGCGTCGAAACCTTCTACGGCGCATCGCAGGCGCTCTTCGGCGTCTCGCTCGACGTCAAGGAGGGCGAGGTCGTGGCGCTCATGGGCCGCAACGGCATGGGCAAGACGACGACGATCAACTCCATTCTCGGCCTGGCGAAGCCGCGCTCCGGTTCAATCAGCTTCGCCGGCCGCCAGGTCGCCGGCATGCGTCCACATCGCATCGCCCGCTTCGGCCTGGGTCTGGTTCCGGAGGGACGGCGCTGCTTTCCCAACCTGACCGTTCTGGAAAACCTGCTTGCCGCAGCGCGCGGCAGCGAGTGGACACTGGAAAAAGTCGTCGAGCTGTTTCCACGCCTCGGCGAACGCCGCGACCAGTATGCCAACACGCTCTCGGGCGGCGAACAGCAGATGCTGGCGATTGGCCGCGCGCTGATGACCAATCCCAGCCTGCTCATTCTGGACGAGGCGACCGAGGGTCTTGCACCCGTCATCCGTCAGGACATCTGGGCGGCGATCCGCAAGCTCAAGGCTGCGGGTCAGTCGATCCTGGTTGTCGACAAGACGCTGTCGGAGCTGCTGCCGGTGGCCGACCGCTGCTTCGTGCTGGAGAAGGGCGTGACCGTATTCGAAGGCACGCCGGACCGGCTGACGCCTGACATCCAGGACCGCTATCTCGGTGTATGAAAAAGGGCGGCATCTGCCGCCCTTTTCGTTTCCATTCGACCTGAGATCAGGTCACTGCCGACTTGACGGCAAAACGGGCTTCCTTCCAGGCGCCGGTCCGCATGATGTCTTCGAGGATCTCGACCGCCTGCCAGACGTCCTTGAAGCCGACATAGAGCGGCGTAAAGCCGAAGCGCACCGTAGCCGGTGCGCGGAAGTCGCCAATGACGCCGCGCGCGATCAGCGCCTGCATGATGGCATAGGCGTTGTCGTGCTCGAACGAGACTTGGCTGCCGCGCTTCGTGCCGTCGCGCGGGCTTTCCAGCTTGAGGCCGTAGGCGCCGCACCTGGCCTCTACCAGTTGGATGAACAGGTCGGTCAGGGCAATGCTTTTCTTGCGCAGCGCTGCCATGTCGACGTTGTCCCAGTCATCGAGCGCGCCCTTGAGCGCCCGCATGGTCAGGATCGGCTGGGTACCGCACAGGAACCGGCGAATGCCGGCGTCCGCCGCATAACCCTGCTCGAAGGCGAAGGGTCTGGCATGTCCCCACCAGCCGCTCAGCGGTTGCTGAACGTCGGCGAGGTGACGCGTGGCGGCGTAAATGAAGGCCGGGGCGCCGGGACCGCCATTGATATACTTGTAGGTGCAGCCAACGGCGAAATCGACATTGGCACCGTCGAGATCAACCGGCAGGGCACCTGCCGA
Source organism: Aminobacter sp. BA135 (assembly GCF_050859125.1). Classification (NCBI taxonomy): domain Bacteria; kingdom Pseudomonadati; phylum Pseudomonadota; class Alphaproteobacteria; order Hyphomicrobiales; family Phyllobacteriaceae; genus Aminobacter; species Aminobacter sp. BA135. Next base: position 8,117 of record NZ_CP139573.1, read on the forward strand.
GTGGCAGAGATCCCAGACGATCAGGGCACCTGCCGCCTGGGCCTTTCTGGTCAGCGCCGCCATGTCGCGCAGCTCGCCCGACTTGTAGTTGACGTGGTTGACGAGAACCACCGCAACCTTGTCGTTGATCAGCTCTTCGATGCTTGGCGCATCGACGCCCTCGAGCCGGAGCACGGCACCGGCCCGCGTCGAGGCAACGCCTTCCGCCATGTAGAGATCGGTCGGGAAGCTGTTGCCTTCGGCGACGATGACCGAACGGTCGGGTCGCATCGCAAGGGCTGCATGCAGCACCTTGTAGATGTTGGTCGACGTAGTGTCGCAGACAACCGTCTGGCCAGGTGCAGCACCGATCAGGCGGCCGATGCGGTCGCCCAGCTCGGTCGGCATGTCGAACCAGCCGGCGGTGTTCCAGGCGCGGATCAGATCCTGCCCCCACTCTTTGGAGGCAGCTGCCTGGAGCTCGCTGAAGGCAGCATGCGACGCGGCGCCCAGAGAGTTGCCGTCGAGATAGATCACTCCTTCCGGCAGGATGAAGCGATCACGCATCGAGCGCAGCGGGTCGGCAGCGTCCATCGCCTCGACAGCGGCGAGATCGGGAAATGCAGTCATGATGCGGGCTATCCTTGCTTATTCGCGGATGGTTTCGCGTGCTTGTGCCGGGCCCCGGCTGCGACGCAGGCTTGGAAGTGCCAGCATGGCGAGCACGAACAGGCCGGTGGCGAGCTTCAGGTCGGGGGGCGGCATGCCGGCGGCAAGACAGAACGAGACCAGCTGGTAGTAGACGACAGCGCCGACGAACGGGGCAGCGAGCTGGCGCAGCACAGTCTGCTTGCCGACGATGGCTTCGCCGATCATCAGCGCGGCAAGGCCGTTGATCAGGATGCCGAGGCCCATATTGACGTCGGCAAAGCCCTGGCTCTGCACCATCAGCGCACCGCTGGTCGCCGAGAACGCACTGGCGAGGCCGACGCCGCCGATGGTGGCGACCCAGACATTGATGCCTTGCGCTTCGGCCATGTCGGGATTGGCGCCGACGGCGCGGATCGCGGTGCCCTTCTCGGTCTTGAAGAACATGTTGAGCAGGATGAAGACGATCGCGCCAATGAGGCCGGCAACGATGATCTTGGCGGCCGGAAAGCCGGGCTGGACGAAGGGCGCCCAGTCGAAAACCGTCGGCGCGCCGAACACGGACAGGTTCGACTTGCCCATGATGCGCAGGTTGATGCTGTACAGCATCGTCATCATCAGGATGCCAGCGAGCAGTGTGTGGATGCGGAAGCGCAGGTGGATGAAGGCGGTGCAGCAGCCGGCGAGGAAACCGGCGATCAGCGCCACTGCAAGCGCCGTCAGCGGAGAAGCACCAGCCGCCAGAAGCACGCCGCAGACGCAGCCGCCGAGTGGGAATGCGCCTTCGCTGGTGAGGTCGGGGAAATTTAGGGTACGGAACGGAATCATGATGCCAAGCACGACAAATGCCAGGATCAGGCTCTGCGCCAGGGTGACGGGAATGAGCGAGACGAAGCTCGTGAAAACGGTCTGGATAAAGTCCATGATGATCAGCTCGCCAACAACATGCGGTCGGTTTTCACCGAGAAATGGCCGATCAGGTCGACAACCGTAACCTTGGCCTTTTCCTCGCCGGAGATTTCGAGCCGAAGTTTGCCGGCGTCGAGCATGATGACGCTGTGACCGAAATCGACGGCATGCTGCATGTTGTGCGTCACCATCAGCGTGGTGAGCTTCAGGGCATCGACGGCGCGCACGGTCGCCTGCATGACGATGTCGGCGGTGCGCGGATCGAGCGCCGCGGTATGCTCGTCGAGCAACAGCAGATCCGGAGAGCCGCCGACCGCCATGATCAGCGACAGCGACTGGCGCTGCCCCCCCGAAAGCAGTTCGACGCGGGTGTCCAGGCGATTTTCGAGACCGAGGCCGAGAAGTGCCAGACGCTCCTTGTAGGCCGCGAGACGTGAAGCATTGAGCCCCTGGCGCAAGGTACGTTTCTTGCTGCGCAGATCTGCGAGCAGCATGTTTTCGGCGACCGTCATCGAGGCGGCGGTGCCTTTCATCGGATCCTGGAAAACGCGAGCCAGGCGAATGGCGCGCTTGTGAACGGGCATGCCGGTGACGTCGTCACCATTGATCAGGATCTGGCCGGAATCGAGCACCAGCGCCCCCGAAATGGCATTGAGCATGCTGCTCTTGCCGGCACCGTTGGAGCCGATGACGACGCCGAATTCACCGGTGGCGAGCTTGAGGCTGAGGCCGTCCAGCGCGACTTTTTCGTCGGCCTGGCCCTTGTAGAAAACTTTACGTGCAGATCGGATTTCAAGCATCCGTCCCTCCCGGAAAAGGTAACGGCGCCTTGGAGCGCCAGGGCGCTCCAAGTTTCTGAACCTGCGCATCGTGCCTCTTGGGCCGATGCGCCAGACGCCGCTACCAGTTTTGACGAAGTCGAGTATTAGTCGACGATGCAGCCGCAATCAGCGAGCGACGCGGGGATCTCGATGCCGAAGGCAGCCATGGCCTTCTTCGAGATCGTCGCGGCATGGTCCTCATAGGCCGGGCGCGACGGCGCGATGGTCTTGGGGTCCTTGCCCTTCAGGATTTCGGCGGCGATCTTGCCGGCGTTGATGCCAACCTGCTCGTAGTTCACCGCGAAGCTGGCAGGCACGACACCGTCGCGCACTGCATTGTCGTCGGCATTGACGACCGGAATGCCGGCCTGGCGGGCGGCAGCGGCAACGGCCGGGATGGCCGGCTGGATCAGGTTCGAGGTCGGACCGTAGATCACGTCGACCTTGCCGGCGAGCGAAGCGATGCGCTGCTGGATGTCGTTGACGTTGTCGATGCCGACTTCGACAACCTCAAAGCCTGCGGCAGGCGCAGCTTCCTTGATCTTCTCGATCAGGGCGACGTCGTTGGCTTCACCCGGATTGTAGGGCACGCCGAAACGCTTGGCGTTCGGCAGCAGCTTCTTGGTGAATTCCATCACCGCCTTGACGTCCTGCAGGTCGGTAGCACCCGTCATGCCTTCGTCGCCGGCTTCCCACGACGGGACCAGCTTGGCGGCGACCGGGTCGGTCACAGCCGAAAAGACGATGTTGATGCCCGAGCCGGCGAGCGCCTTCTTGGCGATCTGCGACACCGGGGTGGTGACGGTGTACATCAGCTTGGGCTGTTCGGCCTGCAGCTTGGCGATCATCTGGGGGACCAGCGACGCGTCAAAATTGGTGTGGCTTTCGGTGAAGACGACGTCCTTGCCGTCGACATAGCCATTGTCAGCCAGCGCCTTCTTGAAGCCGGCGACGGCGGCGTTGAGCTGCGGGTGCTCGCCGAAATTGGCGATACCGATCTTGATCGGGTCGGCAACGGCTGCACCAAGGCTGACGGCAAGCGCGCCGGCCAGAACCAGGCCCGACATCAGACCGGATTTCAAGTTTCTCATCGATTCCTCCCAGATTGACTGCGCCACACCCCTAGCGGCGGCATGGAGGCAATCATGAGCAGTCCGGAGGGCTCTGTCAAACATTATATATTATTCTTGCCATGAGCCACCATGATATATAATTTTTTGCAGAGACAGGGACGGATCACGATGCAGGATGACGAGCATTCGACCAAGACGGAAGCAGCCTACCGGCTGCTGCGCCGAGACATCCTGACCACCCGGCTGATGCCGGGAGCTCCGCTTAAGCTGAGCGCCCTGCGCACGGCCTATGGCGTTGGTTGGACGCCGCTGCGCGAGGCATTGTCGCGACTTGAGGCTGAACGGCTGGTGACGGCGATTTCCAATCGCGGTTTCACCGTGGCTTCGGTTTCGCGCCAGGAGCTGGAAGATCTGGCGCGAGCCAGGATGGTGGTCGAACTGCCCCTTCTGCTGGAATCGATCGAGAAAGGTGGCAGCGACTGGGAAGAGGCTGTGGTTACCGCGCATTACCGCCTGTCGCGCTGCAAGACCGCAGTCGAGGATCCTTCCGACGCCTCCGTCGATGATTGGGACGAAAAGCACGAGGCGTTCCATTCGGCGCTGTTGAGCGCCGCAACCTCGAACTGGCTGTTGCGATTCCGTTCGACAATCTCCGACCAGCTCCGGCGCCATCACAGGTTCCTAGGACTAGCACCAACCTTGCGCGCGGCCGCAGGCCAGAAGCAGGGCTACGAAGAGGCAATGGCAGCCCTTAACGAGGCACAGTCGATCGGACCGCACACCGCCCTGATGGAAGCCGCACTCGACCGCGATCTCGAAAAGGCCAAGGCGTTGATGATCGATCACATCGGCTACACGCTGCATGTCTATGTCCACACCGAGGACTACAGCGGCAGCAGACACGCCGCCCGCGCCGGCAGCCTCAGAACACCCTCGGCCGCCGAATGACCGCCCCCTATCGCCCGTCTCTGGACGAGATCAGCGCCGCCCGCGCCCGGATCTCGCCTTATGTTCGGCGCACCCCGATGGTCCACCTCGATCTCGGCTTGCCCGACCGGCAGATCTTCCTCAAGCTCGAAACACTGTCTCCCATAGGCGCATTCAAGCTCCGCCCGGCGCTGAACGCACTGCTGTCGCGCGACCGTGAGACGCTCGCGCGGGGCGTCGCCACCACGAGTTCCGGCAACATGGCTTATGGCATGGCCTGGGCCGCCAGCAGGCTCGGCGTGCCGATGGCCGCCTACATGTATTCGGGGGCACCACAGACCAAGATCGATGGCGTGCGCCGCCTCGGCGGCGAGGTCCGCTTCATCTCCATGGAAACATGGTGGCAATACATCATCGGCGCCGAGCGACCCGATTTCCCCGAGCTTCTGATCAACCCGGTGACGGACCAGGCGGTGCTGTCGGGCAACGGCTCCATCGGCATGGAAATTGTCGAGGACCTGCCCGAGGTCAACGTCGTGCTGACGCCTTATGGCGGCGGCTCGATGACCACGGGCGTGGCGAGCGCCGTCAAGGCCTTGCGACCCGAGGCAAAAGTCTTCGCCGTCGAGGACGAGAACGCCGCCCCGGTGACGGCGGCGCTTGCGGCCGGCCGCATCGTCGACATCGAGACGCGCCCTTCCTTTATCAAGAGCATCGGCGGCCCGTCGCTGGTGCCGCAACTGTGGCCTGTTGCGCGCGAGCTGATCGATGGCGCAGTGCAGGTCAGCCTGGAGCAGGTGACCGAAGCGATGCGGCTGCTGTTCACCAAGTCCAAGGTCGTCGCCGAGGGCGCGGGGGCAGCTTCGCTGGCTGCGGCGCTGACCAGCGAACATGCCAGGGGCAACATCGTCTGCGTAATCTCTGGCGGCAACATCGATGCTGCGGCCTATGCGGCTGTGCTCGCCGGCAACATTCCCGTCCCTTGAACCTTTCAAGCTTGTACTATCGCGCGAAACGGCACTACAATTGCCCGATAGGATAGCCGGCGCGCCGGCCGTGGCGAAGAAAGACCCTGACACAGATGGAAGAGCGCAAGGATACGGCCGGCGCCGAGGGCTGGGTGGACGGCGAGACCAAGGTGCTTGAAGCGCCTGCGGATCACGGCACCGAACTTCGCCTTTGGCTGCGCCTTTTGACCTGCTCGACGCTGGTTGAGACAGAGGTCCGCCGCCGCCTGCGCGAAGAGTTCGATTCCACCCTGCCCCGCTTCGACCTGATGGCGCAGCTCGAACGAGCCCAGGACGGCATGGTGCTGGGCGAGGTGTCCAAGCGCATGATGGTATCGCCGGGCAACATCACCGTCCTGGTCGAGCGGCTGGCCGAGAGCGGCCACATCAGCCGCACCACTTCGCCCACCGACCGCCGCGTCCAGATCATCGCGCTGACGCCCTTCGGCCGCGCCGAATTCGAGAAGATGGCGGCCGCCCATGCCGACTGGATCGGCGACCTGTTCGGCACTCTGTCGGCCAAGGACGGCGGCATCCTGCTCGACGAGCTCGGCAAGCTGAAGCGCTCGATCGTCGCGTCGCTGGCCAAGGGCAGCTAGGTTCTTCGACGCAATTCCTGACGGAAAACCGCGTTTCTGAATTGCTCTATGCCCGAAACCTCGCGCGATAATCGCTCGGCGTCAGCCCGACGATGCGAGCAAAGACTTTTCGGAAAGCACCAGGATCGCCATAGCCGACCTCCCAGGCCACCTTGTCGACCGTCTGCGTGGTGAATTGCAGCAGCTCTCGCGCCTTGCCGACACGCAGGCGCTGGCCATATTCGGTCGTCGTCAGCCCGGTCGCCTTCTGGAAGCGGCGCAGGAACGTGCGCTCTTCCAATCCAGCCAACGATGCCAGCACGGACAGGTTCAGCTCCTTGCCCTCGCCCGCCTGCAACCAATGCTGCACCTTGAGGATGGCCGCGTCGCCATGGCTGAGCCGCGGCGCAAAGGCGCTGTAGTAGCGCTGCTCGCGTCCGGGAGGATCGAGTGCCAGGATCCGGGCGGTCTCGATCATCACGGTCGGCCCGAGGAAGCGGTCGACCAGTCGAAGACCCAGGTCGGTCCAGGCCATCAGGCTGCCGGCGGTGATGATGTCACCGTCATCGATGAGCAGCCTGTCGGTGTCGAGCCTGGCCCCGGGAAAACGCGACCGGAACGCCTCGTCATAGACCCAGTTCGTCGTCACCGCCCGCCCGGCCAGCAACCCGGTCTCGCCGAGCACGAAGGCGCCGGCACAGACGGACGCCAGCACGCTGCCAGCACCATGGCGCTGGCGCAGCCAGCCGGCGAGCGACGCGATAGTCTCTCGCGAGATCGGATCGCCGAGCGCCGGCGGCACGACATAGACCTCAGCTACGCCTGAAGCGTCGGGATGGGTGTCGAACACCCGCTGAGGCGCATGCTCCGCCTGGTCCGCGCGCCAGTGGCTGACGCGCAGCTGGTTTGGCGGCACACCATGGCTCTTGCGGTTGGCGGTGCGGTTGGCAAGCTCGAACAGGTCGGTCATGCCAAGCACCGCCGACATCTGCGCACCGGGGTACAACACCAGCCCGATCTCGATGACGCCAGCTTTTGGCATTTGTCGAAATCACCCCTTGTTATGTCGATATCGCCAATGGGTCGGCACCATAATCCATTGCATCCTGCAGGCAATATCCTTCCCAACAGCAAAGGCATCAGGGACATGAGCAAACGCGCGGTGATCGCCATCGACATCCAGAACGAATATTTCCCGGGCGGGAACATGCCGCTCGTCGGCATCGAACAGGCAACTGAAAATGCCGCCCGCATCATCGCGGCGGCACGTGCCAAGGGCGACACCGTCATCCATGTCCGCCATCTCTCGAAGACCGCTGACGCTCCGATCTTTGCGCCCGGCACGCCGGGCATCGAGATCAACGCCACCGTCGCCCCGGCCGACGGCGAGAAGGTCATCACCAAGAACTTCGTCAATTCATTTCGCGAGACCGACCTCAAGGCGACGCTCGACGCCAAGGGCATTGAGGAAGTCGTCATCATCGGCGCGATGAGCCACATGTGCGTCGAAGGCGCCACCCGTGCTGCGGCCGACTTCGGCTACAAGACATCGGTCGTTCACGATGCCTGCGCCACGCGCGATCTCGAGTTCAACGGCAAGACGGTGCCGGCCGCCCAGGTCCACGACGCCGTCATGGCTGCGATCGCCTTCGGCTATGGCGAAATCGTGGATACCACGACGTACCTGTCGCGCTAGTACATTCAGGCCCCTTCTGGCCCCGGTCGCGCGCTCGCCGACCGGGGCCTTTTTGCGTTCAGTTCCAAAATAACTTTAAGCTTGAAGTTTTTTTTGAAAGCGTCCATGGTACCTCCATGGTCAGGGTCGGGCACGCATGTCCACTTGACCGAACGGCTTCAGGAGGAGGACGGCATGCGCATTGTCTGTATCGGTGGCGGACCGGCCGGTCTCTATTTTGCCCTGCTGATGAAGAAGCAGCACCCCGAGCATCAGGTTACCGTCGTCGAGCGCAACCGTCCCTTCGACACCTTCGGCTGGGGTGTGGTCTTCTCAGACGCCACCATGCAGTCGATGCGCCAGTGGGACCCGGCCACTGCCGAGACCATCGAGGACGCCTTCAACCACTGGGATGACATCGAGCTGGTGTTCAAGGGTCGCAAGATCCGCACCACCGGCCACGGCTTCGTCGGCATCGGCCGCAAAAAGATGCTGAACATCCTGCAGGAGCGCTGCATCGAGCTCGGCGTCGAGCTGGTGTTCGAGACCGACGTCCAGGGCGACCAGGACTTCCCCGAAGCCGACCTCATCATCTCGTCGGATGGCGTGAACTCGCGCATCCGGCACAAATATGCCGACATCTTCAAGCCCGACATGGTGATGCGGCCGAACCGCTACATCTGGCTCGGCACCGACAAGCGCTTCGACGCCTTCACCTTCGACTTCCAGCGCACCGAGCACGGCTGGTTCCAGGCGCACATCTATCGTTTCGACGACAACACCTCGACCTTCATCGTCGAAACCACCGACGAAGTGTTCAAGGCGCATGGCATCGACGAGATGGACCAGGATCAGTCGATCGCGTTTTGCGAGAAGCTGTTTGCCGGGACGCTCGAAGGCCACAAGCTGATGACCAATGCGCGCCATCTGCGCGGCTCGGCCTGGCTGAATTTCGGCCGCCTCATCTGCGACAAGTGGAGCCACTTCAATGGCCGGAGCCACGTCGTCCTGATGGGCGACAGCGCTCACACCGCGCATTTCGCCATCGGCTCCGGCACGAAGCTTGCCATCGACGACGCCATCGAGCTGACCCGCCAGTTCGACCTCATCGGCCACGACAAGGCCAGCATCCCGGCCGTGCTCGAAGCCTATGAAGAGGTACGCCGCGTCGACGTCGCCCGCATCCAGAATGCGGCGCGCAACGCCATGGAGTGGTTCGAAGTGGTCGGCACGCGTTATGCCGACACGCTCGAACCCGAGCAGTTCATGTATTCGATGCTGACCCGCTCGCAGCGCATCAGCCATGAGAATCTGCGCCTGCGCGACAAGGACTGGCTGGAAGGTTTCGAGCGCTGGTTCGCCGAACGCGCCGGCGTGTCGCCTGCCCCCAACGGCTCGGTACCGCCGCCGATGTTCACGCCGTTTTCGATTCGTGGCCTGACGCTGAAGAACCGCATCGTGATGTCGCCTATGGCGATGTATTCGGCCACCGACGGCCTGCCCGACGACTTCCACCTCGTCCATATCGGCGCACGCGCCATGGGTGGCGCGGCACTCGTCTTCCCGGAGATGACCTGCGTGTCGCCAGACGCGCGCATCACGCCGGGCTGCCTCGGCCTGTGGAACGACGAGCAGGCGCAAGCCTTCAAGCGCATGGTCGACTTCGTCCACCAGCAGACACCGGCCAAGATCGGCATCCAGATCGGCCATGCCGGCCGCAAGGGCGCGACCAAGGTTGCCTGGGAAGGCATCGACCAGCCGGTAACCTCAGGTGGCTGGCCGCTGATCTCGGCCTCCGCCCTGCCTTATCTCAAGCATTCGGACATGCCGCGCGCCATGACCCGCGAGGATATGGATCGCGTTCTGGCCGACTTCGTTAGCGCAACGGAGCGGGCCCGCGACCTCGGCTTCGACATCCTCGAACTGCATGCCGCCCACGGCTACCTGCTGTCCTCCTTCCTGTCGCCGCTGACCAATCTGCGCGACGACGAATATGGCGGCAGCCACGAGAACCGCGCCCGCTATCCGCTCGAAGTGTTTCGCGCCGTGCGCGCTGCATGGCCTGAGGACAAGCCGATCTCGGTGCGTCTCTCCACCCATGACTGGTACGAAGGCGGTAACACGCCTGAAGACGCGGCGATCTTCGCCAGGATGTTCAAGGACGCCGGCGCCGACATGATCGACTGCTCGTCGGGCCAGGTGGTCAAGGAAGAGCAGCCAGTCTATGGCCGCCTGTTCCAGACGCCCTTCTCCGACAAGATTCGCAACGAGATCCAGGTACCGACAATTGCCGTGGGTGCGATCTCGGAAGCCGATCACGCCAACTCGATCATCGCCGCCGGCCGCGCCGATCTCTGCGCCGTCGCCCGCCCGCACCTCGCGGACCCGTCTTTCGTCATGCATGAGGCGGCAAAGATCGGCTATGCCGAGCAGGCCTGGCCAAAGCAGTATCATTCGGCCCGTGCCCAATATGTGAACAACCTCGCCCGCGCCGCGGCGGCGGCCCCCACGGGCAAGGCATGAGCATGGCCAAGCGTCACGCCCTGGTCACCGGCGCCGGCAGCGGCATCGGCCGCGCCATCGCACTAGCGCTCGCCGCCAACGGCCACGGCGTCAGCCTGTGCGGACGGCGTGCCGCGCCGCTCGAGGCGGTGCGCGACGAGATCGCCAAGATAGGCGGCGAGGCCTTCGTCCTTGATGGCTTCGACGTCACTGATGCGCATTCGGTCGAGGCAGGTATCGCCAAGGCGATTGCGCATGCAGGCGACATCGCCGTGCTGGTCAACTGCGCCGGCGAAGCGCCGTCGGCTCCGTTCGACAAAACCGACCTCGCATTGTGGAACCGGGTGATGGGCATCAACCTCACCGGCACGTTCCTGGTCACACAGGCAGCGCTTGCTTCGGTCAAGCGCGCCGGCAAGGGCCGCATCGTCAATGTCGCCAGCACCGCCGGCCTGACCGGCTATGCCTATGTCTCAGCCTATTGCGCCTCAAAGCATGGCGTGGTCGGCATGACTCGCGCGCTGGCTCTTGAGCTTGCCCGCACCGACGTCACCGTCAACGCGGTTTGCCCCGGCTTCACCGACACGCCGCTGCTCGACGGCGCCGTGGAAACCATCACCGGCAAGACCGGGCGCTCGGCCGAAGAGGCACGCGCCACACTCGCCCGCGCCAATCCGCAAGGGCGGCTGGTGACGCCAGAGGAAGTGGCCGACACCGTGCTCTGGCTCGCCTCGGAAAAGGCAACCGCAATCACAGGCCAGGCGATCCCGGTCGCCGGCGGCGAAGTTCTGGGAGGATGATCATGACCAACCCGATGCAGGACAAGAAGCATCCCTTCCAGGGCCATCAGGCCAAGCATTTCAAGTTCGAGACCGATGCCGACGGCAAGGTCGCGACGATCACGCTGAACCGCCCAGAGAAGAAGAACCCGCTGACCTTCGAGAGCTACGAGGAACTCGGCAACCTGTTCCGCGCCCTGCACCGGGCCAGCGACGTTCGCGCCATCGTCATCACGGGTGCCGAGAACAATTTCTGTTCCGGCGGCGACGTCTTCGAGATCATCGAGCCGCTGACCCGCATGCCGATGCATGACCTGCTCGACTTCACCCGCCTTACCGGCGACCTGGTGCGCCAGATGCGCGCCTGCCCGCAGCCGATCATCTCGGCCGTCGACGGCATCTGCGCCGGCGCCGGCGCGATCATCGCCATGTCGTCCGACTATCGTATCGCCACCCCGGAGGCGAAGACCGCCTTCCTGTTCACCCGCGTCGGCCTGGCCGGAGCTGACATGGGCGCCTGCGGCATCCTTCCGCGCATCATCGGTCAGGGCCGCGCCGCCGAACTTCTGTTTACCGGCCGCGTCATGACCTCGACCGAGGGCCATGCCTGGGGCTTCTACAACGCGCTGCATGAGCGTGGCGCACTGCTCGCCGAGGCGCAGAAATTCGCCCGCAACCTGGCCGACGGCCCCTGGTTTGCGCATGCCATGACCAAGAAGATGCTCGACCAGGAATGGGCGATGGGCATCGACCAGCTGATCGAATCCGAAGCGCAGGCCCAGGCGATCTGCATGGCGACCGGCGACTTCCGCCGCGCCTTCGAGGCTTTCGCCGCCAAAGCCAAGCCCGAATTCAAGGGGAACTGAGCCATGGCCGCGCATTTGATGCCGACCAGTGCGCCAACCCGCGACCACCTCGACTGGCCGTTCTTCGCCGACAGCCACCGCGCGTTGGCGGCTGAACTCGACGCCTTCATCGCCAGCGGCGGGCTGGGCGAGATCGACCATGGCAATGCCGACGGCGCCTGCAAGAAGCTGGTGGCGGCGCTTGGCCAGGCGGGTATCCTGCGCCACTGCGTGCCAGCCGCCTTCGGTGGCGCGTCGGACGTGATCGACAGCCGCTCGCTCTGCCTGATCCGCGAGACACTGGCCTATGCCGACGGTCTCGCCGACTTCGCCTTTGCCATGCAGGGCCTGGGCACCGGGGCGATCAGCCTGTCCGGTTCGGACGAACTCAAGCAGGCCATCTTGCCTAGGATTGCCCGAGGCGAACTGATCTCGGCCTTCGCCCTGACCGAGCCGGAGGCCGGCTCCGACGTTGCCGCCATGGCGACCGCCGCCCGCCGCGACGGCGACACCTATGTGCTCGACGGCGAGAAGGTCTTCATCTCCAATGGCGGCATCGCCGACGTCTACACCGTCTTTGCCCGCACCGGCGAGGCGCCCGGCACGCGCGGTATCTCGGCCTTCGTCGTCTATGCCGACACGCCGGGCTTTTCGATCGCCGAGCGCATCGAGACGATCGCCCCGCATCCCCTGGCACGCGTCAGGTTCGACAATTGCCGCATCCCGGCATCCCAGCTGTTGGGCGAACCGGGCGAAGGCTTCAAGATTGCCATGCGCACGCTCGACATTTTCCGGCCGTCAGTGGCTGCCGCAGCCCTCGGTTTTGCCCGCCGCGCCCTCGACGAGGCCGTAGCGCACGCCAGGTCCCGCAGGATGTTCGGGGCGACGCTGGCCGACCTGCCGACCGCTCAGAGCACGCTGGGCGAGATGGCGACTGCCATCGACGCAGCCTCGCTCTTGACCGTGCGTACCGCCTGGCGGCGCGACGTGCAAAAGCTGCCGATCACCCGCGAGGCCGCCATGGCCAAGATGACGGCGACCGAGAACGCCCAGTGGGTCATCGACCAGGCACTGCAGCTGTTCGGCGGCCGCGGCGTCCGCGTCGGCGAGATCACCGAGCGCCTCTATCGCGAGATCCGCGCGCTGCGCATCTACGAAGGCGCCACCGAAGTGCAGAAGCTGATCATCGGCCGCGAGCTGATGAAGGCTGCGAAGTAGGAGTGCTGACGTGCCCTTCCGCACCTCACGGCCGCTGCGTTTCGGAGATTGCGATCCCTCGGGGATCGCCTACTTCCCGTCCTATCTGAACATCCTTGTGGGCGTCCTCGAGGAGTTCTTCAGCGATGCCGGCGCACCGTGGCAACAGCTCGTCGGCGAGCGCCGCATCGGCACGCCGACGGTTCGCCTCGACCTCACCTTCGTCCATCCGGGCTTCCATGGCGACACGCTCGACTTCGAGCTGTTCGTCCGCCGCATCGGCCGCTCCTCGCTCGATCTCGAGCACAAGGTTTCGGCCGCCGGCACGCTGCTATGGAGCGCCCGCCACAGCGTGGTCGCCACTTCGCTCGATACCCACAAATCGCTTGCCTGGCCGGACGACCTCCGCGCCGCGCTCGAAAGCCGCCTGGAGACTTGAGATGCATGAGATCCTGCAACCCGAAGGGTGGGCCAAGCCCATCGGTTATGCCAACGGCATCGCCGCGAGCGGCCGCACCGTCTTCGTCGGCGGCCAGATCGGCTGGAACGCGCAGTGCCAGTTCGAGACCGACGACTTCGTCGGCCAGGTGCGCCAGACGCTGGAAAACGTCGTCGCCGTGCTGAAGGCCGGCGGCGCCGAGCCGCACCACATCACCACGATGACCTGGTACTTCACCGACAAAAAGGAATACACCGAGAACCTGCGCGGCCTCGGCCAGGCCTATCGCGACGTGATCGGCCGCCACTTCCCCGCCATGGCCGCCATGCAGGTGGTGGCGCTGGTCGAGGACCGCGCCAAGATCGAGATCCAGGCCACCGCGGTCATCCCGGCATAGCCATGAGCGCGACGCGGTTTTCGGAGAGCGTTTCGGGCAGCGTCCGTGACGGCGTGCTCGTCGTCATCATCGACAATGCGCCCGTCAACGCCACCTCGGCGCATGTCCGGCAGGGGCTGGTCAAGGCACTCGACCATGCGTCAGCCGTTGGCACCGTAATCGGCGTCATCATCACCGGCGCCGGCCGCACCTTTGTCGGCGGCGCCGACATCAGGGAGTTCGGCAAGCCACCGGTAGAGCCGACGCTTCCCGAGGTCATGCAGCGCATCGAGAATTGCAGCAAGCCGGTGGTTGCTTCCGTCAATGGGGCTGCCCTCGGCGGCGGCTGTGAGATCGCGCTTGCCTGCCATGGGCGCGTTGCCGGCGAGGCGGCGAGTTTCGGTTTGCCCGAGGTCAAGCTCGGCATCGTGCCGGGTGCCGGCGGCACCCAGCGCCTGCCGCGCCTCATCGGCACCGTCGCGGCAATCGACCTGATCGGCAGCGGCCGCATAGTCAGGCCTGATGAAGCCATCAAGCTCGGCCTTGTCGATGGCGTCGCAGCCGATCATCTCGCGGCAGCCATCGCCCTTGTCCATCAACTCGCTGGTCAGTCGCAACGGCGCACGGGGTTGCTCGATGTCCCGATCGCCGAATTGGCCGCGGTCGATGCGGCGTCAAAAAAGATCCTATCCAGATCGCGCGGCCAATCGGCACCAGCGGAAGCCGTTCGCCTTGTCCGGCTGGCTTCGGAACGGACTTTCCAAGACGGCGTCGCGGAGGAGCGCGCCACCTTCCTGCGCCTGCGGGATTCCAGTGAGGCGGCAGCCCTGCGCCATGTCTTCTTCGCCGAGCGGCAAGCCGGCAAGGTCGACAAGCTTGAGGGCGTTGCCCCACGCAGGATCGAAACAGCAGGCATCGTCGGTACAGGTCTGATGGGCGCCGGCATCGCGGTCGCAGCGTTGACAGCTGGCTACCGCGTCGTCGGCATCGAGCAGACCGAAGACGCCGCCGCCAAGGGGCGCGAGCGCATCGCCGGCATTCTCGACAAGGCGGTCCAGTCAGGGCGCCTTGCGGCGACAGTTCGCGACGAATGCCTCGTCCGGCTGGTGGTGGCTGCGAACATCGGCGAACTCGCCGCAGCAGACCTCGTCATCGAGGCGGTGTTCGACGATCTCGCGGTCAAGACCGAGCTGTTCCAGCGCCTCGACGGCATCGTCAGGCCGGATGCGATCCTCGCCACCAACACCAGCTACCTGAACCCCGACGAGATCGCAGCGGCGACTGCTCACCCCGGGCGCGTGGTCGGCCTGCACTTCTTCTCGCCGGCCAACATCATGCGCCTGGTCGAGGTCGTCGACTGCAAGGCAACCGCGCCCGACGTGCTCGCTTCCGCATTGGCCTTCGCCAGGAGACTCGGCAAGCTGCCGGTGGTCTCAGGCGTAACCGAAGGCTTCATCGGCAACCGCATCTTCTCGGCCTATCGCCGCGAGGCGGAGTTCATGGTCGAGGACGGTGCAGCCCCCGAAGAGGTCGACGCAGCACTCGAAGCCTACGGCTTTCCGATGGGCATCTTCACCGTCTACGACATGGCCGGGCTGGAGATCGCCTGGGCGCGACGCAAGCGGCAGGCGGCAACGCGCGATCCAAACGCGCGTTATGTCGAGATCGCCGACAAGCTTTGCGAAGCCGGCCGTTTCGGTCGCAAGACAGGCAAGGGCTGGTACGACTATGCGTCAGGCGAAAAGGCCGTCGATCCAGAGGTCACTGCGCTGATCGCCGCCGCACGCGCGGCCAAGGACATCTCGCCCCGCCGCTTTACGGTCGACGAGATCGTCGACCGGTTGCTGCGCGCCATGGCCGACGAAGGCGCTGCCTTGCTCACCGAGGGCATCGCCGCGCGATCGAGCGACATCGATCTGGCGATGATCAATGGCTACGGTTTTCCGGCGCAAAAGGGCGGGCCGATGTTTGCAGCCGAAACGCACAAGGACATCACACCATGACCGAAGCATACATCGTAGGCGGCGTCCGCACCCCGATCGGCCGTTATGGCGGCGCGCTTGCCTCTGTGCGCCCTGATGATCTCGCCGCTCACGCCATTCGCGAAGCGCTGGCGCGGCACCCTGGAATCCCCGTCGACCAGATCGATGAGGTCGTGCTCGGCTGCGCAAACCAGGCCGGCGAAGACAACCGCAATGTCGCCCGCATGGCTGCCCTGCTTGCGGGCCTGCCGGTATCGGTGTCCGGAACGACGATCAATCGCCTCTGCGGTTCCGGCCTCGACGCGGTTGGTTATGCAGCACGCGCCATCAAGCTCGAAGAAGCTGACATCATCATTGCCGGCGGCGTCGAAAGCATGTCGCGCGCGCCCTTCGTCATGCCCAAGGCTTCAAGCGCATTCCAGCGCAGCACCGAGATCTTCGACACCACCATCGGCTGGCGTTTCGTCAATCCGTTGATGGAGAAGCAGTACGGCATCGATTCCATGCCTGAGACAGCCGAGAACGTTGCCGCCGAGTTTTCCATTTCACGCGAGGATCAGGATCACTTCGCCCTGCGCAGCCAGGCTCGTGCCGCCGCAGCGCAGAAAAGCGGCCGTTTTGCCCGCGAAATCGCGCCTGTCACGATCAAGGGCCGCAAGGGCGAAGCGACTGTCGTCGAACACGACGAGCATCCGCGCGAAACGACGATCGAAAAGCTTGCGAGCCTTTCGGCACCGTTCCGCGATGGCGGCACGGTGACCGCCGGCAACGCGTCGGGCGTCAATGACGGGGCCGCAGCCGTGATCATCGCATCTGCGCGCGCTATCGAACGCCACGGTCTCAAGCCGCTCGCCAAGGTCGATGGCATGGCGACATCAGGCGTAGCGCCGCGCATCATGGGCATCGGCCCGGTCGGCTCGACGCAAAAGCTTCTGGACCGCGCCGGCCTTGTCATATCAGACATCGATATAATCGAACTCAACGAAGCCTTTGCCGCGCAGTCGCTGGCATGCATGCGCCAGCTCGGCCTCGCCGACGACGCGGGCCACGTCAATCCGAACGGCGGCGCCATCGCGCTTGGCCACCCGCTCGGCATGTCGGGCGCACGTCTGGCACTGACCGCTGCACTGGAACTCGACCTGCGTGGCGCCAGACGCGCGCTCGCCACCATGTGCATCGGTGTCGGCCAGGGCATCTCGCTTTTGATTAGCCGGCCGTAGCAGGCGGCGCGCCTCGTTCGTAACCGTCAGCCAGCAGCCCTGCGCAGCGGCTGGCGCAGGATCGCCGAACCTCCCGCCGCCTGGACGGCAAGGCTGCCATAAGTGATGCCGGCGGCAAGGCAGGCTTGCTCGGACTGACCCGAAAGCCAGGCGTCGATGAAGCCGGCATTGAAGGCATCGCCCGCACCCGTCGTATCGACAACCGGAACCACTTCTGCCCGTCGGTGCAGCAACTGGCCATTGGCCTTCAGCCATGCGCCCTCGCCGCCCGCTTTCAGGGCAACGACCGGGAAGTCCTTGGACAGGATCTCGATTGCCGCCATCGGATCGTTTTCCCGCGTGATTGCGGTTGCCTCTTCCATGTTGGGCAGGAAGATGTCGACGCCGGCACAACGATCGAGCAGTTCGGCTTCGTAGATCAGCGTCTCGTCCCAGCTCGGATCGAGCGAGACGGTCAGCCCCCTGGCCTTGGCGCGGCTGACCAGATCGGGGATCTCGTGCAGCGTGGCATATTCGGCGATATGCAGATGGCCGGCATCGCTCCAGTCGAGCGCGGCATCGAGCGTCGTCGGAAGTGCAGTCCCGGCGCGCCGCGACAGGAAGGCGCGGTCGTTGCCGATCACCGAGGCGACGGTAACCTGCGGCCCGGCACCGGGCGAATGCTCGACGAAGCGCAGGTCGACATTGCTGGCACCGAGCTCAGCCTCGATCCCTGTCGACAGCGCGTCCGTGCCAAGGCGCGCCACCAGAGCGACTTGACGCCCGGCATGGGCCATGTGGGCGGCCGCAATGAACGCGCCGCCGCCGGCAGCCATCTTCATGTCCTGCGCAAACACCTCGCGCCCCGGCTCAGGCAACGACGCCAGGCCGGTGAAAATCAGGTCACAGTAAATCCGCCCGATGCTGAGCACCGCCGGACGCTTGGCATTTTCCGATGTCATTGCCGGCCCAGGCTCTTCTCGGTCTTGGCGTCGAAGAGATAGAGGCTGCCCGGCGCCGCGCGGCAGGTCAGCGTGCTGCCCGTCGCGGGGATGAACTTGCTCGGCGCAGTGGCAATCACGGCACTGCCATCGACATCGAGATGCACAAGCGTCTCGGGTCCGAGCGGCTCGACCGCCGTCACCGTTCCGGTGAGTTCCAGACCACCTTCCGACTTCTCGATGGCTGCGGTCAGCTCGTGCGGGCGCACGCCGATCAGGATATCGCCGCCGGCAGCAGGCTCGATGCCCTTGCCGTTCTTGCGGCCAGGCACCAGGTTCATCGACGGGCTGCCGATGAAGCGGGCGGTGAAGACATCGACAGGGTTTTCATAAAGATCGGTCGGCGTGCCCACCTGCAGGATGTGCCCGTCCTTCATGACCACGATACGGTCGGCCATGGTCATCGCCTCGACCTGGTCGTGGGTGACATAGACTGTGGTCGTCTTGAGCTTCTGGTGCAGGCGCTTGATCTCGATGCGCATCTGAGCGCGCAGCTGGGCATCTAGATTGGACAATGGCTCGTCGAACAGGAAGGCCGAAGGATTGCGGACCATGGCGCGACCGATGGCGACGCGCTGGCGCTGACCGCCCGACAACGCCGCCGGACGGCGGTCGAGATACTTCTCCAGGCCGAGGATCTTGCCCGCCTCTTCGATACGCTGGTCCTTCTCGGCCTTGGACAGCTTCGAGGTGTAGAGACCGAAGCCGATATTCTGGCGCACGGTCAGGTGCGGGTAGATGGCGTAGTTCTGGAACACCATGGCGATGTTGCGCTGCTTGGGGTCACGCTCGTTGACCACCTCGCCGCCGATCTTCAGCGTGCCGCCGGAGATGTCCTCGAGCCCGGCGATCATGCGCAAGGTCGTCGACTTGCCGCAGCCCGAAGGCCCGACGAAGACCACGAATTCGCCATCGGCGATTTCAAGATCGATGCCCTGGACGACGTCTACCTTGCCGTAGCGCTTGACCAGCTTTTCAAGTTCGATCGTCGCCATCAGAGCGCCCCTGCCAGTGCCTTGAATTTCTCACCGAGTTCTTTTGCGGCTTTCGCGTCGTGCCCGGCATGCTCCTGCGCAACGGCATCCAGTGCCGCTGCCTTCTTCCTGTAGACGCCGATCGCCTCGGCCATCGCCGCTGGTGCCGGACCGCCAAAACGGTCGCGCACGGCAACGAAATGTTCAGGCGAGACGATCTCTGCGAACTTGTCGCGGCCGAAGCTCGGTTCGCGTCCGGTCGAATGCCTGAAGGCTTCGAGAAACGGCGCGTAGCCGTCCGTGGCGAGCCCGCCGCCAGCCGCGACCACAGCCTTGGCGACGGTCGCAGCGATCTCATGCGCCTCGCGGAAGGACAAGCCTTCGATGCGAACCAGCGAGTCGGCAAGTTCGGTGATGGTGATGCAGGAGCGGCGGATGTTGTCAGCCACACGCTCCGGATCGATGCGGATTGCGCCGACGAAGGCCGCGAGCAGGTCGAGCACGCGGGAGGCAGCGGTAAACGCCTCGTAGCCCATCGACTGGGTTTCGCCCTCGCTGTCGTTCATGTCGGTGAATGGCGTGTTGTGGATGACACCGAGCACGGTGCGGGCACGGCCCATCGTCTGGCTGGCGAGCAGCCGCATATGCTCGATCGGCACCGGGTTGCGCTTCTGCGGCATGATCGAGGAGATCTGCACGAAAGCGTTCGGCACATAGACCTGGCCGACCTCGAAGCTGGTCCAGAACTGGAAGTCCTGGATCAGGCGGCCGAGATGCAGGAACATCAGCTCGATCGCCGAATAGGTCGAGGTGATGTAGTCGGATGCCGCGATGCAGCTGTAGGAATTGCGCAAGGGTGCGGCAAAGCCGAGCAGATCGGCGACGCGCTGCCGGTCGATCGGGAAGCCCGACGTGGTGATGGCGGCGGCACCCATCGGCGACAGGTCGACGATCTTGCGCGCCTCTTCGAAGCGCTCGATGTCGCGGATCAGCACCTCGATGGCAGCCGACAGATAATGCCCGAAAGTCGAGGGCTGCGCCGGCTGGCCGTGCGTGTAGGCAACGATCAGCGTCGCCTGTTCACGCTCGGCCGCGTCGATCATCGCGGCCAGCAGATGCCGCGCCTTGACCATCAACGCATCAATGCGCTGCTTGAGTCCAAGCTTGAACAGCGTGTGGTCGATGTCGTTGCGCGAACGCGAGGTGTGTAGGCGTCCGGCGACATCAGCGCCGAGACGGGCCTTCAGTTCCTTTTCGATGAGGAAGAAGAAGTCCTCGACCTCGCCGGTATAGACCAGCTTCTCCGGTTCGATTTCGCGGTCGATGGCTTCGAGAGCGCGGGCGATCGCCGACGCCTGCTTGGCATCGAGAATGCCGGTCTCGGTCAGCATCACCAGATGCGCCCGGTCGATGGCACGGAAGCCGTCGACATGGTGGGTCTTGGCGCCGTCGAAGAGCGGCCGAAGCACCGTCTCCTTGTAGACGGGATCGGGAAAGACGCTCTTGTCAGAGAGCCTGGGGTTCAGTTCAGACATTTTCTATCCCTTGAGCCCGGCAAGCATGACGCCGCGGACGATGTAACGCTGGAGAACGAGGAAGACGATCAGCGTCGGCAAGGTGGCGATCGCCGCACCGGTCATGATCATTTCCCACTGGATGGACTGTTCGACAGCGAAGCTCGATAGGCCGACCGGCAAGGTGTAGAGCTCCTTGCTGGTGGTCACGATCAGCGGCCAGAAGAAGGCCGTCCAGTTGCCGAGGAAGGTAAAGATGGCGAGCGCCGACAGTGCCGGCGTCACCAGCGGCATCGCCACCTTCCAGAAGATCTGGAACTCGTTCAGGCCATCGACGCGCGCTGCCTCGAGGAAGTCGTTGGGCACGCCTTCGAAGAACTGCTTCATCAGGAAAGTGCCGAAGGCCGTCATCATGCCGGGGAACATGATGCCCCAGTAGCTGTCCAGCCAGCCGAGCTTGCTCGACATCAGGTACCACGGGATAACCAGCATCTCGGTCGGGATCATCAGCGTCGACAGGATGGCGAGGAAGATGAAATAGCGGCCGCGGAATTCGAACTTGGCAAGCGTGTAGCCGACAAGGCTGTCGAAGAAGACGTTCGACAGCGTCACCATGACGGCAACGAACATCGAGTTGAAGAACCAGCGCATGAAGCGCCCGTCGGCCAGGATGGCTATGTAGTTGGCCAAGGTCGGCGCTGCTGGAATGAGCTTGAGGTCATAAACCTGGCCGGCCGTCTTGAACGACGTCGAGAACATGAAGGCCAGCGGCGTCACCATGATCAGGCCGCCGATGAACAACAGCGTCCAGGCGAGGATGCGGCCGGGCTTGACGTTGGCGTGGGACAGCGCCGGCGTTTGGGTGACGGCACTCATTTCTTTTCCCTCAGGATCCAGAGCTGCAACAGCGAGACGAACAGCAGAATGGTGAACAGCACCACCGTCTGGGCCGCCGCATATCCCATCGCGTAGGACGAAAACGCCGTCTGGTAGATCATCAGCACCAGTGGCTTGGTCGAGCCGAGCGGGCCGCCCGGGTCGTTGGTGGTCATGTTGTAGACCTGGTCGAAGATGCGCAGGAAGCCGATCGACGAAAACACGACGAGGAACACGGTTGTCGGCTTGAGTAGCGGCAGCGTGATCTTGCGCAGGATCGCCCATTCGCCGAGGCCGTCGATACGCGCAGCCTCGTAGAAGGTATTGGGGATCGACCGCAGGCCGGCCATGAAGATGATGATCTGGAAGCCGAGGCCGGCCCAGATCGCCGTCAGCATGATCGATGGCAAGGCCTGATCAACCGAGCGGATGAATGGCTGCTGGGGAATGCCGACCGTGCCGAGCGCATTGTTGATCACGCCGATCGGTGCCGGCTGGTAGAACCAGCGCCACACCCAGGCCATCGCGGCAGCCGTGGTCAGGTAGGGCAGGAAATAGAGACCGCGGATCAACCCGTGCATGAAGCGCACGCGATCGAGATGATAGGCAATCACAAATGACAGCAACAGGCTGATCGGCGTGCCGACGAGCAGATAGGCAAAGGTGTTCTTGAACACCTTCCAGAACTGCGGGTCTGCGAACAGCTTCTCGTAGTTGGCCAGGCCGATGAACTGCGGCGGCTTCAAAAGGTCCCAGTTGGTCAGCGAAAGCCAGAAGGCTTCGATGGTCGGGTAGAAGCGGATCACCGAATAGAACAGGATCGGCAGAGCGAGGAAACTCCACACCCAGACCAGCCGCTTCGTCCGCATGGAACGGCGTTCCCAGAAGGTCGCGCCGGGGCGGCTCAGCGCCGCCCCCTGTTGATCCGCTGTCACAGACATCAAGCCTTCGCCTTACTTCGGGGCTGCTGCGTCGATGATCGCCTGCTCGGCCGCTGCGGCCTGTGCGAGCGAATCCTTCACCGACTGGCCTTCGAGCAGCACGCGGTTGGCCATGTCGATGGTGGTCTGGCGCTGGGCTGCCTCATCAACGAACATGGTGGTGCGGGCGTATTCGAGCCCCTTGAGGAACGGGCCGTAGACCGGATCGGCAAGGTTGGCCTCGGTCATGGCAGCCGAACGGCGTGCCGGCAGCTCGCCGACCGTCTTCAGCCAGACGTCCATGGCCTCAGGCGAGGAGATGTAGGCGAGGAACTTCTTCGAGGCTTCGAGCTTCTCGCCGCTGGTCGTCGCCGAGATGCCGTTGGCGAAATAGCTGGCATAGTTGGAACGGGTACCATCGGCATTTGCCGGCAGTTCGGTCACGCCCCATTCGAAGCCCTCGATCGACTTGAAGGCGCCGAGACGGAAGGTGCCGTCGATAGTCATCGCCGCCATGCCAGCACGGAAGGCTGCCTGGCCTTCGTCCATGAAGCCGGCCTGGCCGATCTTCTTCTCGGTCTGCAGGTCGGTGTAGAACTTCAGCGCCTTTTCACCGGCTTCGGTGTTGTAGGCCACCTTGCGGTCGCCGTCGGTATAGGGCTCGCCGCCGAACTGGCGCACCAGCACTTCACGCCACCACTGGTGGTCCTGGCCGGCCATGTCGAGGGTCGAGCCGGCGACGATCAGGTTGCCGGCGGCGTCACGCTTGGTCGCCTTCTCGGCGGCAGCGACGAACTCGTCAAGCGTCTTGGGGGGATTCGCCGGGTCGAGGCCGGCTTCGGTGAACAGCTTCTTGTTGTAGAACAGCGCCAGCGAACGCACGGCTGTCGGCAGGCCGTAATAGTCCTCACCGCGCTTCATGGCGCTGACGATCGGGAAGAATTCGCTTTCGATCTTGTCGTGCGGGAACGCATCGGTCGGCAGTGGCTGCAGCAGACCGCCGGCAACGAACTTGTCGAGCCAGCCGTAGAACAGCTGCATCACGTCGGGGCCCTGGCCGCCCATCTTCGCAGCGATGACGCGCGTCTGATAGTCGGCATAGGGGAAGGTCGTCTGCTTGACGGTGATGTCAGGATTGGCCTTCTCGAAGTTCTCGATCAGCTGGTCCATCGCCTTGACGCGCGAGTCGAAGACATACTGCCAATATTCGATCTCGACGGCTTGGGCCGCGTTGATTGCCAACGTGCTGAAACCAGCAATCAGTCCGGCAAACAGGGTTGCTCTACGCATGTAAACCTCCATCTGCGCCCGCCGGAAAATTCCGGACCTTGGGCGGTGATTATCCCCTTGGACCGCAGCCTCGCATGCAATCGAGGCCCGGGCCGTCTCGTAACTCCAATGCCTTTCAGGCGCGAGCGGATCACGCTCGCCAAAATCAGGCACCAGCAAAGCTGCGGATCCTCCCCGCACACTGCCTATACGCTTTCCTGCCGAACGCCTTTTGTCAATAAGATAATTTACTTGAATTAATCTGTTGCGGGGTTCGGGCCTTCCGCGTTATCAATTTTGCAACCGAGGTCAGGATGGGCGAAATGGCATTTCAGCCGGGCAGCACGCATCAGGTCACATTGGGCAACAACCCCGAGCGCAGCCGCGACCATAACCGTCGCGTGGTGCTCGACGTCGTGCGCCGGAACGGCGCCCTGGGGCGCATGCATATTGCCCGGCTGACGCATCTGACAGCGCAAGCCATCGCCAACATCGTCGACGAGCTGGTCAGCGAAAACCTGTTGATGGAGACCGGGCGCCTGCGTTCGGGCCGTGGCCAGCCGCCAATCCAGTTCGCCGTCAACCCCGACGGCGCCATGACCATGGGCATCGAGATGGCCTCCGACCACATGGTGTCGACAGTGCTCGACCTGTCGGGCCAGCCGCGTTCCAGGCGAATCATGCCGGTCAGCGACACCAGCCCGAGCCAGGTCATCGCCCATCTGCGCGCCGAGCTTGATACGGTCAGGTCGACGTTCAAGTCGCGGCTGCTCGGCATCGGCGTGGTGATGCCCGGCCCGTTCGAGATCGAAGGCATGACCTCGGTCGGCCCGACGACGCTGCCGGGCTGGGCAAACATCGATGCGGCAAGCCTGCTCAGCGAAGCCTGCGGCGAGCCGGTGACAGTGGAAAACGACGCCAATGCGGCGGCCGTCGGCGAACGCTTCTTCGGCGCCGGCCACACCATCTCCAGCTTCTGCATGGTCTATTTCGGCGCCGGTCTCGGCCTCGGCATGATCCAGGACGGCACGCCCTTCCGCGGCGCCTTCGGCAATGCCGGCGAAATCGGCCATGTTGTCGTCGTACCCAAGGGCAGGGCCTGCCCGTGCGGCCAGCATGGTTGCCTCGAGCGCTACGCCTCGGTCCATGCGCTGCGCGAAAAGCTGTGCGAGGCAGGCATCCCCGACTGCGACTTCGCCGACTTCTCCGAACTCCATGCCAAGCGCCATCCGGTGCTGCTGGCGTGGATGGAGGAGACCGCGACCTATCTCGCGCCGATGATCGCGATGATCGAAAACATCCTCGACCCCGAAACGGTGATCCTTGGCGGCGTGTTGCCGGACGCGATCATCGACGAGCTGATCGAGCGGATGGGACCGTTGCCTATTTCCGTTGCCAGCCGACGGACCCGCGCCCTGCCCCGCGTCATGCGCGGCCAGACCGGGCAATACACGGCGGCACTCGGTGCCGCCGCGCTGCCGCTGTTCGAGGTGGTCACGCCCAAGCTCGAAACTGCCGCCACAGCACACACCGAATAGCAGACTGGAATACCGGAGGACCTGAATGCCGAGCGCCCGCGAACGTATCGAAAGACAAAAGGCCAGCCCGTCGCTGCTCAGGCTTCACCGTGCCCTCAGCCGTCTCAGCTCTACCGTCACCATGATGAACACCGGCGCTCATCCCGATGACGAGCAGAGCGGCCTGCTTGCGTATTTCCGCCTCGGCCTCGGCATGCGCGTCATCGTCGCCTGCTCGACGCGTGGCGAAGGCGGGCAGAATTCGCTCGGGCCGGAGCGCCTTGGCGTGCTCGGCATGATGCGCACCCGCGAAATGGAAGAAGCGGCGCGCGCACTCGATGCCGACGTCGTCTGGCTCGGCCATGGCCCCGACGACGAGGTGCATGATTTCGGCTTCTCCAAGGACGGCGACCAGACCTTCACCCGCTGGGGCGAGATGCGAACGGTTGAACGGCTGGTGCGCGCCTATCGCAGCGAACGGCCGGACATCGTCATTCCGACCTTCCTCGATGTCCCCGGCCAGCACGGCCACCACCGCGCCATGACCCGCGCCGCCGAAAAGGCGATCAGGCTTGCCGCCGACCCGCAGGCGTTCCCGGAACATTTCAAGGAAGGCATGAGCCCCTGGCAGGTGGCGAAGTATTATCTGCCGGCCTGGTCGGGTGGTGGCGACACCTATGACGACGAAGTGCCGCCGCCAGATGCGACGGTTGTCGTCGACGCGCCCGGCCGCGAGCCGGCGACCGGGGTGGAATATGACCGCATCGGCGAATGGTCGCGCTATTACCATGCCTCGCAAGGCATGGGATATTGGCCGAATACACCTAAGACACGCTGGCCGCTGCACCTGCTGCTGGCCGCCAACGGCACAAAGGCCGAGACGTCGGTGCTCGACGCGCTGCCGGCGACGCTCGCCGATCTTGCCGCATCACGCGACCTCTCCTATGAAGCCGCGCAGGCACTGAAGGCCGCCGGTTTGGCCGTCGACAAGGCCATCGCCGCATTCCCACACGCCGATGCCATCATCGCAGCCCTCACCGAAGCGGCTGCCAAGCTTGCCGCTGCCCGCAACAGTGCATCGCCCGCCTTCCTCGAGCTCAATCGCCACCGCCTCGACCACAAGGCGCGCGAGATCGACGCCGCCTTGATCGAAGCCGCCGGCATCTTCGACCGCGCGACGCTGTCGCCGTCGGCAATGTCGCCTGATGAGACGGCTGAACTCACTGTCGATCTGGCCCCCGCCGGCGACAGTCGTTCTGTTGAGGTCGAAGCTGTCCTGCCCAATGGTGTCACGGCCAGGGCGGAGACCATCACCGGACGACGGCGCAGCCTGAAGATTGTGGCTGCAGCCGACGCCGCCTACACAAAACTCTATCCGCCGTCATGGTCAGCACTTGGCGGCAATGGTGACGCCCATGTCGTCATCTCGGCGACGTTCGGCGATCATACCGCCCGCGCCACCTATGACCTCGAGGAGCCATTTGCCGTGCTGCCGGCAAGCTCGGTCGTGATGGAGCCCGAAGCGCTGATCGTGCCGCTCGACGGCACCAGACGCGAATGGCCGGTCAAGCCAGTGGTCGCAGGCAAGGATGCGCCCGTCTCGCTCAACATGGAAGACGGCTGGTCACTCGCCCAGGCGGAAGGTGGCCAGGTCATCCGCGCTCCCGAGACACGTGTTGCCGGGCTAACCACCATCACGCCGCTGGTCGGCGGCAGGCCGGCATTGCGGCTGTCCCCGATTGCCTATTCGCATGTCGGCCGCGTCACCCATCGCCAGCCGGAAGCGCTGCGCGTGCTCACGCTCGACCTCAAGCTCCCGCAAGGCGCTGTCGTCGGTTATGTCGGCGCAGGCGCCGATCGCGTCGGCCTTTGGCTGTCGCGCATCGGGCTCGACGTCACCGAACTCGACGCCAAGGCGCTGGCCGGAGACCTCAGCCGCTACACCACCATCGTCGTCGGCATCTTTGCCTTCGGCATTCGCAAGGACTTGGCAGCAAGCACCGAGAAGCTGCACCGCTTCGTTGAAAATGGCGGCCACCTTGTCACCCTTTACCACCGCCCGACCGACGGTTGGGATCCACTAGCGACGCCGCCGAGGAAACTCGAGATTGGCTCGCCGTCTTTACGCTGGCGCGTAACGGATCCGACCGCCGAGGTTACGGTGCTGGTGCCGGACCACGTCCTGCTCAAGGGGCCGAACAATATCGGCCCGCAGGACTGGTCCGGCTGGAACAAGGAGCGCGGGCTCTACTTCGCCGCGCGCTGGGACGAGGCCTACCAGCCGCTTCTGGCGATGCACGACACCAACGAACAGCCGCTGATGGGCGCTCTGGTCTCTGCTGAGATCGGCAAGGGCCGCCATACCCATACCAGCCTCGTCCTGCATCATCAGATGGACAAGCTAGTGCCGGGAGCATTCCGCCTGATGGCAAATCTTGTCCAGCCAGCCTGACCAGCTGTTGCCGCGAGCGGAAGAGGAGCGGCAGAAGGCCAACCGCGAGGGCATCGTCTGGGTGCTCGCCGACATGCTGCTGGTCTCCGGCGGCATGACGGCGCTCGTCAAGGCGCAAGGCCTCGTCTATCCGGCGTTCCAGCTCGTCTTCGTCAGGGCGATGATCGGGCTGCTGTTCATCCTGCCGCTGATCTGGCGCCATCGTCACCACATCCGCCACACCAGGCATCCCTGGAAGAACATCTCACGCATCAGCTGCAACGCGGTCGCATTGACCAGCCAGTTCATGGCCTACACGCTGCTGCCGCTGGCGGTGGTCAACGCGCTGAGCTTTTCCAGGCCGCTCGTCACCATGGCCATGGCGGTGGCCTTCCTCGGCGAGACC
This sequence comes from Aminobacter sp. BA135, assembly GCF_050859125.1. Taxonomy (NCBI): domain Bacteria; kingdom Pseudomonadati; phylum Pseudomonadota; class Alphaproteobacteria; order Hyphomicrobiales; family Phyllobacteriaceae; genus Aminobacter; species Aminobacter sp. BA135. The sequence goes on from NZ_CP139573.1 coordinate 35,961, forward strand.
GTTTCGCGGCTGCGCTGGGTGGGTGCCGCCTTCGCCTTCGCCGGCGTGCTCGTCATGCTGGCGCCTGGCGGCGTCGAGTGGAATCTCGGTCTGCTTGCAGTGTTTGCCACGGTCGTCTTCGGCTCGCTCGCCATCATCCAGACCCGCATGCTGCGCGACGAAAACACCACCGTGATGATGGTCTTCTACACCGTCGGCCTTGCGGTCATCACCGCTGTCCCGGCCATCTTCGTCTGGCAGCCGGTCAAGACCTTGGACTGGGTGCCCCTGCTCGCCATCGGACTTCTGGCGCAGGCCGGACAATATTGCTTCCTGCGCGCCTATCGCCTTGCCGACGCGAGCGTGCTCGCGCCGATCGGCTATCTCTCTATCGTCGTCACGACTGCCGCCGGCTACGTCTTCTTCGGCGAAGTGCCCGACCAGCGCATCGTCATAGGCGCAATCGTCATCCTCGTCGCGTTGCAGACTACCGCCTATCTCGAACGCCGCGCCAAGCGGAAGTAACCTCCGCCAGATCCGGGAGCGTCCTGTTCCCGGAGGCGAGGGAAATCAACCCCAGGCGGCTCCGTCGAGGGCATTGAGCGGGAATTTGAGATAGCGCTCGCCATTGGCTTCGGGCTCGGGAAGCCGCCCACCATTGATGTTGATCTGGAGTGCATGCAGGATCAGCTTCGGCATCGGCAACGTGGCGTCGCGCCCATTGCGAAACGCCACGAAGTCCTCTTCCCGCTCATAGCGCGTCAGGTGAATGTTCTGGCTCTTCTGGGCGGCAACGCTGCTCTCCCACAACGGGGCGCGTCCGCCAGGCTGGTAGTCATGGCCTACAAAAATACGGGTGTCGCCAGGCAGCGCCATGATGTCCTGGATCGTCGACCACAACGCATTGGCGCTGCCGCCGGGGAAATCCGTCCGCGCGGTGCCACTGTCCGGCATGAAGACGGTGTCGTGGACGAAAGCTGAATCGCCGACGACATAGGTGACGGATGCCAGCGTGTGACCGGGCGAGAACATCACACCCGTCCTGATGTCGCCGATCTCGAAGGTGTCGCCCTTGTCGAACAGGCGGTCCCATTGCGAACCGTCGGTGCGGAGCTCAGGCCAGTTGTAGATGCCGGCCCAAAGTTTCTGCACGTCGACGATGCGCGCCCCGATCGCCGTCGGCGCACCGGTCGTTGCCTTCAGATAGGACGCCGCCGAGAAGTGGTCGGCATGCGGATGGGTATCGAGGATCCACTGAATTTCCAGATCCTGGTCGCGAACATGGTCCAGCAGCTTGTCGGCGTTGACGGTTGCGGTTGCGCCCGATTTCTCGTCGAAGTCGAGGACCGGATCGATGATCGCGCATTTTCGGGTTCGCGGGTCGGAGACGACATACTGCACCGACCAGGTGCGTGGGTCGAAAAAGGCGGCGACGTCTGGTCTTGCCATCTCTCAAGCCTCGGCCATTTCGGCAGCGCGCGGATAGAAGATCGCACGGCTGGCATCGAAATCGTAGCGCTCCTGATACTGCACCGCGTCCGAAGCCAGCTTCAGCACCGCATCGAGGATGAACTGCACTTTCTCTTCCGGCAACAGCACGCTGAAGTTGAGCCTGACAAAACCCGGCTTGCTGATCTCGTCGCCGGCCAGGATCGCTTGGCGCATGCGCTCAGATTCCGTCTCGCCGATCGACAGCAGGCGATGGACATAGGGTCCGGCGCAGGCGCAGCCACCACGCGCCTGGATGCCGAAACGATCGCTGAGCATGCGGGTCACCAGTTGCTGGTGAACATAGCTGCCCTTGCCGTCCCTGACCCGGAACGAAAAGATCGGCAGCCTTTGCGGCTCCAGCGCACCGAGCAGCTCGATGTTGCCGGCGCCGTTCCAGGCCGACATGGCGCGGCTGGTCAGTTCGGCATTGCGAGCCCGCATCGCGTCCGCGCCGAGCGCTTCCTTGACCAGGAAGGCTAGGGCCGCGCGGATGTCGCCGACCACGTTGGGCGTGCCCGCCTCTTCCCGCGCTTCCAGGCTGGTGCTGTAGTCGTGGCCCGAGGGCGAGACGAACTTGACGGTGCCGCCGCCCGGCCATGACGGCTTGTCAGTCATAACCGCATCGCGGCGGACGATCAGCACGCCCGAAGCGCCCGGACCGCCGAGGAATTTGTGCGGCGAAATGACCACGGCATCGATTTCGGCGCCTGATACCGGCGACATGGCGATCGGCATGTAGGGTCCGGCACCGGCGTAGTCCCAGACGATCTTGGCGCCAGCCGCTTTCACCTGACTGGTGATGGCAGCGACATCGGCTATGATGCCGGTGACGTTGGAGGCAGCCGAAAACGCGCAGACGGTGAGGTCAGCTTCCCATTGCAGCACTTCGTCCAGTGCGACGAGATCAGGTCCACCGGCAGCGCATTCGGCGATCTCGATCACCTCCGCCCCGCTTTCGCGCCAGGGCAGGATGTTGGAATGGTGCTCGTAGGGGCCGATGATGACACGGACCTGCTTGCCGGCAGCAACCGCATCGGTAACGCCCAGAAGCTTGACCAGCCGATTGATGCCGGCCGTCGCGCCCGATCCGGCGAAGATGACCGCATGCCTGTCGCTCGCGCCGCAGCACTCGGCGATCGCCGCGCGCGCCTCGCGGCGTAGGCGGGTCATCATGCCGCCGCAGTAGGAAGCCTCGGTGTGGCTGTTGGCATAATAGGGCAAGACTTCCTCGAGCACGAAGCGCTCGATCTGCATCAGCGCCCGGCCCGATGCGACATAGTCGGCATAGACCATGGGCTTGAGACCGAACGGCCCGTCGATCTTCGCGTCCTTGCCGACAAGGCCGCTGCGCAGCTCCGCGACGACGTCACGTACGGCAAGGCACTCCTTGAACTTGTCCAGCAAGCCGGTGCCGCCAGGCTTTTCGCAGCGCTCGATCTTCATCGAATCTCTCCCGCAACAAACTCAAGGCGATTCTAATCGGATGTGGGAGATGAAACCTCATCATTTTCGCGCGACTTTGCGGTCAACTTGGGTCATATGATCTGAATCATGGAAAAAATGGACGAAATCGACAACAAGATTCTGGCGTGCCTGCAAAAGGACGGTGCGATCTCGCAGCGCGACCTGGCCGAGCGTGTCGGGCTGTCGCAAAACGCCTGCTGGCGCCGCCTGCAGCGGCTCAATGCATCCGGCCTGATCCGCGGCACCCATGCCGACATCGACCTTGCGGCACTCGGCTACGACCTGACCGTGTTCGTCATGATCCGCACCCGCCACCACTCCAAGGAATGGGCGGACAATTTCCGCAAGCATGTTGAACGCATGCCCGAGGTGACCGACTTCTATCGCATCGGAGGCGACTGGGACTATTTGATCAAGGTGGTGACCAGGGGCATGTCGGGCTACGACGCCTTCTACCAGAAACTGATCACCAACTTCGACCTGGCGACGGTGACCGGTTTCTTTTCCATGGAAGCGATCATCGAAAACCGCGCCGCGGATCTGGCCCGGCTACGCTGACCAGCACTCAGAGCACAGTGTCGAGCATGGTCTGACGGCCGCCGGACAGCCAGAAGGCGGCTTGAGCGTTATTCAGTCGTTCTTGCCACGCGTTTCCTCAAGGAACGACACCAGCGCGCGGCCGGCGCCGAGAATGTGGTCGCGGGTGAGCTCGGCTGCCTTGTCGGCATCGCCTTCGATGCAGGCGTCGAGGATGCCCTGGTGTTCGCGCCGGGCGCGATTCATGCCGTCGGTCAATGTCAGCTGGGCGCGTAGATAGCGGTCGATGCGGTCAAGCGAGGCGCGCACGATCTGCAGATAGTAGGGCCGCCGCGCCGCCTCATAGAGGCTGTAGTGGAAGTTGCGGTTGATCTCGCCCCACTTGGCCGAATTGGCTTCGCTGTCGAACGCCGCGCAGTAACGCCGGGCCATATCAAGCGTCTTCGCGTTCATGTTGGGCACGGCAAGCCTGATGACTTCCGCCTCGATGAGCGCGCGAAACTCGAAGATCTCCTCAATCTCCTCGATCGACAGGCCGGCGACGACCGCGCCCTTGTAGCGCTGGGTGGTGATCAGGCCGTTCTGTTCGAGCCGAGACAGCGCCTCGCGCACCGGGATGCGGCTGGTGTTGAACAGCGAGGCGATCTGGTCCTGCCTGAGGTTTTCGCCCTCCGCGAGTTCGCCTTCGATGATCGCCTTGCGCAGCGCCTCGTAGACGATATCGGCCGCCGATGCGGCTTGCCTGATATCGACGGTCTCCAGTTTCATTGCGGTCCAACCTTGCAGGATTGCGGCAAACGGCCAAGGCTCGGTGATAGGTGCTGTGGCAGCAGGGGGCAACATGCCCAGCATTTTCTTCCCGCACAATTGCATATTCCAGATTGTATATTGGATCCGATTTTTCTATGGGTGCAAGATCCGCATGACCGAGGCACGATGTGCGGACCCGGCATCGTGGCGGCAGGGAACATAGCGAATTCGCGAGGAGGCGAAGGATGCGCACAAGCAAGGTGATCCACGTCGTGTCGTGCCACGCCGAGGGCGAGGTCGGCGACGTCATCGTCGGTGGCGTTGCGCCACCGCCCGGCAACACTTTGTGGGAACAGCGGCGCTTCATCGCCGAGGACAGGACGCTGCGCAATTTCGTGCTCAACGAGCCGCGCGGCGGCGTGTTCCGCCACATCAATCTTTTGGTGCCGCCGAAGGACCCGCGTGCCGCGATGGGCTTCATCATCATGGAGCCGGAAGACACGCCGCCGATGTCGGGCTCCAACTCGATCTGCGTTTCGACAGTGCTGCTCGACAGCGGCATCGTGCCGATGCAGGAGCCGGAGACCCGCTTTTCCCTTGAGGCGCCGGGCGGTCTTGTCGAGATCGTAGCGAGTTGCCGCTACGGCAAGGCCGAGCGGATCACCGTCACCAATGTGCCGTCCTTTGCCGACAGGCTGGATGCAAAGCTCGAAGTCGAGGGCCTGGGCACGTTGACCGTCGACACCGCTTATGGCGGCGACAGCTTCGTCATCGCCGATGCGAAGGCGCTGGGATTTTCCGTCACGCCCGACGAGGCGCGCGAGTTGGCCGAAACCGGCATCAGGATCACGCGCGCCGCCAATGATCAGCTCGGCTTCTCGCATCCCGAGAACCGCGAATGGGACCACATCTCCTTCTGCCAGCTGGCGCTTCCGGTCGAGGAAAGGGACGGCGTCCTGCATGGTCGCAACACCGTCGTCATCCAGCCTGCCAAGCTCGACCGCTCGCCGACGGGCACCGGCTGCTCGGCACGCATGGCCGTGCTGCACGCACGCGGACTGATGAAGGTCGGTCAGCGTTTCAGCGGCCATTCGATCATCGATTCGACCTTCGATTGCCGCATCGTCGGCGAGACGTCAGTCGCCGGCCGGCCGGCGATCATTCCGGAAATCTCCGGACGCGCTTGGATCACCGGCACACACCAGGTGATGCTCGATCCCGACGATCCCTGGCCGGCAGGCTACCGGCTCGCCGACACCTGGCCGCGAAAGCAGTAGGGTCAGGTCTCGGAGATGATGCGCGTGGTGCCGACCCAGAGCTCGCGCGCCGGACCCGGGCCGACGTTGCGGGCACGATGCGGCAGCGAAGCAGGGAAATGCAGCGTGTCACCGGCCTTGAGCAGGTACTCCTTGCCATCGATCTCGTAGAGCATCTCGCCCTCGATCAGATAAAGAAAGTCCTCGCCCTGATGGGTCGTGATCTCCGAGGCATAGCCTTGTGGCATGTGGGTGATGCAGCCATTGAGCTGGGCACCTGGAAAGCCGCGTTCGAGCAGTTCATAGACCCGCTCCTTGGTCTCGACATTGTAGCTGCGGCGCGCACCGGCATGGGAGACCATCGAGTGGGCATGTTCCGGCGGTTGCGACAGGAAGGTGTCGACGCTGGTCTCGAGCGCACTGGCGACATTGTAGAGCGAAATCAGCGACGGCGTCGAAATCCCGCGCTCGATCTGGCTGATGAAGCCCTCGGTCAGGCCCGCCTCGGCCGCGACCTGCTTCATGGTCTTGCCGATCAGCTTGCGGCGCGCCCGCAACATCTGTCCGATCGAGTGGGTGGCAGGCATGTCCTGATGCGCCGCGTCCCCGTTGCCTGCGGCCACGTCATCGATATCGAGGGGCATCACTGTCTTTCCGCTTGACTTCACAATTTCGATGAACTTTAGTCCAGCTAAAGTTGGTAACGCAAGCCAGATGGCAGCCGCGCCGCCGCTTTGACGGGGAACTACACAATGCCTTCGCGGCTATCCGGACGCAAAGAAAATTGTCCTGCAAGATTGGATAAAATATCCGAACTGGTCGTCGAGGCGTAGCGCCGGCATTGCCGGCAGGCCAAGAGGAGGAGAAGACATGAAACGCTTTTTGCCGCTTTTGCTCGGCGCAGCTCTGGGATTTGGCGCCGCAACGTCGGCTTTGGCGATCGAGCGCGGCGGCTCGATGACCTTTGCCCGTTATGACGACTCCACCGTCATCGACCCGGTCTGGGCCGACCGCAATCCCGACCTGTGGATGATCACCAGCCTGTATGAGACGCTGCTGCGCAACGGCGCCGACGGCGCGATCGAGGCCGGCCTGGCCGAAAGTCACGAGGTCGCCGCCGACGGCAAGTCGATCTCGCTCAAGCTGCGCGACGGCCTGAAGTTTTCCGACGGTTCGCCGATCTCGGGCGACGACGTCGTCTTCTCATTGGACCGCGCCCGCAACCCCGACGGCCCATGGGGCGGCCTGCTCGGCTCGGTCGAGAAGGTGACTGCGGACGGCGCAACAGTGACGCTGTCGCTGAAGCAACCCGACCCGACAATCCCCTCGATCCTCGCCACCTTCAACACCGGCATCGTTTCCAAGGCGGCCTTCGAGAAGGCCGCGGGCGCCAACGACCAGGAAAAGGCCAAGGCCTATTTCGACAACAACCCGGTGACCTCTGGCCCCTTCACCATGAAGGGCCGCACCGCCGGCAGTTCGATGAGCTTCGCAAGGAACCCGAACTACTGGCGCGACGGCGAGGACGGCAAACCGCTGCCCTATCTCGACGAGGTCGATTTCGTCGTCATCCCCGACGACGCTACCCGCATCCTCAAGCTGCAGGCCGGCGAGGTCGATGTCGCCGAGTTCATTCCGTTTGCGCGGGTCGGCGAGCTCGGTGCCGACGCCAAACTGAAAATGGAGCTCTTCCCCTCGACGCGCATCATCTACGCGCCGATCAACACGCGCGAGACGCTCAACGACGGGGCCAAGAACCCGCTCGCCGACGTCAAGGTGCGGCAGGCACTGAACTACGCCACTGACAAGAACATGCTGATCAAGCTGGTGACCTTCGACACAGGCAAGCCAATGACCTCGCTGATGTCGGCAGCAACCCAGCTGCACTATGGACCGGAGCCGCTCTATCCCTACAACCCGGAAAAGGCCAGGCAGTTGCTGGCTGAAGCGGGCGCCGATGGCGGCCTCGACATCACCTTCACCACGCTCGCAGGCAGCGCCGACGACGCCACGCTGTTCACCGCGCTGCAGCAGATGTGGGCGCCGCTTGGCGTCAATCTGAAGGTCGAGCAGGTCGACAACCCGACGCGCGGCGCCAAGAACCGCTCCGGCGAGTTCGACATCCACACCTATGGCTGGGCCAACGACGTCAACGACCCTGCCCAGGTCACTGGATGGCTCGGCTATTACAAGCAGCGCCAGGCCGTCGGCACAGGCTGGAACAACCAGGAATTCAACACGCTGTTCGAGGCGTCGAACTCCGAGGTCGATCCAGCCAAGCGCAAGGACGAATACAAGCGCATGCAGGAAATCTACGCCGCAGAAGCGCCGCTGCTCTTCCTCTATGAGACGCCCTTCGCAGTCGCCGTGTCGAAGTCGGTCGAGAATTACGTCCAGACCCCGCTCGGTGCTAACGACTTCTCGGAAGCCTGGCGCGCCAAGTAACCCAAGCGTGACCGCTGCGCGCCGGACGGGCCATCCGTCCGGCGCGCCTGTTTGCAAGGCGAGTGTTTCGAGGCGAAGCCAATGCCCTCTCTCTCATATCTCGTGGCGCGGCTGCTGCAGATCATCCCGACTTTCCTTTTGGTCATGGTCTTCATCTTTCTGCTCGTGCGCATGCTGCCCGGTGACCCAGCCATCGCCATGGCCGAGGCCAAGGCGACCGATGCGCAGGTCGAGCAGATCCGCCGCAATCTCGGCCTCGACCAGCCGCTACCGGTGCAGTTCATTGTCTTCGTCAAGAACACGCTGTCGGGTGATCTCGGCCGCTCGATCATGATGAAGGCGCCGGTGAGCGAGGTGATCCTCAGCCGATTGCCGACCACCATCTTCCTGTCGCTCTACGCCGTTGCACTTGCTGTGCTCCTGGCCGGGCCACTCGCCTTTCTTGCCGCCATGCGCGCCAACACCACGACTGACGTCGTCATCCGCGGCGTCTTCCAGGTCGGGTTGTCGATGCCCGTGTTCTACATCGGGCTGGTGCTTTTGACCGTGCTTGCCGCGCAGTTGCGCTGGTTCCCCGTCGGCGGCTATGGCACGACCTTCCTCGGCAATTTGCACCATCTGATGCTGCCGGCGTTGAGCGTGGCACTCTACACCTCCGCCATCATCGTCAGAAACCTGCGCGCCTCGCTGATCGAGGTGCTCGACGCCGACTATGTCCAGTTCGCCCGCGCCAAGGGGCTTAAGCCGCGCATCGTCATGACCCGCCACGTGCTGCGCAATGCGCTGGTCTCGACGGTGACCCTGCTCGGCCTGTCGATCGGCAACCTGATGAGCGGCACGCTGGTGACCGAGACGGTGTTCGCAATTCCCGGCGTCGGCCGGCTGATGCTGGAAGCGATCTTTGCCCGCGACTATCCGCTGATCCAGGGCTTGACCTTGACCTTCGCGGTGATGGTCTCGGTCGTCTTCCTGCTCACCGACGTCGTCCAGTCGCTGCTCGATCCGAGGCTTCGCAAGTCATGAGTGCACTCGGTCACACTTCACAGCGCAGGCCAAACCGCTTGCTGGCCTTCCTCGGCCGTGCCTTCGCCCGGCCATCCTTTGTCATCGGCTTCGCCATCATCGCCTGTTCGATCCTGCTGGCGCTCTGTCCGCAGGTCTTTGCACCCTACGATCCGCTCGCCTTCGACATGACGGCGATCCAGCAACCCCCGAGCCTCGCCCATCCATTCGGCACCGACAATTTCGGCCGCGACGTTCTTTCACGCGTCATCTGGGCCTACCGTGTCGACATGCAGATGGCGCTGTTTGCGACCATCTTCGCGCTGACCATCGGCGTCACGGCGGGCGCCTTCGTCGGCTATTACGGCGGCATCGCCGACACCATCTTCGGGCGCTGCGTCGATGCCATCATCACCTTCCCGTTCCTGGTGCTGGTCATCGCCATCGTCGCCGTGCTCGGGCCGGGCCTGGTCAACATGTACATTGCCATCACCATGGTGAACTGGGTCTATTACGCCCGGCTCACCCGCGCCGAGATCATGACGCAGAAGGCCAACGACTACGCTGCCGCCGGCCGTGTGCTCGGCTTTTCCGACCGCCGCATCATCTTCCGCCACCTTTTGCCCAACGCGATTTCGCCTGTAATCGTCTACTGGATGACAGACATGGCGCTGGCCATCCTGCTCGGCTCCTCGCTCGGCTATCTCGGCCTCGGCGCGCAGCCGCCGGCGGCCGAATGGGGCGTGCTGATTTCGGAGGGGCGCAACTTCCTGCTCACGGCCTGGTGGATGAGCCTGATGCCGGGTGTCGCCATCGTGCTCACCGGCCTAGGCTTCAGCCTGCTCGGCGACGCGCTGGCCGACCTGCTGCGAGCGAAGGGGCGCTGAGATGTCCGTATCAGGGCAACATACGGTGCTCGAACTGCGCCACCTCAGAACCGAATTTGGTTCGCGAGAACAGCCGCTGATAGCCGTCGACGACGTCTCCTTCAGCGTCAAGGCCGGCGAGATCCTCGGCCTCGTCGGCGAATCCGGCTCGGGCAAAAGCATCACCTTGCGCTCGATCCTCGGCATCGTCCGTCCGCGTGGCCGCGTCGGCGGCGAAATCCTCTGGAAGGGCCGCGATCTCGCAGCGCTCGACGAAGCGGCGTTGCGCAAGGTGCGCGGCCGCGAGATCGCAATGATCTTCCAGGAGCCGATGTCTTCGCTCAATCCGCTGCTCACGGTGGGGCTACAGATCTCCGAAAACCTCGCCGCCCATACCGACCTCGACGCCCGCGCCCGCAAGGCCAAGGCAGTCGAACTGCTTGAGATGGTCGGCATCCCCGCTGCACGCAACCGGCTCGGCGACTATCCGCACGAGTTCTCTGGCGGCATGCGCCAGCGCGTCATGATCGCCATCGCGTTGGCGTCGAACCCGCAGCTGCTGCTCGCCGACGAGCCGACGACGGCGCTGGACGTTACGATCCAGGACCAGATCCTGCGCCTGATTCAGTCATTGAGCCGCGATCTCGGCATGGCGGTGATCCTCGTCACCCACGACATGGGCGTGGTGGCGCAGACCTGCGACCGGGTGGCGGTGATGTACGGCGGCAGGCTGTGCGAACTCGGAACGACGACCCAGGTGATCGGCGACGCCCGCCATCCCTATGCGCTGGGTTTGCTGCGTTCGATCCCGCGCGACGTCGCCCCGCGCACGCCGCTCTATTCGATCCCCGGCGCACCGCCGTCACTCAGCGCGCTGCCTCCGGGCTGCGCCTTCACCGCGCGGTGTCCGGTCGCCGGGTTGGAATGCGGCGATGTTCGTCCCCCGCTTGCCGCCGTCGGCCAGCATCACCAGGTGGCCTGTCATCGTCGCGCCGAGGCGCTCGCTCACTTCCGTCAACACGAGGCGGCGTCATGAACATGCTGACCATGGAGCCGGCCAGCCCGCTGCTATCCATCCGCGACCTCACCATGCGCTTCGAAAAACCGCGCTCGCTATCCGACGTCATCGCCCGCCGCCCGCGCCAGGTCGTGTCGGCGCTCAACGGCGTCGATCTCGACGTAATGCCGGCCGAGACGCTCGGCATCGTCGGTGAGTCCGGCTGCGGCAAGTCGACCCTGGCGCGCTGTATCGCCGGCCTGCATCGGCCAAGCGGCGGCGACATTCTGTTCGAGGGCGAGAGCGTCGGCGGGCTCAAGGGACTGAAACGCCGCGCCTACAACAAGCGCGTCCAGATGATGTTCCAGGACCCCTACACCTCGCTCAACCCGCGCATGACGGTGCGCGATACACTGTGTGAGGCGATCTCGGTGCACAGGATGCGCGAAGGCGCTGCCATCGAGCGGCGCATAGACGAGTTGCTCGATCTCGTGCGCCTGCCCGAGGGTGCCGCCGACAAGTACCCGCACGAATTCTCCGGGGGGCAGCGCCAGCGCATCGGCATCGCGCGTGCGCTGTCGCTCGAGCCGGTCTGTCTCGTCGCCGACGAGCTTGTGTCAGCGCTCGACGTCTCGGTGCAGGCGCAGGTGGTCAATCTTTTGCTTGAGCTGCAGGACAATCTCGGACTGACGGTGCTGTTCGTTGCGCATGATCTCAGACTGGTGCGCCACGTCTCGCATCGGGTCGTGGTAATCTATCTCGGCGCCATCGTCGAGGTCGGCCCGTCCGAGGCGCTGTTCTCGCGGCCGCGCCATCCGTATTCGCAGGCGCTTCTGGCTGCGGCACCGTCGCTCGATCCGGCCGACCGCAAGCGCGCGCCGGCGCTGTCAGGCGAGTTGCCGAGCCCGCTCGACATCCCGCCGGGCTGCCCGTTCCATGTGCGTTGTCCGCATGCCGCCCAGCGCTGCCGTATCGAAAAGCCGGTGCTGCGACCTGTCGGCGCCGGTATGGCCGCCTGCCATTTCGCCGAAACCATATCAGCGGCGTGACCGCGACCATCTGCAGATCAAGGACAGACGACATGACACCGACCGACAGGCTGGACATGACCGGCCGCGTTGAAGCGCTGCGCCACAAGCTCGCCGAAGAAGGGCTCGACGGCTACGTCGTGCCGCGCTTTGACGAGCACCAGAGCGAGTATTGCGCGCCACATGACTGCCGGCTCGCCTACCTCACCGGCTTCACCGGTTCGGCGGGCGTCGCGATCGTCATGCGCGACAAGGCGGCAATCTTCGTCGACGGCCGCTACCAGGTGCAGGTGCGCGACGAGGTCGATCTCGGCACCTTCACCGTCGAGCATTTCCACGATGCGCCGCTGAAGGATTGGCTGGCGAAGAACATAGATGAAGGCCAGCGCGTAGGCTTCAATGCGATGCTTTTGCCCTCGACCTGGGACCAGGATTGCGGTCGCGCCGTGGAAGCAGCTGGCGGGAGCTGGGTCGCGACCCCGGCCGATCTCGTCGATGCGATCTGGCCAGACCAGCCGGAAAAGCCGCTGGGGTCGATCATGGCTTTCGGTCGCCAGTATTCCGGCGAGAGCGTTGCGGACAAGAAGCGTCGTATCGTGGAGTTGGTCGCGGCGCAGGGCGCCGACTTCCTCGTCGAGGCCCAACCCGACAACATCTCCTGGCTGCTCAACGTGCGTGGCCGCGACGTGGCGTTCAACCCGATGCCGCATTCCTTCCTGATCCTCGACAAGGACGGCCGCACCGAGTGGCTGGTCGACCACCGCAAGCTGCCCAACGATCTCTCCGATTTGGAGCTCGACGGGGTCGCAATCGCCGAGCCGGCGCGCCTTCTGGAACGCGTCGCGGCCTTCGCCGAGGGGCGAACAGCGCTCGTCGATCCCGGGTTCGCACCGTCGGCGGTTGTCCATGCGGCGCGTGACAGTGGCGGCGAGATCAAGCTGACCCGCAGCCCCATCACACTCGCCAAGATGGAAAAGAATGACATCGAGCTGCAAGGTTTCCGCGACTGCCATCAGCAGGATGGCGCGGCCTGGGTGCGTTTCCTGGCCTGGCTCGACCGCTACGGCCGCACGCGCGAAAGCCAAGGCATGCCGGTGAGCGAATTGGAGGCCGAAGAGCGCATCCTGACCTATCGCCGCGACAGCAGGCTGTTCGTCGAGCCGAGCTTCCGCACGATCTCGGCCTCCGCCGGCAACGCTGCCATGTGCCACTACAACGCCACCATCGAGACCAACACGCCGATCACCTCGGCCGATGTCTATCTGCTGGACAGCGGCGGGCAGTACCTGACCGGCACCACCGATGCCACGCGTACGACGGCATTGGGCAGCATCAGCCCGGAAATCCGCCGCGCCTATACGGCCGTGCTCAAGGGGCTGATCTCGATGCTGACGTTGAAGTTCCCGACCGGAACCTGCGGGCACCAGATCGACGCCTTCGCCCGGCGCCCGCTCTGGGACCTCGGCCTCGATTACGACCACGGCACCGGGCACGGCGTCGGCCACTTCCTGTCGGTGCACGAGCAGCCACAGCGTTTCGACAAGCGGGTCAACGAGATTGCCTTGCGGCCCGGCATGGTTACCACAATCGAACCCGGTTACTACAAGGCGGGAGAATACGGCATCCGGCTCGAAAACCAGGTCGAGGTTGTCGCGGCGGGCGACGGCTTCATGGCCTTCAAGAGCCTGACGCTGGTGCCGCTCGACCTGCGCCTCGCCGACATCCAGTTGCTGACCCCGCCGGAGAGACGATGGCTCGACCGATATCATGAGGTGGTCAGGTCGGCGCTGAGCCCCTTGCTCGGCCGCGATGACATCGAGTGGTTGCAACGCATGTGCACGCCCTGCGAGGCCGCCATCTGAACCGACCGCGACCAGTCCATTCACAAGCCGATCACCCTGACGGCGCCCGGCACAGGCCTCCAATTGGAGGCCTGTTTGCGTTTCGGGCGTAAGTGCTCGCGCGAATGCATGTGCTCTCCATCGCCGCGCCAGCGTGCATGGCAGGCACGGGCCGCCTCATCGCTCGCATGCTGTCCTGAAGCCACGGCTCGATATTTTGCCCGCCCTCGACCCAGGTCCCCTCGACTTTTTTCGCCGGCTCCAGGGCCAAGTATCTTGAAAGTTGGCCAACGCTGACGGCTTCTGCCATGCAGAAGCCGAGAGGCGGAGCCGTCTTTGCAGGGCGCCCAAGGCTCAAGTTTTGAGGAAGAGAGAACAATGAAACTGTCATATCTTGCATCCGCGAGTGCCCTTTGCCTGGGCCTCGCTCTCAGCTTCGCAACAACATCAGCAGCAGAGGCTGCCGCCAACTGCATCAAGGGTGACCGCAAGGCGCCCTATACTATCGGCTGGGCCAACATCTATTCGGTTCCGACCTGGATGAAGCAGACCCAGGGCACGCTCGAAGCCCAGGTCGAGGACCTGAAGAAGCAGGGCCTCGTCGACAAGCTCGTCATCACCGACGCCCAGGGCGATGCCAACGTCCAGATCCAGCAGATCCAGTCCATGATCGATTCCGATGTCGATGCGATCATCCTCATCGCCGGCTCGTCGACGGCTCCGGCGCGCGTGCTTGCCGATGCCTGCGCCAAGGGCATCGCCATCATCAACTTCGACAGTCTCGTCGATACCGACCAGGTGACCGCCAAGGTCAATACGGATTCGGCCCAGTGGGGCGAACAGGCGGCCAAGTTCCTCGTCGAGCAGATGGGCGGCAAGGGCAACATCCTGGTGCTCAACGGTCCGGCCGGCGTTTCGGTCAGCGACGACCGCCGCAAGGGCGCGACGCCAGTGCTCGAAGCCAACCCCGACATCAAGATCCTGGCTGAGACCAACACCGCCTACAACGTCGCCCCGGCACAGGAAGCCGTCACCAGCCTGCTGTTTGCCAATCCCGAGATCGACGGCATCCTGTCGCTCGGCGGCGCGCTTTCGGCGGGTGCCGTGCTGGCGCTCGACAAGCAGGGCCGCACGCAGGTTCCGATCACCGGCGAGAACGCGCGCCAGTTCCTCGAACTGTGGAAGGAAAAGGACCTGAAGGGCTGGGCCACCATGCAGCCCAACTGGCTCGGTGCCTTCGCCACCTGGCTTTCCGTTCAGGCGCTGGAAGGCAAGGACGTGCCGGCCTTCGTCAAGATCCCACTGCCGGTGATCGACAACGCCAACATCGGCGACTATCTGGCGCGCGCCGGCGATTTCCCGGCCGACGGCTACATCTATTCGCCCTACGATCAGGCCCTGTTCGAGAAGATCCTCGCCGCGAAGTAAGTTCCAGGGATCCTAAGACGTGGCGAATACGGCTCCGCTTCTTGCCGCGCGGGGGGTGTCGAAGGCTTTCTTCGGCAACCCCGTCCTGCGCGACGTTTCCATCGCACTTCTGCCGGGGCGCGTGCATGCGCTGCTCGGCGAGAACGGCGCCGGGAAATCAACCTTGATCAACATGCTGTCCGGCGCATTGCGGCCGGACGGCGGCAGCATCGAAGTGGACGGCGAGGCGTTGCGGTACATGACACCGCCAGAGGCGCGGCGAGCCGGCATCGCAGTTGTCCAGCAGGAACTATCGCTGACGGCCAACCTGTCGATTGCCGAAAACATCGGCCTCGGCGCCTATCCGCGCCGCTTCGGCCTCATCGACTATGCCGAACTGGCATCGCGTGCTCGCGAGGCCTGCGCGTTGGTCGGGTTGCACGAGCCCTTGTCGACGCCGGTTGGCGAGCTTTCGCTCGGCCGGCGCCAGATGGTCGAGATCGCCAAGGCACTCTATCGCAAACCCCGGGTGCTGATCCTCGACGAGCCGACATCATCCTTGTCGGCAACCGAGACCCGTGTCCTGACCGATTTGCTGGAAAGGCTGAGCAGCCAGGGGACGGCAATCCTCTACATCTCGCACCGGCTCAACGAAGTGATGGCGCTGTGCCAGCACGTCACCGTCCTCAAGGACGGTTCGGTGACGTCGGATCGACCGCTGGAGGGAACAGATGCCGCAGGGCTCGTGCGCCTGATGGTTGGCCGCGACCCCGGCGACCTGTTTCCCAAATGGCAGCCGTCGCCGTCAACAACAGCGGCCGTTTCGGTCCGCGGCTTGTCGGCCGGGCTGATGCGGGACGTCGATCTCGACATCAGGGCCGGCGAGGTGCTCGGCATCGGCGGCTTGGTCGGACAAGGGCAGGAAGACCTGCTGCTCGGTCTCTATGGCGCGATCCCGGCGACGGCCAAATCAGCCGCAGTCAACGGGCACCTGGCCCTGCCCGGCGGCGTGCCCAAGGCCAATGCGCTTGGCCTTGCCTATGTGCCCGCCGACCGCAAGCGCGAGGGCCTGCACCTCATCCATCCGATCATCACCAACCTGATGCTGCCCGCCTTCGCACGGCTGCCGGCGCTCAAGCCACGCCATCGCGGCGAAGAGCGCGACCTGGCGCGTAGCCTTGCGGCCCAGCTCGGCATCAAGGGCGATCTCGGTCGGGCGGCCCAGGCGCTGTCGGGCGGCAACCAGCAAAAGGTCGCGCTGGCGAAATGGATGCCGCATGATCCACTGGTGCTGCTGCTCAACGATCCGACGCGCGGCGTCGACGTCGAGACCAAGCGCGAGATTTACATCATGCTGCGCCAGCTCGCTGCGGCCGGCAAGGCGGTCGTGCTGATGAGTTCCGACACACCCGAACTGGTGCATCTGTGCGACCGCGTCGCCGTCGTGCGCGAGGGCCGCATCGCCGCCATGCTTGAGCATGGCGCGCTGAGTGAAGAAACAATCGTTGCCGCAGCCGTCGGTGCCGACAAGCCGGAGGTCACCGCATGAGCACCGTCCCATCGACACCAGGGCAAGGCTCCGGTGGACTCTACTGGACGGTTCAGGCCGGGCGAAACGTCGGCGTTCGCGGCCTTTTCCTTGTCGTTTGCGCCTTCATCGTCGCTTACGGCTTCCTGTTCCCGGGCCTGTTCACCATCTCAGGCTTTGCCAAGTTCACCCAGAGCTGGTTTCCCATGGCGCTTGTCGCCATGGCACAGGCACTGCTGATGCTGACCGGTGGCATCAACCTTGCCATCGGCGCGACCGTCAGCCTCGGCGCCGTCATCGCCGCAACGACGATGACCGGGCCGCTCGGCGTCGGCGGCGGCTCTGCTTTGGTCGCGGCAGCCGGCCTCGGCATCGGCGCGGTCACCGGTTTCATCGTGGTCAAGCTGCGTCTGCCGGCGATCGTGGTGACGCTTGCCGGTTCCTTCATCATCGGCGGCGCCGCCTTGCTCATCCTGCCCAGGCCTGGCGGCGCCATGCCTGAATGGCTGTCCGACCTGCTGGCCGGCAACACGCCGGCGGCGTTCCTGTTGCTGGTCGTCATCGTCCTGTTGTGGAAACTCTATCTTGCCACGCCGCTCGGGCTTAGCCTCTATGCCGCCGGCGAAAATCCCGTCGGCGCCTACCGTTCGGGCGTGCCCGTCGATGCGGCACGCATCGCCGCCTATGCGCTGAGCGGCCTGCTCTCGACAAGCGCCGGCCTGTTCGTCGCCGCTCAGACAGGATCGGGAGATCCGGTCATCGGCACGGCCTTCACGCTCAACTCGATCGCCGCCGCCGTGCTCGGCGGCATCGGCTTCCTCGGCGGCCAAGGCACCATGCGCGGCGCGCTCGCCGGCAGCCTGCTGCTCAGCCTGATGATCTCGGTCATGTTCTTCCTCGGATTCACGCCGGTCGCGCAATATGTCGCGCAGGGCCTGATCATCATCGGCGCGGTTGCGCTGCCGCAATTCCGCAAGGTGCAAAGATGACCGGTGCAAAAATGCCTGGCGCGAACCAGACCACCCCCTCTACAAAAATCCGCCTCGGCGCCGTCCTGCGCAGCCGCCCGTTCCTGACTGTGCTCGTCGTGGCCGCCGTCTGATCGTCGCCAGCTTTGCCACGCGCGGCTTCGGCGCCTTCGGTCACCTCCGCTATCTGGTCGAGCTTGCCGCCGTCATCGGCCTGGTCGCCGCCGGACAGACCTTCGTCGTCATCGCCGGCGGCATCGATCTCTCCGTCGCGGCCATCGTCACCGTTGCCGCCGTCGGCCTGCCCCTGGTCTCCTCTTCGGCCGACCCGACGGGCGTGTCGGCGATCCTTTTGGTCCTGGCGACGACCACCGCCATCGGCCTGGTCAACGGACTGGGCGTCGCCTACCTCCGGGTCCACCCGATGATCATGACGCTGGCGATGGCGACCTTCCTGCAGGGCCTGCTCATCATCATCGCCGGCGGCAGCGCCGTGTCGCTGCAGAACCCGCTCGTCGGCTGGCTCGGCAATGCTAGGCCGCTCGGCATTCCGGCCGGCGTTCTGCTGTGGGCAGGCCTGTCGGCGATCGTGCTGTTTGTCATGCATGCCACACCGTTTGCGCCCGGATCTTCGCCATCGGCCAATCCGCGCGCCGCCGAGCTCTCAGGCGTACCGGTCCCCACCACGACCATCGCCATCTACGGCATCAGCGGCCTGACCGCCGGCCTCGCCGGCGTGCTCGTTCTCGGCATGAACGGCCAGGGTTATGTCGGCATCGGCGACCCATATCTGCTGGCCTCGATCGCCGCCGTCGTGCTTGGCGGCACGTCGATCCTCGGCGGGCTCGGCACCTATGCCGGCACCATCCCGGGCTCGATCCTCCTGGTCACGATCACTGCACTGATCACCGTCGTCAATGCGTCGCCCGGCTGGCGCAGCATCCTGTTCGGTTCGCTGATCCTCGGCCTGCTGCTACTCTCCGGTCGCGAGGCCGCTCGCCGATGAAAGCTCATCGAAGCTGTATATGCGCCTGGCGGTGTCGAAGAAGAGCGCGCCCTGCTCTGCTGCTGAAAGCTCGGAGGTGATCGCCTTGAAGCTGTCGAACACCTCGCCGAATGTCGCATGCAAACCGGCAACGGGAAAGTCGCTGCCGAACATCGCCCGCTCGGCACCGAAGCAGTCGATGCAATGCATGACCACCGGCCGCAGGCTGTCGAGCGTCCAGTCATGATCGTAGGCGACGAGATCCGAGATCTTGATGGCGACATTGTCCTGGCGCGCAAGCTGGCGCAGCCCGTCGCGCCAGACACGCATGCCTTCGCCGTCCCTGTCGATCGGACTGCCGCAATGGTTGAGCACGAAGCGCAGATTGGGGAAGGCGGACGCCAGCCGGGCTGCGGACGCCAGCTGACGCGGAAAGACCATCAGGTCGAACACGAGGCCATGACGCTGCACAAGTCTGAGGCCGGCGCGCCATACAGGCTCGTCCATGATCCCGTCGCTAGATGCAAATCGCCGCGCCGGGTCAAGGTCCCAGCTCAAGATGTCACGCACACCGACGACACGGGCAAAGGCCGCGTGCTCTTCAAGCAGTTCTTGCACATTGCTGTCGGCCAGCGGCACCTGCGCCACATAACGCGCTGCCACGCCGCCTGTTTTGTCGAGGCTTTCCAGCCAACGCGTTTCATCCGTCATGTCGTCGCTGGCCCAGCCAGCCTCGACATGGACGGTGGCAATGACGTTATGCCCGCGCGCGTCGCGCAAATAGTCGCCGGGCAGATAGTTCCGGCGCAACGGACCAAGGTCGCCCAGGCTGTCGCGCCCGCCGGCCGCCGGGACCAGCCACGGATGACGGCCCATTCCGAGATCCCACAGATGATGATGGGCATCGATGATCGGACCGGAATAATACGCCACGCGGCCCCCTTGTTTCGCCCTGAACGACTTCGCACCGGAACCCATCTTCCAGTCGCGCGCAGGGGTAGCACCGGATGAAACGGAAACACCAGCCATGCTGACAGGCCCCAGCGAAAATTTCATGCTCGACGATCGCATCCGCGGCGTGCCGCCCGGGACGAAGGCGTTCGCCGCCGACAAGGTAAGCACCAAAAATTGGCACCCTGCCGACGGCGCGATGTCGTTGCCGGTGCTGACCCTCGACGAGCAGGCCTTCGTCAGCAATCGCGACCTGTTCTTCCGCTACCTAAGGCAGGCCGGCGCCGAGATCGCCCCGCATGCCAAGACGCCGATGGCCCCCGATCTTGCCCGCGCGCTGGTCGACGCGGGTGCCTGGGGCACCACAGTCGCCGACATCAGGCAGGCCTCGGTGATGTTGGGTGCTGGGCTCGACAGGCTGATCATCGCCAATGAAGTCGGCGGCAAGGGCGGCGCGGGCCGCCTCGCCATGCTAGTCGCTGCCAACCCGCAAGCCGACATCCATGTCTTCGCCGACTCAGTCGCGGCCGTCGACGCACTGGCCGAGGTGTGGCGCGCCAACGACGCCCTGCCGCCGCTGCGCGTGCTGGTCGAGACCGGCGCTGGACGGGGTGGCGCACGCACGTTCAGTGATGCGGAGGCCATCCTCGACGCGATCCTCGGCAGCGCCGACCGCCTGGTCGCTGCCGGCGTAGCGACCTACGAAGGTGCTGCCGGACGCCCGATCCAGGCGGAGACCGACGCGGCGATTGCGGGGCTGCTCGAACTGACGGCGGCTGCCTTTACCGCGCTGCGCAGGCGGGTTGGCGCCGATGCTCCGCTGATCCTCAGCGCGGGCGGTTCGGTGTTCTTCGACAAGGTCGTTTCCACACTGGCTCCCGCCGTCGCACGGGACGGCAACGCCAAGCTGGTCCTGCGCAGCGGCGCCATCTTCTTCCACGACAACGGCGTCTACGACCGCGCCATGGCCGCTGTCGACGAGCGCCACGGCTTCACACTCGATGGCACGGCCGTCTCGGCGCAGCAGTCGTTCCGCCCGGCCCTCCGGCTCTGGGCGGAGGTGCTGTCGCGCCCCGAAGCTGGCACAGCCGTTTGCGGCATGGGCATGCGCGACGTGTCTTTCGACCAGGGTTTTCCTGTCGTGCTCAACCGCTATCGAAACGGCGCGCCACTGCCGCTGGCCAACGCCCTCCCGACGGTCGTCAAGCTCAATGACCAGCATGCGTTCCTTGCGCTTGCGCCGGACAGCGAGCTCGCCGTCGGCGATGTCCTGGAGTTCGGAATTTCACACCCCTGCACCTGCCTCGATCGCTATCGCGTCATCTTCGGCGTCGACGAGGCGGGCCGCGTCAAAAACGCCTTCCCAACCTATTTCGGCTGACCGCCCCCGACACGCCGAACCGAGAAACTGAAAGGAGCTGCAATGATACAATACTTCCAGTCGGGGTCGCGCATGTCGCAGGCTGTCGTCTATGGCGGCATGGTCCACATTGCCGGACAGGTCGCAAACGACCGCAAGGCCTGCATCGAGAGCCAGACCAGAGACGTGCTGGCAAAGATCGACCAGCTGCTGGCCGAGGCCGGCACCAGCAAGTCCAGGCTCGTCGCCGTCAACGTCTTCCTGCCGCAGATCGGCGACTTCGAGGCGATGAACAGCGTCTATGACGCGTGGGTCGACCCGGAGCGCCTGCCAGCCCGTGCCTGCGTCGAAGCCCGCCTCGCCGATCCCGATCTCAGGATCGAGATCACTGCAGTCGCCGCCGTCTGAAAGGGATCGACCATGCATTCCGGCCTCGTCCACGATCTCGATTTCGACTGCGACGGCAAGGTGCTCACGCATCTCAGCATTCCGTTTTCGATCGACCGCTCGCCCTATTTCCAGGTCAAGGTTCCGATCTGCCTGATCCGCAATGGTGAGGGACCATCGGTGCTGCTGATGGCCGGCAATCACGGCGACGAGTATGAAGGCGAGCTGTCCCTGGCGCGGCTGATCCGCAAGCTCGAGCCCTCGCGTATCAAGGGGCGCGTCACCATCCTGCCGATGGCCAACGCGCCGGCGGTGATGGCAGCCAAGCGCTGCTCGCCGCTCGACGGCGGCAACCTCAACCGGGCCTTCCCCGGCGACCCGGCCGGCAACCCGACGAGCCGGCTGGCGCATTTCCTTGAGAAGGAACTGTTCCCACGCCATGAGATCGTCTTCGACCTGCATCGGGCGGCACGTCGATGGAGCACCTGCCGACGCTCTCGTCGAACGCAACGGCGAACCCGGTCGCCACCACCGCACCGTGGCGCTGATGCAGGCACTCGGCATGCCTTACGGCTTCATCGCCGACAATGGTGCTGCCTCGCCCACCTCGATGGGGGCGGCGCGGCGCGCCGGCGCCATCGGCATTTCGGGCGAATTCGGCGGCGGCGGCACGGCGACCGTCGAATCGATGGCGATCACGGCGCGTGCCATCGACAACCTTCTGCTTGCTGCCGAGGCGGTCGACGAACCCGTGCTGGCTCCACCCTCCGGGCACGACGCCGCAACGCAGCTGCTGTCGCTGTCGCGTCACAGCCAGGGCATCTACGCCACACGCCGCGGCTGGTTCGAGCCGGCGACAAAACTCGGCGACCGCGTCGCTGCCGGACAGCTGGCCGGCTGGTATCACGATCTCGAGCGGCTGGATGCGCCGGAAGAGGCGCTGCATTTCGCCGAGACCGGCATCGTCCTGTCGCGCCGGCTGCATACCATGTGCGAAGCCGGTGATTGCCTGATGCAAGTCGCCGAGCCGGTCCAGGCATGACGAAATCCGCGAGGAACCCGATGCAGCTTTCGATGTGGACCTACCCTTGGGACATCCAGGATATCGGCCATGACACGGTCGCGCGCGAACTGGTCGAGCGCGCCGGCATGAACACGGTCAGCCTGGCGACGTCCTACCATGCCGGACGTTTCCTGCAGCCGCGCAGCCCACGCCGCAAGGCCTATTTCCCGGAAGACGGGACCATCTATTTCCAGCCGACGGCCAGTCGCTGGGACAAGCTCACGATTCAGCCGAAGATCGCCGACGTGATCTCGGAAGGCGGCGACGTTCTTGCCGAGCTGATCCGGCGGCGCGATGACGGTGGCCTTAAGGTGTCGTGCTGGACAGTCTGCCTGCACAACACCCGGCTCGGCATGCTGCATCCTGACGCCGTCACCCGAAATGCCTTCGGTGATCCCAACTACTACAGCCTTTGCCCGGCCAATGCCGATGCCCGCGCTT
Organism: Aminobacter sp. BA135; assembly: GCF_050859125.1. Lineage (NCBI taxonomy): Bacteria > Pseudomonadati > Pseudomonadota > Alphaproteobacteria > Hyphomicrobiales > Phyllobacteriaceae > Aminobacter > Aminobacter sp. BA135. The sequence goes on from NZ_CP139573.1 coordinate 58,707, forward strand.
ATGTCAGGGCACTGGTCGAGGATATCAGCCACACCTACCGGCCCGACATGATCGAGCTCGAGACGCCGACCTTCATGGGTTTCGCCCACGAGTATCATCATGAAAAGGACGGCGTCGGCCTGACGGCTGAAGACGATTTCCTGCTCTCGCTCTGCTTCTGTCTATCCTGCCTGGCAAGCGCGGCAAAAGCGGGCGCCGATGGCGAGGCAGCGCGCCGGCTGGTTTGCGAGTGGATCAACGAGGCCTGCGAACGTGCCACGCCGTCACCACGCTTCCCGGACTTCCCGGCGCGCGGGCTCGATACTTTCGCGCCATGGCCGCAACTCCACGCTTTTCTGGCTTGGCGCTTCCAGCCCGTCACGAGCCTCGTCGCCGAACTGCGCGAGGTTGCCCATCCGGCCACCCGCGTCGTTGTCATCGACCTCAAGGAAGGCTGGCTCGGCGGCTCCGACCTCGCCTCGATCGGCAAGGCCTGCGACGGCGTCATCCTCTCTGCCTACGGCATGGAAGCCGACCAGGTGCCCGAACTGCTCGCCACCGGACGCCAGCTGCTCGGTCCCGACAAGTTTCTCGGCACCTGCTACCGCCTCTATTATCCGGAGATGAGCAGCTCCGAGGCGCTCGCAGCCAAGGTCGCGCCGGCACTTGCGGCGGAAGTCGACAGCATCAATTTCTACAATTACGGCCTGATCCCGGCGGCACGGCTCGACTGGATTGGCGCCTCGATCGGGCGAGGCAGGGCCTGAGCTTCAGGCGTTCGCGGCCCCGACAAGCAGATCGCGCAAAAGCCGGATGGCGTTCGGCTTTTGCGGCACGCTCGGCGCGAGAAAGGACAACGAACGTTCATGCGCATGCGCGTGCGGCACGGGAATGATGTTGAACCCGTTGGCAACGAGCCCCGGCCAGTGGGGCACCAGCGAACTGCCGATGCCCTTGGCAACCAGGATCGCGATCGTCTCCAGCGCGTCCATGTCGCAACGCACGTCGGCATAGAGCCCTACCTTCTCCATGTAGGCGGCGACGATCCGGCCACCCCATGACGACGGGTCGTAGCGGATGAACGGCGTTTCCCGCGCATGTGCGATGATATCAGCAGGCGCAACGGCATCGCGCGTCAGATACACCAGTGGCTCCCGCGACATGCAGGTGGCGTCGAGCATTTTGGGCAGCGCGAAGGGCGGCTCGACGAGAACGGCGACATCGAGCTGGCCAGCCAGCATCTGATCGTAGAGGTGTTCTGATGTCCCCGGCGTTAGCCGCAGTTTCAGCGACGGCGCGCGCGCCGTCAGCTTGCCCAGAACCACCGGCACAAGCCCGGTCAGGACGGTCGAGATCGCCCCCACTCTGAGGTCACCGGACAGGCCGCTGGCGTCGAGGTCATCGACGAGCAGCGAGGCATCGCGAACCAGCGCGCGGGCACGCGGCAGCAGCGACAGGCAGGCTTCCGTCGGCCGCGCGGTGTGGGCGCCGCGCACCAGAAGTGGGCAATCAAGCGTCCGCTCAAGGGCCTGGATGCGCTGGCTGACAGCCGCCGGCGTCAGCCCTTCCCGCCGCGCGGCGGCAACGATGGAGCCGGTCTCGACCACCGCAACAAGGCTCTGCAGAAACCGGATATCCAATGGAATTCCTTATGCTGAGGAAAACAATTCCGTAGTTTTCTTTTCCTAGCGGACCCATTAGATGTCGGTCAAACACTGGGAGCCACTGGCCATGAAGTCACTGTTCCATCTCGCCATCCACGTCACCGACCTCGACGCGGCGCGCGGCTTCTATGGCGGCGTGCTCGGTTGTGTCGAAGGGCGCTCGACCGACAGCTGGGTGGATTTCGACTTTTTCGGCCATCAGCTGTCGCTGCATCTCGGCAAACCGTTCGAGGTTACCCGCACCGGCAAGGTCGGCACGCACCTCGTCATGATGCCGCATTTCGGCATCGTGCTTCCGCTCGACGACTGGTTCGCGCTCGCCGATCGCTTGAAAAGAGGCGGCATCGCATTCGACATTCCGCCTGTCATCCGCTTCGAAGGTGAACCCGGCGAACAGCGCACGATGTTTTTCTTCGACCCTTCGGGCAATCCGATCGAGGTAAAGGGTTTCAAGGATTTCGACAGCGTCTTCGCCGCCTAAACGAGACAGGTCACGCTCGGCAAGTTCAGGGATGAGATCGCGTGACCGGCGTAATCAGATCGCGATCGTCGCCGAATAGAGCGCAGCTGCAACGTCCGGATCGTCGGCGTCGGTGACTGCCAGCAGGTCGAGGCGGTTGCCGTCGAGCTCGGCGTGAATGCCCTCGATCTTGTACGGCCGATCGAGCCGGCGAACAAAACGCAGCCGCCCATCATTCCCGACGATGCCGATGGCAGCCCCGACACATGCGCCGTCGTTGAAGGCGTCGTCCGTATCCTCGGCGACCGCACTGAACACCATGTCGCCACCAGGCAGCGCTGCGGCATCGGTAAAACACAGCGGTACGCCATCGACATGGCCGAGATCGAAGCTGTCGATTGTCATCGGCCTGAGCGCCGCGGAACGTCTGCCGGTCACGAGGTCGATGGCCGCTGCAAACGGATATCGGATGATGGCATTGTCGGGATGCTGCGTGTTGCCGCGCTGGAACAGGCGCAATTCGTCCTCGACCACGACGGCACCTTCGACATTAGCCTCGGCAAAGGCAGCGCCAAGCGGAACCAACATGGCCGAAAGGTCGAGGCCACGTGCGGCACCGGAAACGGCGCCCGTCGGGTCGAGAGCAAGCAATGCGCCGCGCCGCCGGTTGGGCCGCGAACCCGAGCCGATGGCCAACAGTGCCCGTGGGCAAAACCCTCGAAAGCGGGCAGCAGCGTCAATGTCTCGAAGTCCGGCTTCTCCCGTTTGCGCACAACCTTCTCGTCCGGCAGCACACCATCGAACAGCCGCAGCAGCCGGCCGGGAGTGTCGTCCGTCGTGGAGAAGACACCGAGATGGAGTTCGTCGTCGGCAACGACATACATCGTCGAATTGAGACAGACGAGGCCGCTTGCGGCGCTCAGATACAGCGGCCGTCCGGGGTTTGGCGCTGCCGCGAGGATGAGGTCACGCAGTTTGGTCAGCGCGATCATGCGGCGACAACAGCTGCCTGTGAGCGGACTTCGCTCCTTGCCGGCCGCCCGACGGCCGCCTGACCGTCACTTCTTCTCAAGATCGATCAACCCCTCAAGCAGGTCGAGCAACTGTTCGTAGCGCTCGTGCCCGATGCGCCTTTGGACATCATCATAGATGGCGCTGCTCTCCGGCGACACTTCCGATATCAGGACCTGCCCTTTCGGCGCGATGGAAAGCATCACCCGCCGGCCGTCGCCTTCGACCTTGCCGCGGGTGATGAGGCTGCGCTCCTCAAGCGCCTTGATGATCCGCGTCAGGCTCGGCGCCAGGATCGAGGCGCGTTCGGCAAGTTCCGTCGCATCGAGGGGGCTCTGCTCGCCCAGAACGCGAATGACGCGCCATTGCTGCTCCGAAACGCCATGCTGAGCGAGAATGGGTCGGAACTGGGCCATCACCACTTCGCGCGCACGCAGCAGTGACATCGGCAACGAACGTCGGGTGCTTTGCAGCAAGGGCGAACTCCTGATGGCTGGCGACGGTTTGGCCGGCATTCCACTCTACTCCGATAATACCGGCGCCCCGACGGATCAACGCCGAGAGGCGGCAATCAGCCGAATTCCGCACACACAAGCGGCCTTGACAGCCGCCCACATAACTACTTAACATGTTAAATATTGAAACGCCAATTGTGCGGGAAGACACGCCCTTGCCTCACCTCACGCTCGAATATTCCGCCAATCTCGACGGCCGCGTCGACATGCCGGCACTGTGCGGAGAGCTGCAGCAGGCGATCCTCGATACCGGCCTGTTCGAACATGGTGCGGTCAGAGTGCGCGCGCTGCGCGCCGACGCCTATGCGGTTGCCGACCGCCTGCCGGAGAACGCCTTCATCGACATGAGCTTCAGGATCGGCGCCGGTCGCACCGCCGCCGACAAGAAGAGTGCCGGCACAGCGATCTTCGCTGCCGCGAACGCGTTCCTCGCGCCTCTTTTCGCCACGCCTCATTTCGCGCTTTCGCTCGAGATCCGCGAGATCGACGCCGAGCTGAGCTGGAAAAACAACGCCATCCACCCGCGTCTGCGGAACAAGTGACGGAAACCTCAATGTCAGATTTCGAAAACAACCTGCGCAAGGCTGAAGCCTATCTCGAACGCTTCAAGACAGGCGGGGTCAGCAACCACATCAATGGCGAGGCGATGCCTGCGCTCGACGGCACGACCTTCGAGACCATCTCGCCGGTCGACCTCAAGCCGCTCGCCCGGGTGGCGCATGGCAAGGCGGCTGACATCGACATGGCGGCAAAGGCAGCCAAGGCGGCGTTCCCGGCATGGGCCGCCCAATCGGGCGATGCCCGCAAGAGACTGCTTCACGCCATCGCCGACGCCATCGTCAAGCGGGCCGAGGAAATCGCCTTCGTCGAATGCATGGATACCGGCCAGTCGCTGAAGTTCATGGCCAAAGCAGCTCTGCGCGGCGCCGAGAACTTCCGCTACTACGCCGACAAGGCACCAGAGGCGCGCGACGGCCGCACGCTGCAGGCGCCCGGCCAGCTGAACATCACCACCCGCTTGCCGATCGGCCCAATCGGCGTCATCACGCCATGGAACACGCCTTTCATGCTTTCGACCTGGAAGATCGCCCCAGCGCTCGCCGCAGGTTGCACGATCGTCCACAAACCAGCCGAGTTCTCGCCGCTGACAGCACGGCTGCTCGTCGAGATCGCCGAAGAGGCGGGCCTGCCCAAGGGTGTCTGGAACCTGGTCAACGGCCTGGGCGAGGATGCCGGCAAGGCGCTGACCGAGCACCCCGATATCAAGGCGATCGGTTTCGTCGGCGAAAGTCGCACCGGTTCGATGATCATGCGCCAGGGCGCCGATACGCTGAAGCGCGTGCATTTCGAGCTCGGCGGCAAGAACCCGGTGATCGTGTTTGCCGATGCCGACCTCGAGCGCGCAGCGGACGCCGCCGTGTTCATGATCTACTCGCTCAATGGCGAACGCTGCACTTCGTCGTCACGGCTGCTGGTCGAAGCCTCGATCCACGACACGTTTGTGGCCACGGTGGCGGAAAAGGCCAAGCGTATCCACGTCGGCCACCCGCTCGATCCGAAGACTGTCGTCGGCCCGCTGATCCACCCGGTGCATGAGACCAAGGTGCTGTCCTACATCGAACTCGCCCGCTCGGAAGGTGCTACCATCGCCGCCGGCGGCACCAAGGTCGAAGGGCCCGGCGGCGGCTGCTATGTCGCGCCGACATTGTTCACCGGCGCGCGCAACGACATGCGCATCGCCCAGGAAGAGATCTTCGGGCCGGTGCTGACGGCGATCCCGTTCGAGACTGAAGCCGAAGCGCTTTCGATTGCCAACGACACCCAATACGGTCTTGCCGGATATCTGTGGACATCGGATGTGACGCGCGCCCTACGCTTCACCGAAGGGCTGGCTGCGGGAATGATCTGGGTCAATTCGGAGAACGTCCGGCATCTGCCGGCGCCGTTCGGCGGCGTCAAGAATTCCGGCATCGGCCGCGACGGCGGCGACTGGTCGTTCGACTTCTACATGGAAACAAAGAACATCGCCTTCGCGACGGCGGCCCACAACATCCAGAAGCTCGGCGGCTGAGCGGGAACACTAGACATGCCATTGCCCACACCAAACCTCTATCCCGCCTTCAACATCGTACGGCTGAGCCATGTCGAACTGGCGGTGACAGACCTTGCCAGGTCCCGCGCCTTCTATGTCGACACGCTCGGCCTGCAGGTCACCGACGAGACCGCCGACACCATCTATCTGCGCGCCATGGAAGAGCGCGGCCACCATTGCATCGTGCTGAAAAAGAGCGACCGGGCCGAAGCCCGCGACCTCGGCTTCAAGGTGTTTTCGGACGAAGATCTCGACAAGGCCGAGCACTTCTTCAGGGCGAAGGAACTGCCGGTCGAATGGGTCGAGCGGCCGTACCAGTCGCGCACGTTGCGCACCCGCGACCCGCACGGCATTCCACTGGAGTTCTATTCCAGGATGGACCGGCTGGCGCCAATCCACCAGAAATACGCACTCTACAAGGGCGTGAAGCCGCTGCGCATCGATCACTTCAACTGCTTCTCGCCCGACGTCGACCAGTCGGTCGCCTTCTACAACGAGCTCGGCTTCCGCGTCACTGAATTCACCGAGGACAACGAGACCGGTCGCCTGTGGGCGGCGTGGACCCACCGCAAGGGCGGCGTGCACGACATCGCCTTCACCAACGGGCTCGGACCGCGCCTGCACCATGTCGCCTTCTGGGTGCCGACGCCGCTCAACATCATCGACCTGCTCGACCTGATGGCGACCACCGGTTACGTCGGCAACATCGAGCGTGGACCCGGCCGACACGGCATCTCCAACGCCTTCTTCCTCTACATCCGCGACCCCGATGGTCACCGTATCGAGATCTATTGCTCGGACTACCAGACGGTCGATCCCGACCTGGAGCCGATCAAGTGGGACCTCACGGATCCGCAGCGCCAGACGCTGTGGGGCGCCCCTGCCCCGCGCTCGTGGTTCGAGGAAGGCAGCACATTCGCCGGTACCGAGCCAAGGCCGTCGGCACTTGCCGCCTCGCCGATCATCGCACCGTGAGATCAGACATGACCGAACGGCCGCGTTTCGCCACTTACACCCACGCCGGCAAGACGAGCTACGGCGCGGTGATCGCCAAAGGTATTGTCGACCTGGCACCACAGTTCCCGCAATGGCCGACGCTGCGCGAGGTTATCGCGGCGAACGGTCTCGCTCGGCTCACGGAAGCCGCTGAACAGCGCGCGGCCGACATTTCGGAAGCCGAGATCACCTACCAGATCCCGATCCCGGCGCCGGAGAAGCTGGTCTGCGTCGGGGTCAACTTCCCCGACCGCAATGAAGAGTACAAGGACGGCCAGGCGGCGCCCGGCAATCCGTCGCTGTTCATCCGTTTCCCGCGTTCCTTTGTCGGCCATGGCGCGGCCATCGTCCGGCCACCGGAGTCACCGCAGTTCGACTATGAAGGCGAGATCGTCATCGTCATCGGCAAAGGCGGCCGCCGCATTGCCGAGCGCGACGCGCTCGACCATATCGCAGCACTTTCGCTCTGCAACGAAGGCACGATCCGCGACTGGGTCCGGCACGCCAAGTTCAACGTGACCCAGGGCAAGAACTTCGACGCCACCGGCGCCATCGGCCCCTGGCTGGTGCCCTATACGGACGAAGCCCAGCTTGCCGACATTCGCCTGACGACGAAGGTCAATGGCGAGCTGCGGCAGGATGACCGCACAAGCCGCATGATCTTCGGCTTCCGCAAGCTGATCAGCTACATCTCGACCTTCACCACGCTTGTTCCGGGCGACGTCATCGTCACCGGCACACCGACCGGCGCCGGCGCGCGCTTCGATCCGCCGCGCTGGCTGGTCCCCGGCGACATCGTGGAAGTCGAAGCGGAAGGCATCGGCACATTGCGCAACACCGTCATGGACGAACAGCCATGAAGCTTGAGCCAGAGCAGCATCAGACAGCAGCGCAACGCCTCGACCAGGCCGAAAAGCAGCGCAAGCAGATCGGGCTGTTGTCGCTCGATCACCCCGAGATGGACATGGAGGACGCCTATGCCGTGCAGGCCGCATGGGTCCAGCTCAAGCTCGCCCAGGGTCGGCGCAGGATCGGCTGGAAGATCGGCCTGACGTCCAAGGCAATGCAATATGCGCTCAACATCGACATCCCCGATTCAGGCGTCCTGCTTGACGACATGATGTTCCCGGATGCAGCAACCATCCCGGCCGACCGCTTCATCCAGCCGCGCATCGAGGCCGAGATCGCTTTCGTCATGAAGGCGCCGTTGGAAGGTCCAAACACGACCGTCTTCGACGTGCTCAACGCCACCGATTTCATTGCACCGGCCATCGAGATCCTCGACACGCGTATCCTGCGCAGCGACCCGGCAACGGGCCGCACCCGCACCATCGTCGACACCATCTCCGACAATGCCGCCAATGCCGGCATCATCACCGGCGGCCGGCCGATGCGTCCGACCGAGGCCGACATGCGCTGGATCGGCGCCATCGTATCGCGCAATGGCGAAGTCGAGGAAACCGGCCTTGGTGCCGGCGTGCTCAACCATCCTGCAGCCGGCATAGCCTGGCTGGCCAACCGGCTCGCCATGTTCGGCGGTTCGATTGCGGCCGGCGACATCGTGCTCTCGGGCTCGTTCATCCGCCCCGTCGAAGCGCGCCACGGCGATACCATCATGGCCGACTTCGGCCCCTTCGGCACCGTCAGCGCCTACTTCGCCTGAGGATATCAATGCCCGCACCACGCAACATTTTCAAAGCCGCTCTGCTGGACGGCAACGCGCAGATCGGCCTGTGGCTCGGCCTGGCCAATGCCTACACGGCCGAGATCTGTGCCGGCGCCGGGTTCGACTGGTTGGTCATCGACGGCGAGCATGCCCCGAACGACATCCCGGTCATGGCGGCGCAATTGCAGGCCATCGCCGCCTCCGGCTCCCATGCCGTCGTGCGCCCGCCAATCGGCGATACCTGGATCATCAAGCAACTGCTCGACATCGGCGCCCAGACCATCCTTGTGCCGATGGTCGAAACTGCAGATCAAGCCTGCGAGCTGGTCAAGGCGATGCGCTACCCGCCGCATGGCGTGCGCGGCGTGGGTGCAGCGCTTGCCCGCGCTTCCGCTTTCAACCGCATCCCCGACTATCTGGCCACCGCCAACGACCAGACCTGTCTGCTGGTCCAGCTGGAGAGCCGGGCCGGGCTGGCGCAGCTTGAAGCCATTGCCGCTGTCGACGGCGTCGACGGCATTTTTATCGGGCCCGCTGATCTCGCCGCCGACATGGGTTACCTCGGCAAGCCGGGCGCACCGGAGGTGCAGGCAGCCGGCGAGGACGCCATCCGCCGCATCGGCATCTCTGGCAAGGCTGCCGGTATCCTCACTTCCGACGCCAGCCTGGCGCAGCGTTATCTGGACCTCGGCGCCACCTTTGTTGCCGTCGGCAACGACGTCGGCTTGCTGGCACAAGCAACCAGTGCGCTTGCGACGAAGTTCAGGACCGGTGGCAAAGGCGAGCCGCAGGCGACTGGTTCAGGCTACTGAGAAACCAATTCATCTGAATTGCAAAGGGCGGCCCTGGAGCCGCCCTTTCTCTGCCGACCTGCGTCTGCCGGCGCCAGCCGGAAAACAGCTACGGTACAGCTCAGACCTGCAACCACATCCCGCTCAGCGCGTGATGTGGACCGTCTGCATCTGCATGTACTCCTCCAGCCCCCAGTGGCCGAACTCGACGCCGATGCCCGATTGTTTGGCGCCGCCAAAGGGTGCCGCCGGCGAGATCGAGCTGTGGTCGTTGACCCAGGCGGTTCCGCATTCGAGACGCCGCGCCAGCGCTTCCGCTTTCTTGATGTCGGTCGACCAGATCGAACCGCCCAGCCCGTTTTCGCTGGCATTGGCACGCGCGATCGCATCGTCGACGTCGCTGTAGCGCACGATCGGCAGGATCGGGCCGAACTGCTCCTCGTCGACGATGCGCATGCCGTCCGTCACCTCGGTGACGACGGTCAGCGGGAAGAAGTAGCCTGCTTCATCTGAAGCTTCGCCGCCGGCCAGGAAGCGTCCGCCATTAGCCTTGGCGTCGTCGGCAAGGGCGCGCACCAGATCGAACTGCGCCTTGTTTTGCAGGGGCCCGAATTGGCTGGCCGGATCGCTGGCCGGACCGACCCTGGCGGCACGCGCCAGGACAGCGATCTTTTCGGCGAGCGCGTCATGCAGGCTCTCATGCACGTAAAGGCGCTTGAGCGCGGCACATGTCTGGCCGCTATTGCCGAAGGACTTGGCGAAGATCACCGGCGCGATGGCGTCGATGTCGGCGTCGGGCAAGACGATTGCCGCATCGTTTCCGCCGAGTTCGAGCGTCAGGCGCTTCAGCGTGTCGGCGGCATTCGACATGATGTTGCGGCCGGTCGGCGTCGAGCCGGTGAAGACGATCTTGTCGATGCCGGGGTGGCCGGTGATGGCGCGACCAATGCCGCCTTCGCCGGTGACCGAATTGAGCACGCCGCGCGGCAGATGCACATTGGCAAGCTCGACGAGCCGAAGCGTGCTCAGCGGTGTGTAGGACGACGGCTTGATCACCACGCAATTGCCCGCCATCAGCGCCGGCATGACGTGCCAGGTGGCGATCAGCACCGGATGGTTCCACGGCGTGATCGAGCCGACAACGCCGAGCGGCTTGCGGTGTACCTCGATCCTGTTCTTCTCGTCGTCACGGATCACTTCAACCGGTGGCCTGAGCTTTGCCGTCTCGCGCATCCAGTGAATGGCGGCACCAATCTCGCCATGGGCGCTGGCGCGTGGTTTGCCCTGTTCGGTCGAGAGCAGCACCGCCAGGGCATCCTTGTCGGCTTCAACCGCGTTGGCGATCTCGTTGAGCAGGCGTGCCCTCTCTTCGATCACCGTGTCACGCCATGTCGGGAACGCTTTACGCGCGGCTGCGACCGCTGCGTCGAGATGCTCAGGACTGGCGGCAGGACAGTCGGCGAAGACCTCCGCCCGTGCGGGATCGATGACGCCAAACGTGCCTGCGGCCTCCACCCTTTCGCCATTGATGATCATCGCATGGGACTGCGTCATGGTTGTCTCCCTCGAATTTGAACCACCGCAAATCGCGGCACTGGCCACACAAGCGGCCACGCTTCCTTCAGGCGGCATCGGCGGAAAAGCCGTCCAGCCAGCCTTCACGTAGCTGCGGCACCGCGCGGATCAGGCTGCGCGTATAGTCGGACTGCGGCTGTTCGAACACGGCGCGCGTATCGCCATGCTCGACGATACGTCCTGCCTGCATCACCGCGGTCTTGTGCGAGAAGCGCAGCGCGAGGCCAAGATTGTGGGTGATGAACAGGATGCTGAGGCCCTCGTCCTTGATCAGGCGGGTGAGCAGCTTGACGATGCTTTCCTCGACCAGCGGATCGAGCGCCGAGGTGATCTCGTCGCAGATCAGGATGTCGGGTTTTGCGGCAAGCGAACGGGCGATGCAGACGCGCTGCTTCTGCCCGCCCGAAAGCGATGCCGGATAGCGGTCGAGATAGGCCGCCGGAAGTTCGATCGCCTCCATCAGTTCGAGCAGCCGCTGCTCGGCGGCGGCGCCACGCAATCCGTAGAAAAAGCTGAGCGGACGCCCGATGACATCGCGGACGGTCTGGCGCGGATTGAGCGCGAGGTCGGGCAGCTGGTGGATGTACTGGATCAGCCGCCGCTGATCGAAGCTGCGGCGCTCGACCACAGGCGCCAACACGCTGTCGCGCATGCGGATCTGCCCAGTGCGCGCTGGCTGCAGGCCAGCGATGCTGCGCGCCAAAGTGGTCTTGCCGCTGCCGGACTCGCCGACGAGTGCCAGCACCGAGCCGGCGCCAAGCCTGATCGACGCGTCCTTGACCGCCGTGACGCCGCCATAACCGACATCGACGTTGCGGACGTCGAGCAGGGTTTCGTCGCTGCCATTTGCACTGGCGTAGCTGCCATCGCCCTGGTGCGCGACAAGACGCTGGGCGTATTCCGTCTGCGGGTTGTCGACGAGCTGGCGCGTCGGCCCCTGCTCGACCATCTTGCCGTTGCGCATGACGACGATGCGGTCGGCCATCTGCGACACCACCGCCAGGTCGTGCGAGATGTAGAGGGCGCCGCAATTGTGGGCGCTCGCCACCTTCTTGATCAGCCTGAGCACCTCGATCTGCGTCGTCACGTCGAGTGCTGTGGTCGGCTCATCGAAAATGATCAGGTCGGGCTGGTTGATCAGCGCCATGGCGATCATCGCCCGCTGCAACTGGCCGCCCGAGACCTGATGCGGATAGCGCCGGCCGAAATTCTTGGGGTCAGGAAGCTGGAGCTCCTCGAACAGCTCGACTGCCATGCGACGCCGCTGGGCTGAGGTCAGCTTCTGCGCCATGGCAGGGATTTCGGTGACCTGGTCCTCGAGCCGGTAGAACGGGTTGAACGCAGCCGCGGCACTTTGGGCGACGTAGGACGCCCTGGTGCGCCGGATGGTTTCGAGCTCGGTGGTTCCGAGTTCCATCAGCGACTGACCACACAGCTCGATCGAGCCTGATGTCGGCCTGCACCCAGACTTGAACAGCATGATCGAGCTCAGCGCCAGCGTGCTCTTGCCGGCCCCTGACTCACCGATGATGCCAAGAACTTCGCCGCGATCGACATGGATCGAGACGTCGTCGAGCAGCACGCCCGACTTTGTCTCGACGCGTAGATTGTCGATGCTCAGTACCCGATTTCCGCTCATTTCACGTCCGGTTTGTCTGAAAAGCGGCCAACAAGCCAATCAACGATCCCGTTCACGCTCAGGCAGAACAGCGCGATGCAGAATGCCGGGATCAGCGGCGTCAGACGGCCGGTAGAAAGGGCGAGCGCATTCTCGCGGACAAGTCCGCCGAGATCGGCCGCAGGCGGCTGGATGCCGATGCCCAGGAAGCTGAGCGAACTGATGAAGAGTGCCGCGGAGGAAAGCCCCAGTCCGAACTGCGCCAAAAGCGACGGCACCATGTTAGGCAGTATTTCCTTGAACAAATACCAGTGCAGCCGTTCGCCGCGCAGGCGACCGACCTCGGCATATTCCATCGCCGCGAGGTCGCCGGCGATCGGCCGGGTCACGCGGTAATAGGTGCTTGACTGCAGCACTGCCATGGTCAGGATCAGCGTCGTCAGCGACACGCCGGCGATGGCCAGGATGATCAGCGCAAAGATGATCTGCGGGATCGACATCAGGATGTCGACGGCACGGCCGATGACGATATCGACCCAACCCTTGCTCAGGCCAGCGATGATGGCCAGCGACACGCCGATCATGCAGGCAAGTGTGGTGGCGATCAGCGTCGCAACGAAGGTGTAGCGCGTGGCGTAGAGAATGCGGGACAGCATGTCCCGGCCGAGGCCGTCGGCACCCAGCAGACCGCCCACGCCGGGCGCATCGAAAGCGGCATGGACCATCTCGTTCGGCGGGAACGGCGCCAGCACCGGCGCAAGGATGGCGGCTGCCGCCATCGTTGCGAGGACGGCAAGGGAAACGGTCAGCGTCAACTTGCTCGACACGATTCAGTTCCCCTTCCTGGGCAGGCGCTGACGCGGATTGACGAGCATGGCCAAAAAGTCTGCGGCAAAATTGAGCGAGATGAAGATCGTCGAAAACAGCACGCCGCAGGCCAGCACCATCGGAATGTCGCGATAGGCAACGGCGTCGACCATCAGCTTGCCCATGCCGGGATAGTTGAACACCGCCTCGATCACCACGACATCGACGATCAGATAGGCCATGGTGATCATGCAGATCGAGACGATCGGCGACAGTGCGTTGGGCAGCGCGTGCTTGAGGATGATCCTGTTGCGCGGAATGCCTTTGGTCTCGGCCATCAGGATATAGTCGGAACTCATCACTCCGAGCACGGCAGCGCGGGTGAGTTTCATCACATGGGCCTGGGCCACCAGCACCAGGGTCAGCACCGGCAATGTCAGCGCCGAAATCCATGTCGGCAGGCTGGCGCTGGAGCGAACCATCGACAGCGGTGGAAACAGCCCCAGCTTGACCGCGAAGATGAAGACCAAGAGGTAGCCGATCAGGAACGACGGCATCGACAGGAAGATCGCGGAGATCGAACCGGTGGCGGTGTCAATCGCCTTGCCGCGGTTGATCGCCGCGAGCAGCCCGACGCCGACGGCCAGCGGCAGAACGATCGCCGCCGCCGAAAAGGCAAGGATCAGCGAGTTGATCAGCCGCGGCACCAACAGGTTGATGACCGGCTGCGAATTGGACAGCGAAGTCCCGAAATCGCCGTGCAGCGCATTGCCGAGCCAGTGGAAGTAGCGCACCGGCAAAGGTTGATCGAGGCCCAGCTCGGTACGCAGGGCCAGGACCGTTTCAGGGGTGGCATTCTGGCCGAGCAACGCATTGGCTGCGTCGCCCGGCAACATCGACGTTCCCAGGAAAACCAGGAACGAAATGAAAAAGATCGACACGAGCCCGGACGCAACCCTGGCGACTACGAACGATTTCACCGGGGAATTGGCGAACAGAGTCATGCCGTCTTGTCCTGTCAGGCGAACCAGACTTGCTCGATGGCGCGGTAGCCGGCCATCTGCAGGGCCGACGGCACGAAACCGTCGAGGTCGCTGGTCGTGCCTTCAACCGTGCTGGAGAAGAACGGAATGATGGTGCCACCATCTTCCCGGCAGATCTTCTGTGCGGTCGCATAGAAGGCCTTGCGCTTCTCGAGGTCAGGCTCGGCGCGCGCGGCGATAACGGCGGCGTCGAAGTCCTTGTTCACCCACTTGCACTCGTTGTTTCCTGATGTGCTGAGGAAGGCGACCGAGAAGATCGCATCGGCAGTCGGCCGGTCGGAACGGGCCGAAACATGGAACGGCGTCTGGCCGACGATGGTTTCCCAATAACCGTCCGACGGCTCGCGCTTGACCTCGATCGGAATACCCGCCTTGGCGGCGTGCTCCTGGAAGATCACCGCCATGTCGACGGCACGCGACGAGATCGCTTCCGAGGTCTGCAGCACCAGCGGACCCTTGAAGCCGGTCTTGTCGAACAGCTCCTTGGCGCGCTTCGGATCGTATTCCGTCTGCGGCAGGTCGGCGGCAAAGACCGGATCGCTCGGTGCAACCGGCGTATCGTTGGCGATGCGGCCGACGCCGACCGAGACACGCTCGAGCATGTCGGGACGGTTGACGGCGAGCTTGAGCGCCATGCGCATGTCGGGATTGTCGAACGGCGCCATGTCGGTGCGCATGTTGAAGCAGATGAAGCCGCGGCCTTCGGTGTTGTAGATCTTCAGGTTCTGCATCTGGCGCATCAGCGGCGCGGTACGAGCGTCGAGCAGCGTGGTCAGATGGATCTGGCCGCTCTGGAACGCGCTGCCAAGCGCCGAGGCATCGTTGATGGCGAGGAATTCGAGGCTGTCGACGAAAGCTGCGTCCGACTTGAAGTAGTTTTCGTTGCGCTCGGCTTCGAGAACCTCGCCCGGCGAAAACCGCTTCAGCTTGTAAGGGCCGGTGCCGACACCGTCGAAGGTCGTCGTCCCGGCCGGAACGATGCCCAGCGAGAACGCCGTCAGCATCGCGGGGAACATGTAGTTGGCTTCGGGCAGGTCGATGATGACGCGGTTCGGCCCATCGGCGCGGATATCGCTCACGCCCTTGATGATGCTGCGCATGTTGGAGCGCGACGCTTCTTCGGCATGGCGCTTCAGGGAGAACACCACGTCCTCGCTGGTAAACGCCTTGCCGTTGTGGAAGGTCGCGCCCTCGACCAGGTCGAAGATCCAGCTCTTGCCACCATTGGACGGCTCCCAGCTCTTGGCGAGGCCGGGCCGCAGTTCCATGTCGAGGCCATGGACCTCGATCAGCGAATTGTAGGTGATGCCGGACATGACCGCGGTATAGGGCGAACCGAACGTGCGCGGATCCAGCGAATCCGCCGTCGAAGCGCCACCGCTGGCCACGACAAGGTGCCCGCCGCGCTTGGGCTCGGCCGCCCATACGCCACCGCCGGGCAAAGCCGCCATCAGGCCGGAAGCCGCTGAGATCTTGAGCAGGCTTCGGCGCGAAATCGTAAACATCTTCCTCACTCCCTTTTTCGCAAATTGACCCGCAACGCCGCTTCTCTTGCGGCGTTCAGCAGGCATTCCCCTCTGCATTTCGGCTTGGAACCAAAGCGACAGGACGCAGACCCTGCCGTTCCTCCGTGGTCAGTCGCCGGCTTCTCCTTTCGCCAGGTCGCCCAACTGACGCGACTTGACGAACTGCAGACGTCCGTAAACGAGGTTTCTGGCCGCATCGGGCTCACGCGCCTCGATGCAGGCGATTAGCGCGCGCTGGAACGCCACCGCACGACGGGCCACGTCAGGCGAAGATCCCCTGACATAGAGCGGCATCAGGACATGGCTTAGCGCCCTGAATTGCGCTGCCAGCACCCGATTGTGTGAGGCGGCGACGACGCAGCCGTGAAAGTTGATCGCCGCCCAGGTGAACTCCTCGGCGTCGTCGACCAGACGCTCGGCCTCGGCCAGCGCATCATGCAGCGCCTTGATGTCGGCACCGGTCGCATTGCTGGCGGCAAGCCCCGCCGCCATCACTTCGATGGCGATCTGCGTGTCGAGGAGTTCCTCGGTGCTTATCCCGATCAGCTTCAGCTGGATGGCGATGGTCTCGGCCAGCCGCTCCGAATTGCCTTCGGCGACAAAGATCCCGCCTTTGATGCCGACCTTGACCTCGATCACGCCCGACGCCTGCAGCGAACGCAAGGCATCGCGCATGGTCATGCGGCTGACGCCGAACTGCAGCGCAAGCGAAGCTTCCGAACCCAGCCGATCACCGGGCGCCAGCCTGCCGGCAAACAGCACGGTCCGGATCTGGTCGATCACACTCGCCGACAGCGTCGTCTGCTTGCCCGAAGACCACAGCCGCTCGGCCGGGCCAACCATCTGGGTAAGACCGCTACCTTCGGCGTCAGGTGCCTTTTGCATGTCGATCCCTTTGATAAGATATTTAGGACAAAAAAGATCATTCCAAGCCAAATATCAAGCGAAAAATGACGATTGCGCGCGCCAATTTTTTTAAACTATCATATATTTCAAGATTGGCGGTGACGAGCTCCCGCCTTCAACAATTTCAATCAGTTGAGTTGGATATGGTCACACAACATCTGATAGATCGCTCGTTGCGCATCGGCTCCGAGAGGGTTCGGGCGGCCGATCGCGAGATCCTGCCCGTCATCAACCCCGCCAGCGGTGAAACCGTCGCCGAAATCCCGGTTGCGACCACCGTCGACCTGGACAATGCACTGGCCGCGGCCGATACGGCCTTCCGCTCCTGGCGCAAGGTTTCGGCCTTCGAGCGCTACAAGATCCTGCGCCAGGCGGCGGCCTTGCTGCGCGAACGCGCACCTGCCATCGCCCGCTTCATGACGCTCGAACAAGGAAAGCCGGTCGGCGATTCCATGACCGAGGTGCAAGGTGCTGCCGACATCTTCGACTGGTATGCCGAGGAAGGCCGACGCGCCTATGGACGCATCATCCCGTCGCGCACAGCGGGTGTCCGCAGCCTGGTGTTCCGCGAGCCGATCGGCCCGGTCGCAGCCTTCACGCCGTGGAATTTCCCGGTCACCATCCCGGCGCGCAAGATCGCCGCTGCCCTTGCCGCCGGCTGTTCCTGCATCGCCAAGCCGGCTGAGGAGACACCTTCGCCGACGCTGGCGATTGCCCAGGCGCTCGCAGATGCCGGCCTTCCCGACGGCGTGCTCAACATCGTCTTCGGCGTGCCAGACCATATTTCGACGCACCTGATCGCATCGCCGATCATCAAGAAGATTTCGTTCACCGGCTCGACCCGCGTCGGCAAACACCTCGCCAGGCTGGCGGCAGACGGCGTCAAGCCGGCGACGCTCGAACTCGGCGGCCACGCTCCCACGATCGTTTTCGCCGACGCCGATATCGAGAAGGCCGCGGAGATGACGGCACGGTCCAAGTATCGCAATGCCGGGCAGATTTGCATCACGCCGACACGCTTTTACCTGCACGAAGCCATTCATGACCGGTTCGTCGCAAAATTCCGCGCCGTCGCTGCGTCACTCAAGCTGGGTGACGGCCTCGATCCTGCAACGCAGATGGGCCCCCTCGCCAATAGCCGCCGCATCGACGCCATGGAAAGCCTGGTTTCGGACGCGCAGCGCGCCGGCGCCCGCATCGAGCTGGGCGGCGAACGCAAGGGCGAGCGCGGCTACTTCTGGCAGCCGACCGTACTGACCGACGTACCGAACGAGGCGCGGATCATGAATGAGGAGCCGTTCGGCCCGGTCGCTGTGACACGTCGATTCAAGGACTTCGACGAGGTCGTTGCCGAGGCCAACAGGCTTCCTTTCGGCTTATCCGCCTATGCCTTCACCCGCGACACGACGACCGCCACGCGCATCGGCGACGAACTCGAATCCGGCATGGTCGGCATCAACAACATGATGCTGACGACGCCCGAGACCCCGTTCGGCGGGGTCAAGGAGAGCGGCTATGGCTCCGAAGGCGGGTCGGAAGGCCTTGATAGCTATCTCGTGACCAAATTCGTGACACAGGGTTGAAGCGCAGCGCAATGACCGAGCAATCCATTCCCAACTTCCGTGAGATCGGCGAAATCACCGGGTCGACGGATTCCCGCGACGTGCTGGCGCACGCCACCAAGCAGGCCGCCAGGAATTTCGATGACTATCTCATCGTCGACGTCGACGCCCATGTTTCGGAAGATCATTTCTGGTCGGAGATCATCGACCTGATCGACAATGACGTGCTGCGTCAGATCGGCCAGCACCAGGTCAAGGGCTTTGGCGGCCAGAACGCGCTGCTCAACATCTCACCGGGCCTGTCGCTGCAAAGCGTCGGCGGCCGCATCGGCCACCAGGGCCGGCGCGAGCCGGTAAGCGACGACAGTGTCCACCGCTTCATCTCGACCGCCCGCCGCAGCATGGATGCGATGGGTCTCGACTACCAGGTGGTGTTCCCGAGCGCCATGCTGCTGCTCGGCATGCACCCGCAGGACGAGATCGAGGTGGCGCTGGCCAAGGCGTTCAACCGCTGGATGATCGAACGCATCCTGCCGATCGACAGCCGCATGAAGGGCTTGCTCTATTTGCCCTTCAACACGCCCGAGGCGTGCGAAGAGCTGGTCGAGCGCTACGGCGACACCGAAGGCATCATCGGCTTCACCGTCTGCTCGACCCGCAACAAGCCGGTCCACCACGACTGCTACATGCGGCTCTATTCGATGATCCAGGAACTGGACAAGCCGCTGGCTTTCCACTCCGGCTATCACTGGGGCGATCCGTCCTTCGCGCAGCTCAACCGCTTCCTGTCGATGCATGCGCTTTCGTTCACCCACTACAACCAGATCCATCTCACCAATTGGATCGTCAACGCGATGCCCGAGCGCTTCCCCAAGCTCAACATGCTGTGGGTGGAGAGCGGCCTCGCCTGGATCCCGTTCCTGATGCAGCGGCTCGACCATGAAGTGCTGATGCGCCCCAGCGAGGCCCCTGGCCTGAAGCGGCTGCCGAGCGAATATATGCGCGAGATGTACTACACGAGCCAGCCGCTCGAGCGCACCAACATGAAGCTTCTCGAAGCGACCATGGAGGCGATGAACGCCGAGACCCAGTTGCTCTACTCCTCGGACTGGCCGCACTGGGACTGGGATTCGCCGGCGACCATCGACTCGCTGCCGTTCCTCTCCGAGCAGGCCAAGCGCAATATCCTCGGCCTCAACGCCGCGCGGCTGTTCAAGCTCGACACGACCCGTCGCAAGCCGCTGGCTGAGGACGTCCTCGCCAATCGCCCCAAAACCGCATCGTAATGGCACAGAACATGACGACATCAGAACATGGCGCTGGTTTCAGCGCGGCCGCCGCAGCGATAGCCGCATCTGCTGAGGAGGCCCTGGCATCCGGAACGCTCGACAGGGTGAGCGAGGCCGATATCGCCGTAGCACTCACAGCGCTCGGCAAGCTCTACGCAACCAAAGTCGAGAAGTCGGACAAGATTTTTCCGCCTGTCGGCCAGGACGCGCTGACCGCCACCGAGACAGCAGTCTTGGTCAGCGAACTGCTGCGCGCCGCCGATCTCAACGTCTTCGACCTCGCAATGTGGTTCCGGAGGGCATCGTGAGCGCCCCTGACATGGCGACGGCAGCGTCGCAACAGATCGTGTTGGGCCGTCACGACGAGCTCAAGAAGCGCCAACGCATGGTCATCGATGTCGACGGCACAGGCATCGGCATCTACTTCGTCGGCGAAGAAGTGCGCGCCTATCTCAACATCTGCCCGCATATGGGCGGACCGGTGTGTCAGGGCAAGATCATGCCGCGAACGCTGGAATTGGTGGCCGACAACGGCAAGAGCCTCGGCCTCGGCTTTTCCAAGGAACAGCTCCACATCGTCTGTCCCTGGCATGGCTTCGAGTTCGACATGTTGACCGGCCGTCACCCGATCGACCCAAAGGTCGGCCTGACTCCTGTTCCCGTGCAGGTAACCGACGGCAACGTCGTGGTGACAGTCGGGAGCCCACGGGCATGACGGCGATGGTGGAAACCGACGTCCTCATCGTCGGCGCCGGGCCGGTCGGGCTGACGCTGGGCATGATCCTGGCGCAGCGCGGCGTCGCCGTGACGATCCTTGAGACACGTCACCATGGCGAACCGCCGAACGTGAAATGCAATCACGTCTCGGCACGTTCGATGGAGATACTGAGGCGGCTGGGCGTCGCCGGCGCGGCACGCAATGCCGGCCTGCCCGAGGATTATGCCAACGACATCGCCTACCGCACCTCGATGACCGGCAAGGCGATCACGCGCATCCCCATCCCCTGCCGACGCGACCGCTTCACGGCAACCGGCGGGCCCGATACCGACTGGCCGACGGCCGAGCCGCCACACCGTATCAACCAGCTGTTCCTGGAACCGATCCTGTTCGAACACGCAGTGGCAATGCCGGGGCTGACGGTGCTCAACCGCACCGAATATCTGTCGCATGCCGAAACCAAGGATGGCGTGCAGATCAGCGCCCGCAACATAGACAGCTGCGAACAGACGACGATCACGGCGCGTTATCTCGCCGGCTGCGATGGCGGCCGCTCGCAGGTTCGCCGCGACATCGGCGCCAAGCTCGTCGGCGACGCCGTCGTGCAGCGCGTGCAGTCGACCTACATCCGTGCGCCGCAGTTGCTCGGCATGATGAACGACGCGCCGGCCTGGGCGAGCTTTTCGCTCAATCCACGGCGCAGCGGCAATGTTTATGCCATCGACGGCCGCGAGACCTGGCTGGTGCACAACTATCTGCGTGACGACGAGCCGGATTTCGACAGCGTCGACCGCGACTGGTCGATCCGCGAAATCCTCGGCGTCCGACCGGACTTTTCCTACGAGGTCCTGTCCAACGAAGACTGGTTCGGCCGTCGCCTCGTCGCCGACAGCTTCCACAAAGGCCGGGTCTTCATCTGCGGCGACGCAGCACATCTGTGGGTGCCTTACGCCGGCTACGGCATGAACGCCGGCATCGCCGACGCCGAGTGCCTGGGCTGGCTGCTTGCCGCCAACATCGCCGGATGGGGCAATGCAGGCATGCTCGATGCCTATGCCGCCGAGCGCCAGCCGATCACCGAGCAGGTCTCGGTCTTCGCCATGAACCATGCCCATGCCATGGCCAAGGAACGCAAGGTCGTGCCTGTCGACATCGAAGACGACACGGCAGAAGGTGCCGCCGCGCGCGAGGCGCTGGGACGCAAGATCTACGACCTGAACGTCCAGCAATATTGCTGCGGCGGCCTCAACTTCGGCTACTATTACGACCGCTCGCCGATCATCTCCTATGACGGGCAGGCGCAGCCGGCCTACTCGATGGCCGAGTTCACGCCGTCGACGGTGCCCGGCTGTCGCACGCCGCACATCTGGTTGGCGGACAAGCGTTCGCTCTATGACGCGATGGGCCCCGACTACACCTTGCTGCGCTTCGACCCGAGCCAGGACGCAGAGCCCCTGATGGCAACGGCAGCAGCACGCGGAATCCCGATCCGGCTGCTCGACGTCGTGCCCGGCAAGGATGGCTCAGGCCCGTATGCCGAAGCCTTCGTGCTGTCACGGCCCGACAGGCACGTCGCGTGGCGCGGCGATGCCTGCCCGACCGACCCCAACGCCCTGCTCGATACCATCACCGGCACTGCCGCCTCGGTGAATTGAGGCGGATCAATGCGAAATTTTCTGGAATTCTGGAGTGCCCGATGAAGATCATCGACTGTCACGCACATATGGCGGTGCCGCATCAGCTTCCCGCCTACAAGGCCAGCATCCTGTCGCATCGCGGCGCGCATGGCCGTAAGGCGCCGCCTGTTTCCAACGAGGCGCTGGAACAGGCCTTCAACCGCGTCGAGATGGCGCCGATGGGCCACCTCGCCTGTCTCGACCAGGCCGGCGTCGACATCCAGCTTTTGTCGCCGCGCCCGTTCCAGCTCATGCATTCCGAAGAACCCAAGAAGCTGGTGCACTGGTATGTCGAATACGCCAACGACATCATCGCCCAGGAATGCGCACTCTATCCGGAGCGCTTCTATGGCGTCGCCGGCCTGCCGCAGACCGGTGACAGCCCGATCACCGAGGCGCTGCCGGAGCTCGAACGCTGCGTCAAGGAATTCGGTTTCCGCGGCTGCCTGATCAACCCCGATCCGTTCGAAAACAATGGCCGCATGGCGCCGCCGATGGGCGATCGCTACTGGTACCCGCTCTACGAAAAGCTCTGCGAACTCGACGTCGTCGGCCATATCCATTCGGCAAGCTCACGGGCGCCTGAGCGCGAACCCTATTCGCTGCACTTCATCAACGAAGAGACCACCGCGGTCTACGGCCTGTGCAAGTCGACCGTGCTGGAAGACTTTCCCGAGCTTAAGATCCTGGTCAGCCACGGCGGCGGCGCGATCCCCTACCAGCTCGGCCGCTTCGACGCGACCACGGTGCCGCGCAATGGCATGTCGACATCAGGTGTGCGTTTCCGCGACAGGCTGCAGAAGCTCTATTTCGACACCGTGCTCTATTCGCGCGACGCGATCGAACTCCTGGTCAAGGTGGTCGGCGCCTCGCAGTGCCTCTACGGCGCGGAAATGCCCGGCGTCGGATCGTCGATCGATCCCGAGACCGGCGAGACCTTCGACACCATCATCCCGCACATCAACGGTCTGTCGTTCATCTCGAATGATGAACGCAAGGCAATCCTGGGCGGCAATGCCGCGCGGCTTTTCAGCATCGAAGCCTGAAGCCAGGTCACCTGAAGCGCAGCCTTGGAACAGCATGGAGGCTACCTATGGCGAAAATAGTCGGTTTCATCTGCACGGCCCACGGGCCGCAACTGCACACCACGCCTGACAAATGGCTGCTGCGCGTCCAGTCGGACCGAACCCGCATGCACCCGTTCCGGGGCGGCGTCTATTCGTTCGACCAGCTCTGCGAATTGCGCAAGGACGAGAACCTTGCCGAACGCAGCACCATGGCGGCGATGACTGCCAATTATGAGAAGTGCCACATCGCCAGCGAACGACTGGCCGATGCCTTCGATGCCATGAAGGCCGACGTCGCCATCATCTTTGGCAACGACCAGCACGAGATCTACGGCGAGGATTTGAGCCCGCCCTACATGATCTACTACGGCGACAAGATCCGCCATCATCCGGCGACCGAAGAGGGCCGCCGCCTGATGCCGCCTGGTGTCGCCGAGGGCGAGGCCGGGCACGCGCCGGAAGAGTATCGCGAATACGATACGGTGCCGGAGCTCGCCAAGCACATCATCGGCAATCTGGTCGAGAACGAGTTCGACATCACGGTCTCGCCAAAACTGCCGACACACAATCCGCGCACGACCGGCATCAGCCACGCCTTCGGCCATATCTACCGCCAGGTGATGCGCGACAAGGTCATCCCCAACGTTCCGATCTACCAGAACACCTTTTTCCCGCCGAACCAGCCGACCGCCCGCCGTTCCTACAAGTTCGGCCAGGTCGTCGGCGAGGCCATCCGCTCCTGGAACAGCGACGCCCGTGTCGTCGTGTTCGGGTCAGGCGGCATGAGCCATTTCACCATCGATGAGGACTGGGACGCCCGTTTCATGCAGGCGATGCGCGAAAAGGATGCCGAGTTCCTCAAGAACATCCCGCTTTCGGAGCTCCAGTCGGGCACTTCGGAGATGAAGAGCTGGATCACCACCGCAGGTGTCATGGAAGCCTACGACACAGAATTCCATGAAGTGGCCTATGTGCCTTGCTACCGCTCACCGGCCGGTACCGGCACCGCCCAGGGCATGTACTGGTGGGGCGTCAAGTCATGAGCGCAGAGTTGCTTGAACGGCTGCGACGGCTCGATGCCTGCACGGTCTCGGACGCGCTCGACGCACTCGGCCTGCCTGGTGCGGTCACCGGCATCGCCCGTCGCTCCGGCGGCGGCGTGGTGGCCGGGCGCGTTGTCACTGTCGCCCTCGCCGAAGGCCCGGCGCCGGCAGGCGCACCCAAGGTCCATCTTGGTGCCCGCGCCATCGAAGCCGGCGACGCCAACTCGCTGATCGTCGTTTCCCATCCCGGCATCGACGCCGGCGGCTGGGGCGGAGTGCTGACCCAGGCCGCGCGCCTTGTCGGCATCCAGGGCGTGATCGTCGATGGGCCGTTGCGTGACATGGACGAAGCCAACGGGCTCGACTTTCCGATCTTTGCCCGCGCGACCACCGTGCGCACGGCTCGCGGCCGCGTCCATGAGGTCGCAACCAACGTGCCCGTCACCATCGACGCGGTGATGGTGACGCCCGGCGACTACGTCATTTCAGACGGTTCGGGTGCGGTGTTCATCACCGCCGACAATGCGGAAAAGGTGATCCGGACCGGCGAGCGTATCGCTGCCAAGGAACGCCTGATGATCGAAGCCCTGAAGGCCGGCAAGCGGGTCTCCCAAGTGCTCGGCGCCGATTACGAAGACATGCTCGAGGCAATGCAATGACCGACCAGGCCGTGGAACGCGCCGGAAAACACGACTGCGCCACCTTGTCCGACGCCATGGACCGGCTTGGCATCGAAGGTGTCTGCCGGGGCATCAAGCCACGCGACCACAAGTTCAGGCTTGTCGGCCGCGCCTTCACCGTCCGCTACGTGCCGGTCGACGTGCTGGCACCGGGCAATGTCGGCGACTTCATCGACGACCTGCCGGCCGGCACCGTCGTGGTGCTCGACAATCGTGGCCGTGAGGACTGCACCGTCTGGGGCGATATCATGACCCAGTTGGCCAGCCACAAGGGCCTTGCCGGGACTGTCATCGACGGCGCCTGCCGCGACGTCGATCTTTGCCTCAGACTCGGCTATCCGATCTATTCGCGCAGCTATTCGATGAAAACCGGCAAGGACCGTGTCCAGGTCGACGCCACCGGCATCACGGTCGAGATCGGCGGTGCGCTGGTTCGCCAGGGCGACATCCTGGTTGGTGATGCCGACGGAGTCGTCGTCATTCCGAGCGCACGTGCAACCGAAGTTCTCGACCTCGCCGACGAGATCGCCATCGCCGAAAACGCCATCCGGAAAGCCATCACCGAGGGCATGTCGCTGCGCGATGCCCGCGTGAAGTACCGCTACCACTCACTGCAGACGCGCCAGTCATGAACAAGGTCGTCCGCAACATCGAACGCGCCGACAGCGCGACAATCGCCCGGCTGGCCAAGGCCGGCGTCGCCACCACCCACGAAGCGCTAGGCCGGACCGGCCTGATGAGCTCGCGCATGCGGCCGATCTATCCAGGTGCCGCCATAGCGGGAAGCGCCGTCACCGTCCTGGTGCCGCCCGGCGACAACTGGATGATCCATGTGGCCATCGAGCTGATCAAGCCAGGCGACATCCTTGTCGTGGCACCTTTCTCGCCGTCCGACGCCGGCTATTTCGGTGACTTGCTGGCGACCTCGGTCATGGCGCGCGGCGGCATCGGCCTGGTCATCGACGCAGGCGTCCGCGACATCCGCGACCTCACCCAGATGAAGTTCCCGGTCTGGTCGACAGCGATCTGTGCCCAGGGAACGGTCAAGGAAACAATCGGTTCGGTGAACGTTCCGGTCTCCTGTGCCGGTGCGGTGGTCAATCCCGGGGACGTCGTCGTCGCCGATGACGACGGCGTCGTGATCATCCCGCGCGAACTGGCCGATACCGTCGCACAACTTTCCGAGCGGCGCATCGCCGATGAGGAAGCCAAGCGCACAGAACTCGCCAAGGGCGTCCTCAGCCTCGACCTCTTCAATCTGCGCGGGCGCCTGAAGGACAAGGGCCTCGAATACTGACGCCGGACACGGCGCCGCAAACCAGTCAGCAGCAATGGGTGAACTCATGAAAACTCAGGTCGGGATCATCGGCGCGGGGCCAGCCGGCCTGCTTGTGGCGCGCATTCTCCAGCTCAACGGTATCGACTCGGTGATCCTCGAACGACGCACGCGGGCCTATGTGCTCGAGCGCGTGCGGGCGGGCGTTCTCGAATCGGGTACTGTCGACACGCTGCGCACCTACGGTATGGGTGAGCGCCTCAACCGTGAGGGCATTCCGATGCGCTCGATGCAGTTGTGCTGGGACAGGCAGAAGGCCGATATCTCGCTCGACGACGGTACCGGCCGGCACCTGACCACCTACGGCCAGCAGAAGATCGTCGAGGACCTGATCCTTCAACGCGAGGCCGACGGCCTGCCGATCGTCTTCGAAGCCGACGTATCGCGGCTCGACGGTATCGAGGACGCTCCGCGCATCCACTATCGCCAGAATGGCGAAGACAAGGTGCTGGAGTGCCAGTTCATCGCCGGCTGCGACGGCTACCATGGCGTCAGTCGCCGGCACATTCCCGGTTCGGACGAACATGTTTTCCTCACCGAATATCCTTTTGCCTGGCTCGGGATACTCGCCGAGGCGGCACCGCTCGCCGCCCGCCGCGGCTTTGCCCATTCGACGCGCGGCCTGGCTGTCGCCTCCGCCCGATCCGCGTCGGTCGGTCGGCTCTATCTGCAGGTTGCAACAGACGCCGACCCCAATGCGATGAGCGACCAGCAGATCTGGGACGAACTCGACATCCGCATGGATGACGGCACGGCCGCACAACTCAACCGTGGTCCGATCATCGAACGTTCGGTGGCGCGCCTGCGCGGCTATGTCTGCGAGAAGATGCGCCACGGCCGCCTGGCCATTGCCGGCGACGCAGCGCATATCGTTCCGCCGAGCGGCGGCAAGGGGCTTAACCTCGCGGTTGGTGATGCGCGCATCATGGCCGAAGCGATCCACCGTTTGCTGACGACCAACGACACCACCCTGCTCGACAGCTATTCGGAGATGTGCCTGCGCCGGATCTGGCCGACGGTCCACTGGGCCTGCTCGATGTGCGAGGCGCTGCACATCTTCCCCGGCCAGACGAGCTTCCAGACCCGGATGCAGTACCAGACGCTGAACCACTGGGGAAATACCGAGATCGGCCAGCAGCGGCTGCGCAAGGCCCAGCTCGGCCTGCCTTACGAAATCTGATCCGGACCAATTCCGGAACACGGCGACAAGCCGATCCCGGCGATAGGCCTTCAAAGGGAAAGGGCGGCGTTCCGATGGAACGCCGCCCTTCTTTCATTCACGCGGACCAAAGCCCGCCGTCACCGAAGTCAGCCGCAGACCGCGACGATAGCGTTGGCGACATGGCCGACATTGCTGTCGTTCAAGCCGGCGACGTTGACGCGGCCCGAGCTGGTGATGTGGACATGGTGCTCGACCTTCATCCGCTCGGCGTCGGCAGGGGTGATGCCGAGCATGGCGAACATGCCGCGCTGTACGCCGAGGAATCCGAAGTCGCGCGTCGTGCGACCGGCAAGCGCTGCCACCAGCTTTTCGCGCATGCCGTTGATGCGTCCGCGCATTTCGGCGACCTCGCCTTCCCAGGTCGTGCGCAGAGCCGCATTGCCAAGAATGTGAGCGACGACCGAAGCACCGTGGTCCGGCGGCATCGAATAGTTGGTACGAACGACCGGCAACAGATGGCCGTGCGCGCGGCTGGCCGTGGCCTCGTCCTTGGCCACCAAAGTGAGCGCGCCAACGCGTTCGCGGTAGAGCGCAAAGTTCTTCGAATAGGAGCTGGCAATCAGCATTTCCGGCAAGCGCTCGGCCAGGAGCCGGACGCCGGCGGCATCCTCGGCCAGCCCGTCGCCGAAACCGAGATAGGCGAGGTCGATCAGCGGGGTGGCACCGGTCAAGGCGAGCAATTCGGCGATTTCGGCCCACTGCGCCAGGCTCGGGTCGGCGCCGCCGGGGTTGTGGCAGCAGCCGTGGAACAGCACCAGGTCGCCGGGACCCGCGGCGCGCAACGCCTCGATCATCCGGTCGAACTGCAGCTTGCCTGACGCGACGTCGTAATAGGGGTAACGGACCACCTGGAGGCCAGCAGCAGCCAGCAGAGAAGGATGGTTCGGCCAGGTCGGATCCGGCAGGAAGACCTTGGCGCCCGGCTTCACGCTCTGGGCGAAATCGCCTGCGACACGCAGCGCCCCGGTGCCGCCCGGCGTCTGGATCGCTTGCGAGCGCGCGAGCAGGCTGCTGTCGGGGCCGAAGATGAGTTCCCGCGTCAAGCGATTATAGTCTTCATTGCCGGCCGAAGAGACATAAGCCTTCGACTTCTGGTTCTCCACCAGGAAGGATTCCGCCTGTTTGACCGTTGCCAGCACCGGCGCGTTGCCCTGCCCGTCCTTGTAGATGCCGATGCCGAGATCGACCTTGTCGGCGCTCGGGTCGTCGCGGAACTGCTGCATCATTCCGAGCAGCGGGTCGGCTGTCGGCGTGGAGAGATTTGAAAACATATCACCCTCTATTGTCTCGTATTATGAGACTTTATCGCGCATTTTGAACATGGTCAACTCGGACTCATCAAGCTGACCTCTTGTGGCGCGCGTCCTCTAGCATTTTTCCTGATGTTACACGACAACCAGCCCAGGCGGATTCCAACGCGGACCAGCTATCGTGTTTTGTCGTTGACTAGCGAGACGATGTAACGCATTATGAGACGACTTTGCATTTCATGTGACTCTTCGCAGGGTTCTGGGACGCTCCTGGGCCGGCAAAACGGCCTCAGGTCAGAGCCCGCCCTGCAAGCGAAACCAATCGGAGAAAAGCGGCGTGAACGGGAACTACGAACCTATGGAGCTGACCGG
Source organism: Aminobacter sp. BA135 (assembly GCF_050859125.1). Taxonomy (NCBI): domain Bacteria; kingdom Pseudomonadati; phylum Pseudomonadota; class Alphaproteobacteria; order Hyphomicrobiales; family Phyllobacteriaceae; genus Aminobacter; species Aminobacter sp. BA135. Next base: position 87,571 of record NZ_CP139573.1, read on the forward strand.
AGGACAGGCGTTGGTCGCCCAACTCCTGGAAGAAGGCGTGACCGACATTTTCGGCATTCCCGGTATTCAGCTCGACTGGGCGGTTGACGCCATCCGCAGCCAGCCGGACCGCATTCGCTACATCATGCCCCGCCACGAGCAGGCGACGTCCTACATGGCCGACGGCTATGCCCGTACCACCGGCCGCGAAGGCGTCTTCATGGTCGTGCCCGGCCCCGGCGTGCTCAACGCTCTGTCCGGCCTCGCCACCGCCTATGCCTGCAGCTCGCGTGTGCTCTGCATTTCGGGCCAGATCCCCTCGACGCTGATCGGCCAGAAACATGGCATGCTGCACGAGCTTCCCGACCAGAGCGGCATCCTCAAGTCGCTGACCAAATGGCACGGCATCGCTCATCGCCCCGAAGACGTGCCCGCGCTCGTCCATGAAGCCTTCGTCCAGTTGCGCTCCGGCCATCCGCGCCCGGTGGCCATCGAGCTGCCGCCCGACGTGCTGCAGGCCAAGGGCATGACGAAAGTCCTGCCCCGTGCCGAATTCAGCCGGCTCGAGCCGCAGGCCGGCGCCATCAAGGAAGCAGCTGCAATCCTGGCGCAGGCGAAATTCCCGGTCATCCAGGTTGGTGGCGGTGCCGCTGCTTCAGGTGCCGGCAAAGCCATACAGGCGCTCGCCGAGCGGCTGCAGGCGCCCGTGGTCATGACCGACGGCGCGCGCGGCCTGCTTGACGACAACCACCCGCTTGCCCTGACGTCGCTTGGCGGACGCGCGGTCTTCCCGCATGCTGACGTGATCGTCGCGATCGGAACCCGGTTCATCGACGGCATCGCCAAGCCGACCCACGCCAGTGGCGACAGCAAATATGTCTATGTCAACGTCGATGCCGGTGCCGCCGGCGCGCCACGCGCACCAGGCTCTTTGGTTCAGGCCGACGCGACGGCTGCCGCCGAAGCCTTGCTCGCCGCACTGCCTTCCGAACCACGAGCTTCGTCATCCGACAAGATCGGCAAGGTCAAGGCCTGGTCGGCTTCGCAGACCGATGCGATCCAGCCGCAGACCGACTATGTCAGGGCCATTCGCTCCAGCATGGCCAAGGACGACATCCTCGTCAGCGAGCTGACCCAGGTCGGCTATTTCTCCAACATCGCATTCCCGGTCCACGCCGCCAATTCTTACGTCACCCCGGGCTACCAGGGCACGTTGGGCTACGGCTTCAACACTGCCCTGGGTGCGGCCCACGGCAATCCGGACCGGCGCGTCGTTTCGCTCAATGGCGATGGCGGCTTCGGCTGGGGCATGCAGGAGCTGGCGACGCTGGCGCGCGACGGCTGCAACATGTCGGTCGTGGTCTTCGTCGACGGCCACTATGGCAATGTCCGCCGCATCCAGCAGCGCACCTTCGGCGACACCTTCGCGGTCGAACTCGCCAACCCGGACTTCGCCCATCTGGCAAGCGCCTTCGGCCTGCCCTTCGAAAAGGTGGACTCACCATCGGGACTTCACGACGCACTTGTGCGGGCAAAGGACCGCAACGGCCCGGCCCTGATCGCCGTCTCGGTCAGCGAAATGCCGAGCCCCTGGGCGCTGATCCACCCCTTCGTACCCTCGCCCGTCACGCCACCAGCCAACCCGCTGGGCTGAACCTCACCGGGCCCGGCATCCCGCGGACGCGCGGCCGGGCCTCCTCGAACGGCTTGGGATGGCCGCAAAAATGAACGACGGTCACCAGCAGACTGCCGACGCGACGATCGAGGTGATCGTCCGTCGGATTTCCTACGAAACGCCGACGGTCCTCTCATACGATCTGAGGCCTACCAACGGCGCGCGCCTGCCTTCCTTCGACGCGGGCGCCCATATCGACGTCCATCTTCCCGATGGTCTGGTGCGGCAATACTCGCTGATTGGCGCGCCGCATGCTTCAGACTACCGCATCGCCGTCGCACTCGACCGGGCAACACGCGGCGGTTCGCGCTGGCTGCATACAAGTGCGCGGCCCGGCGATCGCATCAGGATCTCGCAGCCCCGTTCGACCTTCGCGCTGGCGGACTCCAGAGCCACTTCGATCCTGATTGCAGGTGGCATCGGCATCACGCCCCTGCTCGCCATGGCGCGACAGCTGCACAAGGCCGGGGCTGACTGGACGCTACATTATGCTGTGCGTTCGCGAGCCGAATGCGCACTTCTCGACGAGCTCTCGGCGCTCAGCGACAACATCCAGCTTCACGTCGACAGCGAAAAAGATGGTCTGCTCGATATCGCGCGTATCGTCGCTCAGGCACCGCCGGATGCACAACTCTACTGCTGTGGTCCCGCGCCGATGCTCGATGCGTTCCAGGACGCCGCCTCGTCCCGCGATGCCTCGACAGTGCATTCCGAATCCTTCACGCCGAGCGTACCAGCCGCCGATGATGGCGGCTTCACGGTCATCCTGAACAAGTCGGGGCTCTCGATCCAGATCGGTGCCGACCAGACAATCCTCGATGCGCTCGAACAGGCCGGGGTGCATGCGCCCTCGTCGTGCCGCAACGGCGTCTGCGGCACATGCGAAACCCGCGTGCTGGAGGGTGTGCCCGACCACCGCGACAAGGTGCTGAGCGACGCTGAACGCGCGGCGGGGAATACGATGATGATCTGCTGCTCACGCGCCACGACGGCGCTGCTGCGGCTCGACCGCTAGGGGAGGATATTGCAATGACGAAAGACGGATCGGCCTATGCCTTGCCCAAGCCGACATATTTCGCCGAGCTGACCGAGGTCGGACGTGGAACGCCGATGGGCGAACTGCTGCGCCGCTATTGGCATCCTGTTGGTCTGTCGGAGGACGCAACAGCAACGCCACGAAAGATCATGGCGCTGGGCGAAGAGCTCATCCTGTTTCGCGACGGCACCGGCCGGCCCGGCCTTGTTCATCCTCGCTGCGCCCATCGCGGCGCATCGCTCTATTACGGCCGGGTCGAGGAGCAGGGCATTCGCTGCTGCTATCACGGCTGGCTGTTCGACACCCAAGGCAACTGCCTGGAACAGCCTTGCGAGCCCGAAATGGGCGCGAAGACACGCGGACATATCCGTCAGCCGCATTATCCGCTGGAAGAGAAGTACGGCCTGATCTTTGCCTATTTGGGCCCGCTCGACCGCAAGCCCGCGCTGCCGCGCTATGACGTGCTGGAGAAGCTCGGCGACGGCGAGTTCCTTGAAACGGACGACAGCAGCATCGGCAGCGGCGGGCCTGTCATCGTCGACTGCAACTGGCTCCAGCACTATGAAAACGTGCTCGACCCGTTCCATGTGCCGATCCTGCACGGCTCCTTCAGCGGCGACCAGTTCAATTCCAAGATGAGTCTGATGCCGCGCGTGAGCTTTCACTACACGCCGCGCGGCGTCTCCAGCCTGCAGCTGCGCGATCTCGAAACCGGCGAGCATCAGCGCATCACCGAGGCGGTGTTGCCGACCGTGCGCGCGGTGGCAAGTCCGGTCGCAACCGTCGACGGGCCGTGCAGCCTGCTCGGCTGGGTCCTCCCCATGGACGATACGTCGTTCCGCATCTATTCGGTCGGCCGCGTCAGCGAAGCCGGTACGCTGGCCAAGATCCGCTCGAAATATGCCGGCAAGCTCTGGCACGAGCTGACGGAGCAGGAGCACCAGAAGCTGCCGGGCGACTACGAGGCGCAGGTCGGCCAGGGGCCGATCACCCTCCATTCCGAGGAAAACCTGACCTCGACCGACCAGGGCATCGGCATGCTGCGCCGCGTCCTGCGCCAGCAGGTCGACGCCGTTGCCAACGGCAAGGATCCGATCGGCGTCGTCTTCGATCCGACCAGAGCGCTGGTCGAGCTCGAGGCCGGATCACGCGTCGTGCCCAGGGCATGATCGAACAGCCGGCTCAGCGGCATCGCCGGCGAACCGGCAAGCACGGTGATCAGCTTGCTTGCTTGGGCATCAGAGGCGGGTTGACGCCGTCGGCGTAGCGCTTCTGGATTTCGCTTGCGACCGATCTCACGGTCGCAAGCAATTGGACATCGGGCTCGGGCACCAGCAGCGACGACGACAGGATGACACCCAGCGCGGCACAGATCTGGCCGTCGGCCTCAAAGATCGGCGCGGCGATGCCACCGAGCCCGTTGCCGCGCGTGTCGGTCTCGAAATCGACCCCATATGCCGTCAGGTTCTCGACCACCCGCGGCGGCACCGGCTTCTTGTTCTCGAAATAATAAAACAGCCGGGCTGCCGGCGATCCCGGCAAGCTGAGCACCATGCCGGGCTGCACCATGATACCCGGCTCGAACGGATTGGGCACCGCGTGTACCACCATCGCGCCGCCCTTGATCGGCGTCGTCAGCAAGGCGGTATGACCCGTCTGCGCACACAGTTCATTGAGATAAGTCCGCGCGATCTCGACGACATTGCTGCGGTAGACGGCAGCTCGTCCGAATTTGAACAGCTTGCGGCCGAAGACGTAACCCTCGCCCTCCCGGGCATGGTCGACGAGACCAAGCCTGGTCAGCGTCTGCAGGTGCCTGGACACCCTTGCCTTGGTCATGTCGAGCGAGCGAGCGAGTTCGGTCACGCGCACCGGTCCCGGCGCGTCGGCCAGTGCATCGAGAATCTGCACCGCGACCTCGACGCTTTTTACCGTTGACGAGGATCCTTGCTCGTCGTCATTGTCCTGGTTCGACCGTCTCATGCTGTTCTTCCGCTGCGCATGGCCTGTTATATGTCACGCATAGCAAGAAGTATTCACGAAATTCGAGACAGCCGACCTGAAAATTCCCTGGGTTCGTCGGCGGAAAAAGACAAACCCGGCGACTGGAAGCCGGGTTTGCCAAGATCAGTTCAGCAGATCAGAACGAAGCGTCGAGACGCAGGAAGCCCGAGAACGAGCCGTCGACCGGATAGCTGTCGCCATCGTTGTAGTTGAGGGCCAGCTTGGCGTTCAGGTTCTCGACGATCTTGTAGTCGATAACAGCGCCGATGGCCCAGTCGTTGGCGTTCAGGTCGACGGTCTGGCCGGTGACGAAGTCGCCATAGTGACGATCACCGAAGTACTGGCCGCCGGCACCGACCGACAGGCTTGCGTTGACCTGGTACTTCACATAACCGCCGATCGACCAGTCGTAGCCCGAATACGGGGCAATCAGGCCGAGCCAGGTCGCACCCGACTCATAGGTTGCCATTGCCTGGAGCGTCAGGGCGTCGGTCGCCTTGACGTTGACGACGCCCTTCAGGGCGAACTCGGAGAAGCGATCGTCATAAGCGGCGTACAGGTTGACCGAACCCCAGCCCTGGGCGATCGACACCTTGCCGGTCACGAGCGGCACGTAATCGAAGTTGTTGTCTTCCTCTTCCAGGCCGACCGACACCGCGATGCCGTTGCCAGCGTCGAAGGTGTAGCGGATCTGGTTGATGAAGGTGCCGCCGCCCTTGTCGAACTCACCGTCGATACCGCCGTCGAACAGCGTGTCGTTGCGGCCGATCATCAGACCACCGACCTCGAAGTAGGCATAGCGGATCCACATATCGGTCGCGTCGGTGAAGGGGCGCGGCGTGGTCGAGGTCGTACCGAAGCTACCGCCGTCGTTCTGCCAGTGCAGTTCGATGTAGCGACGGAAGGTGCCGTACTCGGTCTCCGAACGGGCATCGAGCTTCAGGCGGGCAGCCGAATACTTCTTCCAACCGTCGTCCGTGTCCTTCCAGTCGATCTGGTAGCGAACCAGGCCGCCTACCTTGAGGCAGGTCTCGGTGCCGGGGATGTAATAGAAGCCCGCGCCGTAGACGTCGCAGATACGGACATATTCCATCGGCTCCGGCTCGGCGACAACGACAGCGTCGGCCGCACGAGCGCCAGAAACTGCGAGCAGAGCCGCAGCAGAGCCGAGAAGAATGCTCTTGATATTCATTATCCAACCTCCAGTAGAATTAACTCAAATGGCACAGAGTACTTTCTTATATTGAAAGCACCTCCAGTACCGATCCGCCAGAAACACTTTCTGATATACCGCTTCCGGTCAGCTTGAATATCGACATATGATTGGATTGATAAACATCAAATTTCGATTCTTCGTCACAAGTTCGATGAATCAAAATGATTAGTGATATAAAAACAACAACAATACTGTACAAACGAAACAGCAAATACATTTGGCACAAATGAAACGTTGTTTTTTCGCACTCTTTCTATCCAAATCGCCCTATGGAGAGCGCTCTATGGAATTTACGATGCCAAAGAATGTTCTTTCGCAGCCAAAACGACGTCACCAACCAGATCCTGCTTGAGCAAGTCGATCGGGGTCCGGCCATTGAGCATTGGCGAAGGATGGATCATCCAGTGCCAGGCCTGACGCGGATGGGTAATATGCTCCAGGACCTCGCGAATACCCGACGCTGGCCTTCCGTCGACAAACTGCGCCAGGGGGAATACGTGGCGCTGCCGCCCCTTTCGCAACGCGATGACCTCGTTGCAACGGAACCAACGGTGCAAGGTGGATCGTGGTATGCGGAGGTTCTCTTCCAGATAGGTAGCCCCCGCTACGCGGCCTGCCCACTCCTCAATAGTCATGGAGTCGAGGTCACCACCACGGATTTGGCCTTGCCGCTTCGACAAGGCTGACGGCTGCGCCAGTAGCCCTGGATCGCCGCCCTCATTTGCCAGGCACTGGCGCGACGCTTCGACAGCCAGGGCTCGGATAAATTGCGAGGCGAGGTCAGGCAGCTCGGGCGATATGCTGCTCGGCAATTGCGCCGCCGCCGGGCAAGCCACACCATCGCGCGATCTCCGCTGCCGCTCCGGCCATCCAGAATTGTCACGATCAACTGCGAGTATGTTCTTCAGTTCTCTGAAGAAGAATTCGGTGTATTTGTTGACAAGTGTTATTCCATGCGCATGAATATCTTCGACCATTTCCAATCAATCCTTGCCAATGCAAAAGAGAGCATCAAGCTGAAGATCCAATCTTGAGGCGCTATCGCTTTTCGCGAAGTTGGTCCCGCGGACCGACCGGCGGCTAACGAGGCCGGCTCAACACCGGCCAATGCCGGCAGCGGCACGCAGTGCCAGGCCCGGTCGTCGGCCACGCATATGCAAGACAGCGTTCATCGATACCCTCCCCTCGATGCGATCCGCGCCACGATCCGCACCCATGAGGCTCCTCCGCGGTCGGGGCTGCTCGGCCAGGCACCGTCGTCCAATCGATGCTGCTGGCAGATCATGCCTACAATGACTTCTGCACAGTTGGCATAGTCGATCCGGACGATGCCCCTGCCATTCTTTGAGCGCCCGCTAACATTCCCCACGGGCATGGGCGACGCGCCTGGGTGGGGAAGCGACCGGCACACCACGCGGCCACACACGCGGCATGGCGAGCGTGACAAAGACATGGTACGCACGACTCGTCATGAGGAATGGGAGCGCGCGTGATAAGCCCGGAGCAATTTCTGGCCTCGGTGTTCTGGGCGCGCGAACTGCCGGAGGATGAGCGCGAGCGTGCACGACGCGGTATCATGCTGCGCGTCCTTGAGCCGGGCACCTATTTCATCCATCGCGGCGATCGCATAGACAACTGGATCGGTGTGGTCAGTGGCCTGTTGCGGCTGGGTTCGATCACCACCTCGGGCAAGGCGGTGACCTATGCCGGCCTGCCGCCAAGCTGCTGGTTCGGCGAAGGGTCTCTGCTCAAGGACGAGCCTCGCCAGTATGACGTCCTTGCACTGCGCCGCACGCAGGTGGCGCTTCTCAATCGCGCGACCTTCTTCTGGCTGTTCGAAAACAGCGTCGCCTTCGACCGGTTGCTGGTGCGGCTCATCAATGAGCGGCTTGGGCAGTTCATTGCGCAGGTGGAGCATGACCGCACGCTCGATTCGACCGGCAAGGTAGCGCGCAGTCTGGCCTCGCTGTTCAACCCGGTGATCAGCCCATTCGTCGGCAAACACATCGATATCAGTCAGGAAGAGATCGGCTTGCTGGCCGGCGTGTCTCGGCCTGTCGCCAACCGAATCCTGCAGGAACTGGAAAAGGAAGGTTTGCTCCGCAGTGAAGGTGGCGGCGTGACGATCCTGGACCTCGACAAGCTGCGCCACTACGGCGACTAGCACCGCGGCGCTTGGTGTCCCCCAACGCCGGCAGCACAGCAAAATCAATAACTTAGGGGAATTTTGGCGGCTCGGCGACACAAGGCCGGTAGCCAAGACTGAACATTGGCGTCGTGTCTGTCAAGCCAGCCCTTGAAAAAGCCTGCCAAGGTTGCGAGCCTCGATGCAACGACCGGGAATACCCGGCGGCATACGAGGGAACGAAACGGGAGGCGTGCCTTTGGCACAAGGGAGCGAGACGCGCGGACACGACACGTTTGCCAAGCTGTTGTGCGAGCACGCACAAGTGCGGCCAGACCGTCCGGCGATGCGCCACAAGGATCTTGGCATCTGGCGGACGTGGAGCTGGAGCGAACTGGCCGAAACAATTCGCGCCTACGCTGCAGGCCTGCAGCAGTTGGGTCTCCAGCGCGGCGCGACCATCGCGGTCATCGGCGAAAACCGGCCGGCCATGTACTGGACCATTCTCGCCGCGCAGTGGCTGGGCGCCATCCCTGTCCCTGTCTACGCCGACGCAGTTGCCGACGAGATGGCTTATGTGCTCGACCATGCCGACGTCGCATTTGCGGCGGTGCAGGACCAGGAGCAGGTCGACAAGCTGATCTCGGTCCAAGATCGTGTGCCCAAGCTCCGCACCGTGCTTTATGACGAGCCGCGCGGCCTGCGCGATTATGATCACAGCCGGCTTCACGCTATCGACACCATCATAGCAAACGGCCGTGCCCTGTTGGCTTCCGACGCCACTGCGCGCGCCGCGATCGACGCCGAGCGCGATCATGGTCAGGCCAGCGACATCTCGATCATCCTCTACACCTCGGGCACGACAGGTCGCTCCAAGGGCGTGCTGCTGACTGCCGGCGGCTCGATTGCGGCGGCGCGCGATACCGTCACCTTCGACAAGCTGACCGACCGCGACGAGGTGCTTGCCTACCTGCCGCTGGCATGGGTCGGCGACCACTATCTCAACTATGCACAGTCGCTGGTCGCGGGTTTCTGCATCGCCTGTCCCGAAAGTCGCGAGACCGCCGAGGCGGATACCCAGGAGATCGGCCCGAGCTTCTATTTCGCGCCGCCACGCGTGTTTGAAACCCTGCTGACCCGCATCACCATCCGCATGGAAGATGCCGGCGCGCTGAAGCGCTCGATGTTCAACTACTTCATCGGCATAGCCAAACGCTGGGGCGAACAGATCCTCGACGGCAAGGACGTCCCGCTTCGTGCTCGCCTCGGCTATGCCATCGGCAACCTGCTGGTCTACGCGCCGCTGAAGAACGTACTCGGCTTTTCTCGCATCCGGGTCGCCTACACTGCCGGCGAGGCGATCGGCCCGGATCTGTTTTCGTTCTATCGCTCGCTCGGCCTCAACCTGAAGCAGCTCTATGGCCAGACCGAAGCATTCCTTTATGTCACCGCGCAGCCGGACGGGCAGATCCGTGCGGGCACTGTCGGGCCGGCAACACCCAATGTCGACATCCGTATCACCGACGACGGGGAGGTGCTCTACCGCTCGCCGGGCCAATTCGTCGGCTATTACAAGGACGCGGAAAAGACGGCCGAAACGGTGACGTCAGATGGCTATGTGAAGACGGGCGACGCCGGCTTCTTCGACCCCGACGGCCACCTCAACATCATCGACCGGGCCAAGGATGTCGGCAAACTGAGGTCGGGTGCGCTGTTTGCGCCGAAATACATCGAAAACAAGCTGAAATTCTTCCCCAACATCAAGGAAGCCGTGGCCTTCGGCCAGGACCGCGACTTCGTCACCGTGATGCTCAACATCGACCTCACGGCGGTCGGCAACTGGGCCGAGCGCAAGAACATCGCCTACGGCTCGTATCAGGAACTGGCACAGCGGCCCGAGGTCTATGCGATGTTCATCGAGCATGTCGCCGAGGTCAACCGCGCGCTCGCGGCCGAGCCGCGCATGGCTGCCGCCCAGATCCATCGCTTCCTGATCCTGCACAAGGAACTCGACGCCGACGACGGCGAGATGACCCGCACCCAGAAGGTGCGGCGCGGCTTCATCGCCGAACGCTACAAGCCGCTGGTCGACGCGCTCTACAACGGTGCCGACGCTGCCGACATCTCGACCGAAGTGACCTTCGAAGACGGTCGCAAGGGCGTGATCTCGGCCCGGGTCCGCATCGCCGACACCAAGGCGATGCCAACCGCAAAGCTCGAGGCCGCCGCATGACCGCGACATCGGAAACTTTGCTGGCGATCGATGGCGTATCCTTGTCGTTCGGCGGGGTGAAAGCCATCACCGACGTCTCCTTCGACATCCGCAAGGGCGAGATCCGCGCCATCATCGGTCCCAACGGTGCCGGCAAGACCTCGATGCTGAATGTCGTCAACGGCTTCTATCACCCCCAGCACGGCCGCATCACCTACAAGGGAAAGACCCGTCCGCGCATGCGGCCCTACCAGGCAGCGAGCCAGGGCATCGCCCGCACGTTCCAGAACGTGGCGCTGTTCAAGGGTATGACCACGCTCGACAACATCATGGTCGGCCGCACGCTGAAAATGCACCGCGGCCTGTTCTGGCAGATGCTGCGTTACGGGCCAGCGATGCGCGAGGAGATCGAACACCGCCGCGTGGTCGAGGACATCATCGACTTCCTGCAGATCGAGTCGATCCGCAAGACGCCTGTCGGCAAACTGCCCTACGGCCTGCAGAAGCGCGTCGAGCTCGGCCGGGCGCTTGCGATGGAGCCGGAGCTCCTGCTGCTCGACGAGCCGATGGCCGGCATGAACATCGAGGAGAAGGAGGACATGTGCCGCTATATCCTCGACCTCAACAAGCATTTCGGCACCACCATCGCTCTCATCGAACACGACATGGGCGTGGTGATGGACCTGTCCGATCGCGTGGTGGTGCTCGAATACGGGCACAAGATCGCCGACGGCACGCCCGACGTGGTCAAGGCCGACCCGAAGGTCATCGAAGCCTATCTCGGCGTGGGGCACTGAGCATGCAGCAGTCTGGTGGAAGAGAGAAATTCCGCATGAACACGAGACGCACGACATGCCGGCCGGCTCGCGCCATCTGCCGGCTCGGCTGAGGGGTAACAGATGCTCTACAACATCTTCATCGACCCCTTCGTCCAGATGGTGCAGATGCCCGACCTGCTGGTGCAAACCCTGTGGGAAGGGCTGGTCTCGGGCGTGCTCTATGCGCTGATCGCGCTTGGCTTCGTGCTGATCTTCAAGGCCTCGGGCGTGTTCAATTTTGCCCAGGGCATCATGGTGGTGTTTTCGGCGCTCACCCTCGTCGGTTTCTACGAGAAGTTCTCGGCCGCAGGCTTCTCGGGCCACACTGCCGCGTTCGTCGCGCTGATCCTGACCGCGGGCGTGATGTTCGTGCTGGCGATGCTGGTCGAACGTGTCGTGCTCAGGCCGTTGGTCAACCAGCCCGACATCATCCTGTTCATGGCGACCTTCGGCATCACCTATGTGCTGATCGGCCTCGGCGAGATGGTGTTCGGCGGCGACCCCAAGCAGATGATAACAAGCGAACTGTTCCTGCCCAGCGGTTCGGTCGACGTCGAGATGCTCGGCGGCCTCGTCAGTTTCCAGAAGATCGACATCGCCGCCGCGATCATCGCGTCAGCGATGATCGTCGGGCTCGCCCTGTTCTTCCAGAAGACCCGCATCGGCCGGGCGTTGCGTGCCGTTGCCGACAGTCACAAGGCAGCACTTTCGGTCGGCATTTCGCTCAACCAGATCTGGGTCATCGTCTGGTTCGCCGCAGGCCTGGTCGCGCTGGTGACCGGCATCATGTGGGGTGCCCGCTCCGACGTCTCCTTCGCGCTCGAGATCGTGGCCCTCAAGGCGCTCCCCGTTCTGGTGCTGGGTGGACTGACCTCGGTGCCCGGCGCGATCGTCGGCGGCCTGATCATCGGCATCGGCGAGAAACTCGGCGAGTTCTACTGGGGGCCTTTGCTCGGCGGCGGCATCGAAAGCTGGTTCGCCTATGCCATCGCCCTGCTGTTCCTGCTGTACCGGCCGCAAGGCCTGTTCGGCGACAAGATAATCGAGCGGATCTGACACCATGTTCTATCGCGAGACGGGCCAGTTCAAACAAAGCTACGCGGCCGACCAGGCGGTGTTCCCGATCCTGCAGGACAGGCTGGGCCTGGCCGCCATCCTGCTCGTTGCCTTCGTCGTCGTGCCTTTGTTCGGCAACGAGTTCCTGCTCGCTTCGGTGATGGTGCCGTTTCTGATCCTGTCGCTCGGCGCGATCGGGCTCAACATCCTCGTCGGCTACACCGGCCTGTTGTCCCTGGGCTCGGCAGCCTTCATGGGCGTCGGCGCCTATGCCGCCTACAAGCTTTCGACGATCTTTCCGGGCGTCAACATCCTGGTCTGGATTCTCTGCTCGGGCTTCTTCGCAGCCGGCATCGGCGTGCTGTTCGGCCTGCCGTCGCTGCGTATCAAGGGCTTCTATCTCGCGGTCGCGACGCTCGCCGCACAGTTCTTCCTGCAATGGTGCTTCGTCCGCATCAGCTGGCTCTACAACGACAATCCGTCAGGCGCCATCGAGGTGCCGGCGCGCACCTTGTTCGGCCTCGCCATCACCGGCCCGTCGGCCACGCCGGTGACACGCTATCTGGTCGTGCTCGTCATCGTCGTGGTCATGACCCTACTTGCCTCCAACATCGTTCACGGTCGGATCGGCCGCACCTGGATGGCAGTGCGGGACATGGACATCGCCGCCCAACTGATGGGCATCCGCCTGCTGCCGGCAAAGCTGTTGGCCTTCGCCGTGTCATCCTTCTATTGCGGCGTCTCGGGCGCGCTGATGGTGTTCCTGTGGCTCGGCGCCGCCGAGCCGTCGGCCTTCGACATCAAGCTGTCGTTCCTGCTGTTGTTCATGGTCATCATCGGCGGCCTTGGCTCGATGATCGGCAGCTTCTTCGGCGCCGCCCTCATCCACATCCTGCCGATCGTCATCCGCGGGCTTCCCGAGGCGCTCGGCCTGCCGATCGCAGCCGCGACCGTCGAGCACCTGACCTATCTGATCGTCGGTGCCCTCATCATCTTTTTCCTGATCGTCGAACCGCACGGCCTCGCGCGGCTCTGGCAGATCGCCAAGCAGAAGCTTCGTGTGTGGCCCTTCCCTTACTAGGGGCTGCCCACAAGACGGAAATGCAAACAAGTAGGGAGGAGAACGTCATGTCACTCAAGAACTGGTTATACGCACTTTCCGCAACAGCAGCACTGACCTTGCCGGCCGTCCACGACGCGCAGGCCGAGGACTCGATCTACGTGCCGCTGTTCACCTACCGCACCGGCCCGTTCGCCGGCTCCGGCACGCCGATCGCCAACGGCATGCACGACTACCTGACGCTACTCAACGAGCGCGATGGCGGCATCGGCGGCGTCAAGCTGATCGTCGAGGAATGCGAGACCGGCTACGACACCAAGAAGGGCCTCGAATGTTATGAATCGGTGAAGCCCAAGAAGCCGGTCATCGTCAATCCGTGGTCGACCGGCATCACCCTGCCGCTGATCCCCAAGGCAGCCGTGGACAAGATTCCCGTGCTGTCGATGGCCTACGGCTTGTCGGCCTCGGCCAAGGGCGACACCTTCCCCTGGATCTTCAACCCGCCAGCGACTTACTGGGACGGCTTCACCCAGATCCTGCAATACATCGCGACGCAGGAAGGCGGCGGCATAGAGAAGCTCAAGGGCAAGAAGATCGGTTACATCTATCTCGACGCCAGCTTCGGCCGCGAGCCGCTGCCGCTGATCGAGCAGCTGTCGAAGGAACTCGGGTTCGAAGCCAAGCTGTATCCGGTTGCAGCCGCCGACATGCAGAACCAGTCGTCGCAATGGCTGAGCGTCCGCCGCGACAAGCCTGACTACATGATCCTCTATGGCTGGGGCGCGCTCAACGCCACCGCCGTCAAGGAAGCTGTCAAGACCAACTACCCGATGGAGAAGTTCATCTCGATCTGGTGGCCAAGCGAGGATGACGCCAAGGGCGCCGGCGATGGCGCAAAGGGCTTCAAGACGCTGAACTGGCATGCCGTGGGCACAGACTTCCCGCTGCTTGCCGATATCCAGAAGCACGTCGTCGACGCCGGCAAGAGCCAGGTCTCGGGCAAGGACAAGGTCGGCCAGGTTCTCTACAACCGCGGCATCTACAATTCGATGCTGATTGCCGAGGCGATCCGCAGAGCCCAGGAAATCACCGGCAACAAGGTCGTCACCGGCGAGGACGTACGCCGCGGTCTTGAGGGCCTCAACATCGACGACGCCCGGCTCAAGGAAATCGGCCTCGAAGGCTTCACCGGTGCGGTCAAGCTCTCCTGCGCCGATCACAACGGTCACTTCTCGACCTTCGTCCAGAGCTGGAACGGCACCACCTATGAAAAGGTGTCCGACTACATCGCCCCTCTGAGCGACAAGGTCGGTCCGCTGCTCGATGCCGACGCCAAGGCCTATGCCGAGAAGAACGCGCCATGGCCGGCCCGTTCCGAGGCCTGCGACGCCTCCTGAGGCTCACCCCGAACCCGGTCCCTTCCCCACGTGGGGAAGGGACGATGCCCCGGAGCTTGCTGATGTCTGAACATGCTTCCAAAGCGGTCGAGCCGGCCCGGCCGATGCTGTCGGTCAACAATATCGAGGTGATCTACGATCACGTCATCCTCGTCCTCAAGGGCGTGTCGCTTGATGTGCCGCAGGGCGGCATCGTCGCCATCCTCGGGGCCAACGGCGCCGGCAAGACGACGACGCTCAAGGCGATCTCCAACCTGCTCAGGGCCGAGCGCGGCGAAGTCACCAAGGGCTCGATCGAGTTCGACGGCGACCGCGTCGACCGACTAAGCCCAAACGAACTTGTGCGGCGCGGCTGCATTCAGGTGATGGAGGGACGCCACTGCTTCGGCCATCTGTCGATCGAGGAAAACCTGCTCACCGGCGCCTTCACGCGTCGCGACGGCAACCGTGCCATCCGCGACGATCTCGACATGATCTACGACTATTTCCCCAGGCTGAAGCAGCGCCGCTCATCGATGGCCGGCTATACCTCGGGCGGCGAGCAGCAGATGTGCGCCATCGGCCGCGCCATGATGAGCCGGCCCAAGATGATCCTGCTCGACGAGCCGTCGATGGGGTTGGCGCCGCAGGTGGTCGACGAGATCTTCGAGATCGTCAAGGATCTGAACAGCAAGCAGGGCGTGTCGTTCCTGGTGGCCGAGCAAAACACCAACATGGCGCTGAAATACGCCACCTATGGCTACATCATGGAGACCGGCCGCATCGTCATGGATGGCGACGCCGCTTCCCTGCGCGACAACGAAGACGTCAAGGAATTCTACCTCGGCATTGGCGGCGAAGGCCGCAAGTCGTTCCGCGAGGTCAAGAGCTACAAGCGGCGCAAGCGCTGGCTGGCGTGACCTGTTCCCGACGGCGCCCTGCCCCTTGTTCAAACTCCAGGTGAACCATGGTGACGAACGCATATTACGATGCCGGGGAAACCCAGGATCCTGCGGCCCGCGAGGCGGCACTTTTTGCCCGGCTGCGTTCGCTTGTCGACGCCGCGCTGTCCGCGACGCCGGCCCTGCGCCGGCAGCTCGAGGGGATTGCGCCTGACAGGCTCATCGACCGCACTGCCCTGCAGCAAGTGCCGGTTATCCGCAAAAGCGAGCTGCTTGCCTTGCAGACCGAGAACCCGCCTTTCGCCGGCCTCACGCCCACCAGGCCCGGCGCACTCAAGCGCCTGCTCGTTTCCCCCGGACCGATCTTCGATCCGGAGGGGCGCGGCGACGACTGGTGGGGCTCAGCCCGCGCCCTGTTCGCCTCGGGCATGCGTGGAGAAGACGTTGTCCACAACGCCTTCAGCTACCACCTGACCCCAGGCGGACACATGATGGAAGCCGGCGCACACGCGCTCGGCTGCGCAGTGATCCCCGCTGGTGTCGGCAACACCGAACAACAGGTCGAGGCGATCACAGTGCTGAAGCCCACCGGCTACATCGGCACGCCGGATTTTCTCAAGATCCTGCTCGACCGCGTGGCGGCATCAGGAGCCGCCAGCCCGTTCCGCCACGCGCTGGTTTCGGGCGCAGCGTTTCCGGCCACGCTGCAGCAGGAGATCGTCAACGCCGGCATCGACGCCTACCAAGCCTACGCCACCGCCGAACTCGGCGTCGCCGCCTATGAAACGGCGGCGCGCTCGGGCCTTGTCGTCAACGAAGGCCTGATCGTCGAGATCGTGCGCCCGGGCACCAACGAGACTGTCCCAGATGGCGACGTCGGCGAAGTCGTCGTGACACGGCTCAGCCCGGAATACCCGCTGCTGCGTTTCGGCACAGGCGACCTGTCGCGTGTCCTGCCCGGCCCGAGCGCCTGCGGCCGCACCAACATGCGGCTCGCCGGCTGGATGGGTCGCGCCGACCAGCGCACCAAGATCAAGGGCATGTTCGTCGACCCGGCCCAGATCGCCGCCATAGGAAGAAAATTCCCCGCCCTTGGCCGGCTTCGCCTCGTCGTCAGTCGCCAGGCCGAACAGGACGTCATGCTGCTGAAGGCCGAAGCCGGTTCAGCCAACGGCGGGCTGCAAGCAGAACTCGAGGCGGCTTTGCAGGCAGCGACCAAGATGCGCGGCGGCGTCGAAATCGTCGCCCCCGGCACCTTGCCCAATGACGGCAAGGTCATCGCCGACGAGCGGCCGATCGAATAATCCAAGGCAGAAGCTCGCCAGCAACCACCGTCTGTAGAAAGAAGCCCGGGCGTTGCCGGGCTTTTGTTTGTCAGGGTGTGGATGGGCTGATGTGTTGTCTCAGTGATCCATGGCCTTGACGATTTCTTCGGTCATCTTCTTGGCGTCGCCGAGCAGCATCATGGTGCCGTCCTTGTAGAACAGCGTGTTGTCGATGCCGGCATAGCCGGAGCCGAGGCTGCGCTTGACGAACAGGCAGGTGCGGGCCTTGTCGACGTCGAGGATCGGCATGCCATAGATCGGCGAGCTTTTGTCGTCACGTGCCGACGGGTTGGTGACGTCGTTGGCGCCGATGACATAAGCGACGTCGGCCTGCGAGAACTCCGAGTTGATGTCTTCGAGCTCGAAGACCTCGTCATAAGGCACGTTGGCCTCGGCGAGCAGCACGTTCATGTGACCGGGCATGCGGCCGGCGACCGGGTGGATGGCGTATTTGACTTCCACGCCATTGGCCTTGAGCTTGTCGGCCATCTCGCGCAGCGCATGCTGGGCCTGGGCCACAGCCATGCCGTAGCCCGGCACGATGATGACCTTCTGGGCGTTCATCATCAGATAGCGGCGCGTCAGCGGCACCTGTCTTGACCGTGCGCTGGATGCCATCGTCGACAGCTGCCGCCGTCTCGCCGCCAAAGCCGCCCAATATGACCGAGATGAACGAGCGGTTCATGCCCTTGCACATGATGTAGGACAGGATCGCACCGGACGAGCCGACCAGCGCACCGGTGATGATCAGCGCGAGATTGCCCAGCGTGAAGCCGTGTGCCGCAGCTGCCCAGCCCGAATAGGAGTTGAGCATCGACACCACGACAGGCATGTCGGCGCCGCCGATCGGGATGATCAGGAGCACGCCGAGCACAAGCGACAATGCCACGATCAGCCAGAAGATGGTCGTCGACTGGGTGGTGACCAACAGCACGATCAGCACGACCAGGCCGATGCCGAGGGCTGCGTTGATCAGGTGGCGGCCGGCAGCATGATCGGCTTGCCCGACATGCGGCCATCGAGCTTGAGGAAGGCGATGACCGAGCCGGTGAAGGTGATGGCGCCGATGGCAACGCCAAGGCTCATCTCGACAAGCGCCTGGCCGTGGATGGCGCCGACGGCACCGATGCCGAAGCTTTCGGGTGCATAGATGGCTGCGGCTGCGACCATCACGGCGGCCAGACCGACGAGGCTGTGGAAGGCAGCGACCAGCTGCGGCATCGAGGTCATGGCGATGCGCCGGGCGGTGACCGCACCGACGCCGCCGCCGATGACGAGGCCGAGCACGATCAGGCCGAGGCCGCCGGCAGAGGGCTTGGCCAGCGCCAGCGTGGTCACGATGGCGATGCCCATGCCGACCATGCCGTAGGTGTTGCCCTTGCGGCTGGTGGTCGGATGCGACAGGCCACGCAGCGCCAGGATGAACAGGATGCCGGAGACGAGATAGAGGAAGGAAGCAAGGTTCAGGGTCACGTCACTTGTCCTTCTTCTTGTACATCGCCAGCATGCGCTGGGTGACGAGGAAGCCGCCGAAGATGTTGACCGAGGCCAGCACCAGGGCGACGAAGCCGAAGCCGGTGGCAAGGCCGGAAGCGGCGATGCCGACGGCGAGCAGCGCACCGACGACGATGACCGAGGAGATCGCGTTGGTGACGGCCATCAGCGGCGTGTGCAGGGCCGGCGTCACCGACCAGACGACGTAATAGCCGACGAAGATCGCCAAAACGAAGATGGCGAAGCGGAACACGAACGGGTCGATCGCCCCGCCTGACACGGCATGTGCCGCATTGCCGGCAGCTTCGGCCGCACCTTCAGATGTGGCGAGATCCTGGACGCCGAGCCGGACGGCGGCAACCGCCTGGTCGAGCTGGTCGAGGGCTTTCTGAAGACCTTCCATCACGCGTCTCCCTCAGATGATGTCTTCGCGCCGGCGCTTGGCGCCGACTTCTTGGCAGTGGCTTTTTGGGCAGCGGGCTTTTTCGCAGCCGCCGATTTGTCCGCTTGGCGGCGGCCGGCTTCTTTGCCGCTGCCTTGGCAGGTGCAGCACTATCGCTCGCCGGGTCGTCGCCGCGGTTCTGGCCGGCCACGATCGGCTTTGGCTTGTCCGCCGCGGCAACCGCTGCAGCATTGGCGAAGTTCGGATGCACCACCTTGCCGCCATCGGTCAGCATGGTCGCCTTGACCAGCTCGTCGTCGCGGTTGATGGCGATCTGCTTGGTGGCCTTGTCGACCATGGTCTCGAGGAAGGCGAACAGGTTCTTGGCGTAAAGCAGCGAGGCGGACGCCGCGACCCGGCCCGGCACGTTGAGATGGCCGACGATCTTTGCCCCATTGGCTGACGTGACGACCTTGCCCGGCACCGCACCCTCGACATTGCCGCCGCGCTCGACGGCGAGGTCGACAAGCACCGAACCCGGCTTCATCAAGGCGACCATAGCCGCCGACACCAGCTTCGGCGCCGGACGGCCCGGGATGAGTGCCGTGGTAATCACGATGTCCTGCTTGGCGATGTGCTCGGCAGTCAGCGCCGCCTGCTTGGCCTGGTACTCCTTGGACATCTCCTTGGCGTAACCGCCTGCGGTTTTTCGGGCCTTGAACTCCTCGTCCTCGACGGCGAGGAACTTGGCGCCGAGCGAGGCGACCTGCTCCTTGACAGCCGGACGCACGTCGGTGGCCGTCACGATCGCGCCCATGCGGCGTGCGGTGGCGATCGCCTGCAGGCCGGCAACGCCGACGCCCATGATGAAACACCTTGGCAGCAGGAACCGTGCCGGCTGCCGTCATCATCATCGGCAGCGCCCGATCATATTCGGCAGCACCGTCGATGACCGCCTGATAGCCGGCGAGATTTGCCTGCGACGACAACACGTCCATCACCTGAGCTCGGGTGATGCGCGGCATGAACTCCATGGCAAACGCCGTCACCCCCGCCTTGGCCATCGCCGCCACACCGGCCTCGTTGCCATAAGGATCCATGGTGGCAAGCACGGCAGCGCCCGGCTTGTAGCCCTTGACCTCGGCCTCCGAGGGACGGCGCACCTTGAGCACCACATCGGCCTTGGCGGCATCACCGGCCTTGCCGATGACAGCCCCCACCGCCGCATAATCGGCATCGGGAATGCGCGACAAGGTGCCTGCACCCGTCTCGACAACAACCTCGAAGCCAAGACCCACAAGGCGTTTCACCGTATCCGGTGAAGCACCCACACGGCTCTCAATCGCATCCAACTCTCTGGGTATGAATATCGTCCCGGACATCCGAGGTCTCCGCGCAAATGTTCGCCCGCCGGGAAGCCTCCCGGCGGCGTTGATGCCGTTACTGCAGTATTCGCCGATTTTGCGGATCGGCCGAACCGACTAGAGAGCCGCGCGTCCATAAGGAGGCGCCAAGGATGCAGCAGAGCTTAGGCGCCGTGCTGATCCTATCCGAAAATCACTTCCGATTTTCGGACTGCTGGTCTAGTGGGCGACAAGAATGCCCTTGGCCTCGAAGATCGCCCGGATCTGCCGGACATAGGCGTGGTAGTCCTTGTCCTCGTGAGTCTTGCTCCACTGGCGCGGCCTGGGCAGGTCGATCTTGAGGTCGAGGTCGACGCGGCCCGGACGGGGCGACATCACCAGGACGCGGTCGGCGAGGAACACGGCCTCGTCGATGCCGTGCGTGATGAACAGCACCGTATTGCGCAGGCGCAGCCACATCGACTGCAGATCCATGATCATCTGTTCGCGGGTCAGTGCGTCGAGCGCGCCGAAGGGCTCGTCCATCAGAAGCAGGCCCGGCTCCTGGATCAGCGCTCGGCAGATCGCCACGCGCTGGCGCATGCCGCCGGAGAGTTCCGAAGGGTACTTGTTGCCGAAGCCTTCGAGCCCGACCTGGGCAAGCAATTCTTCGGCGCGCGCCCGGTACTCGGCGACGTCGAGCTTCTTGATTTCGATCGGCAGCAGGATATTGTCGAGCACCGTGCGCCAGTAGAGCAGAAGATCCGACTGGAAGACCACGCCGGTCTTCGGATGCGGCCGGCTGACGCCGTCGCCGTCAATGGCGATGCTGCCCGTCGAGGCAGGCGTCAGGCCGGCGAGAAGCGACAGCAGCGTGCTCTTGCCGCAACCGCTGGGACCGACGACGGCAACGAAGCTGCCGGGTTCGATCTTGAGATCGATCTTGTCGAGGGCAAGGACGTCATCGTCCTCGCGTGTCTTGTAGATTTTGGAAAGCCGCGAAATGTCGACCGCCGCGCCCATCTGGGTAGTGGCACTCATGGGATTGCCTCACTGAAGCTGTTGTCGTTGTTCGGCCGCACAGGCGGCCGAACTGATTACTTGCGGCCTGGCTATTTGGCAGCGTCGCGCTTGTAGGTGACGCGGGCTTCGATGGTGTCGATGATGAAGTAGAGCATCACGCCGAGGCCGGAGATCGTCACCACTGTGGCGAAGTTGAGCGTCGTGTCGAACAGCGAGTTGGCTTGCAGCTGCAGATAGCCGAGGCCACGTTCGGCAGCGACATATTCGCCGATGACTGCACCGATCACCGCCAGCGACACCGCAACCTTGAAGCCGCCGAAGATGTTGGGCAGAGCTGCCGGCAGACGGACCTTGAAGAAGGTCTGCCATTCGCTGGCGCCCATCGAGCGGACCAGGTTGACCAGGTTCTTGTCGAGCGACTGCAGGCCGACGACCGTCGAGATGACGATCGGGAAGAACGAGATCAGGAAGGCCAGCGTGATCTTGGGCGCCCAGCCATAGCCGAGATAAAGCACAAGCAGCGGCGCCAGCGCCACCTTGGGCACCGTCTGCAATGCCACCAGGATCGGGTAGATCGCACGCTCGAAAGCCCTGGAGTAAAAGATCGCCAGCGCCAGCGGGATGCCGATCATGACGCCCATGGCAAAGCCTGCGACGACTTCGAACAGCGTGACATAGGCGTGGGTGGCGAGCAGAGGGATCTCGTTGACGATCCGTGTGGCGATTGCCAGCGGCGTCGGCAGAACGAACTCCGAAAGCCCGGAAAGCGGGACCAGCACCTGCCAGGCGCCAAGCAGCACAACCGCCAGGATCAGCGCCGAATAGCGCTCCAGCCATGGCCCACGTGATTTTTTCCTGCTCATGCCCTTGCCTTGCTTCTTCTGCGCCTGAGCGGCGCCGATTACATCCGTGCTCGCCACCGTAGCCTCACTGCGTCAGAAGTTCATTGGTATAAAAGGACGACATCGGCTTGGCGTCGCCGATTTCCTCGACGCTGCCGATCAGCTTGATGGCATCAGCAATCGCCTTCTCGTCGATGTGGCCGATCGGTGTACCGGCTGGCGAATGGATCGATGCCGAGGTTGCCTCGATCTGCTGCTGCACCACCTTGTCGGAAGGACCAGCCTGCCAGACAGCCTTGAGCGCAGCGGTGGCGGCGGCCGGATCGGCTTTCGTCATCTCGATCGCCTTGGCGTTGGCGGCGAGGAAGCTCCTGAGCGCCGGGCCCTTCTTGGCAATGCCGTCATCGCTGGCGACAACCGCCATGCCGGGCACGGCCAGGCCGAACTCGGTCAGGTCAAGGGTCGGGAATTTCTGGCCGGTCTTGTCCTCGAGCACCGGCAGGTCGTTGGTCTTGTAGACGCTGACGACGTCGACCTGCTTCTGCAGGAACTGCGGCACGCGCGATTGCGAGTCCATCTGGACCTTCGAGACCTTGCTGCAGTCGATCTTGTTGATCTCGCAGAAGGCGCCGAGATAGGAAGTGCCGGTTTCGCCGACGGCGTGGGCAATCGTCTTGCCCTCAAGATCCTTCGGGGCCGTCACCGCCTTGTCGGGATGCGAGATCAGCGCGATCGGCGATTCAGGCTGGTAGAGCGCGATGATCTTGACCGGCATGCCCTTCTGGATCGCCGAGATGGCGAATATGCCAGGCAGGATGACGGCGTCTTCCTGGCCCTGGATCAGCGAACCAAGTGCTGCCTGCGAGCCCGCACCTTCGCCGAGCTTCAGCGTCACGCCGGCATCCTTGTAGAGACCCTTCTGCTCACCGAGATAGAAGAAGCCATACTCGCCCTTCAGCTTCCAGCTGAAGCGGACGTTGACGTCTTCCGCCATGGCGCTGTGGCTGGCAAGAACGGTGGCGACAGCAGCCGTGGCGATGAGCGCCGTGCCGCGAATGAGACCTGTGGCGTACAACATTTCTCTCCTCCCTAACGAGCACCTTGCGGGCGCCCCTATGGCCCGAAGGCCTGCCTCTCTCCCCGGAACGAGGCGCGACAGCTTTCGCTCTCAATCCTCATTCTTGATCTCATAGTGTGATCACATTTTATGATTGTCAAGCGATGAATCGGGTGAAGCGGCGCACGAATTCGCGTGTTCGATCAATGTCTCGGCGTGAACCTCCTGCCTTAGCGGCAAGCATCGGAAATTGCTGGCGGATTCACCACGCGTCGAGACGACGCAACCCCGCCCGTTGCCGGGCGAGCGCGATCACAGATCAATGAACGTCCTGGAATTGCCTGAAAAATGCGAAACGACTGCAGTCAGTTCGCAGCGGCGAAGGTGCTCGGCAATGAGCGTTCGATGGCGCTTCGGCTCAGGTTGCGGGCAATGAACACCAGCCAGCCGCGCGCCGCATCCTGCGGCCAGCGCGGCAAATATTCGGGCGGGTAGACGACGTGCTGGACACCGTGGATGATGACCGGCCGGGGATCACCCTTGACCGCCAGCAACCCTTTGACCCGAAGGATCGATTGACCCCGGCCGGCAAGCAGCAGCTCGAGCCAGTCGACAAAGGCCGGCCAGTCGACCTCCCTGTCGATCTCGACGGCAAAGGTCTCGATGCCATCGCTGTGCTGCCCCGCCATCGGCGTTTCGGCCATCTCGAAGTGACGCGGTTCCCAGTCCTCGTCGTAACGGAAGATATCGCCGGCGCCGGGCATGGAACTGCGACTGGAAACAAGCTGGCGAACCTGCGGGTTCAGCTTGCCCACCTCCTGGCCAAGCGCATCCAGCCGCCATGGTTCGACAAGGTCTGACTTGGTGATCACCACGCAGTCGGCGAGCGCAACCTGCTGGACGGCCTCGGCAAAACTGCCGATGCTGTTGGCGCCGCTGACGCCGTCGACGGTGGCAACGATACTGCCCGCCCGATAGCCGCGGCGGAGCTTTATGTCGCTCATCACCGCCTGCATGATCGGTGCGGGATCGGCGAGGCCCGTGGTCTCCACCACGACCCGGCGGAACGGCGCCACCTCGCCACGACGGACCATCGCCAGAAGGTCCGCCAGAGTGGATACGAGATCATCGCGCACGGCGCAGCACAGGCAGCCCGAAGACAACAGCACGGCGTCTTCGGAAACCTCGCGCACCAAAAGATGGTCGAGCCCGACTTCGCCGAACTCGTTGATGATCACGGCCGTGTCGGCAAGCTCAGGCTCACCCAGAAGATGCCTGAGGAAGGTCGTCTTGCCGCTGCCCAGGAACCCGGTCAGCACATGAACCGGGATTCTGTCGTCAGTCGTCGCAGCGGCAGGCAACATGGTCAGTTGACCTCGAATATGGCATCCACTTCGACAGGCACATTGCGCGGCAGCGAGTAGCAACCGACGGCAGCACGGGCATGACGGCCAGCCTCGCCGAACACCTCGACCATCAGGTCGGAGGCACCGTTGATGACCTTGGGATGATCCCTGAAGTCGGGCTCGGCATTAACGAAGCCGCCAAGACGTATGACCCCTACGACGCGGTCGAGATCGCCGTCGAGCGCCTGCTTGAGCTGTGCCAGGATGTTTACGGCGCAGAGCCGCGCGGCTGCCTGGCCCTCCTCGACGGTGAAATCGGAGCCGAGCTTGCCGGTAAACTTGTCCTTGCCGCCTTCGGCAGGAACCTGGCCCGAGACATAGACCTGGTTGCCCAGCCGACGGGCCGGCACGTAGTTGGCGGCAGGCGCCACGGTTGCCGGCAAGCTGATGCCGAGTCGCGCAAGATTTCGTTCAACTTTGCCCACCATGGCGGGATCCTCCCAGATCGTAATGTCAGTAATCGAATTGCAGGTCCGCCCCTTGCGCGAAGGGCAGCTCGATGCCCTGCGCACCGGCGACGCTGAGCAATGCCTTGCAGGTGGTGCGGATGTCGTGGACGATGCCCTTCTTGGCAGCGGCGGCATTACCGTCTTTCAGCGCACCAAGAATGTCCTCATGGTCCGAGGCGTTCCACGGCATCGAGGGGATCAGCAAGGACATGTACATTGTCGGGCCGAACTGCAGCCACAGCGACTCGATCAGCGGCATCAGCACATCGGACGCGGCCGCCTCATAGAGCGTGAAATGGAATTTCTGGTTGAAGGAAAGGCAGTTGAGAATGTCGCGCTTTTCGATCGCCACCAGAAGCTGCTTGTTGATCGCGGCGAGTTCGCTGATCA
Organism: Aminobacter sp. BA135; assembly: GCF_050859125.1. NCBI lineage: Bacteria > Pseudomonadati > Pseudomonadota > Alphaproteobacteria > Hyphomicrobiales > Phyllobacteriaceae > Aminobacter > Aminobacter sp. BA135. The sequence continues at coordinate 112,741 of NZ_CP139573.1, forward strand.
GGGCCGGCGTCGCCCTCTTGGCGGCAAGCTCGGCCGCCATTCCTTCGAGCATCTCGCGCACGGCAAACAGGTCGCTTAGTTTTTCCGGGCTCAGCCTGGGCACGCGCACCGAACCGCCCTTGGTTTCCTCGAGCGCATTTGCCGCAACCAGGCGGCTCAGCACTTCGCGTACCGGCATGGGACTGGTGCCGAAGCCCGCCGCCAGCTTGCGCAGGCTCATCACCTGGCCGGGCAGGAAGGCACCGACCATCAAGCCGCGGCGCATGTAGCGCAGCACATGCCCGTGGACATGGCCACGCTCCTTCTTGACAGTTTCGGTACCGCCGTTGCTGGCGTCCTCAGGCTTATCTATCCGCATTCTGTTTCTCCGCCGCTCGCAAGGTTCCTCAAGAATTGCGCTGTACGAGGAACGGCGTCAGGCGGCGAGCTTGCCGCAGACAGTCGCCGGCCGGGGGCAGAAGTTGACAGGCCGCAATCTGTGATCTCATATTGTGATCAATAAATGATCTTTGCCGAAACGGCAACCTTTATGTGCCCGGCTCGTTCGCCAACAAACACCCCGAGCGCCTGAAGCACCGAGGCATCATCAGCCCCTAGGGAGTCCGTCCATGACTGCACAGCTTGCATTGCGCGAACAACTCGCCAGCGGCGCCAAGCTGAACCGGTACGTGCTGCGCAATGTGCGTCTCAACAGTGCGGTGACAAACTGGAGTGCCATGGATGCCGCTGGGTTCTTTCTTGCTGACCTGACTGTAGAGCACGGCAGGATCTTGGCAACAACTCCAGCACCCGGCAAACCCATTGAAACAAGCGACAACGGCCTGTTGGCGATCGACGCCGGCGGACGCGTCGCGCTGCCCGCCTTCGTCGATTGCCATACCCATCTCGACAAGGGCCACATCCTGCCACGCACGCCCTCAGCCAACGGGACCTTCGAGGGCGCCTTGGCCGCAACGCGCGCCGACCGGACCGCCAACTGGTCTGCCGCGGATGTCTTCAAGCGCATGGACTTCGCCTTGCGCTCGGCTTTCCACCACGGCACCTCGGCGATACGCACCCACATCGACTCGCAGCCGCCGCAGGACGCCATTTCCTGGCCGGTGTTCACGGAACTCCGGCAGCATTGGCGCGGTCGCATCGACCTGCAGGCCTCCTGCCTGTTTCCCATCGACATGGCTCGCGACGATGCCTTCCTCGACGGCATGGCCAGGCGGGTGGCTGCCGCCGGCGGCATACTTGGGGCGGTTGCCTATCCTGCTCCCGACATCGACGACCTGCTCGACCGCATGTTTGCTGCCGCGGCCAGGACTGGCCTGGATCTCGACTTCCATGCCGACGAGACCTCCGACCCAACAGCCGACGCGCTTCGGCGCATCGCCGAGGCCAAGCTCCGCGCATCCTTTGTCGGCAATGTGCTGGTCGGACATTGCTGTTCGCTGGCGGTGCAGGATCAGGCAATCGTCGATGCTACGCTGGACACGGTCGCGACCGCAAGCCTTGCCGTCGTGGCGCTGCCGACCTGCAACCTCTATCTGCAGGACCGCCGCAATGACGCGACCCCGAGATGGCGCGGCGTGACCTTGCTGCATGAGATGAAAAAGCGTGGCATCCCTGTGGCGCTCGCCTCCGACAACACGCGCGACCCGTTCCATTCCTACGGCGATCTCGACATGCTCGACACGTTCCGCCTGGGCACGCGCGTGCTGCATCTCGACCACCCGAGCGGCGACTGGATCAGGGCCGTGACCACGACCCCGGCCGAGGTCATGGGTCTCGGAGCCAAGGGCGGCATCGCCAATGGGCAACCCGCTGATTTCATTCTCTATGAAGGCCGCAGCTGGTCGGAGGTGCTTTCGCGCGCGGAGAGCAACCGCATCGTCATCCGCAATGGAACACCGATTTCGACCTTACTGCCTTCCTACGCCGAACTCGACGGGCTTGAAGGCCTGACGCTCGGCTGAGTAGGGACGACGTCAGCGACCAAGAAAAAGGCCGCCGAAATCCGGCGGCCTTTTTACATCACTATACACGAGCGGATCAGGCAGTGGCGCCGACCTGGTAGAGCTCGACCTTGGTGCCGTCGGGGTCGGCGATGTAGATGGTCAGGCCATAGGGTCCATCATGCAGGTCGGTGTAGTACTTCACCCCGGCCTTTTTCAGCCTGGCATCCATGGCGCGCACATCGTTGACCTCGAAGGCGATGTGATCGAGCTGGCGGTGGTCCGAAGCCTTGCCGTGGATCAGCGCAATGCCCTGGTGGAAGGCGGTGAACGGACGGCCGTCGGCCAGCGGCTTGGCCGGACGGATCGTGAAGCCGAGCTGGTTGGTGTAGAAGGCCACCGAGGTGTCGATGTCGTTGACCATGATCAGCTGGTGGCCATAGTTGGTGACACGCGGCTTGACCTGCTCGCCGATCCAGTCGAGGACCTCGGACGAGTGGGCGATCTCGCAGAAATACTGCTTCCAGACCTGCTTGGCGGTCGCTTCCCATTCGGCATTGACGCCCGACACGCAGTCATCGACCGCAATAACGTCGAGGTCACGCAGATAGGCCTCGCGGATCGAGGTCTCGACGCAGGCGTTGGTGGTCGCACCGGTGACAAACAGGTGCTGGGTGCCGAGCATCTTCAGCATCATTTCGAGGCGCGTCTCGTAGAAGGCGCCGAAGCGGTGCTTGCGGATGACGAAGGCCGGATCGAAATCGGCCAGCGGCTTCAGCTCGTCGATGATCTGCTCGTCCCAGCTGCCGGCCAGCGCCGACACCTGCTTGCGGCGCGCTGTATGGCCAAGCAGCTTCTTCTTGGCGCGGTTCTGGTCGACCGCGAAGTGCTCCTGCATCGTCCAGATGACCGGGATGCCGGTGTCCTGGCAGCGCTTGATCAACTTCGCTAGCGGCGGCACGATCGCCGACAGGCGCTTGGTGTCGACGCCGGAAACACCAAGCGTGCCCTTCTCGTGGATGAAGGCGTTTTGCAGGTCGATGACCAGCAGCGCCGACTTGCGATAATCGAGAACGTCGAGACCCATCACTTGTGCTCCACCATGTCGATGCCGAGCACGCCGCCGCGACCCCAGCTGTCCTTGGGCGTCTCATGGATCACCACATGCAGGTGATCCGGCTTGCAGGCGGCTTCCTCGACCATGGCCTTGGTAATGGCTTTCACGAGGTTGCGCTTCTGCTCGACAGTGCGCCCCTCCCACATCTCTACGACGACGAACGGCATTGTTATTTCTCCTCTCTTTCGCTGGGCATGGCGCCGGAGGCCCAGACAGGCACGGCGGGCGCAAAGCCCGAAACCAGATCGTTGTTGGCCCGGTCGGTGCCCGAGAGCAGCCACAGCGGGCGGTTGGAATAGTTGACCAGCACCTGCTCTTCCATGCAGGCGCGGTTGGCCGCATGGTTTGGATCGCGCTCGAAGCGGCTCGTCGCAGGCATCAGCCTGACGACATAGAGCGGCTCCGAAGCATCAAAGCTCGCGAGCACGTCGGAACCTATTTCCTCCAGCCCGACTGCCCTGACCTCCGGGGTTTTCCTGCCGACGGCCACCAGCACCACGGCGCCAGCCAGCGGCGTCACCGGCCAGTAGCGACCTTCGCGACCCTCGCCGACAAACTCGCCGTAACGGCCTGCCTCGGGAAAAAACTCGCTGTCCCAGAGGATGACATCCGGCCCGATGACCGTCTTCGCGGCATCGATCACGAGAGCGCTCTCGCACAGGTCGAGAAAGCTCCACGGATCGGTCAGGCCGATGCAATGGCCCCATGGATTGTGGATCCCCGACAGCCTCTCCTGGCGGATCGTCGACTTGCGGGCGACGATCCTGTCGACCGCCTCACGCACCGGCAGACGCGCCGGTGTCAGCGAAATGCGACCGGCCAGGTCGAGATGATCGGAGACCCCTTGGGTCATGACGGCACCGTCACGCAGCGGCCGCGACCATAGTGGCTGTCGGCAACCACGCCATTTTCGTAGACCACGTCGCCGCGGGCGATCGTCATCACCGGCCAGCCCTTGAGCTTCCAGCCCTCATAGATGCAGGTGCCCTTGCCGGTGTGCTCGACAGTACGCTCCTCGTCGAGATCAACCAGCACGAGGTCGGCATCGAAGCCGACGTCGATATGGCCCTTGCGCGGCCAAAGGCCGAAGCGCCGCGCCGGGTTGAATGAATTGAGCGCGACCAGGCGGCTGAGCGGCAGCCCACGCTGGTGCACGCCGAAATGGAGCATCAGCGACAGCTCCCACGGGAAGCTGACGACGCCGGGGAATTCCGTCCACAAGTCCTCGAGCTTCTTGGGCAGGAACGGCACGTGGTCGGTGCCGAGGCTGTAGACCGAGCCGTTGAGCATGCCGGCCCACAGGCCTTCGAGCTCGTTGCGGTCGCGCAGCGGCGGTGAGATCTTGGCGCGCATGTCCAGATCCTCGTCATAGCAGGTGCGCGTCAGATAGTGCGGGCAGGTCTCGACGGTGACATGCACGCCGCGCGCCTGCGCTTCGGCAGCCAGCACCGGGCCCATGCCGACCGAGGTATGCACCAGATGCAGCGAGCAGCCGGTCTTTTCGGCGAGGAAGATCATGCGTCTGATCGTCTCGACCTCGCAGAAGGCCGGGCGCGATTCCGTGTAGGCGCCGAGGTCCTGACGGCCGGTCGCGGCGATCTCCTTCTTGATCCACGAGGCGATCTGGGTGTTCTCGCAATGGACGTTGATGACGCCGCCGGGGATCTTCGACAGGATGCGCATTGCGGCATAGACCCAGCCGTCCGTCGCCGGCACGATGCCGATCGGATTGTCGGGCTCATAGCCGAAATAGCACTTGAACGACTTCACGCCGGTCTTGGCGACGATCTCAGGGATCTCGGCAATGTGCTCCTCGCGCTGGATGCCGAAGTGGAAGCCGAAATCGATGACCGAGTTCTCCTCGCCCAGCGCCTTCCGCTCCTCGTAGAACGGCAGGTAGGATTCCTTGAGGTTGCGGATGTAGAGCAGCGCCGTGGTGACGCCGCCTGAAGCCGCGGCCGCCGTCTCGGTGCGCATATCCTCTGGATAGGGGAACTTCACGCCCAGATGGCAGTGCGGATCGATCAGGCCGGGCATCAGCACCTTGCCCTCGGCGTCGATGGTGCGGGTCGCGTCCGGCAGCACCTCGTCGGCGCCGGTCAGCACGATCTTGCCGTCCTTGACCGCGACGCCGCCGTGAAATTCGCCGTCGTGGCGAACCACCCGCGCGTTCTTGATGACCAGATCCGCCTTCATCACTTCTGCTCCAGTATGCCTTCGATGCGTCTCGAGATGCCGCTCCACTGACTGCGGCCGACGGTGATCGGCGCGCGTGCGCCCATGCCACGGGCCCAGATCGCCTTCAGCCCGAGCTCGGCGGCGGCCTCCCTGTCGATGGTGCCGGGCGGGGCCGCGACGTCGACCAGCAGCGCATGCTTGGGCAGCAGCTTGAGCTGGTCGCGGTCGAGCAACCGCTTCGGCACGCTGCCGATGACGATATCCATCCTGGGCAGGAACTCGGGCAACTGTTCGAGCGTCAGCGATTCCGCGCCCGCCGCATAGGCCGCCGCACGCTGAACCGGGTTGCGCGCCGCGACATGGACGTGGGCGCCGAGCGCTACCAGCGTGTTGGTCAAAAGCGAGCCGATGGTGCCCTGCCCAACCAGGCAGATATTTGACTTGTGGATGGTAATCTCAGTGTTCTCGATGATCACCTTGAGCACGCCCTCGACGATCGCCGGGCCGCGCAGCAGCATCAGGTCGACGTCCCATTCATACTCGTGCAGGGTAATGCCAAGCGCTTCGCAATGCCCCTTCAGATTGCCATCGGCCCAGCCGAGGATGATGTGGCCAGGCTTGTGCATACCGGCCAGCATGTCGCGAGTCGGGATGATCTTGTCAGGACACTTCGGCGCAAACAGGGCACCCTCCGCGGTGATGCCGGGAATCGGGAACAGGGCGATGTCGGCCCCCTTCAGCGCATCCGCTGCATCCCTGGCATGGTAGACGCCCTCGATACCTTCCCCCGGCCAGGGAAAGCCAAAGGCCCGGACGGTGGCGCCGGCGCGCACGGCGCAGCGGGCGATTTCCTGTTCGCGGGCGTCACCAGCGACGACGGCGATGACAGTGTTGTTCCAGCTCATTTCGCCCTGACCTTCTGAATGACCTGATCCCTGGACATGCCGGCAATGCCCATCGCCTCGGCGGTGCGGCCGCCCTTGCGATAGTCGGTGCCGACGGCGATCTGCGCCAGGCTGTAGAGAGAATGCGCCACGGGCGTGTCGACGCCGGCAATGCGGGCAAATTCGAGGAACGGCAGCAGTCCGTGGCCGAAATCCTCCTTGTAGTAGCGGTATTCCAGCGAGTCAGGGCCTTTGATGCGTTTATTGGCCTCGCCGCCCGCAATCGCGGCGCGGAAATCGCTGGTGTCCGTTACCTCAGCCTCGACCGTGCCGAGCAGCTTCATCTCTTCGACCAGATTGGGCAGATCATGCCCGAAGGCTTTGGCGACCGCCAGACGCTCGTCGTCGAGCTGCTTCATGACGCGGGCAACGCCAGGTGTCATGGCGTCGACATAGAAGGTGAAGTTGCCACCGGTCGCCTCGACCCAGGCCGCCGCCAGTACCGCGCCGGGTGGATGCAGGACCATGTTGACGTTGGACAGGTCCGACGCGATCACGTCGGCAACAGGGGTCAGGCCCGGATAGAGCTTGCCGGCGATCTCCAGCACTTCGGAACCGCCCTTCAGAGCTGCTGCCTTGAGCTGCTTGGCGCGGCCGGACACGGTCACGCCATCGGGACGGTATTTGCGCGCGACATAGGTCAGCGTCGAGAACTCGACGACGGGGGGAGCCGCACGGCCGGTACGCGAAAAAGTCTCGGCGAATTCCAGCGCGCCGCCGGTGTGGCCAGGGTTGAGCACGACCGGCCTGGTCGACGACCAGCCGGCAGCGGCCAGCGCCGATGCGATCGCCGAGTGCGAAAAGGTCGGCAGGACGACGACCGCGACATCGACGCCATCGATCGCTGCCTTGAGATCGGTGGTAATCAGCGCCGGCTTCGCCACGCCCTCGCCGAGCTTGCCTTCATAAGCGACGCCGCCCAGCTTGATATGCGGCTCCAACGTCTCCGCCGACCGCGCCCAGAAATGCACATCGTGCCCCGCCTGGACCAACTCTGCGACCGAGGCTGCACCGCCCGCACCCGCTCCTAATACTGCAACTTTCATTCTCTCCTCCGGGGGCCGAGCTACGGCTTGCCGGCCGCACGACCTCATGCTCGGAACGGGTACTCCTCCCCGCGCCTCGCGCCAATTGATAACCACCAACCAGTTTGATCACACTTTATGATCACACCAAGAATTGTCAAGCGGAAGAATGTGCTTCCCGCTGTTCAAGCTGCCTGATGCCTGAGCCCCGCCGCCTCGATACCTGCGATTGCCGCGAGTTCGTCATTGTCTGACGTATCGCCCGTGATGCCGACCGCGCCGATGAGTTTGCCCGCCTGGTCGCGGATCAGCACACCGCCGGGCACCGGCACGATGCGGCCGCCGGAGACGGCGTTGAGGCCTTCCATGAAGTGCGGCCGCTCCTTCGCCGTCTGGTCGAGCCAGCGCGAACCCATGCCGACAGCGAGCGCGCCATAGGCCTTGCCGGAAGCGATCTCGTAGCGCAGCATCGAAGCCCCATCCTGCTTCTGAAATGCCTTGAGATGGCCGCCGGCATCAAGCACGGCGACCGTCAAAGGTTTCATCCTGGCGACCGCGCCCTTGGCGAGGGCCGCCGCGATGATGGTATTGGCGGCAGCGAGTGTCAGGTCGGTCATGTCTTTCTCCTTTGGGATTCGTGGGGGCGTGCAGCGCCGCTGGCTAATGGCTCAAGCGATCACCTTGGCCCGCAGATTCTGAAGTCCGGGCGCTTTTGCACCCCCTCTGGCCTGCCGGCCATCTCCCCCTCAAGGGTGGAGATGGCCGGCATAGGCGCCGCGGCCAATCGCCGAGGTAGCGGTGTCGCGCCCTTCTTCCGAACAGAATGGGCACTGCCGTCTACGAGGCTGACCACCCCCTTGAGGGGGAGATAGCCGCAACGTCGAGCACAGCTGCCGGCCCTGAGCTCCGCTGACTAGTGGTACTTGCTCTCAGCTTCGCCTTGAGCTCGAGCCTGCGCTTGTGGAGGACCGGTTCGGTATAGCCATTGGGCTGGGCGCGGCCTTCGAAGACGAGGTCGCAGGCGGCGCGGAAGGCGGTCGACTGGTCGAACTCGGGCGCCATCGGCTTGTACAGCGGATCGCCGACATTCTGCCGGTCGACGATCGCTGCCATGCGCTGCAAGGAATCCATCACCTGGATGTGTGAGCAGACGTCATGGCGTAGCCAGTTGGCGATGTGCTGCGACGAGATGCGCAAGGTGGCGCGATCTTCCATCAGCCCGACATCGTTGATGTCGGGAACCTTGGAACAGCCGACGCCCTGGTCGATCCAGCGCACGACATAACCCAGGATGCCCTGCGCGTTGTTGTCGAGCTCGCGCTGGATCTCGTCGGGCGTCCAGTTGGGACGGACGACCACAGGCACCGACAGGATGTCGTCGAGCCGCGCCTTGGGCCGGCTCTTCAGCTGGTCTTGCACGGCGTGCACGTCGACCTTGTGGTAGTGGGTGGCATGAAGCGTCGCTGCCGTCGGCGACGGCACCCAGGCGGTGTTGGCGCCGGCGCGTGGGTGGGCGATCTTCTGCTCCAGCATCGCTGCCATCAGGTCGGGCATCGCCCACATGCCCTTGCCGATCTGGGCATGGCCGGAGAGACCGCATTCGAGACCGGTGTCGACGTTCCAGGCCTCATAGGCATTGATCCAAGGCGCCTGCTTCATGTCGCCCTTGCGCACCATCGGGCCGGCTTCCATCGAGCTGTGGATCTCGTCGCCGGTGCGGTCGAGGAAGCCGGTGTTGATGAACACCACGCGTTCCTTGGCAGCACGGATGCATTCCCTGAGATTGATCGTGGTGCGCCGCTCCTCGTCCATGATGCCCATCTTGATGGTCTTGCGCGGCATGCCGACAAGGCGCTCGACGCGGTCGAAGATCTCGACGGCAAAGGCCACCTCTTCGGGACCATGCATCTTCGGCTTGACGACATACATCGAGCCGGCGCGGGAATTCATGCGACGCCCATTGGCGCCGACATCGTGCAGGGCAATCAGTGCGGTGATTGCCGCATCCATGATGCCTTCGGGCACCTCGTGGCCGTCGCGGTCATGGATCGCCGGGTTGGTCATCAGGTGACCGACATTGCGCACCAGCATCAACGAGCGGCCGGGCAGCGAGACGGTCCTGCCATCGGGGCCGGTGTAGGAACGGTCGGCGTTGAGCTTGCGGGTGACAAGCTTGCCGCCCTTGTCGAAGCTTTCGGACAAATCGCCCTTCATCAGGCCGAGCCAGTTGCGGTAGACGGCGACCTTGTCTTCGGCGTCGACTGCTGCGACCGAATCCTCGCAGTCCTGGATGGTGGTGAGAGCGGACTCCAGGATCATGTCCGAAATGCCGGCCGGATCGGTCTTGCCGATCGCACTGTCGCGGTTGACCACCACCTCGACATGCAGGCCGTTCTTGACCAGCAAGACCGCATCGGGATTGTTGGCCTCGCCGCGATAGCCGGCGAACTGTTTTGCATCACCCAGCGCAACCGAACCGGCAGCGGTGGCAAGCTTCAGCTGCCCGCCTTCGACGGCAAGCGCAGTCACGTCAGACCAGTTGCCCGACGCCAGCGGTGCGGACGCGTCCAAAAAGGCCTTGGCCCAGGCGATGACCTTTTGGCCGCGCTTGGGATTGTAGCCCTTGCCCTTCTCGGCGCCGTCGGCATCCGGGATCGCATCGGTGCCGTAGAGCGCGTCATAGAGCGAACCCCAGCGTGCGTTGGCGGCGTTCAGCGCATAACGCGCATTCATCACCGGCACGACAAGCTGCGGCCCGGCGACGGTGGCGATCTCGGGATCGACATTCTCCGTCGTGACAGCAAAGGCTGGCCCCTCGGGGACCAGATAGCCTATCTCGCTCAGGAACGCCTTGTAGGCGGCCATGTCGTGCGGGGCGCCATGCTTGCGGTACCAGGCGTCGAGCTTGAGCTGGAAGTCGTCGCGCTTTTCCAAAAGCGCCCGGTTCTTCGGCGCGAGATCATGCACGATCGACGCAAAGCCCTCCCAGAACGCCTCCGCATCGACACCCGTCCCAGGCAGAGCCTCCGAGACCACGAAGTCGTGGAGCGCGCGCGCAACAGAAAGGCCATGAAGGGAGACGCTGTCGTTTATCCGGTTCATCATGTTCATCGTCATAACTCCCGGGTCAGGCTGCAAGTGCAGCGTCGGGGCGGAACTCGCCCGAAATGGTCTCTGCGACCATCTGGGCTGTGGCGGCCGACAGCGTCCAGCCGAGATGACCATGGCCGGTGTTGTAGAACACGCCCAGCTGGCGGCCCTTGCCGACCCTCGGCATCATGTTGGGCATCATCGGCCTGAGACCTGCCCAGGGCACGACCCTGTTGGTGTCGACATCGGGGAACAGCATGCGAGTCCAGTCGACCAGCGGCCTGACGCGGTCATCGCGGATGTCGCGGTTCATGCCGTTGAACTCGGCGGTACCGGCAACCCGGAAGCGTCCGGCGCCAAGGCGGCTGGTGACGATCTTGGCGCGGTCGTCGAGCAGGCTGACCCAAGGCGCGGCAGCCTGGCTGCGCTCGTCGTCGAGATGCACTGTTATGGAATAACCCTTGACCGGGTAGACATTGACCCGGTCGCCGAGCATCGCTGCGAAATGGCGACTGGCGGAACCGGCACAGATGACGATCCCGTCGGCCTCGACGACCCTGTAGTCGGGCTGGCCGTCGGCACCTGACGTCGTATAGCCGATACAGAACACGCCATCCCGGGCGATACGGTCGACATTGGCGTCGAAGACGAAGCGCGCACCGCGCCGCTCGCAGGCCTTGGCGAGGCCGAAGGTGAACTTGTGGATGTCGCCGGTCGAGTCCGACGGCGTGTAGAAGCCGCCATGAAAATCGCCATTCAACGTCGGCTCGATCGACTTCACCTCCTCCGCCGTCACCGGCCGGCGGTCGAGACCGCCCTCGACCAGCATCGCATTGACCTTCAGCGCGTGCTGGAAGCTCGGTCTGTCCCAGTAGAAATGCAGGATGCCGCGACGGACATGGTCGAAGTCGATGTTCTCGCGCTCGGCAATCGCAAACAGGTGCTTGCGCGCGGCAATCGCCAGCCGCGTCGTCTCCACCGTGTTGTCGCGGTAATTTGCGATGTTTGAGACGAACTCAGCCAGCCAGGCATATTTGTGCCAGGTAGGCCGGGGATTCATCAGCAGCGGCGCATCACTGCGCAGCATCCACTTGATGCCCTTGAGCAAGGTCGACCAGTGGTTCCAGACCTCGGCGTTGCTGGCCGACAACTGGCCGCCATTGGCGAACGACGTTTCCATCGCGGCGTAACGCTGGCGGTCGACGACAGTGACGGTGTAGCCGCGCTCCAGAAGGGCATAGGCAGTGGTAACGCCGGTGATACCGGCGCCGATAACGGCAATATGGGGCATTTCACTCTCCGCGATCAAAGTTGGGTGCGGGCCGAAGCCCGCTGTTTTCCCCAATCTGTCGCTGTACCTGAGAGCTTAACCGCGTCGGCCTTGCCGGTGCGGCTTTCCCCTTCGGTGGACGCTCGAGGCGCCTCTCTCCAGATCGTTCAACTGCATGGTCACTTTTGCCTGAGAGTTTCCTGGGGGGTTGCTCCGTCGGCGTCGGCCGGTGTCATCTCGCAGCGGCCGATCTCTCCCATGCAGCCTCTTGAACGTATGTCTTCATAGCTGGTGCCGCACCCTTCCGCAACGCGAGACGCGGCAAGTTCCAACCCTCAGTTGCCTTCGTCGTACAGCGTCGTGGTCGTCTCGACGTCCTCCTCGTGCAGGCCAGCGCGCACCACGGCGGCAGCCGCCAGTTCGCGCGCCTTGCGGCGGATGCCCGCTTCGTCGACACCCTGCACCTTGCCGTCGGCATAGACCGCCTTGCCGTCGACCCAGGTCTGAGTGATCGAGGCCGTCGAGGCCGAGAACACCAACGCCTGCAGCGGATCGTAGAACGGCGTCCACTCGACATGGTCGAGATCGAACAGGATGAAGTCGGCCTTCTTGCCGATCTCCAGCGAGCCGATCTCGTCGTCCCACATCAGGGCGCGCGCGCCCTCAATGGTGGCCGCGCGCAGCGCATCGCGGGCGGTGAAAATGTCAGGCTTCAGCCGTGCGTCCTTGAACATGCCGGCGACGACAAGCATCTGGCGCATCAGGTTCATGTTGCCGGCGGCCGAGACACCGTCGGTGCCGAGGCCGACCTTGACGCCGGCCCTGACCATCTCGGGGTATTTGCCGATCGATGTCGCACCCTTGCCGAGCTTGAACGACGAGCATGGGCAGAAGGCGACGCTGGCGCCGCGCTCGGCCAGAAGCTTGACCTCCTCGTCCGACACGGCCGCGCCGTGGGCGATGACCAGGTTCTTGCGGATACCGCCGGCATTGTCGACGCGGGTGATCGGCCAGCAGCCATACTTGCTTTCACAGACCTTTGCCTCCTCGATCGAGGTCGCCAGGTGGTAGGTCGTGCCGACACCCAGCTTTTCGGCCAGCGCCACGGCTCCGACATGCAGTTCGAGGCTGCAGGGCTCCTTGCCCTCGATATTGACCCAGCAGCGGGCACGACCGTCGAGCGTGTTGTTGTAGCGCAGCACGTTTTCCTCGAGCACCTTCAGCGCCGTCTGCGCGTCGGGGAAGAAGTGATGCTCGGCCATTTCCTCGGTCCAGCCGCGCGGCAGCTCCGACGGGCGATTATCGGCGGCGTGGCGGCCGGTGATGCCGCGGATGCCGGTCTTGTCCATGGCGCGGATGACGATGCCGGGATCGTATTGCGAGCCCATGTCGAGGAAGCAGGTGGTGCCGCAGCGCAGCATCTCGGTGATGCCGAGCAGCGCGCCCCAATATTCGTCTTCCTCCGTTATGTGAGCGTAGAACGGCTTGGCCCAGTGGAACACCCAGGCGCGGGTGTTGAGATTATCGGGGAAGACCGCGCGGGAAAGGGTCTCGGACAGATGCACGTGGCTGTCGACGAAGCCCGGGCAGATCCCCAGCATGGTGCCGTCGATGACCTTGTCGAAGCTCTTGCCCTTATGGCGCGATGCCACATCGTGGGCCGCTCCGATGTCGGCGATACGGTCGTTCTCGACCACCACGCTCGCATTGCGCAGCACCGTGTCGTTCTTGTCGACGGTGAAAGCGAAGTTCAGATTTTCGATCAGCGTACGCATGCGGCTCCACCCAATGCTTTACCCACGGACCCTCCAGATCGCGTCGCCGGTCCGTGACGGCGGGCGATATCCGAGCATTCGCACACTCTTCCGAGCGGAACGCGACGACCGGGCCAACAACCACCCCGGCCGCCATTTCGCAAGCGGCAGCCCTTAGGCCACCGCCTTGACCTTGCCGCCCTGCTTGGCGGTGCCGCAGAGGATCAGCTTGTCGGTGTCAGCGTAATCGGACAACAGCTCCGATCCCTTCGACGTCACCAAAAGCATGTCCTTGTTCTGCATGCCGTAGCCATAGCCGGTGTCGTAGCAGAGCGGCTCGAAACCAAGCACCATGTTCTCTTCCAGCGGCGCATCGCTGCCCGGCTTGCCGAGCACCGGCGTCAGGCCGAGATAGGGGTCTTCGTGCAGGTGCAGGCCAATGCCGTGGCCAACGAACGAGATCGGCGGCAGGTTGAGCTTGGCGAGCTTGGCGATGAAGGCGTCGTAGATCTCGCGACAGCTCGCACCGGGCTTCACCTTCTCCATGATCTCATACTTGCACTCGACCAGGTGAGCCCAGATCTTGTCGGCCATGGGCGGCGCCTCGCCGACGATGGCCGTGCGGCAGACGCCGGCCTGGTAGCCGTTGATGACCGAGAAAATCTCGACACGGCAGACATCGCCACGCTTGAGGATGCGGTCGGACGGGCCGACATTGGGCAGCACCGAGCGCTCGCCGGTAGCGACGATCAGCAGCTTGAAGTGTTCGGCGCCAAGCGAATAGACGTTGCGGGTCAAATGACCGGCAATGTCCATCTCGGAGTCGCCGGCATCGACCACGGCGAGCGTGTCGGTGATCGCCTGGTCGGCGATCCGAGAGAGCTTGCTGAGCAATGCGACCTCTTCAGCCGTCTTGATCTGACGCAGCCGCGCCAGGATCGGCTCGGCATGCTCGAACCGCGCGCCGGGCATCGCCGCGATCAGCCGGGCGAAATCGCCGGCCGGCAGATAGTCCATCTCGAGGCCGATGCGCGCCTTGCCAAGACCGAGGCCGGCGAGCTGGTCTGCCAGCACCAGCATCGGATCGTCGGAGAATTCGGCCCAGATACGGGCCGGCATGTCGGGCAAACGGCGCTTGATCGTCGATGCTTCCATGTCGACGCCGAAGATCGCAGTGCGGCCATCGGCCGTAACAATCGTCATCGCATGGCGGTGACGGATCAGCGGCTGCGACGGCACGACGAAGCCTGTGGTATAGGCGAAGTTCTCGGGCGACGAGCAGATGATGGCGTCGAGCCCATGCTCGGCCATTGCCCTCACCTGCTTGGCTACGATTTCTGCCCGCATGATTTGGTTCCTCTCCTTGAGTTTCTTGACCGGCGCTCAGTCGCGCACGCGGTATTTCTCGACCTTGGCAAGGTCGACATCGATGCCCATGCCCGGCCCCGACGGCACGACGACCGCACCGTCGACGACCTGCATCGGCTCGACCAAAAGGTCGTCCTTGTAATAGATGCCGCCGACCTGACCGTGCTGCGCCTCGGCCGGCGTCGAGATCGGGATGACGCAGGACAGCGTCGCCGCCGGCGAGGCAGCCGCGACCTGGACGTTGGCGAGGTTGCCGATGCCTGTTTCGATCGAGCCGTTGACATTGCAGATGATGCCGGCGGCGCGGCAGACCGCGCCGACTTCCATCGCCTTGTACAAGCCACCGGCCTTGGTGGTGTAGATCGAGACGATCTGGATACCGCCATTCTGTATGATCTGGATGGCGTCATGGGCATTCCATGCCGACTCGTCGGCCATGACGGGCGCATCGATGCGGCGGCCGACTTCGGCGATGCGCTCGATGCCCATCACCGGCTGCTCGACATATTTGAGCCGGTACTTTTCCATCTGGCGCACGGTCTGCACCGCCTCGCCAGGCGTCTTGTAGCCCTCATTGGCGTCGACGCAGATTTCCATCGCCTCGCCTGCGGCGTCGCGGACCGCCGCGACCATCTTGACGTCGCGCGCCGGGTCGACGCCGATCTTGACCTTGATCGTCCTGATGCCTTCGGCAGCAAGCTTGGCTGCCTCGACCTTCGCCTCTTCGATCGAGATCAGGCCGATCGAATGGGTGATGGCGATCTTGTCGCGCGCCTTGCCGCCGAGCAACGTATGAACGGGAACGTTCAGCCAGCGGCCGGCGAGGTCATAGGCCGCGAATTCGACCGCCGCCTTGGAATAGGGATAGCCGCGGATGATGGCATCCATGCGGGCATGAAGCTCGGCAAAATTGCCGAGTTCGAGACCGATGACGGCAGGCGCCAGGTAGGTCTCGATGACGCTGCGGGTGATCATGGCGGACTCGCCGAAGTAGCGGCCGAACTCACCGCCCCAGTCCTTCAGCGCCGGCGCCTCGCCCCAGCCGACCCGGCCGTCGCTGTCGGTCATCTTGACCATAACATAGCGGCCGATGACCTCGGTCAGGCCGGCCCATTTGTGCTCGCGCCGCGTCGGCAGTTGAACAATGAGCGTTTCGATGGACTTGATCGTGGGCACCGGTCTCTACCTTTTCCTTGTCACCGCAGAGGCATCTCTGTACGATGCGATCATCTAGTGTGATCACACTTTATGATCATATTTTTGGATGTCAAGCGATCCCGGGATCGATTTTTCATAGCCGACCGAAACGGCCGTGATGCATGGTAAGAAGGCAGCGGAGGAAAAGATGATTGTCGAAGCGACCAATTATTTCGCCAAAGAGGATCAGGCCGATGAGGTTCTGAAGCAGCGCCGCAAGGCGACAGAGATCAGGCGCCAGCTCGACCTGGATCCTGGGCGCATCCTCGTGCGGACGGAAGGAAACGGACCTGACATACGCTGGGAATGCAGCTTCGCCTCAAGGGAAGCTTATGACGCCGACCGGGCTGCACGTGCAGCATCGCCCGACTTCGAAGCCGCACGCAAGCGGATGCACACGCTGCTCGAGCGCTTTGAGCGCCACGTCTACGAAGTGGTCGAATAGAGCGGCAGGTCCCGATCTAAGCCTGTGCCAGCAGCCGATTCATCCTTGCCCGCACACGGACAACACCCTCGGCGATATTGTCGCGCGGGATCGACGAATACCCCATGCGGAAGAAGCGGCACGGCCCGTCCGCATCGGGGAAGAACGGCGAGCCGGATTCAATCAGCACGCCGTCCTGCTTGAGTTCGTTCATCAAAAGGTCGGCATCCAGCCCATCGGGCCCCTCGACCCAGAACGACGTGCCGCCAAAGGCTGACGATCCGGCGATGGTGAAGCCTTCGCGCTTCAGCGCTTCGGCCATGACGATGTGGCGCTTGTGGTATTCGCCACGCATACGGTGCAGCACCGCATCGTGGTGGCCGAGCGCGAGGAAGTAGGCCGCGGTGCGCTGGAGATGGCCGGGTGGATGACGCAGCATCAGGGCACGCAACGCTCGCGCCTCACGGATGACCGGCGCCGGCGCCACGAGATAGCCCAGCCGCAGGCCCGGGAAAAGCGATTTGGAAAAGCTGCCGATGTAGAACACCCGGCCGCTGCGATCGAAGGACTTCAGCGCCGGAGACGGCGGCGCGAGAAAGCTCATCTCGAACTCGTAATCGTCCTCGACGATGATGAAGTCTCTGCTGGCGGCAGCTGCCAGAAGTGCTGCGCGGCGCTCGACGGGCATGGTGGCGCCGGTCGGCGAATGGTGGCTCGGCGTGACGAAGACCGCATCGACCTTGGCAGGCAGGACCTCGGGCGGCAGGCCTTCCTTGTCGACGTCGATGGCGGTGACATCGGCACCGCTCAGCTTCAGTGACGCACTCATGTCAGGGTGGCAGGGGTTTTCGCACACGGCGTGCGCGCCCTGCCGCAGCAGCAGCTGGGTGACGATCCACAGTGCATTCTGCGCTCCCACCGTGACGAGGATTTCATCGGGCGTGGCGCGAATGCCGCGACTGGGCAGCGTCCTGGAGCAGATGTAGTTGACCAGCTGCACGTCATCAGCGGCAGCAAAGTCGCCGGCCATCAGTTCAAAATCCTCGCGCGCCAGCGCACGCCGGGCACAGTCGCGCCAGGCGCCGAGATCGAACAGCGACGGATCCATCTGGCCGTAGAGGAACGGATAAGGATAGCGGCGCCAGTCGAGCGGCTTGCGCATCTGCTTGGCAACGATGAAACTCGACCGCAGTTTCGTCGACCAGTCGATTTCGTCAGCGCCGACGCCGGACACTGCCGCTTCGAGCACGGTCGTCGGCGGGTTGCCGGCAACACGATAGGAGCTTCGGCTGGCGGTTTCGACATAACCCTGAGACGCCAGTTCCTGATAGGCAAGCGTCACCGTGATGCGCGAAATGTTCAGATATTCCGCAAGCTTGCGGGTCGAGGGCAGCTGAGCGCCAGGCTGCAGCCGGCCAGACAGCACCGCCGAGACCACAGTTTCGCGGATCTGCGCCTGCAGGCCGATGCGGCTCGCCCGGTCGAGAAAGAAGATCGTCTCCGAAACTGTCGCCTGTGCCATGGTCCCACGCAGGTTCAATCTGGAGTCATTCAACTTCCAATCTGGATATAAGGCAATTCAAAGGTTCCATTTAACCCTATGTCCAGAACCAAGACCGGCATCAAAGCCGGCAAGTTCCCGGAATAACCGGTGGCTAACAAAACAAGAGGGTAACGATGATACACTTTAAGCATTTCAAGCATTTGGCCGGCGCCGCAACCGTAGCGGCCGGCGTCCTCACCTCCTGCCTCGCTTATGCCGAAACGACGGTCGTCGTCGGCTATCAGCAGATCGTCGGGCCGTTCGTCACGGCCATCGCCGACGGACGTTTCGACGCCGCCGCCAAGGAAGCGGGCTACACCGTCGACTGGCGCCAGTTCAGCTCGGGCGGCGACATCTCGACGGCCCTCGCCTCCGGCAGCGTGCCGATCGGCGTGATCGGCTCGACCGGCACAACCGCCGCCGCCACGCGCGGCGTCAATCTCGAACTGTTCTGGATCCTCGACAACATCGGCAAGTCGGAAGCGCTTGCCGTCCGCAACGGCTCGGGTATCGAAAAGCCCGAGGATCTGAAGGGCAAGAATGTCGGCGTACCGTTCGTGTCGACCTCGCACTTCCATCTTCTTGTCGGCCTCGAGCAGGTGTGGAAGATCGATCCGCGCGAGGTCAACATCCTCAACATGAAGCCGCCACAGATCATCGCCGCCTGGCAGCGTGGCGATATCGACGCCGCCTATGTCTGGCCGCCGGCACTGACCGAGTTGCTCAAGAACGGCAAGACCATCGCCGATTCAGAGACCATCGGTGCTGCCAGCGTACCGACCTTCGACGGCCTTGTCGCCGACAAGAAGTGGGCCGCCGAGAACCCGAAGTTCATGGCCGCCTTCACCAAGGTACTGGCTGAATCCTACGCCGACTACAACAAGAACAAGGCAAGCTGGACGGCGGACTCGCCTCAGGTGCAGGGCATCGTCAAGCTGATCGGCGGTGACGGCGCAGGTGCGGTCGAAGCGCTCAACCTGCTGTCGTTCCCCAATGCCGACGAACAGGCATCCGAAACCTGGCTCGGCGGCGGCGCCGTCAAGGCATTGAATGAAAGCGCCAAGTTCCTCGTTGCCCAGAAGCAGATCGACAAGGCGCTCGACGACTACGCGCCCTTCGTCAACAGTAGCTACGCCAAGGACGCATCCAAGTAACATTGGACGTGCCGCCGGCCGGATGCCGGTCGGCGGCACTTTCTCCACCACTCGAATGCATTTTCTTCGAAAGGCTCGACGCGATGGAAACCCTCAACGTCAGCAATGTCAGCCTGACCTATCCAGGCCTCTACTCCGACCAGGCGGTGATTGCGCTCAAGGGCGTGAACCTCGAGGTCAAGAGCGGCGATTTCGTCGTCGCCCTCGGTGCCTCCGGCTGCGGCAAGACCACCCTGCTCAACCTGATGGCCGGCTTCATGACACCAACCGACGGCGATATCACACTTGGCGGACGTCAAGTCGTCGGCCCAGGCGCCGACCGTGGCGTCGTCTTCCAGAAGCACGCGCTGCTGCCCTGGTTGAATGTCATCGACAACACCGAATTCGGGCTCAAGCTGCGTGGCATAGACAAGGCGACCCGGCGCGAGCTGGCGACCAAGAATCTCGCCCTTGTCGGCCTGCAGGATTTTCACCGCCACATGATCTACCACCTGTCCGGCGGCATGCAGCAGCGCGTCGGCATCGCCCGTGCGCTGACCTGCGACCCGGCGATGCTTCTGATGGACGAGCCGATGGCGGCGCTCGACGCGCTGACCCGCGAGACCATCCAGGAGCTGCTGCTCAAGGTCTGGCAGCTGACCAACAAGATGTTCTTCTTCATCACGCACAGTGTCGAAGAAGCACTTTTCCTCGGCTCCCGGCTGATCGTCATGTCGCCGCGTCCGGGCCGCATCACCCACACCTATGAGCTCGATTTCAATCGGCGCTTCCTTGAGGAGGGCAACGCACGTGCAATCAAATCCAGCCGCGATTTCATCGACATGCGCGAGCAGATCCTCGGCATCATCTACGGCGACGAGCGCCAGTCCGGCAATCCGGAACACCTCCATGCTTGAGCGCCTCTCACGGGCCAAGTCCGTACGCCCGGGCAAGATCTATGGCGCGCCCGGCGACGGCATGAGCGGCCATATCAGCCTGATCACGGCGCTTGTGCTGTTCGGTCTCTGGCTGCTGATCACCGAGATGGGCTGGGTCAAGCCGCTGTTCCTGCCCTCGCCGCTTGCCGTGTGGGACAAGTTCGTCGTCGCCATGACCGATGGCGTTTCCAACTCGACGCTCATCCAGCACACGCTGGCCAGCCTTGGCCGTGTGCTCGGCGCCTTCTTCCTGGCGCTGATCACAGCCGTTCCGGTCGGCATCCTGATGGGCGTCAACCGCACGGTGCGCGGCCTGTTCGACCCGATCATCGAGTTCTACCGGCCACTGCCGCCGCTCGCCTATCTGCCGCTGATCATCATCTGGCTCGGCATCGGCGAATTCCCGAAGGTGTTCCTGATCTATCTCGCCATCTTCGCGCCCATGGCGATCGCCGCCCGTGCCGGCGTCCGCTCGGTGTCGACCGAACAGATCCATGCCGCCTATGCCATGGGCGCCACCCGCGCCCAGGTCATCTCCCAGGTGATCCTGAAGGCCGCCCTGCCCGAGATCTTCACCGGCATGCGCATCGGCATCGGCGTCGGCTGGACCACGCTCGTCGCCGCAGAAATGGTCGCCGCCCACCGCGGTCTCGGCTTCATGGTGCTGAACGCCGCCGAGTACCTCGCCAGCGATACGGTCATCATGGGCATCATCGTCATCGGCATCTTCGCCTTCGCCTTCGACCTCATGCTGCGCTACCTGGAAAAGGCGATGATCCCCTGGAAGGGCAAGATCTGATGCCGAAGCTCACACACCCGGCGACGTCGCCACCCGGCTGACGCCAAACCTGATCTTACCAACAGACAGACCAATCCGCCGGCTTGTCCGGCCACGGCGAAGCCATGCCCAAAGGCTCTGCCGTACAGATACGAGGACCACGACATGTCACTCACCGCCGACGGCCTGGCTCGCCTCTTCGACGCCTTCAACCGCCACGACATCGACGGCGTCATGCAGTTCTTCGCCGGCAACTGCGTCTTCAACGGCGTCGCCGGCCCCGAAGCCTACGGTACCCGCTTCGAAGGCACCGCGGCGATCGCCGCTGCTTTCAGCGGCGTCTGGAAGGCGATGCCGGACGCGCACTGGGCCCATCATGGCCACTTCGTCCATGGCGATCGCGCCGTCTCGGAATGGACGTTCACTGGCACCAACGTCGACGGCAGCCGCGTCGAAGCAGAGGGCTGCGATCTGTTCACGCTCGATGACGGCAAGATCGTCCGCAAGCAGGCCTTCCGCAAGAACCGGCCGCTGATTGCGGCTGGTGCCTGAGCGGTCTCGGGAGGACCACGTCAATGGAACATCAACTCTTGAGGTCCGCGGCACAACGTCTGCCGTTCGATCCGGCCTATGACCCGGTCCATGCACCAAACCCGGGCGCCGGCAAGGACTACGCGCCGACCTACTGGATCGCCACCGCCGGCCCGCAGCCGGAGGACGATGGCCCCGTCACGCAGGACATCGACGTCGATGTCGCCATCATCGGTTCGGGTTATACCGGCCTGTCCTGTGCCATTCATCTGGCCAAGGAGCACGGTATAAAGGCGACGGTGCTGGAAGCAAATGGCGTCGCCTGGGGCTGCTCGACCCGCAATGGCGGCCAGGCGCAGATTTCGGCCGGCCGGCTCAAGCGTTCGCAGTGGATCGAGCGCTGGGGCGTCGACGTCGCCAGGAAAATGCATGTCGAGATGGCGGAAGCCTTCGACCTGTTTCGCGACCTGATCAGCCAGCCCGAGATCGACTGCGATCCTCAGGATGGCGGCCATCTCTACATCGCCCATCGCGACAAGGTTCTGCCGGCGCTGGAAAAGGAAACGCGCCTGCTCAACGACATCTTCGGCTACCGCGCCCGCATGGTCGGCCGCGACGAGGTCCACAGCGATTTCGTTCGCGACGCCGAGGCCAAGGGCGCGATGTACGAGCCCGACGGCATGGGCATCCATGCCGCCAAGCTCGCCTTCGGCTATCTCAGGCTCGCCCGCAAGCTGGGTGCGAAAGTGCACACCTCAAGCCCGGTCCTCGGCAGCGAAATCAAGGGCGGCATACATCACCTGCGCACGCCGGGCGGCATCGTCAGGGCGCGCGCAGTCTGCATCGCCACCGCCGGCTACACCTCGCCCGGCCTGCACGAGCTGACGCGCCATCGGCTGATGCCGATCCTGTCCAACTCGATCGTGACGCGGCCGCTGACGGACAGCGAGCGTGAGACGCTGAACTTCCAGACCCGCATCCCGCTCACCGACACACGCACGCTGCGCCACTACTATCGGATGCTGCCCGACGGGCGTGTGCAGATCGGCAGCCGCAGCGCCATCACGGGGCGGGACGCAGTCAATGCAAGTCACCTCGACCGTCTGCTCGAAGGGCTCTACCGCAAGTTTCCGATCCTGCGCGGCATCGAGGTTGACTACTCCTGGTGGGGCTGGGTCGACGTCAGCCACGACATGATGCCCCGCATCTTCCGGCCCGATCCCAAGCAACAGCTGTTCTACGCCATGGGCTATGGCGGCAACGGCGTCATGTACTCGGCCCAGGCCGGCCGCCGCATGGCCCAGATGGTCGCCGGCAAGGGCGGCGAACTCGACCTGCCGATCTTCACCTCCCCATTGCCCAGCCACGGGTTGCTGACACCGTTTCGGCGCCTCGGCCAGTGGGGAATGTACCGCTGGTATTACCTCAAGGACGAAATCCTCTAGCGCATCTGCCCGAAAATCGGACCCGACTCCCAAGACCAGACCTGCCCCCATCGAAAGGAACCCAGAAAATGAAAATGACCACCGAAGAAGCTTTCGTCAAAGTCTTGCAGATGCACGGCATCGAGCATGCCTTCGGCATTATCGGCTCGGCCATGATGCCGGTGTCGGACCTGTTCCCCAAGGCCGGCATCAAGTTCTGGGACTGCGCGCATGAGACCAATGCCGGCATGATGGCCGACGGCTTCAGCCGCGCCACCGGCACCATGTCCATGGCCATCGGCCAGAACGGCCCAGGTGTGACGGGCTTCATCACCGCGATGAAAACAGCCTACTGGAACCACACGCCGCTGCTCATGGTCACGCCGCAGGCAGCCAACAAGACCATCGGCCAGGGCGGCTTCCAGGAAGTCGACCAGATGGCGATGTTCGAGGACATGGTCTGCTACCAGGAAGAGGTGCGGGATCCCTCACGTATTCCCGAGGTGCTGAACCGCGTCATCGAGAAGGCCTGGCGCGGTTGCGCCCCAGCGCAGATCAACATCCCCCGCGACTTCTGGACCCATGTCATCGACGTCGACCTGCCCTCAATCGTGCGTTTCGAGCGCCCCGCCGGTGGCCCGCAGGCGATCACGGAAGCAGCGCGCCTGCTGTCGGAAGCAAAGTTCCCGGTCATCCTGAACGGAGCCGGCGTCGTCATCGGCAACGCCATCAACGAATCCATGGCGCTGGCCGAGCGTCTCGACGCGCCGGTCTGCTGCGGTTACCAGCACAATGACGCCTTCCCCGGCAGCCACCGTCTCGCCGCAGGACCGCTCGGCTACAACGGCTCGAAGGCAGCGATGGAGCTGATCGCCAAGGCAGACGTGGTGCTGGCGCTCGGCACCCGCCTCAACCCGTTCTCGACCTTGCCCGGCTACGGCATCGACTACTGGCCGAAGAATGCCGCGATCATCCAGGTCGACATCAATGCCGATCGCATCGGTCTGACCAAGAAGGTTTCCGTCGGCATCTGCGGCGACGCCAAGCAGGTCGCCCGCCAGATCCTCGAGCAACTGGCGCCCTCGGCCGGCAATGAAGGCCGCGAGCAGCGCAAGGCGGCGATCCACCAGAACCGCTCGGCCTGGCTGCAGCAGCTATCGTCGATGGACCACGAAGAGGACGACGTCGGCACCGAATGGAACGCCACCGCCCGCCTGCGCGAGGCCGACCGCATGTCGCCACGCCAGGCCTGGCGTGCGATTCAGGCCGCCCTGCCCAAGGAAGCGATCATCTCAACCGACATCGGCAACAACTGCGCCATCGGCAACGCCTATCCGAGCTTCGAACAGGGCCGGAAGTATCTCGCGCCGGGCATGTTCGGTCCTTGCGGCTACGGCTTCCCCTCGATCGTCGGCGCCAAGATCGGCTGCCCCGACGTGCCGGTGGTCGGCTTCGCCGGCGATGGTGCCTTCGGCATCTCGATGAACGAAATGGGCGCGATCGGCCGTGAAGGCTGGCCAGCGATTACCATGGTGATCTTCCGCAACTACCAGTGGGGTGCAGAGAAGCGGAACACCACGCTGTGGTATTCCAACAACTTCGTCGGCACCGAACTCAACCCCAACCTCAGCTACGCGAAGGTGGCCGATGGCTGTGGTCTCAAGGGCGTCGTCGTCGACACCACGGCCAAGCTGACCGAGGCGCTGGCCAAGGCCATCGACGATCAGGCCAAGGGCATCACCACCTTCGTCGAGGTCATCCTCAACCAGGAACTGGGCGAGCCCTTCCGCCGTGACGCGATGAAGAAGCCGGTGCCGGTGGCTGGCATCGACCGCGCCGACATGCGCCCGCAACAGCGCGCCTGACTTCGCAACAAGGCCGCCTGCCCGGTTCGCCGGGCGGGCGGGACGCCAACGTTTCATGATCCGGGAATGATTGAATGAACACCGCCGCTGCGACACAACGCTTCAATGGCCTGCCTTCGGTGGTGCAGGTCTACTGGCCCGGCCTTGCCGTCACCGCTGCGGTGGCGATCGCGGCACAGTTCCTCTCCGATCATTACGGCGCGCCGGCGATGCTGATGGCGCTGCTGCTCGGCATCGCTTTCCACTTCCTGTCCGAGGAAGGACGCTGCGTCGCCGGCATCGACTTCTGCGCCAAGAAAGTATTGCGCATCGGTGTCGCCCTGCTCGGCATGCGCATCAGCGTCGATTTGCTGATAGGGCTTGGCGCCAGCACCATATTGCTTCTGATTGCCGCGATCGCCGCGACCATCCTGTTCGGCCTCGCCGCCGCCAAACTTCTGGGCCGCGGCTGGCGCCTTGCCCTCATTACCTCCGGCTCGGTCGCCATCTGCGGCGCATCCGCGGCCATGGCGATCGCCGCAGTCCTGCCCAAGAACGAGTTTTCCGAGCGCAACCTGATCTTCACCGTGCTGTCGGTGACGGTGCTGTCGACACTCGCCATGATCTTCTACCCGATGATCGCGCAGTGGATCGGCCTCGACGCGCGCGCCACCGGCATCTTCTTCGGCGGCACCATCCACGACGTCGCCCAGGTCGTCGGCGCCGGCTTCTCCGTGTCGCCTGAGGCGGGTGAGACGGCAACGCTGGTCAAGCTCATCCGCGTTACCATGCTGGCGCCCGTGGTGCTGATCTTCTCGCTCGCCACCCGCAATGTCGGCTCGGCCGGTGAGAGCGGCAAGCGCCCGCCGCTGCTGCCCGGCTTCGTCATCGCCTTCCTCATACTCGCCGCCATCAACTCCTTTGGCCTCGTTCCGGAGGCGGTATCGAAGGTCGGCATGGAGACGTCGCGCTGGGCCTTGCTCGCCGGCATCGTCGCTGTCGGCATGAAGACCTCGTTGCGTCGCGTGCTCGACGTCGGCGGCGACGCGGTCGCCCTGATCGTCGCCGAGACCATCTTCATCGGTCTCTTCATCCTCGCCGGCATCTATTATCTGGGGCACGCCTGATGAAGCCGCTGGAACGCATCCTCGCCACGGCGAAACAGGCCCCCAGGCGCATCGTTCTCCCCGAAGGCGAGGACCCGCGTATCGTCGAGGCCGCCGTCAGGGCCAAGCGTGAAGGCATCGCCGAGATCACCCTGGTCGGCAACCACCGCATTGTCGAGCAGGCGCTTGCGAATGCAGGCGCGAGCCACCTCGATCTCCGCATCGAGGACCCCGCATCCTCCCCGCTCGCACCTCGCCTCGCCAACGCCTATTTCGAACTTCGCAAAAGCAAGGGCGTCGATGAGGCCACGGCGGCAGAAGCGCTGCGTTCGCCGCTGATCTTTGCCGCAATGATGGTGCGCGAAGGCGAGGCCGACGGCACAGTGGGCGGCGCCGTCGCCACCACTGCCGACACCGTACGTGCAGCGTTGCAAACCATCGGCAGGGCGCCCGGCGTCGGGCTGGTATCGAGCTTCTTCCTGATGATGCTGTGCCAACCCCATCACGCCAAAAAGGGCGCCTTCGTCTTCGCCGACTGCGGCCTGGTGGTCGATCCCGATGCCGCCGGCCTCGCCGACATCGCCCGCATGTCCGCCCGCTCCTACCAGGCGCTTGCCGGCGCACCGGCCAAGGTCGCGATGCTGTCGTTCTCGACCAATGGCAGTGCGGCCCACGAGCGCGTCTCCAAGGTGGTCGAGGCAACCCGGCTGGCGCATGCCGCCGACCCCGACCTTGTCATCGACGGCGAGCTGCAGTTCGACACCGCTTTCGTCGAAGCCGTCAGCGCCTCCAAGGCGCCCAATTCGGCGCTGCATGGCGAAGCCAACGTCTTCGTCTTCCCCAATCTCGACGCCGCCAATATCGGCTACAAGATCGCCCAGCGCATCGGCGGCGCCAACGCCATCGGCCCGATCCTCCAGGGCCTGGCCAAGCCGGCCAACGACCTCTCTCGCGGCTGCACGGCAGAGGACGCCTTTCACATGATCGCGGTGACGGTGGTCCAGGCGCAGGTCCGGTAAGGGGACCACCGACACCAGCCATGTGGCAAGTCAGTCTTCTCCGCCCTGCGGATAAGAGATGATCGACAGAAATCTTATCGGCAGCTTTGTCAGTTGTTCGGGACCGTGTGGGGTGTCGGCTTCGAAGAACAAGCTGTCGCCGGGCGACATGTGATAGAGCGTCGGGCCGTGGCGATAGGTGATCTCGCCCTCGAGCAGATAGAGGAATTCCATACCCGCGTGTTGGAACAGCGGGAAGGTGTCGGTGTGGCTGGTCAAGGTGATGAGATAGGGCTCGACGGAGACAGTGCTGGATGACGAGCCGATGTAGCCGAGCAGATTGTAATGGTGGCCGGCGCGGGTGCCGCGCCGCTCCACCTCGACGCCTGTGCCCGCCCGGACGAAGACCGCGCTGCGCTCGTCCTCGAAGCTTCTGAGCAGCGCAGTCATCGGTACGCCAAGCGCCTGAGACAGGGCCTGCAGCGTGGTCAGCGACGCCGAGATGACACCGTTTTCGATTTTCGACATCATACCGACCGAGATGTTTGCCACCCCCGCAAGCTCGGTTGCCGTCATGCCGCGGCGCTTGCGGCAGGCCCGTACCTCGCGCCCGATCGCGGCCTGCAGTTCGTTCTCGCTGGGTGCCCGGACCGCGTGCGGATCCTGCTGAAGCGCAGCCGGCGCGGCCGTCCTGGCGAATGCCGTAGCTCCGCGCGCAAGGAAGCCCGCGGCACGAGCCGGACGCGTGAGAACTGAACTGCTCATCCTGGCACCTCGTTGCTTTTAAGCCTGCAGCCGCCGCCCCGTGGGGGCGGCCGCTGAAACTGCCTGTTTCAGACGAGGCCGGTCACCACGCCTATACCGCCGAAAGCGGCGAGCGCGCCAAGCGAACGGACCACGACCGCTCCACGTACGCCGGCCTTGCCGTCGAGAGCCAGGCCGAAGCCAAGTCCGGCCGCGTGCAGCATCGCCGTCGCCAGCACAAAGCCTGCGCCATAGGCCAGGCCGCTGGCACTTTCGGGCATCTCGGCGCCGTGGGCATAGCCATGGAAGACCGCGAAGAAGCCGACCAGCGCCATGGCCGCTGCCACTCCGGCGCGCAGGTTGAAGGCGACGACACCACCGAGAACGACGATCGACAGGCCGATGCCGAGTTCGACGAACGGCACGGCAATGCCGGCAAGACCAAGTGCGCCACCCACGATCATCACGGACACGAAGCTTGCCGGAACGAGCCAGCGGGCCCGGCCGCCTAGCTGGGCGGCAAAGAGCCCAACCATCACCATGGCGAGCACATGGTCGAGCCCGCCGAGCGGATGGACGAAGCCGTGGGCGAAACCTTCGACATGGCCGATGCCGGTGTGGGCACTGGCGAGACCGGGCGCCAGTAAGAAGGCGGCCAGTGCCGCTGTCCGAATGAGAGATTTGCTGTTCATGATCCTGTTCCTTTCATCATTCACAGATCAGATGCGAATTGGTCGTCATTTGCGCCGCCGCGCAGGTTGCTGTCCGAAGGCCGCAACCACGGCGAGCGCAAAGAGATCTTCGGCAATGGTGCGCGCGGCGATCGCGTCCGCCGCCAGGCAGCGCACGCCCCAGCCAGCTCCATTGGGCAGCGCGGTGACACCGGCTATCTGGCGTTCCGCTCGACCGAGGCCGGCGAGCTCATCGACAGTTGGCAGCCGGTCAGGCGCGCCAACGAGCATGAAACTGGACACGACTTTCCATCCGCCGACGGGGGAAGTGGGTCCGGCAAGGTCCGCTCCGGCGATGTCAAGATTGTCGCGCACGAGCAGCCCTCCGTCGGCGTTCCGAATCTCGACCTTCGCCTCCAACTTCTCGAACGGACGGTTGCGCGCCTGCGGGTCGTGCAGGGCGAAGGCGTCGGACAGCAACAGCACCGCACCGGGCGCGAGCCGGGCCTGGGTGATGTTCGAACACGCGGCACCGGGAAACAGCACCAGCGGATCGGGGGTCAGCGCCAGGAACGCCCCTTCCTGCAGCACGATCTCGGTCGTCTGGTGAGCCGGCTGGCCGTAACAGTCGTGAACGACCGTGGCCGCCTGGGTGGTGACGTGGCCGGCGGCGCCCGTCCCAACATCGAAGCGGCTCGAAAGCCTGTCGTCCCGGTAAAGCCCGCCCGAGGAAGACTGCTGGTAGACGGTGAGCAGGGACGGGATGGCGACATCGAATGCAAACGGCCGCGTCATGTGGAACGGGTAGGAGACGTACTGGCGCCCGATATGCGTACGCGCGCCATGACGGGACAGCGACAGCTCGAAGCGGCCGTTGCGCGCCCCGGCCTGGCGCGGATGCGGCGTGGCATGCTCGGGGCGCAGTTGTGGCCAGTGGCTGGTCATCTGAACAACACGTCCGAGAGGATGCGGTCGGCGATCGTGTCGACCCCTTCATTGCTGCGGCAGTTTGTGGGCGCCATCGGCCGGCCGGCGCGCGCGGTGGCAGCCTGTGCTGCCATCGCCGCGAGGTCGACGCCGACATAAGGGGCAAGGTCGGTCTTGTTGACGACCAGCAGATCGCATTTGAGCACGCCGGGGCCGTTCTTGCGCGGAATGTCATCGCCGCCGGCAACATCGATGACGAACATCCACCAGTCGACGAGGTCGAGCGAAAAGGTCGAGGCGAGATTGTCGCCGCCGCTTTCGATCAGGATCAGCTCGACATCCGGGAACAGCGCCTCGAGATCGTCGGCGGCGGCGATGTTGAGGGTGGGATCCTCGCGAATGACGGTGTGCGGGCACGCGCCCGCCTCGACAGCCGCGACGCGCGCCGGGTCGATCAGGCCCGAGCGGCGGATGCGCTCGGCGTCCTCGGCGGTGACAAGGTCGTTGGTGACGATCGCCAGCGACACGCCGCGCGCCGCAAAGGCCGGGATCAGCCGTTCGATCAACGCGGTCTTGCCGGAGCCGACGGGACCGCCGATGCCGATGCGGGCGGCGCCGACGCGCGAGGGAGGCGGATTCATTGAGGTCGTCCTGGTGTCCATGATGTCACCTCAGCATGTAGCGTTGGGTCAACGGCAACTCGTAAGCCGGCTCGCATGTCGCCAGCTCACCATCGACAAAGACGTCGAATGTCTGCGGATCGACGCGGATGTTGGGACAGGCGTCATTGTGCAGCATGTCCTTCTTCGACAGGGTGCGATTGCCGCGTGAGGGCAGCAATGCCTTCTTCAAATCGAGCGTCCCGGCCAGTCCGCGCTCGATGGCGAGCGGATTGACGAAGCATGCCGACAGTGCCTGCTTGGCCCGGCCGAAGGCACCCCATTGCGGACGCAGCAGCAGCGGCTCGCAGGTCATCAGCGAAGCAGCGCTGTCGCCCATCGCGCCCCAGGCAATGAAGCCGCCCTTGATGACGAGCTCCGGCTTGATGCCGAAGAAGGCCGGGCGCCAGATGACGATGTCGGCCATCTTGCCGTCTTCGAGCGAGCCGACATGTTCCGCGATGCCGAAGGTACGCGCGGCATTTATGGTGTATTTGGCGACATAGCGCTTGATGCGCTCGTTGTCGCCGAAACGCGTCGCCTCCTCGGGCAAGCGGCCACGCTGCTTCTTCATCTTGTCGGCCAATTGCCAGGTCCGGCAGATCACCTCGTTGATACGGCCCATGCCCTGGCTGTCGGAGCCAAGCATCGAGATCGCGCCGATGTCATGGAGGATGTCCTCGGCGGCAATGGTCTGGGCGCGGATTCGGCTTTCGGCAAAGGCGACATCCTCTGGGATGGCCGGGTTGAGATGGTGGCACACCATCGTCATGTCGAGATGTTCGTCGAAAGTGTTGATCGTGTAGGGGTTGGTCGGGTTGGTCGATGACGGCAGGCACCACGGCACGCCGGCAACGCTGATGATGTCGGGCGCATGCCCGCCCCCTGCCCCCTCGGTATGGTACATGTGGATGGTGCGGCCGTTGATGGCGGCGAGCGTATCCTCGAGGAAGCCGGACTCGTTCAGCGTGTCGGTGTGGATCTGGACCGGGAAATCGAGCTCGTCGGCCACCGTCAGGCAGGTGTCGATCGAGGCCGGCATGGTGCCCCAGTCCTCGTGCAGCTTGAGGCCGAGGCAGCCGGTCTCGATCTGCTCGACGAGCGACGCAGGTCGGTGCGAATTGCCTCGGCCGAGGAAGCCGAAATTGATCGGCCAGTGCTCGGCCGCCTGCAGCATCTTGCCGACGTTGAACGGGCCGCCGCAGTCGATGCCGACCGTAATCGGACCCAGCGAGCCGCCGAGCATGGTGGTGATGCCGGAGGCGATTGCATGGTCGCAGAGCTGTGCGCTGTCAAAATGGACATGGACGTCGAGCGCACCGGCAGTTGCGATCAGGCCTTCGCAGTCGCGCACGGTGGTCGCCGCCGAGACGATGAGGCGCGGGTCGACGCCGTCCATGGTGGCCGGATTGCCGGCCTTGCCGATGCCGACGATCTTGCCGTCACGGATGCCGAGATCGCCTTTGACGATGCCGACGACGGCATCGATCACCGTGACGTTGCACAACAGGAAGTCGAGCGCGCCTTCGGCGCTGGTGACGCCGGCGGCGAGGCCGGCGCCGTCGCGCAGCGTCTTGCCGCCGCCATGCAGGCATTCGTCGCCATAGACTGCGAAATCCTTTTCGACGACGGCGACGAGCGAGGTGTCGCCGAGACGGAAGCCATCACCGGTGGTTGGGCCATACATTGCCGCATAGTCGCGGCGTGACAGGGTTGCCATGATCGTTCCTCCCCTCAGGCGCCGCGGAAGCCGCGGGCGCGGGCATTCTCAAGAGCCGCGGCCTTGGCCGCCGGATCGTTGGCCGAGCCGTTCGACAGTCCGTTGAGGCCGGAAAGCTGCTGCTGTCCGCCAAAGGTGGTCAGCGGCACATCCTTCTCCTGACCCGGCTCGAAGCGAACGGCGGTACCGGCGGCGATGTCGAGACGCATGCCGAAGGCAGCCGCCCGGTCGAAGTCGAGCGCCTTGTTGACCTCGAAGAAATGATAGTGGCTGCCGATCTGCACCGGCCGGTCACCGGTGTTGACGACCTTCAGCGTCAGCTTGCGGCGTCCGGCATTGAGCTCGATGTCGCCATCCTCGGCGACGATTGCCCCAGGTTCGACGTCGTCGGCCGCTGCACCCGCCGCCGGGCGCAGGGGCTCATGCACGGTGACCAGCTTGGTGCCGTCCCGGAACGTCGCCTCAACCTGCAGCATCGGCAGCATTGCCGCGATCCCGGGCATGACATCGGCCTGGGTCAGGATGGCCGAGCCGATCGACATCATCTCGGCGACCGAGCGCCCTTCCCTGGCACCTTCAAGGATCTCGTCGGTGATGATCGCCACCGCTTCGGGATAGTTGAGCAGGAGCCCCTTGGCCCGCCGCTTGCGCGCCAGTTCGGCCGCCGTATAGATCGTCAGGCGCTCGAGTTCGGTCGGTGTCAGCAACATCGTGGGTGCTCCTCAATTCGAAAACAGGCGCTGGCCCGAAGCGCCATGCATGGCGACCGCGATCTCGCAGAGCGGCGTGAACGACCGCAGCGGTTCGTCGTCGCCGACAGGCAAGCGGGCCGCGGCCTCGATGGCAGGCAAAGCGCGTGAGACAACCTTCTGGGCGTCGATGGCCGATCACGCCAAGCCGCACGGCGGCAGTCGAAAGCGACGCCACCATCTGGTAACCGCCGATCGCTACGGCACTCGCCTCGTCAAGGTCGAGCGCCTGCCAGGCGAGGCCCTGGACGACCGGCAGGTGGCCGCAGGCTTCGCCCTTGCGGACCATGGCGCGATAGGCGGCAGCGCCGCGGGTTCCGATCCGCTCATGCGTGGTCAGAAGCGCCATGCCGTTGCGGCGCGAGCCCGAGCGCAGCCCCTCGACGAAGGTCGAGGCCTCGACCTCGCGGTCGAGTTCGGCCAACGCCTCGAGATCGCCGCCGAGCCGGTGGGCCCGAACCAGCGCGACACGGTCGGCATCGGCCCAGCGATGGCGGATCTG
This sequence comes from Aminobacter sp. BA135, assembly GCF_050859125.1. Classification (NCBI taxonomy): domain Bacteria; kingdom Pseudomonadati; phylum Pseudomonadota; class Alphaproteobacteria; order Hyphomicrobiales; family Phyllobacteriaceae; genus Aminobacter; species Aminobacter sp. BA135. The sequence continues at coordinate 145,315 of NZ_CP139573.1, forward strand.
GATGTCGACGAAAGCAGCGAAGTCGAAGGCACCCAGTTTTCCGGCAAGCGTGGACGAGGCCTCCAGCCCCTGCGAGAAGGCAAAGCCGCCGGAAGGGAACTGCCCGTCTGCATGCTGCAGGGCGACGAGCAGATGTGCCGATGGAACGCTCATTCGGCCTCCTCGGTCATCTCGACGCGGCCACCCGAGATGAGCGGCTCGATGCGCGCGGCGTAGGCCGCAGCCGGACCATCCTGGGCGACGAGCAGATGCTCGCCGTCGAAACGCACCCGCCAGTGCAGGTTGCCGGCGTGATAGCCGAGTTCAAGCGCGTCTCTTGCCGAACGCGGCGTGAATCTCAGCCAGCGTTGCTCGCCAGCGCGTACGATCACGGCGCGATGATGGTCGAGCACCAGCACGGCGCCGTCATGCAGTTTCTGGTCGCGCGGCAAGGTGATCGCCACCTCCTCACCCTTGTCGGTTCGCGCCATCAGCCGCCGGCGGTCGAGATCGCCGACGGCCACCGTCACGAACTCCACGGCGTGGTGGTGTTCGAGATGATGGATCGCCTCATGCATTGCCGGATCGCTTCGGCTGCCAAGCACGCCTTCAACTCGGAGCATCTCAAAATCCTTTCTGCGCTTGACGTTTCGGACCGCCGGTCGCGTTCGCCGCTAGAGGCCCATATGCTTGTGGATCAGTTCATTGCTGAGATCGGCGGTGTCGCCGGCCGCCGCGATCTGTCCCTTCTCGAGAATGGCGAAACGATGCGCCGCGGTGCGGGCGAAGCGTATCTTCTGCTCGACCAGGATGATGGTCAGGCCATGGTCACGGTTGAGCGATACGATGGCCTCCTCGATGTGCTCGACGATGTTGGGCTGGATACCCTCGGTCGGCTCGTCGAGAACCAGGATGCTCGGATCGGTGGCGAGCGCACGGGCAATGGCCAGCTGCTGCTGTTGTCCGCCCGAGAGGTTGGTGCCACGCCGGTGGAGGTGGTCTTTCAGGAACGGAAACAGCGTCCAGACCAGCGGCGGCACCGACGTCTGGCCATCCGTGCGCGCGTTGCAGCCGAGCAGGATGTTATCGAGCACGCTGAGACCAGGCACGATCTCGCGCCCCTGCGGGACGTAGCCGATGCCGCGCCGTGCCCGCTGGTAGGTCAGGTCGCCGCTGATGTCGGCGCCTTCGAACTCGATGGCGCCTTTGGTCTGCACGCCGATGCCGAGCAGGCTGCGCAGCAGCGTCGTCTTGCCGACGCCGTTGCGGCCCATGATGCAGAAGACCTCGCCCTCGCGGATTTCAAGGTTGAGATCGTGGATGATGTGGCTGGTTCCGTAGAACGCGTTGAGGTCTTTGAACTTAAGCATGGCTGAGTGTCGCCGATCCTAGATAGGCCTCGATCACCGCGGGGTTTTGTTCGATCTCCTCGGCGGTTCCCTCGGCAAGCACCGCTCCCTGGTGCATCACGGTGATGGTCCGGCAGATGCGGCGGACGAAGGCCATGTCGTGCTCGATCACCAACACGGTGTGACCGCCGGCGAGATCGAGCAAAAGCTCCGCCGTCTTGTCGGTTTCGGCCGCCGTCATGCCAGCGGCCGGCTCGTCGAGCAGGATGATCTTGGGTTCCTGGCTCAACACCATCGCCAGTTCGAGCCATTGCAGCTGGCCGTGCGACAGCTCCGAGGCCTTGCGCTTCATCGAGCCGAGAAGCCCGGTACGCTCGGCAACCGCTACCTCCTTGTCGCTCGGCCTCCCTTTCACCCGCTCGAACAGGTTCTCGAAGACGCGGACACGGCGATTGCTCGCCACCTGCAGGTTTTCCAGCACCGTCATGTCCTTGAACACCGTCGGCGTCTGGAACTTGCGACCGACGCCGCTGCGGGCGATTGCGGCCTCGCCGATGCCGGTGATGTTGCGGTCGCGCAGCCAGATCTCGCCTTCGGACGGCAGCGTCTTGCCGCACAGGAGATCCAGCAAGGTCGACTTGCCGGCGCCGTTAGCGCCGATGATCACCCTGAGCTCGCCATCGGCGATCGACAGGTCGACGTCGCGCACGGCGGGAAATTCATCGAAGCGCACGGTAAGGTTTTGTGTCCGCAGGATCGGTGCAGTCGACACCGCGCCTGCTTGGGATGGCCTATGAACGGCATTCATCGGTTACGCCTCCCTTGCCGACAGCTCAGACTTGACGAGAAGCTCGGCCTTGTCGGGGCGCTCGGTCTTGCCGGAGAGCTTGGCTCCGCCGAGACGCTCAGCCTTGCCGGGACGATCGATGAAAGCCTTGAAGATCCCGGCTATTCCGTTCGGCATGAACAGCACGACGACGACGAAAAGCAGCCCCAGGATGATAGGCCACACCGGCTGGAAAGTCGCACTTTCGCTGGCCAGCGAGCCGACGAAGTTGACGATCAGCGCTCCGATGCAGGCCCCGAGCAAAGAGGCGCGGCCGCCGGTCGCCGCCCAGATCACCATCGAGATGCTGAGCGACGTCGCCATCAGCGACGGCGTGGCAAATTCCGAGGTGACCGTGAACAGCATTCCCGCCAGGCCGGCGACGCCGGCCGAGACGCAGAAGATGAAGAGCTTGTAGTTCTCGACGTCGTAGCCGAGATAACGCGCACGCGCCTCGTCCTCGCGAATGGCCTTGAGCACCTGGCCGATACGTCCGGTCAGCATGTAGCGGGCGAGCAGGATCACCGCGATCAACGTCAGCGCAACGGCATAATAGGCGCTCGGTCCGTAGGGGTCGAATTCAAAGCCGCCGATCTCAAGCAGCGCAAGGTCCGCCAACCCGTTGAAGCCGCCGGTCAGCGGCTGGTTGTTGATGATGAGCAATTGCCCGATCAGCGCGAAGGCCAGCGTGATGATGCTGACATAGACGCCGGTCGTGCGCCGCTTGAACATGACGTAGCCGATGCCGGCGGCCAGGATGCAGGGCACGACGATGCCCGCGATCATGCCGACCGCCACCGAACGGAACGGGATCCACAGGAACGATCCCGTCGTGACGCAGCACAGGTCACGAACCGCATTGGGCTCCATGTTGAGCAGCATCAGCTGCGGCACCGGATTGTTTTCCGGCACGGCAAGCGTCAGCGACATCGCCAGCATGTAGGCGCCCATGCCGAAGAACAGGCCCTGCCCGAGGCTGAGGATGCCGGCATAGCCCCACGACATGCTGATGCCGATCGCGCAGATCGAATAGACCAGATAGATCGCGACGCGGTTGGTCCAGAAGCTGTTGAGCACAAGCGGAAGCGCGAGCACAACGGCGAAGAAGGCGATGTAGGCGATGATGGAAGCGGTGCGGTAAGTCATGCGCTCGTCCATGTTGCAGCCAAGCTCAGCGGCTCTTGGTGACAAAGAGGCCCTGAGGCTTGAAGAGGAGAATGAAGATCACGACGGCAAACAGGACCGTCCGTCCGTAAACGTCGTTTGCCCAGGTGGCGACGAAACTCTGGACTTCGCCGAGAATGCCTGCCGAGGCGAAGGTGCCGAGCAGATGACCGACACCGCCGGCGACGACGACAAGGAAGGCGTCGACGACATAGGGCGTGCCCATGTCGGGCGACACGGTCTTGAAGCCGGACACCAGAACCCCCGCGATGCCGGCAAGGCCGGAGCCATAGGCGAAGGCCAGCATGTTGACGCGCTTGTCGTTGATGCCGCAGGCCGCGGCGGTGTTCCGGGCGACCGAAACAGCGCGCAACTGGCTGCCGAAGCGCGTCCTGTACATCACAAGCCAGGTGATGGCGCCGAGCGCTAGCGCGGTGACGAAGACGAAGGCCCTGTAGACCGGGATATTGGCGCCGAACAGTTGAATGGCCTGCTGCAGTTCGGCAGGAACCGGAACGTTCTGCAGGTCGGAGCCCAGACCGTCGATCTCGACGCCGAACAGGCCGAGCCCGAAATGGATTCGGATCAGCTGCTGCAGGATGAGCGCGATCCCCCACGTCGCCAGCAATGTATCGAGCAGTCGGCCGTACAGCCTGCGCACCACGGTGCGTTCGATGATCAGACCGAATGTCGCCGTCACCAGAAACGCCAGCGGCAGGCAGAGATAGATGTTGAAGCCGAGATGCTTGGTCGCCAGCACCGTGGTGTAGGCGCCGATCATCACCATCTCGCCATGGGCGAGATTGATGACGTTCATGGTGCCGTAGATGATCGCCAGGCCAAGGGCGACCATGAACAAGATCGATGCGATACTCAGGCCGATGACAAAGGTTTCCATGCCGCTTCCATCCGCGTTGGTCGGGGGGGCGTGCCGGCGCGGATTCCGCGCCGGCACAGCTGGCAGTCCGGGACTAGAGTGTTGCCCCGCTCGTCGTGCAGACCCGCTTGTCGGCTGTCTCACCGACGCTGGAATAGGGCAGCGGCACCAGCGGTTCGGCGTACTGGTCGACGATGTCGAGCAGGCCGTCGGCGCGGGTCTTGCCGATGCGCGGCGTCAGGTAGCTGTGCAGGTTGTCGGGGTCGATGGTGACCTTGCCCTGGGGTGCATCGAAGGACAGACCGCCGGCATTGGCGACGATCGCATCGGGCGCGAGGTCGCCTGCCTTTTCCGCGGCCATCGCCCACATGTTGACGCCGATATAGACCGCCTCCATCGCCGCGTGGGTTACGGCGTCGGCGCCGGCGTAGGCCTTGAACGCCTCGACGAAAACCTTGTTCTGCGGCGTGTCGACGGTCTGGAAATAGGGCAGCGAAACATAGCTTCCGAGCGCGTATTCCGGGCCCATCGCCTTGATCTCGACTTCCGTCGTCGTCGAAGCGCAGAGCGGCAGCTTGTCGAAATCGTAGCCCTGGTTGCGCAGCTCCCTGTAGAAGGCGACGATCGAGTCACCCACCACGTTGGAGAAGATCACGTCGGCCCCACTCGAGCCGATCTTGGAGACCATCGACGCCCACTCGGTGTGGCCGAGTGGCAGGTACTCGTCGCCGACCACCTGCATGCCGATCTTTTCGCAGATCGTCTTCGATGTCTTGGCCATTCCGCGCGGAAACGCATAGTCGGAGCCGACGATGAACACCTTGTTCTTGCCCAGGCTCTTCTGCAGCCACGGCAGCGAGTTTTCCAGTTGCTGGTTGGGCACAGCGGAGCCGGCATAGAGCACGTTCTTGGAGCACTCCTCGCCTTCGTACCAGGTCGGCCAGACGAGCAGGCCCTTGCGCCGCTCGACGACCGGCAGCACCGCCTTGCGGCTGGCGGTGGTGTAGCAGCCGAAGATCACCGGGACCTGGTCCTCAATCGTCAGCTTGCGGGCCTTTTCGCTGTAGATGCGCGGCTCGGACGCCGGATCTTCGATGATTGCGCGCAGCTTGCGACCAAGAACACCGCCCTTGGCGTTGATTTCGTCAATTGCCATCTGGGCGCACTGGTTCATCGATTTCTCGACGATCGCGGTGGTTCCGGTCAGTGAATACATGATGCCGACGGGAATCTCGTCGGCTGCCCAGGCCTTGTCGCCGAGACGCAGGATTGAAGGAGCGGCCAGCCCGATTGCCGCGAGGCCCGACGCTTTCAGAAATGTACGCCGATCATGGTTCTTCATAGGTCCTCCTGTTCGCATCGTTGTGCGTTGATTTTTGTGAAGCCGCCCCATTCGCGACCACCTGCACGCTTTATTAGAAACTCCTAATAGTCAATACATCTATAAGTATATTTTTCATCATACCAAATTATTCGACACGTATACGTCTATATCCAGCACATTTTACTGTGCAGAATTGCAAGTAAATATTCTGATAGTATTTTCTTTTGCGACGTTACTTAGTGAATCCTTTCACAAGTAGGGCAGCATGTCTCCAGACATCGGACAAAACGGAGCCGCGCACGCGTTCGCACGCGCTGACCAAAGAGCGTCAAGAAAGTGCTGCAAATCGAACCAACGGCTGCCAACGGCCTTGTCGGGAGCCGAAAAACAAAAAAGCCCGCCAACTCCGACGAGGAGCTTGCGGGCTACATAGCCACTCGGCGCGGACCACATTGTCTCACACCGTATCGACATCCGAGGTTCACCCGGCGTCAATTATTTTTCATATTAGTCACGCATGTCCTTGAACGTCAAGAGCTCATGCGCGTTGATGATCGCACTCGCCAGATCGTCCATTGGCACGCGTTTCGCCATCGCTTGCCGGCGGATGTTCTCATACGCGTCCTGCTCGCTAAGCCCTTGCGTTTCCATGAGAATGTTCTTCGCACGCAGGATGCGGTTGTTGCCGGCAAGCTTGCGCTCAAGCTTGCGGATGCGCTTGCTGGCGTTCTGCCGCTCGAGCCAGAGCGCGCGCGCGATGGTCAAATTGGTCAACAGGCCGAACGGGCGTATCGGCCGCTCGATGACCGCCAGCGCCCCGCACTCCAGCACCACCTGCAGCGTGCTTGGATCCTCATAAGTGACGACCGCAATCAAGGCGGGATCGGATGGCTCCACCGGCCGGAACAGGCTCAGGATCTTGTCACGGTTCTCCTGCTCGATCGACACCAGCACCACCACCGCCGACGGGTTTATCGCATCGGGCAAGGGCCATGTCGTTTCGCAACTGCAGCCGATGCGCCTGAGATGCTCGACCAGCGCCAGCCCCGCCGCATCTGGCGGGTGGATGACTTGGACGCGCAGGCCCTTCAGGTCCTGGAGAATGCTGGTTGCCACCGAGAACGATCCGCTAAGCCTTGCGTTTCAGCTGATGGGGTTTGCTCATCCAATCATCGAATGTCGCCGTGACGAAGTAGGGGTCGGGCCTGATCCTCGTTTCGGATTGCCAGATAATGTCGAACTTGCCGTCGTCATTGACCCGCCCGATGCGCGACCACAATTCGGTGTGGTGGTTGTCGGGGTCGATGCGTATCCGCCCTTGCGGCGCGTCGAACTCCAGCCCGGCGAGATGTTTGGCCAGCGCTTCCGGTTCGTCCGTACCGGCCAGCTCCAGCGCTTTGGCATAGAGATGAACCTGGAAATAGGCAGCCTCGGCGCCCGCCGTAACAGGGGCGTCGGCGCCGAACCGCTGCTTGAAGGACGATACGAATCGGCGCGCCTGCGGCGTGTCGAGCGTCTCGAAGAACGACGCCGAGGTCAGGTGTCCCGCCGCGATGTCAGGCGCCATCTCGGCGACTTCCGCTTCCGTTGTCGTCAGGCTGGCGATCGGCATCGTGGCGACGTCGAAACCGGCTTCCTTGTAGGCCTCATAGAGCATGACCGCACCCGTGCCGACGACCGTCGACACAACGATGTCCGGCTTCAGCTTGCTGATCTGCTTGATGACACGATTGAAATCCTTGCGCACCGGTTCAACGGGCACATAGAGCTCGTCGAGAATGGTCCCCTTGGCTCTCATGACAAGGTCCATGACGACGCGGTTGTATTCGTAGGGGAAGACGTAGTTGGAGCCGACCAGCAGAAAGCGCGTGCCGTAGTTGTCGATCAGATAGCGCGCGAGCTGGACCGCGTTCTGGTTCGACGACGAACCGGTATAGAAGCAACGCGTCGAATACTCGAACCCCTCATAGAAGGTCGGGTAAAACAGCATGCCGCGATAGGCTTCGATTTCCGGCAGGACGGCCTTGCGCGCCGACGACATGTAGCAGCCGAAGATGATCTTGATGCCGTCCTCGGCGAGGAGGCGAACGGCGAGTTCCTGGTACTTTTTGGCCGAGCATTCCGGATCGTAGAAGACCGCCTTTATCTGCCGCCCACGAACGCCGCCGGCCGCGTTGATCTCCTCGATCGCAAGGCGCGTCGCGTTCGCTTCGGCCGTCTCGGCCGCCGCGGTCACTCCGCTGTTGGAAAACAGGACGCCAATCCGCCAGTCACCAGTCGCCATGCGCTATAAGCCACCTATTGAGCAGGTCGATAGAATACTACCCGGTCATCGGCGCGAGCCGGGCGGAGTCTGCTTTGGGAGATTTGGGAAACGCCACTGTTTCCAGTCCCATAGAGATATCCTGACAGCTCGGGAAAGGCAACGCGGCTCTGCGTATCTGCCGCGAAGGAGAGGAGTGTCCGTGTACAGCGTGTTCCGAGCCATTGCCGGCAGGAAGGCGGTCCATGACCGCCTACCGTCTTGTTCGAATGCCCAAGCCACAAATCGTCAGGCGTTGCCGGTGAGCATGTCGTAAAGCGCCAGCGTCACCACATTGGTTGCCAGGACGAGGTCGTCGATCTTGAGCTTTTCGTCGGCACGGTGCGCATTGGCCTCGAGCATCGTTCGGACCGGCGCCGTACAACACGGTCGGAATGCCGGCATTGCTGTAGTGCCGCGCATCGGTGTAGAGCGGCACGCCATGCGTCGGGACGGCCTCGCCGGCCAACTCCGAGGCATGCCTCTGCAAGGCACCGGCCAGGCGCTCCTGCCCGACGAGCGGCTTCAGCGGATTGGCCAGCATCAACTGGCGGACATGGCACTCGACGCCCGGCATCTCGCGCGCGGTCGCCTCAATGAAGGCGATCAGGTCGCGCGCCACCTCCGGACCGTTCTCTTCCGGGATCATCCGGCGATCGACGCGCATCACGATCTTGTCGGGCACGACATTGGTGTTGATGCCGCCGGAGATAAGCCCCACCACCAGCGATGGCGTGGTGATGCCTTCGACCGACGAGCGCTGCTCGGAAAAACCCGAGCGCAACGAATAGAGCCGGCTCAGTATGTGCGTTGCCGCCTCAAGTGCGTCGATGCCCGTTTCGGGCCGCGCCGCATGGGCGGACTTCCCACGGACGTCGATGTCGAGATGCAAGCAGCCATTGTGGGCAGTGACGACGCCGTAGGACAGGCCGGCGCAGATCGCATAGTCCGGCTTGGTCAAACCCTGCTGAAGCAGATGGAGCGGGCCAATGTCGCCGCCGACCTCTTCGTCGTAGGTCAGGTGGATCTCGATCGTGCCCGACAGCTTCTCGCCCAATGCGCGCAGCGCCAGCAGCGCATAGGCATAGGTGACAAAGTCGGACTTCGAGGTTGCCACGCCCCGGCCGTACATCCAGCCATCCTTGATCTCGGCGCCGTAGGGATCGACGGTCCAGCCTTCGCCAGGCGCCACGACGTCTCCATGCGCATTGAGCGCGATCGTCGGACCGGGCCCAAACCTATGGCGGACAATCAGGTTGGTGGCACTGATCATGCCGACGCTCGCAACCAGCGCATCGGGCACCTTGTGTCGCTCGACGGTGAAACCAAGGCCTTCATACAATTGGGCAGCGCGATCGGCATGCGCTGCGCAATCTCCGGGCGGGTTGTCAGACGGCACCTTGACCAGCTCCGCCAGCATGCGCACCTGGTCGTCACGATGCGAACGGATGTAATCCAGCAGACTCTCTGAACCGAGGCCGGGGCTTTTTTTGATAGGGTTCGGTTCCATTAGGGTTTTCCCTGAAAATTCTCGATGAAATGCAAGAGCACAGCCGCCCCCGTTGCAACGTCTGCCGCGGTGACCGACTCCTCCGGCGAATGGCTGATGCCGTTCTTGCAGCGAACGAAGATCATGCCGATATCGGTGATCCCGCTCATCGCCATGCCGTCGTGGCCGGCACCGCTGGGCAGGCGCAGAGGGCGCGTTCCGGCCGCTTCGACGGCGGCCGCGATACGGTCGACGAAATCGGGCGCGCATGGGCAGGACTTGAGATCGAGGATCTTGTCGATGTCGATCTCCACTCCGCGCCTTGCCGCGATGGCCCGGGCAGCGACGCCGAGTTCGTCGAAGGCAGCGTGGCGGACACCGTCAGCCTGCGAGCGCAGGTCGACGGTCAAAGAGACCTCGCCCGGGATGACATTGATCAGTCCCGGGTCGGCCTTGACGAAGCCGACTGTGCCCACCGTATGGGGATGGACCGAGGCGATGCGCTCGACCGCCAGCGCGATCTCGGCTGCTGCCAGGAGCGGATCCTTGCGCATGCCCATAGGCACCGTGCCGGCATGATTGGCCGCACCCGTGAGCGTCACGACGGCGCGCGTCTGGCCGCTGATCGCGGTCACCACGCCGACCGACAAACCCTCAGCCTGGAGCACTGGTCCCTGCTCGATATGAAGCTCGACATAGCCGATCATGTCGCCCGGCCGATGGGCTGCACTGGCGACGGCCTCGGGATCGAGACCGAACGCGATCATGGCCTCGCGAAGGCTGATGCCGTGCGCATCCTTGGCGTTGAACAGGTCGTCACCGAACTGTCCCGTGATCGCGCGGCTTCCGGCGAGCGTCGTCCGGAACCGCGTACCCTCCTCGTCGCCGAAGGCGACGACCTCGATACCGAACGGCAGGCGGCGGCCGCGACCGTTGAGCACGGCAACGCAGTCGAGCGAGGTGATCACGCCGAGCGGACCGTCATAGCGGCCGGCATGGACAACACTGTCCATATGCGAGCCAGTAACGAGATAGGGCCCGCCGCCGCTTTCGGAATGGTAGCGGCCGACGACGTTGCCGGCCTCGTCGATACGCGCGTCCATGCCGGCATCGTGCATCCATCCGGCAATGGTTTCGGCGGCCGTGCGATGTTGCGGCGACAGATAGAGCCGCGTCACGCCAACGCCCGGCTCGCTGATGCTGCCAAGCTCGTCGCAGCGCCGCATGATGCGCCGCCCGGCGTCGGTTTCGTTGAGGTAAGTCGGCATGATGCTATCCCGGAGCCTTGCGCCGCTACTGCCGCTCAGGTGCATGGTGCTTGTGCCAATGGCGGGCGATTTCGTCGCGCCGGCAGATCCAGACGCCTTCGTGCTTCTGGACGTAGTCGAGGAAACGCAGGAACGAAGCCCAACGCCCGGGACGGCCGACGATGCGCAGGTGGAGCCCGGTGGACATCATCCGTGGGGTCCTGTCGCTCTCGCGATAGAGCACGTCGAACGTGTCCTTGAGATAGGTGAAGTACTGGTCGCCGGAGTTGAAGCCGGCGGCCGCCACGAAACGCATGTCGTTGGCTTCGAGTGTGTAGGGAATGCGCAGATGCTGCTTGCCGTTGACGTTTTCCCAATAGGGCAGGTCATCGGCATAGGTGTCGGAATCGTAGAGGAAGCCACCCTCCTCCACCACCAGCTTGAGCGTGTTGGGGCTGCAGCGTCCGGTGTACCAGCCGACCGGCCGCTCGCCAGTCACCCGCGTGATGGTGTCGATGGCAAGCTTCATCTGGGCGCGTTCGGTGTCCTCGCCCATCCACTGGTGGTCGATCCACTTCCAGCCGTGGCTGGCGATCTCGTGGCCGAGGGAGTGCATGATCTTGCCGGCCTCGGGGTAGTGCTGCAGCGCCAGGCCGTTGGCCAGAACAGTGGTGTTGATGCCGCGCTGCTTGAACTCGTCGAACACCCGCCAGAACGCGACGCGCGTTCCATACTCGTAGAGCGACTCCATGTTCATGTTGCGCACGCCGAACAGTTGCGGCGCGCCGATGATGTCGGAGATGAAGTTCTCCGAATGGGCATCGCCGTGCAGGACGCAGTTCTCGGACCCCTCTTCGAAGGCGACGATGAACTGCAGCGCGAGCTTGGCGCCGTTCGGCCAGTTGGCCATCGGCGGCCTGTTGCCGTAGCCGACCATATCGCGGGGGTATGACATTGTTCGATCCTTTCTACCTGTTCCGGACGGACGCCGGCCTAGTCGCGCGGTGCGATTTCAAGATGCTTGACTGATCCGCTCAGCCGCTTGGGCAGCGGATAGGCGAGGTCACCGAATTTGCTGGTGCCGAGCCTCAGGGCGACGATGCCTTCAATGAGCTTGGTCGCAGCGGTAACGCCTTCGATGACCGGAACGCCGATCTGCTCCTGGATATGCGAGGCCAGGTCGGCCATCCCGGCGCAGCCGAGCACGATGGCGCCGATGTCGTCTTCGGCGACGGCGCGGCGGCATTCCTCGACGATGTCACGGCAGGCCGCCATGCCGGTCTCCTCGAGTTCGAGAACCTCGAGCCCGCAAGCCCGGACCTTGCGGCACTGATGCTCGAAGCCGTGAACCTGCAGCAGGTGCTCGCAGATGATCTTGGTGCGGGCGAGCGTGGTGACCACCGAGAAGCGGGTCGCCACGATGCTGGCGACATGGAAGGCCGCCTCGGCGATACCGACGACCGGCCCGCGCGCGATCTCGCGGGCGGCGAGATAGCCGGGATCGCCGAAGCAGGCGATGACATAGCCGTCGACACCGGCGTTCTCTCCCTCGCGGATACGCTCGAGGATGCCGATCGTGCTCAGCGCCTCGTCATAGTGGCTTTCGATCGACGGCGGGCCGCTCTCGACCGAGACTGACAGGATCTCGGTGCCCGACGAGGCAACGCCTTGCGCTGCAGCCAGGTTCTTCCTGGCGAATGCGGAAGTGGTCGTGGGATTGATGATCTCGATCTTCATGATCTGCCCCTAGCCGCCGAGATAGGCGCGGCGGACGTCGTCGTTCTCGGCCAGCTCATGCGAAGGCCCAGACAAGGCGATCTTGCCCGTCTCGAGCACATAGGAGTGGCTGGAGAGCTTGAGCGCCATGCGCGAGTTCTGCTCGACGAGAATGACGCTGACGCCATTGTCGCGGTTGATGCTGGTGATGAAGCGGGCGATCTCGCGGACGATGATCGGCGCGATGCCGAGCGACGGTTCGTCGAGCAGCAGAAGCCGCGGCTTGGACATCAGCGCGCGACCGATCGCCACCATCTGCTGCTCGCCGCCCGACAGGCTGCCGGCCTGCTGGCCGATGCGCTCGCGCAAGCGGGGAAACCGGGTCAGAATGCCTTCGAGGTCGGCAGCGACACCCGCATTGTCCTTGCGACGATAGGCGCCCATCAGAAGGTTGTCGCGCACGCTCATGAACGGGAAGATGCGTCGCCCTTCCGGCACCATCGCCACGCCGCGTGCCACGATCTGGTCGGGTCCCTTGCCGTCGATGCGCTCGCCGTCGAACCAGATCTCACCGCTCTCAGGCGCGGTCAGGCCGGTAATGGCGCGCAGGATGGAGGACTTGCCGGCGCCGTTGGCGCCGATGAGGGAAATGATCTCCCCCTCGCCGGCATTGAGGGAAACACCCTTCACGGCGCGAACCCTGCCATAGGACACGGCGAGGTCCCGGATCGAGAATTGCGCGCTCATAGGCCGATCTCCGTGTCTTCCGCGCCGAGATAAGCTTCGATGACCTTCTCGTTCTGCTGGATCTCCGCCGGCGTGCCCTCGGCGATCTTGCTGCCGAAGCTGACGACCACGATGCGTTCACTGACCGACATCACCGCGGCCATGTCGTGCTCGACCAGGATAGGCGTGACGCCCTCGTCGCGAATTTTGCGGATCAGCTCGACGCCGCGCTTGGTCTCGTCCGAGTTCAGCCCGGCAAACGGCTCGTCGAGCAGGATGAGCTTTGGCTTGGCAGCAAGCGCTACCGCGATGCCGAGATTGCGCAGCATGCCGTGCGGCAAGGCGGCGGACACCGTATTGGCAAGATGTGCCATGCCGAGCAGGTCGAGTACGTGATCGGCGTATTCGCCGGCTTCCCGCTCGTCCTTCCTGGCGCGCGGCGTCCGGAAGATCATGCCGGCGAGCGAGGCCTTGCAGTCCTTGTGGTAGCCGAGCAGCACCGTCTCGCGCACGGTCATGTCCTGGAAGCTGGTGTTTTCCTGGAACGTCCTGACGATGCCGTGGCGGGCAACCGCGTGCGGTCCGATGCCGGTAATGTCCTTGCCGTTGAAACGGACGGTTCCGCTCGTCGGGCTGAGGAAGGAGGCGATCAGCTTGAAGCAGGTGCTCTTGCCGGCGCCGTTGGGCCCGATGATGGAAAGGATCTCGCCCGCATCCAACGTGAAGTTCAGGTCGTTCACTGCGGTCAGGCCGCCGAAGATCTTGGTCAATCCGCGAACTTCAAGCATTGGATGCCTCCTCTGACTTGCCGGAGCGCCGCTTGATGACGCTCAGGATTCCGTTCGGCATGAGCAGGATGCACAGGATCATCAGGCCGGAGAAAATGACGGTCTGATAGCGCTGGAACTCATGCAGGAGTTCGAAGCTGCTCATCATGACGACGGCGCCGACCAGCGGGCCAACGACGAATTCGAGACCGCCGACGAAGCAGTAGACCATGAAGTAGACGCTATCGAGCACCTGGAAAGTGGTGGGGTAGACGTTCTGCTGCAGGGTGGCGAAGAAGGCACCGCCGACGCCGGCATAGAAGCAGCTGACCATGAAGGCGACGACACGATACTTGGCGACATTGATGCCAAGACTCGACGCCAAATCCTCGTTCTGCCTGAGCGAGCGGAACACGGCGCCGACGCGGCTGGTGTCGAGAAGCCACATGAACCAAAGGCCAAGCAGCATAAGCGTGCCGGCGAGGTAGAAGAACGGCAGCCGCGCGCCCTTTTCGAAGGCCGGAATGATGGTCAGGCCGAACAACGACAATTCGCTGGGACGACGATGCCCTGGGCGCCATTGGTCAGGGCCGGAAAACTCAACGCAGTCAGGCGGCAGGCCTCGGTGATGCAGAGCGTGATCATGGCGAAATAGACGCCCTTGAGACGCAGCACCGGCCAGCCGATCAGGCCGCCGAGCAGGGCCGCGACTGCTCCCGACAGTGGCAGGCAGATCCAGAACGAGACGCCGAGCCGCGACACCAGGATGGCTGTTACGTATGCGCCGATCAGCGCAAATCCTGCCTGGGCAAGGTTGATGCGACCGATGGCGAAGGTCAGCCAGACACCGAAGCTGATGAAGCTGACGGCAGCCATGGTGGTGAACACGTTGAGCAGGTAGCCATTGGCGCCGAAGACCAGCGGAATGGCAAGGAAGTAACCTGCCGCAATCAGCAGCCCCAGCCCGATGGGCTTCAGCGAGGAGCTTCGCTGCTCGCTTGGGGACAGGTTCACATTTGGCATGGATATGGTCTTTTGCATGGTCGTCTCAGCCCCAGGGCTTACCCATGATCCCGTTCGGCCTCACGATGAGGAAGCAGATCACGATCAGGAAGATGATGAGAAAGGTCAGCGAGCCCGGCAAAAGCGCGTAGCCGACGGATTCGAGGAAACCGAGGACGAAGCCGCCAAGGATGGCGCCGGAGAGCACGCCCGCACCACCGATCATGATCATCAGGAATGCCTTGATCGAGATGGCCGTGCCGGCGCCGGTGTGGACGGCGAAGATTGCCACGAGCAGCCCCCCGGACAGGCCGGCAAGGCCGGTCCCGAGGCCGAAGCCCATGGCCGAGAGCCACTTGAGATTGACGCCCTGAAGAGCGGTCGCCTCGCGGTCCTGTGCCATGGCCCTCAGCGCCCGGCCGGTCTTGGTGTAGCCGATAAAGGCCATCAAGGCGGCGATCAGCATCGCTGCGACGACGATGACGACGATGCGTCCGGTGGGTAGCCTGGCATCGAAAACCTCGATGACGCCGGTCGCGATTGGGGGAACGCCGCGCTGCTTTTCGCCGAAGACGATCAGCGCCAGGCTTTCGAGGAACACCGCCGTGCCCATGGCCAGCAGCATCGTCACCTCCTCGCGCTTGACGCGCAGCATCACCGGTCGGAACAGGAACAGCTCCATGGCCACGCCGAGCAGGCCGACGATCAGGAAGGACATGACGAGGCCGAACCAGAACGGCAGCCCGAACACGACATTGAAGTAGTAAACGACGAACCCGCCGATCATGTAGAGCTGACCATGGGCAAAATTCACCACCTTCATGATGCTGAAAATGATGGTGATGCCGAGCGCGATCAGCGCGTAAGTCGTTCCGACGACAAGTGCATTGAGCATAACCTGCGTCATGCGAAGTCTCCTGTGCGAGGATGGACCTTCCGCCCATCCGCGGTCCGCGTCATGCGGACCTCATGCGAGGGAAGTGCGGGCGGCGGTCATTGGGGGCGAACCGCCGCCCGTGTTCGTCAGTCAGGGAGTTTTCCGACGAACAGCGGCTTGTATTCGCCGTTTTCGACCTGCTGCACGACGATCGGCACGGAGACCTGACGCGGCTGGCCGTAGTCGGTGCGGCCGACATATTTCAACTCGCCGCCGTCCTTGAGGAACGGGTTCTTGCCGACGAAGCCGTCGAGTGCCGCCTTGAACACATTGGTGTCCTCGATCGCCTTGGGTCCGGCGCTCTGCAGCGTCTGGATCATGATCTCGGGACCGTAGACATAGAGGCCGGCGACATCGTTCCACTCGCCCCAGTCCTTGGTGTAGCGCTCGATGAACTTGACCATAAAGTCGCTGCGGATCGCCTCGGTGCTGGCACCGCCCGCGGCAATGAACCCGTTCGACGCGTCGCCGGCCACTTCGTATATGGCCTTCGGGTCCTGCCCGGTCTCGGTGCTCATGGTTCCCGTGAAGCCAAGTTCACGCGCCGCCTTGATCAGCGGGCCGACATCCGAGGGCGATACGCCTGACAGCACGATGTGATCCGGCGAGGTACCGATCACCTTGGTCAGGATCGGAAAGAAGTCGGTGGTGCCGGACTCGTAGGTTTCCTGGTCGGAGACGACCTCCAGGCCGAGCGCCTTGGCGCCGGCTGAGCCTTCGTCACGCTGCTTGATGGGATCGGCGTTGTTTTCGGAGACAAAGGCGATCTTCTTCACGCCCTTGTTGTCCATCAGCCATTTGTAGATGACCGGGCCGACTTGGTAAGATGCCACCATGCCGAGGATCGACTGGGAGGCAGGTGCCTTGTAGAGCGACTTGGAGAAGGCGTAGGGCATGTTGACCGTGCCATTCGCCTCCATGACGGTCTTGGCGCTTTCCGCCGTGGAGTCAGTGTTCGGCCCCTGGATATATTTGACACCTTCCGACACCAGCTTTTCGGCACCGGTCTGGGCGCCCTTGGGATCGCCCTTGTCGTCGACGCACACGACCTCGATCTTGTAGGTCTTGTCACCGATCGCCACGCCGCCGTCGTCGTTCCACATGCCGGCCCGTGACTTGAACGTCTGGCACATGACGCCACCCCAGCCGGCAAACGGCCCGCTCATCACGCCCAGGGCACCGATCTTCAGAGTTTCTTCGGCATATGCCGAAGATCCAAACACCAATGCTCCGGTTGCCGTTCCTAATATAAGCACCCTGCGCAGGGCACTTTGTCTCTGCTGACGCAAAATCATCTTGTCCTCCATTGTGATACTCGGCCTTCATCTGCAATTGAACCCATGTCAATTGGTTCAATATGCTCAGATTACGCAGTTATGTTCCCTTGTTTTTGTTGTTATTTGAGCGTATGTCTGGCACTTGAAGGTGTCAATTACTTCATTGACACGGTGTCAAAGTAGCGAGAGCCGCATGAACTGGAAGCCGGAGATCAGGAAGGGCGCCGGGCCGATCTACGTGGCGATCTGCGATGCGCTCGAGCGCGGAATAGCCGAAGGTCAGTTGCAGCCCGGCGAGAAGCTGCCGCCGCACCGCGACCTCGCCTATCGGCTGGGCGTGACGGTCGGGACGATTGCGCGAGCCTACACCGAAGCGGCGGTAAGAGGCCTCGTCGTCGGCGAGGTCGGCCGCGGCACGTTCATCAACGACTTCGACAATCATCGCGACGACATCACCCGGCTGGTGGTGCCGGAAAAACCCCAACCGGAGGTAATCGACCTCGGACTGAACCTTTCCGCCATTGGTGAAGCCGACGAAATCCTCAGGTCGACCCTGAAGGATCTGTCGCGCTCAGGCTCGCTCGACGCGCTTCTCACCTATCAGCCCAGCGCGGGCATGATCTCGCACCGCGCCGTCGCATCGCAATGGCTGGAGGGTATCGGGATCAGGGCGCATCCGGACAATGTCATCATCTGCAATGGTGGACAGCACGGCCTTCTGATCAGCATGATGGCGCTGGCCGGCCATGGCGAGTCAATTGCCACGGAACAGCTGACTTATCCGGGTGCAAGGGCCATCGCGCATCAGCTCGGCATCAATCTTGCCGCGGTTCAAATGGACGAAGAGGGCCTGGACCCTGCGGCCCTTCGCGAACTCTGCGAGACAAAGCGGCCGAAGGCGCTCTATTGCATGCCCGTCCTGCAGAACCCGACGACGATCACCATGTCCGAACAACGGATGCGGGAGATCGCCAAGATCGTCGAGGAGTATGGCCTCTGGATCATCGAAGACGACGTCTACGGCTTCCTGGCCAAGGACCGGCCGCGACCTTTCGCGTCGCTCATCCCGGAACGGACCATCTACCTCACCAGCGCCTCCAAGAGCATGGCGCCTGGCTTGCGTATCGGCTTCCTGGTGGTACCGGCCAAGCTCAGCCGCTCCGTCCAGGAGATCGTCACCATGAGCAACTGGATGTCGCCACCGTTCATGGCGGCGATCGTGACCAACTGGATGGCAAATGGCTATGCCGACAAGCTGATCGCCTGGCACCGCAACCAGGCGCATGAGCGCCAGGAGGTGGCCCATCGAATCCTCGGCCACCATGCGGAGCACGCGTCCACATCCTGCTATCACCTCTGGCTGCAGCTTCCCGAACCCTGGCGAATGGATTCGTTCTCCGCCACAGCCCTGCGCGAGGGCGTCAGGGTGATCACCGCCGACGCCTTTGCGGTGAAACGCGATCACGCACCGCACGCGGTGCGGCTTTGCCTGGGAGCAGCACACTCCCTGCCGCAGATCGCGCTGGGCCTGAACCGGCTGATGGGCCTGCTCAACTCGCAGCCCAAGCCGCACATGGATCTGCAATCGATCGGCTATGTGTAGCCGGGAAGGCGGACGGAGAGCGGAAGCTGGAGCCGCTTATGCGCGAGCCTTTTGCAGGGCGCGCCCGTTGTAAACCGTACCCTCGGCCTGACCTTGCGCGCCCCGCCGAACCGCTACGCGATCGAGCTGCGGAAACTGGGGTTCCAGCTTGTCCCAGATCCAGCGCGCGACATTCTCGAGCGACGGCACGGACAGCCCCTCGATCTCATTGAGATATTTGTGGTCGAGGGTCATCCGGACGACCTCTATCTGCTGTTCCAGCTCATAGAGATTGGCCGGCCAGCCAAAGACCGGGTCGGGGTCTCCGACGAGGTGGACGCTGACCTGGAACGAGTGACCGTGGAGGCCCGAAAAAGGCTGCAGCTGGTGTGCTGCCTCGAAGGTGAACTCCTTGTAAGTCTCGATCATTTTGCCGTCCTGCCCATCGTCATGCTCAACCTGGTGCCGGATATCTGCCACCGGCTTCTGAGCCGGTCAATTCGATCAGAACAAGAAACATCCGCTTGCTACTTGCTGATGCACGATATGGTGCTGATTATTGTGGCATATTCAACGTCGTTAATGTGTTTTTCAGTGACCTTTGGCATGGTCCGATGCAAACTGACGGTGCCGGGGAGTACGTGCTAATGAATCATCTTGTGTCTTCAATCATCCGCGCGGTGACGGTGGCTACGTCACTGGCACTTTTCGCGCTGTCGTCGGCTCAGGCCGAAGACAGCAAACTGCAGGCACCCAAGGGCACCCCGATCCTGGTCATCGAAGGCAAGATCAGCGTCACGAATGGCAATGGTGTGGCCTCGTTTGACCGCGACATGCTCGAAGCGCTCGGCGTTACGTCGATCGAGACCACGACACCGTGGTTTACGGGCATGGTCAAGTTCGAGGGCGTTCCGCTCCAGAAGATCATGGAACTCGTGGGCGCCGACGGCAAGGAGGCCGTTGCAGTTGCCCTCAACGACTACAAGACAACGATCCCGACGGAGGATTTTGCGCTCCACAACGTGCTGTTGGCACTCAAGCGCGACGGCCACTACATGGAGGTCAGCGACAAGGGCCCGCTGTTCATCGTCTATCCTTATGACAGCAAGCCGGAGCTTCAGAGCCAGAAGTTCTATTCGCGTTCGGTTTGGCAGCTGGCCCGGTTGATCATCCGGTAGGGAAGATGTCATGGCCGCTTTGTTAGCGCCTGGATCCCGCCGTGCATTTGCATTCCATCTGCTCAAGGCACTGCTGATTGGCACGATTGCCGTCTTCGCTGTCGCCGCTGCCTATTTGTCCGTCGTCATCTTCGAACGTCAGGCATCTATCGGGAAGCTCTCGCGATACGACGTGGCGTGGAGTGCCAGCCAGGGCGTCAACGAATATCTGCGCCTCTACCAGCGGGTGGCCACGCTGGCCGCTTCGCCAAACGATCAGCTCAAGGCCGACACGCAGCTTCGCTTTCAGATTCTGAAGAGCCGGCTCGGTGGCTTCAGCACCGGCCAGTTCAAGGAATTTGTCGCCGAGGCGCCCGAGCGAAAGGCAACAGTCGCCCAGCTGTCCAAGTTCGTCGAGGACATGGATGGCGTCATTACCAGGATCGACACCCCGGGCCAGGCGCAATCCATACTTACGTCGATGCGCGCGCTGGAGGCTGAACTGATCGGCCTCGCCTCGGAGGCCAACCAGTACAGCGCCGTCCAGGCGGCCAAGGTCGACGACGAGCTGTTGCGCCTCCATAGCGGCTTCTCCGCCGTGGCGATCGGCTTCTTCCTGTGCAGCCTTGCCTTCATCGCGCTTCTTGGGTGGCACAACCGGCTGCTGACGCAGACGTTCGATGCCCTCAATGCGGCCAATGACGATCTGCGCCGTACCTCCGACGACCTGGAGACGGCCAACGCCGCGGTGCTCGGCGCGAACCACGCGCTCGCCACCCAGAACGGCCTGTTTGATGCGGCGCTCAGCAACATGTCCCAGGGCCTGTGCATGTTCGATGCCGACCAGCGGCTCATCGTCAGCAACAGCAAATTCGCCGCCATGTACGGCTTGTCGGACGACAGCCTTGCACCCGGAACCACGCCCCAGCAGATCATGCAGGCGTCGATCGATGCCGCAACGTCAACTCAACATAGTGCCGAACTTGCCCATCGCTCCCAGCAACAGCTGATTGAAAAGGGCCAGCCCGGCGTCCTGTTGCAGAAGCTCGTCGACGGCCGCATTGTCTCGATCCTGCATCAGCCGATGGATTCGGGCGGGTGGGTTGCCACCTATGAGGACATCACCGAACGCCATCTCTCGGAAGAACGCATCGCCCATATGGCGCGCCACGATCCTCTGACCGGGTTGCCAAACCGCCTGATGCTGCGCGAGCGACTGGAGCAGGAGCTGGCGCATGGCCGCAGGCACCACCAGGATACCGCGGTCCTCTGCCTCGACCTGGACAACTTCAAGAACGTCAACGACACGCTCGGCCATCCCGTCGGCGACGCATTGCTGCGCGAGGTTGCCAACCGCGTTTCGGGCATGGTTCGTGAATATGACGTCGTTGCACGCCTCGGCGGTGACGAGTTCATCGTCATCCAGCCGGCGGTCGGACGTGACGATGTCGCCCATGTCGCGCAACGGCTGATCGAGGCGCTCGAGGAACCGTACCATCTCGACGCCCACCACATCGTCATTGGAGCAAGCATCGGCATCGCACTGGCGTCGGATTGCGATGGGGTTGCCGACGACCTGGTGAAGAATGCCGACCTGGCGCTTTACCGTGCCAAGAGCGATGGCCGCGGCAGTTACCAGTTCTACGCGCCGGAGATGGACGACCGGCTGCAACGTCGTCGCATGCTCGAACTCGATCTCAGGGCCGCTGATTTCGACAAGGAGTTCGAGCTTGTCTTCCAGCCGATCGTCAATCTCAAGAGCAAGCAGGTCGCCGTGGTCGAGGCATTGCTGCGCTGGCCCGGTTGCCAGCGTGGCCAAATCCGGCCCGACGAGTTTATCCCGATCGCCGAAAGCACGGGCCTGATCGTACAGCTAGGCGCCTGGGTGCTCGAAAGGGCCTGCCGGGAAGCCATCAAATTGCCGGGCAGCGTCAACGTTGCGGTCAATCTGTCGCCGGGCCAGTTCAGGCGGGGAAACATCGTCGACACTGTCGCCAACGTATTAAAGCTGACAGGCCTTGCCCCCGAGCGGCTTGAACTCGAAATCACCGAATCCCTGCTGTTGGGCGACAACAAGGAAACCCTGCTCGCCCTGAACCGGCTGCATGCGCTTGGCGTCAAGATTTCGCTCGACGATTTCGGGACGGGATATTCGTCCCTCAGCTATCTCAGGAATTTCCCCGTCGACAAGGTCAAGATCGACCGCACCTTCATCGCCGAAATCGCCGGCAATCGCGACCATTGGGCGATCGTCAGCGCGATCGTCAATCTCTCGCATGCGCTGGAAATGACCACTGTCGCCGAGGGCATCGAGACCGAGGAACAGCTGCTGATCGTCCGGGCCACCGGATGCGACGCCGTCCAGGGACACTTCTTCAGTCCCCCAATGTCGGTTGCACAGCTCCGGCGATATCTCGAAGACCAGCGTGCGAAGCTGACGCTCGCATAAGACGCGCACCGGGACGTCGCGCCAGGTGGTCGGTACGCTGGTCCTCAACAGACGAAATCAGCCAGCGTCATTCATTTGTCTTCGCCGAGGAAAACAACCGCGCCCTGATCGAGCACATGCTGCAGCCGATCCAGAACATGTCCGGAACCGAGTTCGCCGACGACGTAGAGATGGTCACCTTCGAAACGAACCGGCCAGTGCATGTTGCCGGCGCAATATCCCAGCTCGATACCCGCAGCGGCATCGGCCGCCTTGAAAACCAGCCACCGTTCCGGTTCGGCGCGCACGACGATGGCGCGCTTGTCCTCGATCAATAACACCGCGCCGTCGACGAGCCGCTGCGTACGCGGCAGGGAGATGGCGCAGAGCGTGCCACGATCGGTTCTTGCCGACAGGCGACGTCGCGCGATTTCGTCGGTGTCGAGCATGATGAACTCGACACGACCTTCATGGTCCAACAGATGAAGTCGGGCGCTCAGCTGCTGGTCGGCCGCCAATCCGACAATCGAATTCAGCTTCAACATTCGAGGCTCCCTGGAGCGATAGGCCGCTGGGTTACAAGGCAATTTGCAGCTTGCTTCCAGGTCAGATCCCCAGATGCGCGTCGACAGTCTCCCTGTCGTAGAGCTGGTCCGGAGAAATCTCGGCAACGAATGCGCCCTTCTGGATGATCAGCACACGGTCGGCCAACTGGCGGATGAAGCGGATGTCCTGCTCAACGAGGATGATCCCAAGGCCGAGCGTGACCTTCAGCTCGCCGAGTTTCTCGGCGATGAGATCGACGATCGACGGCTGGATGCCTTCGGTCGGCTCGTCGAGCAGGATCAGCTTCGGCCGCCCTGCAAGGCAGCGGGCCAGCGCCAGGATCTGTTGCTGCCCACCCGACAGCCCTCGCCCCGGTCTCTCGAGCAGATCCTTCAGCACCGGGAAATGACCGAGCATCTCGGGTATCGCGCTTTCGCCGCCGCGCATGATTTCCCCCATCTTCAGGTTCTCCATGACGGAGAGCAGCGGGAAGATGTCGCGGCCCTGCGGCACGTAGCCGATGCCGGCCCGGGCGCGCTCGGACGGGCTGGCGAAAGTGACATCGCGGCCGTCGAACTCGATACGTCCTTGCGTCGTCTTGATCTGGCCGACGAGCGTGCGCAACAGGGTGGTCTTGCCCATGCCGTTGTGGCCAAGGATGCCGATGACCTCGCCAGGCTTCATGGCGAAGTTGATGCCGTGCAGGATCGGGATCCGGCCGTAGCCGGAGTGCAGGTTCTTGACCTCAATCATCTTCGGATTTCCCCAGATAGACTTCACGGACAAGCTCGTTCCCCTGAACCTTGTCCATCGTGTCCTCGATCAGCACGCGCCCCTGGTGGAACACCGTCACCGTCTGCGCGATCTGCTTGATGAACTGCATGTCGTGCTCGACAACGACGATTGCCGCCGACTTGTTGACCTCGCGAATGAGCTCGGCGGTCTTGTTGGTCTCATCCGCCGTCATTCCTGCTGCCGGCTCGTCGAGCAGGATCAGTTTGGGCTCGAGAGCAACCACCATGGCAAGCTCGACCCATTGACGCTGGCCATGAGCAAGTTCGCCGACCAGCCTGCCCGTCAGCGAGGTCAGTCCCAGCCGCTCCATGACGTCCTTGCCCTTGGCCGCGGCGCGCGCCTTGCCGTGGCGCGACCTGGCCGCAACGGAGATGTTTTCCGCCACCGTCAGGTTGTTGAACACGTCGGGCACCTGGTTCTTGATGCCGATGCCGAGCCGGCTGACCTGATGCGGTTGGGCGCGGGTGATGTCGACGCCATCGAACAGAATCTGGCCCGTCGTCGGCTTGAGTTGCGCCGTGAGCATCTTGAAGAAGGTACTTTTGCCGGCCCCATTGGGACCGATCAGGCAGCGCAGCTCACGCTGCTTCAGGTTGAAGTCGACGCTGGCGATGGCGACGACGCCGCCAAAGCGCTTTTCGAGACCCCGGGTCTCGAGGATGCAGTCGGACGAGGTCATGGCACCCTCCTTTGCTCGACGAGCGGCGCGACATAAGGACGGAACTTCAGCCGCCGAAAGGCATCGCCAACCGTCGGCACCACGCCTTTCGGCACCAGCAGGACAAAGCCGATCAGGATCGTGCCGAGCACCAGATTGGCATTGAGGAGTTGCTGGGCACCGAGCTTGGTGGCGATCCACTGGATGGCAAAACAGCCGACGATGGGGCCGAGCAGCGTGCCGGTGCCACCGACAATCACCCAGATGATCACCTGTGCCGACTGCGCCAGTCCGAAGACATCAGGGCTGATGAACATGCCCCAATTGGCAAACAGACATCCTGCCAGGCCGGCGATGGCGCCACCGATGGTAAAGGTCGCCAGCTTGTAGAAGCGCGCGTCATAACCAAGCAGTTCGGCGCGGCGTTCGTTTTCGCGAATGGCAACGACGACCTGACCGAAGCGGCTCTTCAACATCAGCCGCAGCCCGACATAGACGGCCAGCAATATGAGGCCGGAGAGATAGAACAGGCCGTCAAAGGAGAGCGCGACGTCGGGCCGACCCGGAAGGTTCAGCGGAGGAACCGCCGGGATGCCATTGTAGCCACCGAGAGGTGCTGCGCCGATGACATATTGCGAACCCGATGTCGCGCCCATGACCTTGTAGAGGATCAATGTCACCGTCAGCGTGATGACGCCGAAATAGACGTCTGTGATGCGCGCGTAGAACAGGAAGTAGCCGAGCAACGCCGCAAACAGTCCGGGTACGACGATCGAGAGCAGCAGCGGGATGGTGCTGTCGCCGAAGTTGATGACGGCGATGGCATAGGCATAGGCGCCGATGCCGAAGAAGGCCGACTGGCCAAAACACAGGATGCCGCCATAGCCCCAGATCAGCCCGAGGCTGAGCGCCAGGATCGCCATGATCACATAGGACGTCAGCTCGATCATCATGACCGGGTCGACGAGTTGCGGCAGGGCTAGCAACAGCACCAGCCCCAACGCCGTGGCGGCAACCAAGCCGCCGTTTCCTTGCCAATTCGCGGTCATGCCGCCCTCCTGAAGAAGCGCCCGGTGATGCCTTGCGGCATGAACCGCAGCAGCACGACGGCGGCGGCCAGAAGAGCCACCTCGCCGATAACCGGGGTCGAGAGATATGTGATGATCTGGTCGATCGCGCCAAACATGACGGAGGCCGACACCGTGCCCGCGAGGATGGCCGGCCCGCCGCCGATGACGGTGATGAACGCCTTGGCGACGTAAGCCGCGCCGATTGTCGGCACGATGCCGGTGATCGGCGCCATGACGCCGCCGGCAAGGCCGGCGAGCCCAGCGCCGACACCGAATGTGACGGCATAGACGCGCGACGGATTGACACCCAGTGCGGCGGCCATGTCGGCATTCTGCATCGTGCTGCGCGCGATCAGCCCGTAGCGCGTGAAGCGGAAGACGGCCCAGATGGCCGCGAACACGGCGACTGCGATGACGATGATGATCAGCGAATAGGCGGCGATGCGGTAGTCGCCGATCAGCAGCGAGCCGGCCGGCGCCGAGATGCCTTCGGTGGTATTGCCGAACACTGTTGTCGCCAATCCGACAAGCAGCAGGCTCAGCCCCCAGGTCGCAAGCATTGTGTCGCGCGGCCGGCCATAGAGGAAGCGGATGATCGTCCGCTCGATGACCACGCCGATCAGCCCGACGACGAGGGGACTGATCAACAGCGTGGCGACCCAGATGTTGATGCCCGCCTTTGTCGCGACGATCGCGGCATAGCCGCCGAGCATGAGGAACTCGCCATGCGCGAGGTTGATCACCCGCATCATGCCGAAAATGATGGCCAGTCCGACACTGATCAGCGCCAGGCTTGCGACGGCTTTGAGAGCCTCAAAGAAAAGTACTACGAGCAGGTCCATATCGGGCACAGCCTCCTGGATCGCCGCGGGTCGTTCGCTTCAACGCGAACGGACGACCCGCACGCATTCGGAACATTCAGACCTTGATGACGTACATCGAGTTATCGTCAGGGTTCTTCTTGAGATCGCAGACGCCCGACGTGTCGAGCGGCTGCTGCTGCGAGAAGCTCTCCAGGATGTTGATCTTGCGGTCCTGGATCTGGCCGATGTTGATATCCATGACGCAGTGATGCGTCTGCGGATCGATCGAGAACTTGCCGCTGGGCAGGTCGAGGCTGATGCCCGATTCGAGCGCCTCGATCACCGGCATGCGCTCGGCGGTGCCTGCCTTCTTGACGCCTTCCGCCCACAGATAGACGGACTGGTAGGTGGCCATCGCCAGTTCGGTCACATAGGGGTAGTCGGCACCAAAGCGCTTGTGAAAACGATCGAGGAAGGCCTTGTTGGCCGGCGTGTCGAGCGCTTCGAAATAGTTGAAGCACAGCAGGATACCGTTGGTCTCCTCCGGCGACAGCACCATCTGCTCGCCGCCGATGGTCATCGTCGTCGAGGCCATCGGGATCTGCTTGTTCATGCCTGCAGCGGCCCACTGGCGGTAGAACGACTGGTGCGCGCCGCCGACAAGGACGAGATAAAGGAAATCCGGCTTGGCTTCCTGGATCTTCTGGATCGTCGAGCCGAAATTGGTGACGTCGAGCGGGAAGAAGTCCTCGCCGACGATCTGGCCGCCGTTTTCCGTGCAATATTTCCGGGTCCATGCCGCGGTGATCTGGCCGTAATTGTAGTCGGCGGCCAGCGTGTAGATCTTCTTGCCCCATTTGTTCATCGCATAGGGCACGTGCTTGGACTGCTTCTGTGCCGGCGTAATGCCGGTGCAGAAGATGTTGCGGTCGCAGACCCCGCCTTCATACTGGGTGTTGTAGAAGTAGAGCGTGTTGAGCCGCCGAAGCACCGGCCGCATCACTTCGCGGGATGCCGACGTGATGCCTCCGAATACGGCGGATACCTTGTCCTTCAAGGCTGCCTGCTGGGAGTATTGCGGATAGAGCCGCATGTCGGTCTGGGTGTCGTAGGTGATCAGGCTGATCTGCTTGCCCAGCAGCCCGCCTGCCTGGTTGATCTCCTCGACGGCGAAGGTGATGGCGTCCTGCATCGGCTTTCCGGCCGCATCGAGACCGCCGGAGAGGTCGAGCAGGCTGGCGATCCTGATCGTGTCCTCTTGCGCGAAAGCGCGGCCACCAATGCTGGCCAGACCGAGCCCCGCCGCGGCTCCGGCGCCCGTCTTGAGAAGTGTGCGGCGATTGAGGTGTGAATTCATTATCATTTTTGTTCCCCTGTTTTCCGCGGCCGACGCCAATGCGTCGGCCAGCTGGGTTCATGCCTGAAAATCACATCGCGATATTTTGCCTCGTCAAGCGCCCAGCAACTCCCGCCAGGCTTCGTCGAGGAACTTCACATCCGCCTTCCTGAGTCCGGACCCGCCGGCGAAATGCCCATGGCTCGAACGGAAGGGACGCAGTTCCGCGTTCGGCATGTGCTCGACCTCGAACGCGCTGTCTTCGGGCGGGAAATAGAGGTCGCAGTCACCCGGCATGACGATCGCCCTGGCCTTGATGGCGCCCAGCGCCTTGCGGAAGTCGCCGTTGTAGAGCTCGTTGTCGCTGATATCGCCGGACTGCCAGGTGCGGATCATCGCGACCATGTTGTTGGCATCGCGCAGGTTGAACCACTGTTCCCAGTAGCCGACGATGAAGTCCTCGACCGAGGCATAGCCGAGCTCGAGATACTCCTCCTTGCGGAAGAACTCCTGTGAAAAGCCCCAGCCGGCATAGACGCGGCCCATGGCGCGCAGGCCCTTGAAGGGCTGCTCGTCATACCAGCCTTCCTTGAAGGCATCATCGGCCGTCAGCGCGGCTTTCACGCCCTCGAGCATCACGTGGTTATGCTTGGCCGTCTTCGCCGAGCCGGCGGTCGGGCAGATCGTCTCGACCATGTCGGGATAGAGCGCCGCCCAGTGGAAGGTCTGCGCGGCAGCCATAGACCAGCCGGTCACCATCTTGATCTTGGTGATACCGAACTTCTCGGTCAGCAGGCGATGCTGCGCCTTGATGTTGTCGTAATAGGTGACATGCGGGAAACGCGCCTTGTTGTAGGGTGGCGGCGTATTGGTCGGCGATGACGACAGTCCATTGCCGAAGATGTTGGGGATGACGATGAAGTACTTGCTCGGGTCGAGCGCGCCGCCTTCGCGGATGACCCACTGGTTGTCGTAGTGGGTCGAGGCCATGTAGGTCAGCAGGACGATGACGTTGCTCTTGTCGGCGTTGAGCCTGCCAAATGTCTTGTAGGCGAGCTTTGCGTTGGGAAGGGTCATCCCCTTCTGCAACTTGAGATCGCCAAGCTCGAAGATCTCGTAGTCGATCTCCTTGTCTATTTTCCATCCAGCCATAGGTTCCTCCTGCTTCTGGCAATAGTTCAGGGTTCAGGCGTTCCGTCATGGACCGCCAGCTGCAAGTCTTTCTCGAAGGCAATAAGTATTCATTCCGGCTTCGGTGAAACCGGTTCAGCTTCTCCTGCTGTTTTCCGCGTAATCCAGCCAGCCAGGTTTCAGCAGGTAGAAAAACGCAAAAACCCCGCGCACTCAGAAACCTGAGTTTGCGCGAGGTCTATCTAGATCCTCTATGAAACGCAGCGCTTTTGCTGCGGATACGGGCTCTTTCGGAGCCTTCGGAGGCCATCAGGCCTCACGAACACTTGAACATTATTCCATCAAGCCGTAGGCGTCAACCAGCGCTGCGGAAATTGCAGCAACCGACGTCTGCCTGGTCATGGCTTGCCGCCGCAGATAGTCATAAGCCTCATTGGCACGCAGCTTCTTCTGCGTCATCAGGATCAGCTTGGCCTGCTCGATCTGCCGTGAGGCATGCAGCGTCTCTTCGAGCTTCGCCACCTTGTTCAGCAACCGCCGTTCGTAGCTGAATATGTGGCGCGCCAGCGCGAGGTTGGACAGGATCGCGGCCGGCTGGCACGGCTTGACCAGCACGGCCTGGGCGTTTGAAAGCCTGAGCACATCGACCGGCACACCCTTGTCGCCATCGATGACCGCCACGACCGGCACCGGCGGCGCGCCGGAAAGCCACGGGGCAGCCGCAAGCACGTCGGCGTCGATTGCCACCAGCGCGAAGTCGAATCCGATCGGCGGCAGCGCCGGCGCCGGCCAGGCCATCTCGACGCGGCATCCCACCCGTCTGATCTCGCGCAACACGGCATCGCCCTGGGCATCACGCGGATGGACAAGAAGCACCGTCGACTGGCGCAGCTCCGCCTGCACGCCACCCGATCCACGCGTGGCCCGTGGTTGCGCAGCACTCGCACGCTGCGAGCCGTCGGCACCGACTCCATGGGATCCGCGAGAAGGACCGCTCATGTCCGAACCTCGTATGCTGTGCACTCAGGCAAATCGGCCACCCTCATGTGACGAGAAACGGATCGGGCCGCAGCGCAACCTTCGATTCCCTGAGGATGTCGAACCGGCCGCGATCGTCCGCCCTGCCGATCCGCGTCCAGAGCTCGGCGTGGCTGTTCTTGTAGTCGATGCCGATCCGGCCCTGCGGCGCTGCGATCTCCCGGCCGAGCACAGCCGGGCGCAATGTATCGGTATCCATGCTGTTCGTCTCGGTGACGGCCTGGGCGAAGAGGTGAACCTGGAAATACGCCGCCTCGGCGCACATGTTGGTGGACTCGGCCTCGCCGAAACGCTGCTTGAAGAGACGAACGAAGCGGTCGTTCTCTTCATTCTCCACGCTCTCGAAATAGGTCGCAGCGGTGATATGGCCCGCCCCAACGTCCGTCCCCATCAGCCGCAACTCCGCCTCGCAGGTGTTCAGGCTGCCGATGGGCATGTTGTCGGGGCTGAAGCCGGCGTCAGTGTAGGCCTGGTAGAAATGGGAGATCGCCTGGCCGACGACGGTCGAGAAGATGACGTCGGGTTTGTTGTTGCGCAGGTCGCGGATGATCGGCCGAAAATCATTCGGGCCCGCACCGAAACCCAGATATTCCTCACCAACGATCATGCCGCCCTGGCCGCAGACGAGATCGCGAACGATCCGGTTGGTCCGCCGGGGATAACAATAGTCGGTGCCGAGCAGGTAAAATCGGTTGCCATGGGTCGCGAGCAGATAGTTGATCAGCTCGATGGTGTTCTGGTTCGGCGACGATCCGGTGTAGATGATGTTGGGCGAGAATTCGAAGCCCTCATATCGCGTCGGATACCACAGCAGGGCGTTGACCCGCTCGACCAGCGGCAGCACGGCCTTGCGGCTTGTCGAGGTGTAGCAGCCGAAGATCGTGGTGACGCGATCCTCGATCAATAGCTTCCGCGCATAGTGGGAATAGAGTTCGGTGCTGGAGGTCGGATCATAGATGATCGGCACGAGCTCGCGACCATTGATGCCGCCCGCCGCATTGATCTCGGCGATGCCCAGCATCGTGCCCTTGAGCTGCGTCTCCTCGATCGCGCCGGTGTCTCCGGATTGCGAAAAGAGGACGCCGACGCGCCAGGGCTCGCCCGTCGAGCCCATGCTCAACTGCCGTCCACGGCAAGGTGAAATGCGAGCATCCGATCCTCCGCCTTCCATGCCCCTCGTCGGCCGGTTTCCAGCCATGGCCCGGCGCAACTTATGACGCTGCTGCCGCAAACCACCCCTACGAGGAATTAGATATTCCTAACATACAAGCAGGGGGAGACCAATCGAAAATGGGGTAATGTGCTCGAAGCCACCCGAAAACGCGCTGGTCGCTTGAGCGGTCCCGAGTGCCTGCCAGCTGGCAAATTCACCATTCTCACCGTGGCCACGTTCTAGCGTCGCTGGATTCGATCCACATGGCAAAGCCCGCACCGGTACGTCTTCGAGCAAAGCTTTCAGGAGATTCGCGGTAGTATGGGCATGACCCTTTGTCAGGCCAGGCATCAGCAGGTGCTTGGGGACGCGTCGTTCCAGGTTCAGGACGACAGGCCGTCAGTTCGGCGCGCCAAGACCTGCTCATCTGGCCGGCGCTTAGAGCCAGGACGCCGGTGTCTTCGGCAGGCGCTGATCGGGATCGATGACCTTGAGCGACGGCTGGCCCGGACCGTTCCAGCGCCACAAGGCGACGCAGCTGCCGCCGGGCGACATGAAGGACGGATAGACGACGCCGTCGAAGCCCTCGGCCAGCAGGCGTTGCTGAAGCCGATGGGTCTCCGGTACCCTGCCCTCATCGAGATCGGCGCGCCACTCATATCTGTGGATACTGGCGTCAATGCTGAGTTCATCCAAAATCGCGGCAACAGTCAGGTCGGCCAGCCTCGCCTCCGACAGCTCGAGCTGGGCGATCAGCGCCGGGTGCTGGACAAAACCCTGGTTGTATTCGGCCCAGGCCGTCGACAGCTCGCAGGCCGCATACAGCGTCGGCGACCCTACCGGGTTCCATCGCCCGCCGAAACGTGCGGCACCTTCGCCCGAAAGCGGCATATGCGCCCAGCGCGGCACAAAGGCCCGCCACAAGGTCCGCTGCTTCTGCAGGCCGGCTTCAGGCATAAACGCCGGAGCGCACCGCCTCCAGATAGGCCAGAACCTTGTCCGCCTTGCCCTCGCCAACCAGGTCATAGGCCGTCTTGCCGGCCCAGCCCGGGATGGGCTGATGCTTGAACCAGATGGCCGCGCGGCTTTCGTCGCCCGCCATCTCGACGGCCATCGCCAGGATGCGGACAACGGGGCTAAGCGCCTGGTCGACCTTGCGTGCCCCGGAGCGCGCCGTCAGCGTGTTGCGGGCAACGCCAACGAGCCGGGCCAGGTCGGCCTGGGTGACACCCAGCAGCTCCGACACGCGGCGAGCCGAGAGAAACTGCGACCGGGCCTCACCGAAATGGGCCGCCGACATTCCCAAACTCTGAGCTGCCATGACACGTTCCCTGACGTATTTTGATATCCACTCGTTCAATATGTGCGCATCATGCGCTCAATTCAAGCCCGGATTATGACCTCCGGGTCATGCCAGCGTGCATGTTACCCTGCTCGACCCGCTCCCCCACGCATGTCGTGCAGGCGCCATCGCCGCCTCCACGGAGGCACGTCATGGCAGGCAAGCGGTCAATCCTCGGATTGGTCGACTTCGCCGGCTCCTCCAAGTCCCAGGGCAACATTTCCGGCAAGCAACTGCTCCTTGCTAAGCAGCCCGGCATCTTCGAGCGCTTCGAAGTCGGGCAAATCGAGCAACGTATCGAGGCCGAACTGCGACAGGAACGTCTTGGTGGTAACGAAGGTGTAGGGCGCGCCCGGCGTCGGACTGCGCGGTCCCGAGGCAATGAAGTCATGCGACCTCAGCACGCCGATCAGATCGCGGCTGACCTCCTTGCCGAAAAACGCCGTCAGTTCGCCTCGGGTGATCGGCTGGAAATAGGCAATGCACATCAGCACTAGCACTTCCGATTGCGACAGTGGGCGCGCCATATCGACCTGCCCCGTCGCCGCGCGAATGGCATCGGCAAACGCCTTCTTGGTGCGATGCTGCCAGCCGCCGGCAACCGAAACCAGCTCATAAGGCCGACCGGCAAGCTCTGCCCTGATGTCGTCGATGATCAGGTCGAGATTGCAATTCCTGCCAACGATCCGAACCAGCATCTCGCGCGGTACGGGTTCGCTCGCGGCAAAGATCACCGCCTCCACCCGGCCCATCCATTCGCGCCAGCGCAGCTCCGGCGGCAGGTGCTCGAGCTCGGTGTCGAGCAATGTCGGCTGATCCTTGTCCTTTCGGCGCGCTTCCGTCATCGCTACAGGCCGTACAACCGGAAGGAGGCGCGCCCGGAGAGTTCCCGCACCGCTTCGAATGTCTGCAGCCGTTCGAACAGACGCCGTGCCGCAAATCGCGACAGATTGCGCGTGCTCAGCGTACCGGGGACGGCATCGTCGTCGAGCAATCGCCGGATCGCTTCGCCTGCTCCTTTCGCCCGCAGCTTCGGCGTTGCCGCCGCAAGCCGCTCGGCGCGCCGGGCGATGTCGAGCGCGTGCCTCAAGCCGTCACCGGCCCCGTTTGCCAGAGCTACACACACGGCCCGCCCGAATGCAGCGTCCCCAGGCCGGATGCGTTTGCCGCGGCCGTCGCCGGAACGGAAGGCCGGGGAAAACAGCTGCGCGGCCAGAAGCGGCACGGGTCGGGACCAGCCCAGCTTTCGCGCCAGAACCAGATCGGCCAGCCACCAGGCCAAGAGTTCGGCATCTCCCCGACCGGCAACGACGTGACCGGCGATCGCCGCCGCGGCCAGCGGAGCCGGCTTGTCCCCCGCGGCCAGTTCCTCGACGGTTTCGGCAAGTTTGTCGTACCTGTCGTCGACGCGCAGGCCAAGCCATTCGGTGATCTGCGCCAGCCCGCCGGCGTCGATCGTTGGCGGCCGCGAGGCCAGATGGCGCCATGCCCCGAGGATGCTGCCGGCAGGCCCGGGATCTCCGCTTGCCGGGCGCAGATACCAGGCGTCACGCAATGCGGCCTCTTCCTCCGTGCGTCCGGCCAGCCGAACGGCAGCGACGGCACATTTCAGTGCCAACCGTTGGCGCCAGCTGCCGGCCCAGGCCGGCTCGGAGCGCACCAGATTGTCGAGCGCACACAGCGCAGCACCTGCGTAGAACGCGGCATCGGCGTCACTGGCCACTGGCCCATCCGGCAGCGCCCACGCAGGCATGCGCGGCAGCGCAGACGGAACGGCAAGTGGTTGGATCGCTCGAATCATCGCTGACGAGCGTATTCGAGCAGTGCGCTTACTGCCACGGCCGCCAGCCTAAAGCGCACAGCCATTTCACCGGGCAAATGGCTCACACCACGCCCTTCCGCAATGAACGATCCGTCATTGCGGCCGGCAGCGCGCCCCCTTTCCCAAGGCATTGCGCGCAACACTGCACACCCGACGCCGCCCGGCTATACTGCCACCAGATGGCCGCCTGATACTTCCCGGAACTGGCGCAGCGGGACCTGGTAGTCCGGCGCACGGATCGGGCTTTTCAGTTCGTCCGCGGCCGACATACGCTTTTCGTGGCGACGATCGGGGTCCGGAACCGGCACAGCCGCCAGCAGACGCTTGGTGTAGTCGTGCTGCGGATTGCCGAAGACTGCCGCACGCGGGCCGATCTCGACGATTTCGCCGAGATACATCACCGCCACGCGGTGGCTGACGCGCTCGACCACCGCCATGTCATGGCTGATGAACAGGAAGGCCAGGTTAAGGCTCTGCTGCAGGTCGAGCATCAGGTTGATCACCTGCGCCTTGACCGAGACGTCGAGCGCCGAGACGCTTTCGTCGGCGACGATGACTTTCGGCTCGAGCGCCAGCGCCCGTGCAATGCAGATGCGCTGCCGCTGGCCGCCGGAGAACTCGTGGGGATAGCGGCTCGCCATGTCGGGCGAGAGGCCTACCTTGCTGAGCAGATCGGCGACCAGCTCGCGCCCCTGTTTTGCCGTGCCCATCCTGTGCTCGAGATAGGGCTCGGCAATCGCCTGGCCGACCGTCATGCGCGGATTGAGCGAGGCGAACGGGTCCTGGAAGATCATCTGCACCGATTTGCGCATCTGCCGCATCTCGTGCTTGTCCATGCCAATGACGTCCTTGCCGTCGATCTTGACCGCGCCCGAGGTCGGCTCGATCAGCCGCATGATGGCGCGGCCGGTGGTCGACTTGCCGCAGCCGGATTCGCCGACCAGGGACAGCGTTTCGCCGGCAAACAGGTCGAAGGAAACGTTCTCCACCGCATGCACACGCCCGCCGATCCGGCCGAACAGGCCAGTAGGGATGTCGAAGCGCTTAACCAGGTTTTTCACCTGCAGGACCGGTCTGTCGCGAACGACCGTATCGGGTTTTTCCACGGGCAGTGTGCACTCGCCCGTCGAGGTGTTGACGATGGGAAAGCGGAGCGGGCGGTCGTATTGCTCCATCGAACCGAGCACCGGCACGGCGGAGAGCAGCGCGCGGGTGTAATGGTGCTTGCCGCGATGGAAGATGTCGGCGGTTGCACCGGTTTCCACCTGATCGCCGCGGAACATCACAACCGTGCGGTCGGCCACCTCCGCCACCACGCCCATGTCGTGGGTAATGAACAGCACCGACGTTCCCTGTTCGTCCTGTAGCATCTTGATCAGGTCGAGGATCTGTCCCTGGATGGTGACGTCGAGCGCCGTCGTCGGCTCGTCGGCGATCAGCAGTTTTGGGCGCGAGGCCAGTGCCATGGCGATCATCACGCGCTGACGCATTCCGCCCGAAAACCGGTGCGGATACTCGTCGAAGCGCGAGGCGGCAGAGGGAATGCGCACCTTTTCCAGCAACCGGATGGTCTCGGCCCTGGCGTCGGCGAAGGACATGGCATTATGGCAAAGCAGCGCCTCGGAGATCTGGTCCCCAATGGTGAAGAGCGGATTGAGGCTCGTCATCGGCTCCTGGAAGATCATCGCGACGTCGTTGCCGCGCACCTGCCGCATCTTGTCTTCGGGCAGGTCGGTCAGGTTCCGGCCGTTGAGGACGATCCTGCCCTCGATGCGGCTTGTGTCGGGCGGCAGCAGGCGCATGATCGACAGCGACGTCACGCTCTTGCCCGACCCGGATTCACCGACGATGGCAACGGTTTCGCCGGGCGCGACTTCGAAGGAGATGTCGCGCACGACAGGCTTCCATTCGCCGTCGACCATGAACGAGGTCGTGAGTTTCTGCACCGACAGAACCGGATCGACGGTCTGGCCAAGGCTGTTTTCCTGAACGCTCATTATCTCTCCTCCCTGACCTGATCGACAGGCTGCGCGCTCAATCCGGCCAGCGCAGCAGGCCGTCAAAGCGGTGACGGCTGCGGTTCTCGAACGGCGTGGCGATGATCTCGTTGGAGGCGCGTGCCCTGTCGAGTTCCTCGGCCAGGCGCCGGGCGACAACCGTCTCCTGGCCCGGATGCAGGTTGCAGGGGTCGAGGTAGAAGTAATCATGCTCGACCTCGTGGTCACGCACGATGATGGGCTGGTCGCCGCCCGCCAGCGCAGATGCCAGATCCCAGGCTGTGATATGCGCCTCCTGCGCGCTGATGTTGACGCGCAGCCGGTCGAGCGGGTTCTTCGTCGGGTCCGGCTCGATCACGGCGTTGACGCCGGAGCGGCCGTCGAGCGTCTCCTTCCACAGCCTGAGATAGCCGGTCTCGCGTTCACGGATGCCGGCGTGGTCGCGCTTCTCCCAGGCTTCCAATGCGGCCATGGCGCCATAGACGCTTTCCTTGCCGACCTTCATGCCGCGGCCGATGCCGAGGTTCTGCAGGTAGCCGTGTCGGACCAATTCCTTCTTGCCGGCGACGATGCCGGACGTCGGCCCTCCCAGGAACTTGTGACCGGAGTAGAGAACCATATCGGCGCCCTGGGCGAGGAAGATGCGCAAATCATACTCGGACGCCGCGTCGACGATGACAGGCACGCCCCTGGCATGTGCGATCTCGACGAATTCGAGCAGGTTGAGCAGGCCGTAGTCGACGACATGGTGCGATACGACATAGACAGCCGCCGCCGTTTTGTCGGTGATCGCATTCTCCATGTGGAAACGGTGGGTGGATGTCGCCTGTCCGATGATGACCGGCTTCGCCCCGGCAAGGCGGACGGCCTGATCGACAGGCGCGCCATAGCTGACGATGTGCCCCATCTGGATGATTACTTCATTCCTGGCAGGCGTCTGATCCGGCAAACGTTCGATCGCCAGCAGGTTGTCACCGGTCATGGCGCCGGCGACGGCGAGCGAGATCCCGGCCGAGCACGACGCCGTTATGTAGCCGGCTTCGGCGCCCGTGAGACGGGCGATCACCGCACTTGCCTTGCGTTGGAGATCGTTGATCTCGACAAACTGCGGCAGGATCTCGGCCATCGCGGCGATCGCTTCCGGCACGACAATCGAGGCGCCGAGGCTCGTCATCGTTCCCGACACATTGATCACCGGTCGCAGGCCGAGCTTGCGGCGGACGTCTTCGGTCATTTTCCTCTCCCGTGCATCGGCAAGCGTCGGCTTTCGGCTCGACAAGATATGCCATAATAATGTAATAGATTACCCAGACTATCAGGAGCACGCCCTTGGACGCGATAACTCAATCCACTGATGCGACTGACGAACCGACGTCGGCAAACGGCGCCAGGCGTTCTCGGGTTTCGGGCATCGACCGCGCCCTGCAGGTGATCGACTATCTCTACGAAACCGGCGAGCCGGCGGGCGCCTATGCCATCGCCAAGGCGATCAAGGCGCCGCTGTCGACCGTCTACGTCATCATCGACGATCTCGTCGAGAAGAACATGCTGGCCCGCAGCCCCGATGGTTCCATCTGGCTTGGCGCGCGGCTCTACCACTATGGCCTCGCCTATGCGCGCTCGCTCGACTTCATGGGCGTCGCCAACCGCGAGATGCACGATCTCTGCCGCGACGTCGGCGAAACGGTCCAGCTGTGCGGCCGTGAAGGCGACCACATGCTGGTGCTCGCCATGGCCGACGGCCCGAGCCCGTTCCAGGTCGCCTCCCGTGTCGGCACGCGGGTGCCGCTGAACTGGACAGCATCCGGCCGGCTGCTCGTCGGCCATCTGCCCGAAGCCGAGCGCATCGACCTTTTCAAGCGTTGCGCCCGCATGTCGCCGACCGGTCGTGCAGAAGTGGATGCGACCGCCCTTTCGGCCGCCGCGGGCAAGGCGTTCCAGCAGCGGCTTTCGATGCAGATCGCGGAATCCGACTATGCGGTGGCCTGCATTGCTTCGCCGGTCTGCGACCGCGACGGGAAATGCGTCGCGACGATCTCCATCGTGCTGCCGGAGCAGAAGGTCCTGTCCGACGAGAGCCACTACACAGACCGCGTGCGCGCCTCCGCCGAGCGGATCGAGACCTCGATGGGTTGGCGCAACCGCTAGCGTCATCGCTCAGCTCCGAAGTGCCACGATCGCTTCGATCTCCACCGTGATGTTGCCGGGGAGAGAACCGAAGCCGACGGCCGAGCGCGCGTGGTGACCGGCCTCTCCGAACACATCGATGAAGAGATCAGAACATCCGTTGATGACCTGTGGGTGGTCTTCAAAATCAGGCGACGCATTGACCATGCCGAGCAGCTTGACGACGCGCTTGACCCTCGAGAGATCGCCGAGCGCTTCCTGCATCACCGCCAGCAGGTTGATCCCGACAAGGCGGGCGTGCTGATAGGCCTGGCTGACGCTGACACCTTCGCCGACCTTGCCCGTCCACAACCTGCCATCCGCCTCGCGAGGCCCCTGCCCCGAGAGATAGAGCATGTCCCCCTCGCGCACATGGGTGACGAAGTTAGCGACCGGCGGCGGTGCCGGCGGAAGCTGGACACCCAGCATGATCAGGCGGTCGGCAGGACTTGCGGTTGCGGAGGCGGCGATGGCTTGGGAGGCGGTCAATTCAGGTCCAGTCTCTGGGATCATGTTTCAGCGCCACGACAGGCCATGGCTGTGACGCACGAGCTTGCGGGCGCGTGGCACGTATCGGCTGGCGGCAACGGCCTCCGATCCGATGATTGCGTAACGCGGTTCGAACAGGCGCTTGAGCCGTGAGGTGTCGCCGTTCGAATCGGTGGCTTCGAGGTCGCCGTCGACGAGATCGAAGATGGTGAAATCCGCACGCGCACCAACAGTGATCGATTTCGGCATTTCCACCTTGATCGCCGAGGCCGGCGCATGGGTGACGGCTTCGACGACCCTGCCGAACGGCATGCCGACCGACAGCAGCTTGGACATCGTCGTCGCGAGATCCCATACCGGGAAATTCATCGAGTGGCCGTGCAGGTCAGTCGAGATCGAGAACGGCATCAATCCGCGCTGGATCGCGGCCTCGGCGACCTTGAACGAGAACGATGCGCCACCATGGCCGATGTCGAGCCGCACGCCTTCGGCAGCGCAACGCTCGGCGAGCGTGAACAGGTCCTCGTCTTCCATGATGCTCGACCCGGCCTTGCCGTTGAAGCAATGGGTGACGATGTCGCCGGGCCCAAGAATCTCCAGCACCTCGTCATAAAGGGCCGGCGGCTCACCGACATGGACCATCATCGGGATCTTCAGGATCTTGGCGATCTTCTTGCCGAGCTTGACCGGGGTCACGCCCCACGACCCCGTGATGACGTGGCTTGCACGCACCTTGATGCCGACGATGTGCTCACTGTTGTCGGCATAGCACTGCAGGATGCGGTCGAGATCGATGTCCTTGATGTCGCGCAGCTCCGGAACACGATTGCAGGCGACGAGGCCGATGGACCCGAGATTGAGGAATGCCTTGATGCGTTCGCGCGCGGGTTCGATGATATATTCGCGAAAGCCGTGAAAATTGGACTCACCCGCTGAACCGGCATCGACCAGCGTCGTCACGCCGCGTTCGACCCCGCATTCGGACGGCCGGATCGAGATGTCGGTGCCGCCGTACCAGATATGGACGTGCAGATCGACCCAGCCCGGCGAAATCCAGGCTCCCCTGGCGTCTATGCGTTCCGCGCCTTCAGGCGCCTGAAGCGACGGTCCGACGGCTGCGATCATGCCATCCGCGCCCACCAGTATGTCGGTTGGCAGCGACGTGCTGTCGCCAAGGGCGACAGGCCTGACATTGGAAAGGAGAAGGGGCTTGCCCGTTGCTGTGGCTGCCATCTTACATGTCCTTTCGCAGTCTCGGGTCGAGCATGTCCCTCAGGCCGTCGCCAACCAGCTGCAGCGACAGCACCGAGAGAATGATGGCGAAGCCGGGAAAGTAGGTCATCCAGTCGGCTTGGCCGATATACTGGCGTCCACCGGCGATCATGGTTCCCCAGGTCGGGATTTCCGGGCTGACGCCCAGCCCCAGGAACGACAAGCCAGCCTCGGCCAGCATGGCGCTGGCGAACAGGAAGGTGCCCTGCACCAGGATCGGCGACACCAGGTTGCGCAGCACGTGCCGTGTCATGATGTGGAAGGTCGAGATGCCCATCGACTTCGCCGCCTCGACATAAGGCAGCTCGCGGATGACGAGCGTCGAGGCGCGAACGATGCGCGCCAGCCGTGGCGCATAGACGATCGACAGCGCCACGATCACCGTGACCAGCGACGGGCCGAGTGCTGCAACAAGAGCAATCGCCAGCAGGATGTCGGGGAACGCCATCATGGCGTCGATGAGCCGCGCGATCGGCGTGTCGAGCGAACGGAAGAAGCCGGCAAGCAAGCCAAGCGTCACGCCGATGAGCGCTGACAGCGTGACCACCGCAGCACCGACCAAAAGCGACAGCCGTCCCGCATAGATGGTGCGCGAGAAGATATCGCGGCCGAATTCGTCTGTTCCGAACCAGAACATCTCGCTCGGCGGCTTCAGTCGGTTGACGATGGAAAGCTTGGACGGCGAGTAAGGCGCGATCCAAGGCGCAAGCAGGGCAAGCAGGACAAAGACCGCCAGCACGATGACGCCAAAGGCAACGGTCTTGCGCTTCAACAGTCGGCGCAGGAACAGGAACTTCGGCTCCGGGGCCGGCAAGGATGCGGAAGCGAGATCGGTCATCAGTAACGCACCCTTGGATCGACCAGCAGATAGAGCATGTCGATGGCGAAGTTGATGAGGACATAGAGGCCGGCAATGACCAGCAGTGCACCCTGGATGACGGGATAGTCGCGCCTCAGCACCGCCGAGACCACAAGGTTGCCGACACCAGGCAGGCCGAAGACCGTTTCGGTGACGACAGCGCCTGAGATCAGCACCGCGGCGGTCAACCCGACCACCGTCAGGATCGGGATCAAGGCGTTCTTGAGTGCGTGTTTCAGCACAACGCGCCGTTCGACGACGCCCTTGGCACGCGCCGTGCGGATGTAATCGTCGCCCAGAACGTCCAGCATCGAGGCGCGGGTAAAGCGCAGGATCAGCGCCGACGACACCAGGCCGAGTGCCACGGCGGGCAAGGTGAGATGGTACATCCTGTCGAGAAACGCCGCATCCGGCCCGCCGTAACCGGACACCGGAAACCATTGCTGCCGAACCGCGAACACCTGCATCAGGATCAGGCCCAGCCAGAAGCTCGGGATGCTGGCAGCCAGCATGGCAAGCAGCGTCGAGGCCTGGTCGATGAAGGACCCGCGCCGGTAGGCGGCATAGATACCGATGGGCAGAGCGATGACGCAGGCGATGGACAGCGAAAAGACGGTGAGGAAGAAGGTTGGCTCAGCACGTTCCATCAAGGCTGCCGACACTGGCATGTTGAGGAAGATCGAGTGGCCGAGATCGCCCTTCAACAGTTGGGCGACATAGAGAAAATACTGGATGAAAATCGACTTATCGAGGCCGAGGCGCGTCCTGAGCTCCGCTATGTCCTGGGGCGTGGCATCGGGCCCCAGCATGACGGCGGCCGGATCGCCTGGTGTGACGCGCACGATCACGAAGACGATCGTCACGACGATGAACATCACGACGATCATTCCGGCGATGCGCTGAAGGATGTAGCGTATCATGGCAGGTCCCGTATCCGCGTTGGCTTCGCGGCAATGGGCGGACGCCGGTCTGACCGGCGCCCGCTATTGTCAGCGTCTTACTTCTTGATCGAAGCGTTCCAGAAGTAAGGCCACGGAGCAGGATCCACGCCCTGGAGCTTGTTGGAAATCGAGCCCACGGCATTGAAGTTGCCGATCTTGATGAAGGGCACGTCGCCGTAGATGACCTTCTGCACGTCGGCCCAGAGGGCCACACGCTTGGCCGGGTCGACTTCGGCGGTGAAGGCATCGACCGCTGCCTTGCGTTCCGGCGTGTCCCACCAGCCGGGCGCCGTCGTCGACAGCGAA
The DNA here is from genome assembly GCF_050859125.1 of Aminobacter sp. BA135. Taxonomy (NCBI): domain Bacteria; kingdom Pseudomonadati; phylum Pseudomonadota; class Alphaproteobacteria; order Hyphomicrobiales; family Phyllobacteriaceae; genus Aminobacter; species Aminobacter sp. BA135. The sequence continues at coordinate 187,188 of NZ_CP139573.1, forward strand.
CCGATCAGTGCTGGCTCCGGCAGGAACGGGCTGTGGGTGATGTAGATGTCCCAAAGGCCCTTCTCGGCGCGGCGCTGGGTCAGCGTCGCCCAATCCACCACCTGCAGATCGACATTGAAGCCGGCGAGCTTGAGATACTCGGCGGCGACCTGCGCCATCTTGTAGTGGAACTCGTACTGGCGGCTGGTCAGGATACGGACAGGCTCGCCCTTGTAGCCGGCAGCCGCCGCAGCCGCTTTGGCGCCTTCCGGATTGGCAACGTTGTAGTTGCCTTCAACGCCGGCATCGGTGCTCCAGGAGAAACTCGCCGGATAGATGTTGCCTTCGAGCCCGTAGAAATCGGTGCTGCCGAAAGCCGCAGCCAGCATGTCTTCCATGCTGAGCGCCTGGCGGATCGCCTTGCGGACTTCGACGTTCTTCGCCGATCCCTCGGCCGTGTTGAAGACGAACACCGGATAACCGAACGGCTTCAGCACGATCGGCTGCGTCGCGGCAGCACCCTTCAGCTTGTCGAAGGATTCCACCGGCAAAGCGTCGACATAATCGTACTGGCCCGAGACGGCGGACTCAACGCGGGTGTTGGCGTCGGGCACCGGCACGAAGCGGATTTCGTCGAGATAGGCATGGCGAGCGCCGCCATAACCGTCGCTCGCTTCCGATCGCGCCTTGTAGCCGTCGTAGCGCACGAGCTGGATGTACTGGTCGGCCTTGCGCTCCTTCAACATGTAGGGGCCGGTGCCGACAAACTCGGCCATTGTGTCGGCCTGCTTCTCGGACGGAATGATGATCGCGGCCGAGTTGTTGAAGGCGAGCAGAGAGGCCAGCGGCGCATAGGGCTGCTTGAGCGCGATGGTGACGGTCGACGGATCGGTCGCAGTGATCGAGGCAATGAAGTTGCCGGCCTGCTTGCCACGCGAGGCGAGCTTGACCCAGCGGCTCAGCGAGGCGACGACGTCGGCCGAATCCATGTCGGTGCCGTCGTGGAACTTGATGCCCTGGCGCAGCTTGATGGTCATGGTCTTGCCGTCGGCGCCGATCTCCGGCAGCGCCTCGCCGAGAAGCGGGGTCACGGTCCATTTCTTATCGAAAGTATAGAGCGTCTCGAACATATGCTGCGTGACGATACCGACCAGGTCGGCAGTCGACGTCATCGGATCGAGCGTCGGCGGCTCGCCAATGGTGGCGACATTGATCACGCCGCCCTTTTCCTGCGCCATCAGATAACCCGACTGCGCCAGCAGAAGTGCTGCAGCCAAGGATGCAAGTTTCAGCTTCATTGAACGTCCTCCCTAACGTATTCCATTTTTATGGAATATAAGCTGTTATTAGAGAGTACATGAGCGATTTCCGCTGTCAATGCCCGTGACGAAGAAGCTGGGAATCTGGGTACAATGCCAAGTATCTCTGGCATTTTTCACAACCTATCCATCCAGTTTCTTTGAAAGAAATGCCTCGATGAAGGAAACCTTGAATTTTCTGGGCTACTACAAGGTCGACGACACACTTTACGAATTGTCGTCCAACGCCCGTTCATCTTGAAGCCATCAGGCCTTCCAACATCGATACCGACTGGGGCGTTCCAGCACACAGACATGGATCCACTCTTGTCTCCAGCCCCGCGTGAAGGGCGGCTGTTTGTGCTGGCATGACGGGCATGGAACCGGTAGCGGAACCTAGGCACAGGCGACCTAGCCCGCCCCCGTCGAAGCCGGCATCGCTTCGCGAGGATCGCGGAATGCTCGCCTCCCCGGCGCCAGGCGCAGACATCCTGAGTGGTCACCCCCACCGCGCGATTGGAATGCTGCGTTTGGTCTCCGTCACAAGCTCACGACATAATGCGTGCGCATTGTCCTTGGCTCGCGCTTGGTGATCCTAAGCAAGGCCCCGGCCTCGTCCAACGCATTTACCTGGCGCAACACCAGCGCGTGCGCAACGCCAAAGATGCGGGCGAAGCTGCGGCCGTCATGGGCGATGTCCATCTCGTCTGCCGCGACAACGGCAGCCTAGAGTTTGCTCAGATCGGGATATACCTGCAGGACCTGCTCCACTGCCGCCATGAAGGCGCCATCACTCACGACACCTGGGCCTCGCGGAGCCGGAACGACACCATGATCGACTTGGATGTCGGCGTGGCGCTTTCGATGCCGGCGCTGGAGAGCGGCACGAGCACGTTGAGCTCGGGATAATAGCCGGCAAGGCTACCGCGCGGGACGTCGTAGGGCACGAAGCGGAAATTGCGGGCGACGCGCTCGATACCGTCATCATGCGCACCGACGACATCGACGCGGTCCCCTGCCCGGGCACCTATCGCCTCAAGGTCGTCCGGATGGATGAAGATCACCTCCCGCTCGCCATAGACGCCGCGGTAGCGGTCGTCGAGGCCGTAGACGGTGGTGGTTGTATTGGTCGTGCGAACGGAAGGTCTGCAGCGCGAAGCGTCCACCGCTCTTGCGGGCGCGCTGATGCATTGTCTCCTCCGGCAGCGGCCCGGTGGCGAAGGTCGCCTTGCCGGCCTGCGTGTTCCATTCCCGATGCGCCGCGGCATTGCGCAGATGGAAGCCGCGCGGCTTGCGCAGCCGCCTGTTGTAGCTGATCCGGTTGAACCCGGCGGTCACGGCCGCCGGACACCTATTTCACGAATGCCTTGCCCAGTCCCATGGCCCGTTCGACGACCATGATGACGCCAAGCGTCAGCAGGATCAGCAGCGCCGAGGCTGCGGCCACCAGCGGGTCGGCCTGGTTGTAGACATAGTTGTAGAGTTCGACCGGGAGCGTGCTGATGCGCGGGCCGGTCAGGAACAGCGTGATCACCACCTCGTCGAAGGAGACGAGAAAGCAGAGCGCTGCAGCCGCGACGATGCCGGGAGTGAGCATCGGCACCGTGACGCGGAAGAACACTGTCAGCGGCTTGGCGCCGAGCGTGCGTGCCGCCTCCTCGCAGGACCTATCCTGGGTGCTGAGCGACACCGCCAGCACGCGCAGCGCATAGGGCAGTGTCACCACCAGATGGGCGAACACCAGTCCCTGCATCGTCGCCAGCAATCCGAAGGAGGCAAAGACGATCAGGATGGCGAGGCCGAGCACGATGGTGGGCAGAAGCAGCGGCGCGGTGAACAGGTTGAACAGAAGATCCCGCCCAAGAAACTTCAGCCGCGTCATCACATAAGCCGCCGGCACGGCAATCACGATCGACAGCGCCGTGACGATCGCCGCCAGCGACAGGCTCGTCCAGAACGCCTTCAGCATCTGGCTGTTGGCAAACAGCGCCTCGTACCAGCGCGTCGACCAGAAGGTCGGCGGGAAGCGCAGCACCTGGTCACCCGAAAAAGACAGCGGGAAGACGAGCAGGACGGGCGCAAGCAGATAGGCAAACAGCACGAAGACGAGGATGCGCATCGGCCAGGATGTCTTGTGGATTTCCATGATGCCCTCCTCAGTCCAGACGCCGCAGCACGGCGGAATATGCCCAGAGTGCCGCCCCGAAGACGATGAGCACCAGGATCGACAGCGTCGAGGCCAACGGCCAGTTGAGCGTCACGATGGCCTGGTCGTAGATCTCGGTGGCGAGCAGGAAGACGCGGCCGCCGCCCATCAGCTTGGGCGTGATGAAGGACGACACTGCGAGCACGAAGCACAAGAGGCAACCGAGGGCGATGCCGGGCAATGTCAGCGGCAGGATCACCTTCAGGAAGGTCCGCGACGGAGTGGCGCCAAGCGTCCGCGCGGCCTCCTCAACGCGGGGGTCGAGCCGCCCGAAACCGGCCATCAGCGCCAGGATCATGTAAGGCATCAGGATCTCGGTCAGGCCGATGAAGACACCCTTGATGTTGAACATCAGGCTGGGCGCCGGCAGTCCGACGGCCTTGATGGCGCTGACCACCGGGCCGTCGTCGACAAGAATGGCAATCCAGCCATAGGTACGCACAACCGCCGAGGTCAGCAGCGGCGAGATGACGAGCACGGTGAGGAAAGTCCGCCACGAGCCGGTCGAACGATGCAGGTAAAGCGCGATCGGATAGGAGACGACCAGCGTCGTCAGCGTGATGGCGAGACTAATCCAGACCGAGTTGAAGACCAGTTCAAGATAGAACGGATCGCTCAGCAGCCCGGCCCAGTTGTCCCAGGTGAAAACGTTCTCGATGCCGCCGCCGATGCGCGACTTGTTGAACGAATAGCGAGCGAGGTTGAGCACCGGCAGGATGAAACCGATCGCATTGATCAGCGCGATCGGCAGGAGCAGCATGACGGCCAGTTCGCCGTTGCGCCATTGGCGCGGGAGGGTGGCTGCCGCGCTCATTGGCCGCCGCCCGGATAGACCAGCGTGTCCTCGGCCGACCAGCCGAGCACCACACTGTCGCCGACGCCGACCGGCCTGCGCTCGCGCCGCGTCGCCTCTTCGACCACGATCTCGTCGTCGCCGACACGAACCCCGTACTGGACGAGGTCGCCGACGAAGGTGAGGCCCGACACTGTGCCCTTGACCTTGTTGTCGGCTTCCCTGGTGTCGCCCGCCTGACCCTGGAGATGGATCCGGTGCGGCCGCACGAGGACCTCGACATCCCCGGGGGCGACCGTGGTGGCGGAGCGGAGCTGTTGTCCGGCAGCCAAGAGGACGCCATCCGACCCGATCTTGCCCTTGAGCTTGTTGGTGCGGCCGACGAAGTTGGCGACGAAGGCCGTTGCCGGCCGCTCATAGACCTCGGTCGGCGTGCCGAACTGCTCGACATGACCGTTTCGCATGACAACGACGCGGTCGCACATCGACAGCGCCTCAACCTGGTCATGGGTGACGAACACCGCTGTGATGCCGCTCTCCTGCTGCAGGGCGCGGATCTGGACGCGCATCTCGTCTCGCAGCTTGGCGTCGAGATTGGACAACGGCTCGTCGAGCAGAAGGATCGACGGCTGGATCACCAGCGCACGGGCAAGTGCTACGCGCTGCTGCTGGCCGCCCGAAAGTTCCTTGGGCTTGCGGTGGGCGAGATGGCTGAGTTGCACCATTTCGAGCGCCCGGCCTGCCCGCTCCTCCGCCTCGCGTCCCGAGACATTGCGCATCTGCAGACCGAACTGGACGTTGCGCGAGACGTTCATGTGCGGGAACAGGGCGTAGCTCTGGAACACCATGCCAATGTCGCGGTCATGGATGGGAAGGCGCGTGATGTCGCGCCCTCCCACCACGATGTGGCCACGGGAGGGCGTGTTGAGCCCGGCGATGATCCTGAGCGTCGTGGTCTTGCCGCAGCCGGACGGGCCGAGGAACGCAACCATTTCACCTTTGCGGACCGAAAGATCGAGCGACGGGATGACATTGACGTTGCCGAAGCTGACGCCAATGTTTTGCAGCCTGAGATGCTCTTCGGGGGCGGAAGAGACGGGCATGTGCGACTCCCGGACCAACATCAGCGGCTGAGCGGGATGACGCGGCGGCGCCACTGCTCGGTGATGGCCTCGCGGATCTTGGCGACCTCGAGCCAGTTGATGGCGATCATCTTGTCCATCACGCCGGCCGCCGTGCGTTCGAGCGCCTTTTCCGAGATCAGTGCGGCGGCCTTCGCGTTGGTCGGCGCATAGAACATCTGTTCGGTGAACGCCGCCTGGGCCTCCGGGCTCAGCGCATAGTCGACGAACTTCTTGGCGCTTTCGCTCGCTGGCCCGCCCTTGACCAGGCCGATGACGTTGATCTGGAAGCCGCTGCCTTCCTGGGGCAGCACGACGCCGAGCTTGCCGACCGACAGGTCGGAATAGACCTGGGCGCGTGCGTTCCAGCCGATGCCGATGGCAGCCGTGCCGCTGGAGATGGGCTGGTAGACGTCGGGGCGCGGTTCCCAGGTCTGGACATTGGGCGCCAGTTCCTCGAGCCGCTTGATGCCGGCGTCGACGCTCTGGATGTAGTCGGTGCCGCCGGCCATCTTGTCGGTAATGATGGTCAGCGTCGTGCCCTGGATGTCAGGCACGGCTGGGATGGAGACCTGCTTGGCGTATTGTGCGTCCCACAGCGCATTCCAGGAGGTCGGTGCTTCTTTCACCTTGTCGGTGTTGTAGAGCAAGACAAGGTTGTCGAAGGTCACGCCGACGGCGTTGACGCCGTCGGCCCTGGCCTGCGGGTAGAGGTCGGCGAGGTGCTTGGTGACGGTCTCGTCCATCGGGGCGAAGATGCCCTCATCGGTGGCAGCCTTGGCCACCGAGACGTCCATGATGGCGATGTCGATCTGCGGCGCGCTGACCTGGGCGCGGAGCGTGCCGAGCATCTGGGCCGAGTTCGGCATGCCGTAGAACTCGACCTTGACGTCGGGGTTGGCCTTCATGAAGGGCTCGACGACGGCCTTCACGTAGTTTTCCTGGAAGATGCCCGAATAGGCGGTGAGTACCACCGTGTCGGCCATCGCCGCCGATGCGGCGATGGACATGGCAAGCGCTGTCAGGCTCACGCCGGCGGCGCGTTTGAATGCAGTCATCAGATATTCCTCCGTTCCTGAACCGAAATTGTTCCCGTTTGTCGATATTGGGCCGCTTCAGGCGGCCGAGGCGTCCACGATCCTGGTGGCGCCGGAGATGTCCGGCAGCTTCTCGCCGTTGCGCAGCCGCTCGAGCAGGACGAGCTCGTTCTGCTGCATGCCGATGGCCTTGTCGGCCGCCCATTCGGCCTTCGCGGGATCGAGCACAAGGACGCCGCTCTCGTCGGCGATGATGGCATCGCCCGGGTTGACCGTCTGGCCGCCGACCGACACCGGCACGTTGATCGCGCCTTCGAGGCCGAGGATCTTTGTGGTGATCGGCGACGGGCCGCGGCACCACATCGGCAGATCGACCCGACGGATCTCCGAGAAGTCCGTCGCCGGGCCGTCGATGACGGCGCCGACGATGCCGCCGAGCTTCATCGAATGAGTCACCACGCCGCCCCAGCAGGCGTGCTTGTTGTCGCCGCAACGGTCGACGACGACGAAATCGCCCGGACGGACCAGCTTGGTGAGATAGTGCAGGATGGTCGAGTCGGCATGGGGCAGGCGCACGGTCACGGCAGTGCCGGCGATGCGCTTCTCCGGCAGCACGGCGCGCAGCTCGCGATCCATGAAGCCCGAATGCAGGAAGTGGCCGACGGTAGCTGTCTCGACCTGCTCCATCTTCTTGATGAGGTCAGGCGCGATCTGCTGCGGCATGGCATTGACGACGAACATTGGGGGGCAGCTCCTTAGAGGACGTGGTGCTGGGCGACTGGCACGTCGCGGCGAACATTGGCGACGCGGTTCAGGTCGACCGTGGCGGTGGCCGAACCAACGCCGTCGGAGCACTGGGCGACCATCAGGCCCCAGGGGTCGATGACCATCGAATGGCCCCAGCACCATTTCTTGCCCTCGGCATGGGCGCCGGTCTGGCCGACGGCGACAAAATAGGTCTGGGTTTCGACGGCACGGGCCCGGGCCAAAAGCTCCCAGTGATCCTTGCCCGTCATCAGCGTGAAGGCGGCCGGCAGGACGATGACGTCGGCACCCTTGTCGCGCAGGGCACGGAACAGCTCGGGGAAGCGGATGTCGTAGCAAATGGCGCAGCCGACGGTCGTGTCGCCGACCTTGTAGGTCACCACGTCTTCGCCGCGGCTGATCGTATCGGACTCGCGGTAGGAGACGCCGCCGGGCGTGTCGATGTCGAACAGGTGCATCTTGCGATATTTGGCGATCTCCTCGCCCTTCGGCCCGAACACGACCGTCGCATTGTAGTGGTTGTTGCCGGCCTTCTCGACCATGGAGCCGCAATGCAGGGTGACGCCGAGTTCCCGCGCCAACGACGCCATGCGCTTGTAGGAAGCCCCGTCGGGGAAATATTCGCCGCTGCCGTGGACCGCGTCGCGACCCTCGCCGAGGAAGGCGAAATATTCGGGCAGCACCACCAGCTCCGGCTTCTCCGCGGCGACCACCTCGCGCACCAAACGCTCGGCATCGTCGAGATTCCGCGCCTTGTCGGAACCGGAATTCATTTGCACCATACTGATCTTCATCGAAGTCCTCCAAGTCTCATCTGGAGGTATCGTCAGGCCTCGGCGAGGTGATGACAAACGATAAAGAATTGTCGTCCCCGATAGAAAAAACTTGTGCACCCAAGGCTACGCCGAAACGCCCATCGTGTGCAGCGACGCCTCTCGCGCGATCACCGAAAGCATTGATGGAATTAGATTTTCAGGATCGTCGGCATAGACGGCATGGAGCTTGAGCGCCGGGAACTGCGGCGTGATCGAGAGCAGCTGCAGCACGCCCGACGCGATCATCGGCGCCACGAGCGGCAGCGGCAACAACGCGACGCCGACACCATCGCAGGCGAGCCGCGACATCGCCGAAAGCGAGTTCGAATTGGAGATCACGGGGGGCGACACACCCAGTTCCTCGAACTGCCGGAGCAGCCAGATATGCGGCACGCTGTTGCGCGAGAAGGTCAGCACTGGATAGGCGCGGAGGTCCTCCAGATTGAGCCTGCTGTCGCCAAGACCGAAGGAGGGCGCGGCGACCAAGACGCATTCCATGCTGCCGAGGTCGATGTTCTTGAGGCCCGGGCTCAGCACCGGGCCCATCAGCAGCGCGAGGTCCAACCGCCGCTCGCTCACCTCGCGCCCGATCGCCAGCGACGTGTCGACATTGAGATCGAGCCCGAGCGAGGGAAAACGCTCCTTCACGCGTTCGATGAAGTTGGGCAGCCAGGCATGCACGATCGAATCGATGGTGCCGATCGTCACCGTTGCCCTCAGCTGCTGCGGGCTGCCGATCGCCACCTTGAAACTTGTCGCCGCCTTGAGCAGTTCCTCGGCCGGCTGCAACGCCCGCTGCCCGATCGTCGACAGCCGCACGCCGCCGGGCAAGCGCTCGAACAGCTCGCAGCCCATCTCCGCTTCCAGGCTGGCGATGCGATTGGAAACGGCCGCTTGCGTCGCGTTCAGCCGATCAGCCGCGGCGCGAAAGCTCCCCAGCCGGGCGACCCAGACGAAGGTTTCGACGAAGCGCAGGTTCATCGCCGATCCATAGTCCAGCCAATCGGCCAAGACAAATCAAAGTCGGCACTTCGTCACCATCGCGCCTGTAGCTGCTCGACATACGAGAAGTGGCGATCACAATCCGCTGTCGCCGCAGGTCGGCACCCAACTGGTCAGGCACTTTCAGCATAGCATTTCGACAATGCCCTGCATCAACGTGCGTTCCAGCGCCAAGCGACGACCGCTTTCTAATCGTTGACGAAAGAGGCCGTCGCCCACAGCGTGCCGCAACGGGGTCAAGACGACCGGCCAAAACCGCTTACAAAAAAGACCCGCGGCAACACCGCGGGTCCATAGTTTTGGCATATCCGAATACACTGGGAGCCCCTCACCAAATCCGGACGGCCGCCGGCGGGGACACTGTCAGCAAGGCAGCTTGTTCTAGTCGCAGCGGCGCATCGTGGACGGGGCGTTCTGGAAGAACCGATCGTCGCCAGCGGGAGCCCAGGCGAGATTCCCCTGCTGCTCGACAAGCTCTCGAGTATTTCAGATCTGACGCGACATTTGAGTTTCAGTCATTCGCTTTGCAGGCTCCAACACCCGGACGCGCCGTCAACTCTGCTGCAGGCCGGTGATCATGGCGATGATCTCGTTCTTGTCGGTCTTCTTGGTCTCGCGCACGCCGATCTGCTTGCCGCGGCGAAGCACGCAGATGCGGTCGGAGAGCTTGAAGACCTGATCGAGGCTGTGGCTGATGATCAGGACGCCGATGTTGCGGGTCTTTAGCGAGGCGACGATCTCTTCCACCTTAGCGGTTTCCGCGACGCCAAGCGCGGCGGTGGGTTCGTCGAGCAGGATCAGCTTGCTGGCCCAATGCGTCGCGCGGGCGATGGCGACACCCTGACGCTGGCCGCCTGAAAGGTCGCGGATCGTTGAATGCGCGGAGGGGATGCGGACATCGAGCTCCGTCACCAGCTTTTCCGTCTCGGCGATCATCCGGCGCCGGTCGAGAAGGCCTAAGGCATTCGTCGGCTCGCGGCCAAGGAACATGTTCATATAGACCGTCTGCTGGTCGGCGAGCGCGAGGTCCTGGTAGACGACCTCGATGCCATGCGCACGCGCCATCGTCGCATTGGACATGGCGACGGTTTCGCCCTCGATGGCGATCGACCCGGAAGTCGGCAGGTACACGCCCGAGATGATCTTGATCAGCGTCGACTTGCCGGCGCCGTTGTCGCCGACCAGGGCGACGATTTCGCCTGGATAGACCTCCAGCGAAAAGTTCTCGATGGCGACGATGCCGCCGAAAGTCTTGCGGATGTCATTGAGCCCAAGAACGGGGCGGCCGCTGACGGCAGCGTTCGTGTTCATGCTCTGCCCTCTTCGATCGGCCAGGCGGTGGTTTCGCCGAATGAATTCTCGATGCTCTCCACCTTCGGCACGCCTGACGAAATGCCGGACACACCGACGACATAGGCCCGGGTGACAAACGCTTGTCCGCGGAATCCGAAGACGGCCGTGTCGCCGGGCTTTGGCGCGCCAGGGCAGGTCGCGTCGATCATCGCGTAGTAGTCGATGGCCGAGGGCGGCGGGATTTCGACGCTGCGCAAGGCGCCTGGCGCGACCGTCGGCTCGTCGGAGACGATGGCCTTGACGTCGTAGTCCGGGAAAATCGGGTCGATGTAGAAGCCACCACCGAAACAATAGGCCTTGCCGCCCGAGAGGTGGGAGACTTCGGTGAGATAGAGCATGGCGGGCAACTCCGGCAGGTCATCCACGACATGAAGGGCCGTGGTGCCATGCAGGCCATTGCCAGGCTCGCATTGCGTGGCGCCGGCTTCTGCCAGTGCGGCAAGCAGCACGCTTGAGGTCGTGCCGGGAGCGTTGACCTCGATGTTCCGGCGCCCAACCCTCGCCAGCGCCTCAGCGGTTTTCGTCAGCGTTGCGAGATTGGGCGTCGGCAGGACCTTGCGGGCCTGGTGATCGAAGAGCAGCGCCGGGAAGGTGGTGATGCCGGCGAAACGGCCGCCATCAAGGCTGTCGAACATGCTGGCGACCTCAACGACGTCGGCCGCCTCGAACCCGCCTTCGTGACCGCGGTAGAACGTATCGCCTTCGGCATGGATGCGGGCGAGCAGGTTCTGTACGCGCCCGGCAGCCTTGGCGCCGGCTGCGGCCTCGCGCGCCTTTGTCTCATTGAACACGGTCCAGTAATCCGGCTGAAGCACCCTTGCAGCACCATTGGCCTCGTGGCGGGCGACCTGCTGGAGATGGCCGAGATGGCCAAGCTTGAGGCCGGCCCTGTGGGTCGCCTTGGCACAGGCCATATCGACGGCCACGGAACGCTCGATGCCCCCGCGCAGGATCGCCTGGCAGGCCGAGCTCGAGCGGCCGAACTGCTTGGTCATGGCAAAGATCTTCAGGCCAAGCCGCGTCGCCTCGTCCTTGAGGATACCGGCGTTACGCTCGATCGTATCGAGGTCGATCACATAGGCATTGGCCGGGATCTTGCCCTCGCGGTGAAGTTTTTGCGCTGCTTCGACGAAGCCTGGATTGCGCCGGCGCAAGACGTCGAGAAACATTCGATCCTCCTCAGCGGGACTTTTCGCGCAGCGACACGGCGACTGCGGCAAGAATGATGAGACCGCGAACGATCATCTGGTCGGAAACGGAAAGGCCCATCAGGATGAGACCATTGTTGAGCATGCCCATCATCAGCGAGCCGACGAGCGCGCCGATGATCGAGCCCTTGCCGCCATTGAGCAGCGTGCCACCAACGATGACGGCAGCGATGACCGTCATCAGGTCGGTCTCGCCGAGCGTGTATTTCGCGGCTTGCAGGCGACCGGCATAGAGCAGGCCGGCAAGGCCGGCGAGCGCACCTGAGATCATCAGTACGGCAAGCCGCATCTTCGGCACCGAAATGCCGGAAACACTGGCCGCCCGGGCATTGTCGCCGATCGCCAGGACATGCGCGCCGAAACGGGTTTCACGATACAGGATATGACCGAAGGCGACGGCAATCGCCGTCCACCAGATGAGCGAGGGAATGCCGAGCATAGATCCGGAACCGAAGAAGCCGGTGAAGGCCTCATTAGTGACGGGAATGCTGCGCAGGTCTGTCATCGATCGCGACACACCGGCAAACAGCCCCAGTGTCGCAAGCGTGACAAGGAAGGACGGTAGCCTGACATAGGCGACGAGCACACCATTGACGAGGCCGATCAACAGGCCGCATCCGAGCCCCGCCAAGACGCCGGGGACGAGGCCGTAACCCTGCATGGTGACCGCGGCAGCAAGCGCTGCCACGGCAACCGTCGAGCCGATGGAGAGGTCGATCTCTCCCGCCGACATGACGAAGACGAGGCCAATGGCCATGATCGTCGCAGGCGCGGTCTGCAGCACGATGTTCGAAAGGTTGCGGACGGTCAGGAACCCGCTGTCCTTCAGCACGATGGCGAAGAACAGGAAGATTGCCAGGAAGCCGACATAGACGACGTACTGCTGCAGGTTGACGCGACCGGCCAGCCCCGCCGCGCGGACCGCGGCACCCTGATTGGTACTGGACATGATTTATCTCCGTGAATGAGAGCCGACCGGACGTGGCTTATTTCAGGGCATCGGCAATGGATTGCGGGACGTCCTTGTTCAGCGACGTCTTCCAGCCCTCCTTCACCGTGTCCTTGGTGACAGCAAGGGAATCGACGACGAGAAAGGGCGCAGCCTCCTTGCCGAGCATCGCGCCGGCCGCCGAGCGGGCTGCGGTTACGCCGATATTGTAGGCCTCGTCGGCGATCAGCGCCGCGACGCTGCCGCCCTTGACCATGTCGAGCGCCGCCGGCTCATTGAGGTCGAGCGTGACGATCCTGGTGTGGCTGTTGCCCGCCGCGCGCAGCGCGGACAATACGCTCAGAGCCGGCTCGGCCCAGGTGACGTAGATGCCGTCGAGGTCGGGGTGCTGCGTCACCATCGCCTGGGCGATCTCCTCGCTGCGGGCGGGATCGGCCATGCCCTGCTCGGCGACGATCTTCATGTCAGGATAGTCCTGCTCGATGGTCTTCTTGAAGGCCTGGTCGCGCTGGTTGGTCACGTAGAAATCGGCGTCATGGAAGATGTAGCCGACCTTGCCCGTCTTGCCCAAGGCATCGGCCATCGCGACGGCGGCCTTGCTGCCCATCTGGAACAGGTCGTCGGAAACGATCGTCACATAGTCCTTGCCGTGTTCATAGCCGGCCGGCGAATTGTCGACGAAGGCGAGCTTGACCCCGGCGGCACGGGCGGGATCGTAGACAGCGGCGGCGCTGGCCGGATCGACCGGAAGCGACACGATGATCGACGGCTTCTTGGCCAGCACCGTCTCGACATCGGCCTTCTGGCGCGCGCTGTCAAAGCCGGCATCGGTCTGCGCAACGACCTCGATTCCGAGGCGCTTGAATTCGTCCTGGGCACCGGCGTTCACCGCATTGGTGTATTCGCTCATCTCGTGCCAGACGAGGGCGGCGGTGAAGCTGCCATCCTTGATCTTCTGTTCTTCCTCAGCGGTCAGTGTGACGGTGCTTGCGGACGTCGGCCCTTCGCCATGCGGTCCTGTCGTCGCGCCGTCTGCCGCGTAGGCATGGGCGCCCAAAATGCCGGTCATCAAGGCCAGTGTCGTTGCAATGCGCATGGTTTCCTCCCGTGAAACTGCGATACTCGGGTTACGGGACTGCGGCGGCCTGGCGCCGCCGCAGTCAGGCGGTCACTTCGCTGCGTCGAGCACCGATTGCGGCGCGTCGCGGTTCAGCGAGTCTTTCCAGCCTTGGGACACATTGTCCTTGGTGACCGTCAGCGCCGGGGCAACGACGAAGGCCGGCGTCTCCTGACCGAGCAGCGACTTCATGCCGGCAGCCGCCATGGCGCGGCCGAGTTCATAGGCCTTGTCGGCGACCAGCGCCGTCACATTGCCGCCCTTGACCATGTCGAGGGCGACCGGCTCGGCGAGATCGAGCGTGACGATCTTCGTCTTGGTGTTACCCGCGCCGCGCAGCGCCGCCAACACGCCGTCCGCCGGCTCGGCCCAGGTGACGTAAATACCGTCGAGATCCGGATTTTTCAGCAGCATCGCATTGGCCAGCTCCTCGGCGCGCGCCGGATCGGAAATGCCCTGCTCCGCGACGATCTTGATGTCAGGATAGTCCTTCTCGATGGTCGACTTGAATGCCTGGTCACGCTGGTTGGTGACGTAGTAGGTGGCGTCGTGGAAGATGTAGCCGACCGTACCCTTGCCGCCGATGGACTTGGCCAACGCATCGGCCGCCTGCTTGCCCATCTGGTAGAGGTCGTCGGTAACGATCGCGGCGTAGTCCGTACCGTGCTTGTAGTCCTTTGGCACATTCGACAGGAACACCAGCTTGGCGCCGTCGGCGACGGCCTGGCGGAACGCTTCGGCCGACGTCACCGGATCGAGCGGCAATGCCAGGATGACGTTCGGCTTGGCGGCAAGTGCTGTCTCGATGTCGCTGCGCTGGCGCGCGGCGTCGAACTGAGCGTCCGTCGTCACCGCAATGTCGATGCCGGCGCGCTTGAACTCGTCGGTTGCACCCTGGCCGACCGCATTGGTGAAGTCGGACGAGGTGTGCCAGAGGAGTGCTGCCTTGTAGCCCTTGTCCTTTAGCGCCGCAATGTCGGCGTCGCTGAGCGTGACTTCGGAACTCGGCGTTGCCATCTCACCGGCCGGGCCGACGGTCTGGGCAATGGCGGCTCCGGCGCTCATGATAAGGCCGGCGGTCAGGGCTCCGGTCAGCCATTTTTTCATCTGCATCGTCTCACTCCCTTTTGGTTCGGATGGTTCAGTCAACTGTTCCGCAAAAACGCGCCATGAAGGCCGCAAAGCCGATGACGCCCGCGAGAAATTCTTCGATCTCGACGTGTTCGTTGTAGGTGTGGCAATTCCGGATATCGCCGGGCGCGCAATAGACCGCCGGAATGCCGAGCCGGTTTACGAAGAACGGCGATTCCGACCAGAATGGCGCGCCTTGAATGCTGCCGCGGCCGGACAGCGCACCACCGATTGCCTGTGACAGCATCGCGACCTCAGGAGAGCCCGCATCGATCTCAGCCGCCGTGCCGCCAAGCGCATGGTCTCGGCCGGCTGGGTAGGAGAACTCCACCGCAATTTCCGGGTCGTCGATGGCGCCACGCACGGCGTCCTCGATCCCCGCGGCCGCCTGGTCGAGCGACTCGCCCGGCAAAAGCTTGCGGATCAGCGACAGTTCGCATTTTTCGGGGACGGCGATGTAGCCACCACCGCTGAGCCCGGTGATCAGCAGGAAGGAGCGACCTACAAGTGAATGCTCGGCGCGGGCGGAAATTGCGTCGGAGTGCCTCCACAGCGCGCTCATCGCCGCATGGCTGGCGCGCAGCGCATCCTTGCCGAGTTCCGGTACGCCGAAATAGGCCGAGCGCCCGGTAATGGTGATATCGGTGATGAAGAAACCGATCTGCGCCGGGTAGACGGCAAGCTGCGTCGGCTCGACATAGACGACGAAATCGGGCCGCGCGACTTCGCCGGCCTCGATGCGCGCCACATAATCCTTGATCCCGGCCGAGACACCGGTGCCCGGCTGGCCGCTCTCCTCGTCGCCGACAAAGGCGAAAGAGATGTCACCGGCAAGCTGGATGCCTGCCGCGTCAAGCAGCGCCAAGGCGGCAAGCGACGAGGTGATGCCGGCTTTTAGGTCGCCTGCGCCACGGCCCCAGACCGCGCCGTCGACGATGGCCGCACCGAAGGGATCCTCACGCTCCGTACCGGCCCAGTTTTCGCGCCAGCCATCGACATGGACGACGTCGGTATGGCCGATGAAGAGCAGGCGTTTGCCGCCGCCGGCACCTTTGCGCTCACCCCAGACATTCGGCCGCCCGGGCAGGAAATCTGCCGTCGTCACGTCGGAGAGGCCGAGCTTGCGCATCGCGTCGGCAAGATAGGCGACGACATTGGCCTCGTTGCCGGTGATGCTGTCGCGATGGATCGCACCGCGGAACAGGTCGATGGCTGCATCGCCATCGAGTGCCGCGCGAAGACGGCCGAAAAGGTCGCTTTCTACCGTCATTCTGCGGCCTCCTGGGGGGATTCCGCGCCGGTAGGCGGAAGGGAAAGGCCGGCATTCGGCGTTGCGACGCCGAAGAGCGTGTTGTGCAGCTGGCTGAGGCCAACCGCCGTCGCGCCGACAAGTGCCGCCCGCGCCCCAAGTTCGCCGGAGACGACGTCGACCGGGTAGGGAAAGCACTGCGGCAGGAAATGGCGTGCGCGTTCCAGGATTTCTGGTCGAAGGCCGATGGAGCCGCCGAGGATCACGAGTTGCGGGTTGGCGATGGCGCAGATAGCGGCAATGCCGCAGGCGACCTGGCGCGATGTTTCGTCGATGGCGGCAACGGCCGCTGCGTCTCCGGCTGCGGCGCGTTCAAATATGACGGGAACGCTTATGTTCTCGCCGGTGGTAGTTTCGTAGCGCTCGATGATACCGTGCGTGGCGACCGCGCGCTCATAGGCACCGACCCTAAGCGACTCCGGATCGAATGGATTGGCGCCAATCGGCAGGAAGCCCATTTCGCCGGCCGCGTTGGCAGCGCCGCGCACGAGATTGCCTCCAAGGATGAGGCCGCTGCCGATACCTGTGCCGAGCGCCACATAGGCAAGATTGTCGATACCCTGCCCCTGGCCTTGCCAACTTTCGCCGAGTGCCGCGAGGTTGACGTCGTTTTCAAGAACGACCTCAAAACCGAGCGCTTGCCTGAAGGCCTCCAGCACATCCATGTTGTCGAAATCGCGGATGTTCGGCGCAAGCAGCACGCGGCCGGTGCGGTTATCGGGCGCTCCGGGAACGCCGACGACTGCAAGCCGCAGTTTCTCGCGCGTCACCTTGGCCTTTTCAGCAGCCGAAAGCGCCATGCCGGCGATCTGCGTGACCAGTGGCCTGCCTCCGCGCAATCTGTCGGCGCTGCATCTTCGATGACGATCTGTCCGGCAAGGTCGGTCACCGCCACGCGAACCTTGGTGCCACCCAGGTCGACGGCGACGATGAATGCGGCATCGACGACCAGCTCATAGGTAACTGCCGTACGCCCGACATGACCACTCGTGCGCCCGGTCTCGCGCACCCAACCGCCATCCTCCAGGTCCCGGACGATTTCGGAGATCGTTTGCTTCGAGAGCCCCGTCAGCTTGGCGATGGACGCGCGCGAAATCGGTCCACCCTGAACGATCGCTTCCATGACGGAGCGCTGCGAGAATTGCCGGGAGATACGAGGTGCATCGGTCATATCGGCTCTATTAGTTCGTTCTATCACCGAACTAAATATCAATCGGCATCTTTCGTCAAGATGATTTCAAACTGTTTCGCCAAGCGAAGGCTTGCCTCCTCCTTCGGCGCCAGTCCGCGGTGTGGCGCGAGCGCAGATGGATCGACCTCCACGATGCGACGCTGATCCGTAACGGCGCATCCGACAGGATCGATGCGGAGGCGCACAAGCAGCCCTCGTTACGGTCGCTGATGACCGTCTACAACGTCACCTCGCTGGTGGCACTGGTGAAGGCCGGGCTCGGCCTGACCATCCTGCCGTCTTTTACCATGCACGGCGCCCATGATGGCGTGGCGGTGCTCGAACTGGCCGATGCGGCGGCAAGCAGGCAGGTCGGACTGGTCGAACGGCGGGACGTCCCGCCCTCACCCGTGGCCGCTGCTTTCCGTGCCTTCGCCCTGAAAGAAATCCCGGCACTGGTTGCAAGTCGCCTCGACGACTAAGCGATCGCCCGACGGTCATGCCTGGCCGATCGGCTGTCGCTCCGTCATCGCGAGCGATCAAGCCTGCCGGCGCCACCGAGTCGATGAAGAAGACCTCGGCTCCTGCCTTGCCTGTTGGCTATGCCGCGAAGGCAGCCCTCATCAGCTCGGCCTGGCCATCGCCCAGGCGGTGACCAGATACCCGATCGTTGCGGCGGTGCCGGTGAGAGCGACGCCCCAGGCCATGTCGACGACGCTGACCGTCACCGACCAGTTCTTCAGCGTGGCCAGGTTTGTCATGTCGTAGGTGCCGTAGGCGACGAGACCGAGAAGAGCGCCATTGAGCAGCGCTGTCGTCCAGCTCGCGCCGTTCAGCGCCGGCATCGTCGCGAAGTGCACGATGCCGGCGACATAGACGAAGTAAAACAGGCCGGCGACGCCGAAATGGGGCTGGTCGAGAAGCAGGGCGCCGATGCGGCTGCGGTAGAAGTTCGTCGAGATGGTGGACAGCCACAGGAAATCGAGGCCGAAGAAGACGACGGCAGTGGCGACGTAGGCAGTGGCGTAGCTGGCGATCATGAGCACCTTTGGCTGCGTTCGAACAACGGACCGGTCAAATCCCAAGCAGAGGCTGGATCGCCCGCATGATCCAGCTGCGGAACTGCAGCGGCGCGTCGGTCACCGCAAGGCAGATACAGTCGGCTTCAGGCGTGGCTACCGGTTGGTGCGTCAGGCTGGCGTCGGCGTCCTCGAGGTCGCCACGCGCAAACAGACCCGTGCCATCGTGAAAGCTGCCGGCCAGCACCAGCGTCAGCTCGCGGCCGCCATGGCTGTGCTCCGGCACCGGCTTGCCGGCGGGAATGCGCAGCAGCCTGACCATGGTTTCGCGATCGCCCGTCTTGATAGGGATCTGGTACGCGCCGCGTCCGAGCGGCCGCCATTTAAGCGTGTCGAAATCGCCACCGACATAGGAGCGCAACGGCTCCGGCAAGCCGCCGCTGTGCCCAACAGAGCTTTGGCGGGCGGCCGCGGTCTCGGGTTGCTGCAAACGGCTGCGCACGCTGGCCCAGGACTGGTCGACCGAGGCCTCGTCTTCCATCGTATCGAGCAACTCGCCGCCGACGGCCTCGGCCACTGTCAGGCGACGCCGGCAGGCTGGGCACAGCGCGAGATGCGTAGCCACCGCAATGCTCCAGCCCTCAGCCAGGCTGCCGGCGGCATAGCTGATGAGCAGGTCGTCGCTGATATGGTGACGAATGGTCACGACACGTCTCCGGAGCGGGCGAGCGCGGCCCGCAACTTGTCGAAGGCCAAGCGCATGCGCGACTTGACCGTCCCGAGGGGCAGGTTCAGGCGCTGCGCGATCGCGCTGTGCGACTGGTCTTCGAAAAACGACAGTTTGAGCAGCGACGCCTGTTCCGCAGGCAGGGCTGCAATTGCCTGGTGAAGCTGTTCCGATGTCTCGCGCATGTCGAGCTCGGCATCGGCGGGAGCGACATCGTCGGGCACGAAGGCGGGATCTTCCGGGTCGAATTCCGGTCGCCTTTCACGCCGGAAAGCGTCGATGCGCAGGTTACGCGCAATAGTGAAGATCCAGGTCGACGCCGCCCCCTTCGCCGGATCGTAACGCTCCGCCTTGTTCCACACGGCGATCATGGTTTCCTGCATCAGCTCCTCGGCCTGCTGGCCTTTGCCGCCCGTCTTCGCCATGTAGGCCTTCACACGCGGCGCGAAGTGGCGAAACAGACGTTCGTAAGCCTCGATGTCCCGCCGGGCACCGACAGCGCACAGCAGTTCTCGCATGTCGGAACCATCGTCGACGCCAGTCGGGCGGTTCATGTCGGCAGTTCCCAAATCACCATGCCATGGCACGGAGCGCCAATGCCCCGCCTTGAAGCGTTTCTGCCACGCCGGAACGCCGATGGAAACGACCGTGTTCATGCTGTTGGTACGCCGGCGAGCGACCGCCGGATCACTCGCTTCGGAAAAATTTCGCGTCCCAGCGATCCGCCGGGGCCTGCGCTCCGTATCTAGCAGCATAAGGCGCAGCGGAAAGGCGAGACGTGAGCATCGACACCAGCAAGGAATTGCCCGATCACGCGCGCCGCGTCGCCGTCATCGGATCCGGCATATCAGGTCTTTCGGCAGCCTGGCTGCTCGGCCGCAAGCTTGATGTCACGCTCTACGAAAGCGAGCCTCGCCTTGGCGGCCATTCCAACACGGTCATGGTTCCGACCAACAACGGCGCCCTGCCCGTCGACACCGGCTTCATCGTCTACAACGAACGCAACTATCCCAACCTCGTCGCCCTGTTCCGTGAAATCGGCGTGCCGACGGCAGCTTCCAACATGTCGTTCGCTGCCTCGCTCGAAGGCGGCAAGCTCGAATATTCGGGCTCCGGCCTCAACGGCCTGATCGGCCAGCGCGGCAATGTCATCCGGCCGCGCTTCTGGCGAATGATGCGTGACATCCTGCGCTTCTACCGCGAGGCGCCGGCGCTGCTCATTCGCGCCGACCTGCACGGCGTCAGCCTCGGCGAATATCTCGATCGCAACGATTATGCTCCGGCTTTCGTCGAGGACCATTTGCTGCCAATGGGAGCAGCGATCTGGTCAACAACGGCACGCGACATGCGCGCTTACCCACTGCTCGCCTTCGTCAGGTTCTTCGCCAGCCATGGCCTGCTCAGCCTGGCCGACCGGCCGAAGTGGCGAACCGTGCTTGGCGGCAGCCGGGAATATGTTCGCCGACTGAGCGCCGACTTCGCCGACAACATCAGGCTGAGCACGGCTGTCGGCAATATTGCGCGCAAGAACGGCCGGGTCGTAGTCACCGACACCAAGGGACATGCCGACACCTTCACCGATATCGTCATCGCCACTCATGCCAACCAGGCGCTCGACCTGCTCTCTGACGCCGACCAGCAGGAGCGGGCTTTGCTTGGCGCCTTCCGCTACACCGACAATCTGGCGGTGCTGCATGCCGACGAGAACCTCATGCCGCGGCGCAAGAGGGTCTGGTCCAGCTGGAACTATATCGGCGAGGACCGCAACGAAGACAGGCAGCCGCTATGCGTGACCTACTGGATGAACCGGCTGCAGAACCTCGACATGCGCCATCCGCTGTTCGTGACACTCAATCCGACACGTGACATCGATCCCGCAAAGATCATCGGGCGCTACGACTACACTCATCCGCTGTTCGACCAGCGCGCGCTCGACGCCCAGCAGCAGCTCTGGCGCCTGCAGGGCCGACGCCAAACCTGGTTCTGCGGTGCCTACTTCGGCTTCGGTTTCCACGAGGACGGCCTGCAATCCGGCCTCGCCGTTGCCGAAAGTCTCGCCGACATCAGGCGACCGTGGAAGGTGCGCGACGAATCCGGGCGGATTGCGCTGATGCCCCGGCTGGAGGCAGCCGAATGAGCCTGCGCTCCGCGCTGTTTTCTGGCACGGTCACACATACGCGGCTCAGGCCACGTCGCCACAGGCTACACTACCGCGTCTTCTCGCTGCTGCTCGATCTCGACGAAATGCCCGGTGTCAGCGTGACTTCCCGGCTGTTCGGCTACAACCGCTGTGCAATCCTCAGCTTCTGGGATGCCGACCACGGCGACGGCAGCCCCAGCGGCCTGCGCGGCTGGGTCGAGGCGCAACTGGCCAAGGCCGATAGGCTGGAGAGCGGCATGCGCATCCGGGTGCTCTGCTATCCCCGCATCCTCGGCTACGTCTTCAATCCGCTGACGGTTTATTTCTGCCACGCGCCCGATGGCCCGCTCAGGGCGATCCTCTACGAGGTCTGCAACACCTTCGGCGAACGCCACACCTACGTCATTCCGGTCGATGCCGGAGCGAGCGGCCCGATACATCAAGGCTGCGCAAAGGAACTCTACGTCTCGCCCTTCATGCCGATGGCATGTTTCTACCGCTTCCACATCGAGCCGCCCGGTGACAGGGTCCTGGTGCGCATCGATGAATCGGACGCCGAAGGCCCACTTCTTGCCGCCTCCTTTGCCGGCAGGCGTCAAGAGCTCACCGACCGCGCCTTGCTCGGCGCCCTCTTACGCTACCCGCTGATGACGCTGAAGGTGACGCTTGGCATTCACTGGGAGGCGCTGCGCATCTGGTGGAAGGGCATCCCCGTCCACCGGCACAACGCCGCAGTTCAAAAGATCAGCACCACCGTCGTGACGACAAGGGTTCCTGAACACGCGCAATAGAGCCGGGTCCACCGACCTTCGCCGTGCCGTCAGTCACGGACCATGCGCCGCGTGATCACAAAGCGCAGCCGCTCTGGCATCGCCGCCAGGAGCTTCATCGACAGCACCATCTTCCATGGAAAAGCAGTCATGAAACGCCGCGATTTCAGGCCAGTTATGATGTGGTCGACCGCAGCGTCTGCCGAGATCATGAACGGCATCGGAAAATCGTTCTTCCGTGTCAGGGGCGTGTCGACGAAACCCGGACAGACGAGGCTGAGCCGCACGTTCCGAGCCGCGAGTTCAGGGTGCAGCGCTTCACACATGTTGATCAGCGCTGCCTTGGTCGCGCCATAAGCTGCAGCGCCCGGCAGGCCGACGAAGCCTGAAACCGAAGACACCACGGCAACGTGCCCGCCCTGGCGCGCCAGCATGCGCGGCATCAGCGCGGCCAGGCAATGCACGCAACCCATCAGATTGACGTCAACGGTGGCGCGAAAGGCGCCGGCGTCGAACTCAGCGGCGGAGTCGCGCGCATAGGTGCCGGCGTTCAGCACGGCGAGATCGATCGGCCCGATTTCGCCCTCGATGCGGGCAACCGTCTCGAGTACGGTCGCCTCGGCGGTCACGTCGAGCGGGAATGCACGGATACGACCCGGCGCCTCGGCGGCCAGTTCGGCGAGATCGCTCGCCGTCCGCGCGCTTGCCACGACCTGCCAGCCTTCGCTGGCAAGCCGCAACGCCAAGGCGCGGCCGATGCCGGAGCCGGCACCAGTGACCCACGCCAGCCGCCTGTTGCTCACGACTCGCCCAGCATCGTTGTTCCGGCGCATGGCTGCTCCTCGGAATGCCCGTTCTCCCTCTCTTACGAGCAAAGCCGGCGATTGGTTCATGGCTCCCAGCATCTCGACGGCCGGCATTACCGCGAGGGCACTCTTGCTCATAGTTTATGCAAAAATCCGATATGGGCAAAAAACTGGCATATTTGCTGTGCAATGCACAAATCCTGGGACGCCGGTTGGCGGCATGAGCAGCCGTGCCTTCGGGTGCATTAGGCCAACCTTATGGAAATGCGCGACTTTCCCTACCTCCAAACCGGCCCTGAGCGATTGGCATGACGATTGCATGACATTGTTCAGTGCAACAAAGCCAAATGGGAGACTGGTAATGAGGGGACATCTAGCAAATTGGACCGCCGCGGCCATGGCCGGGATAGTCGGTGCCGGCCTGAGCTTCGCAGCTCCGGCATGGGCAGCAGACGACACCATCAAGGTTGGCGTGCTGCATTCGCTGTCCGGCACGATGGCCATTTCGGAAACGACGCTGAAGGACACGATGCTGTTCCTCATCGAGGAGCAGAACAAGAAGGGCGGGCTGCTGGGCAAGAAGCTCGAGGCCGTCGTCGTCGATCCGGCTTCGGACTGGCCGCTATTTGCCGAAAAGGCACGCCAGCTGATCGAGCAGGACAAGGTCGCCGCCGTCTTCGGCTGCTGGACCTCGTCGTCACGCAAGTCGGTGCTGCCGGTCTTCGAGGAGCTCAACAGCCTGCTGTTCTATCCCGTCCAGTATGAAGGGGAGGAAAGCCAGCGCAACGTGTTCTACACCGGTGCCGCGCCCAACCAGCAGGCCATTCCTGCCGTCGACTATCTGATGAACGAAGAAGGCGTGCAGCGCTGGGTGCTGGCCGGCACCGACTATGTCTATCCGCAGACGACCAACAAGATCCTGCAGGCCTATCTGCAGTCGAAGGGCGTCGCCGCCGAGGACATCATGGTCAACTACACGCCGTTCGGGCATTCCGACTGGCAGACCATCGTCTCCGACATCAAGAAGTTCGGCTCGACCGGCAAGAAGACCGCCGTCGTCTCGACCATCAATGGCGACGCCAACGTGCCGTTCTACAAGGAGCTCGGCAACCAGGGCATCAAGGCCGAGGACATTCCGGTGGTCGCTTTCTCGGTCGGCGAGGAAGAACTCGCCGGCCTCGACACCGCGCCGCTGGTCGGCCATCTCGCCGCCTGGAACTATTTCCAGTCAGTCGATAGCCCCGCCAACGCCGAGTTCATCTCGGCCTGGAAGGGCTACACCAAGAACGACAAGCGGGTGACCAACGACCCGATGGAAGCCCATGTCATTGGCTTCAACATGTGGCTGAAGGCGGTCGAGAAGGCTGGCACCACCGATCCGGACGCCGTCATCGACGCCATCGTTGGTGTCTCGGTGCCCAACCTCTCGGGCGGCTTCTCGACCATGATGCCCAACCACCACATCACCAAGCCGGTGCTGATCGGCGAGATCCAGGCCGACGGCCAGTTCGAGACGGTGTGGCAGACGGCAGGCCTCGTGGTCGGCGACGAATGGTCCGACTACCTGCCCGATTCCAAGGACCTGATCGCCGACTGGCGCGCGCCGATGTCGTGCGGAAACTTCAACGTGGCTACCGGCAAATGCGGTGGCAAGGGCACGACCAACTAGCGCTCTGCGAAGAGGTCGACGGGCGGCACTTGTCGCGGCCGCCCGGTGACCGAATTTCCATCGCCCCAACAGGTGCCATCCCAGATGCAGTTCGTCCGCAGACTAATCCTGGCCTTGATCGTCACTTGCACGGGCCTGCCGTCGCTTGCCCGCGCGGACGAGCCAGACTTGCGGGCATTGCTCGCCCGGCTCGCCACGACAAAAAACTTCCACGAGACGGAAGCCGTCGTCCGCGATCTTGCCGCCACCGGTGAACCGGCAGTCGAGCGCATCCTGTCGGCTCTGGCCGACGGCAACCTCTATGTCAGAAAGTCCGATAAAGGCGTCTTCGCAGGCAAGGAAGACGGCCAAACGGTCTCGCTGTCCAATCCGCTCGACGGGACAGCAGCCGGCACGGTTGGCAAGGCCGATATTGCCAAGGTCAAGGTCAACAACGCGCTCCGCCGCACCATCCGTGACGTCATGGGTGGGCTTACCCTCGGATCGGCCGATCCAACTGTGAGGCTGTCGGCGGCAAGCACCATGCTCAAGCGCCCCGACAAGACGGCGTTGCCAGCCCTCGACGCAGCGATTGCCGGCGAGACCGACGCCAAGGTCAAAGCAGCGCTTGCCCAGGCCCGCGCCGCCGCAGTCCTGGTTTCCGATCTCGACGAGGCCGAAAAACGCGCTGCCATCGCCGTTCTTGCAAACCGCGGCGACAGCGACGCGCTGGCCCAGCTGACCGCCTTCCAGGCCGCAAGCACCGGCGCACTGGCCGAGGCGGCCGCCCGCTCGGTCGCGCAGATCGAGACCAGCATGGCCGCCTGGCAGGTGGCGCAGAACGTCTGGTACGGCATCTCGCTCGGCTCGGTACTGCTGCTCGCAGCCATTGGCCTCGCCATCACCTTCGGCGTCATGGGCGTCATCAACATGGCCCATGGCGAGATGGTCATGCTCGGCGCCTACACCACCTTCGTCGTGCAGCAGGCGATCCGCGCCTTCGCGCCCGACCTGTTCGACTGGTCGCTGGCCATCGCCTTGCCTGCCGCCTTCCTCGTCGCCGGCGGCGTCGGCCTCGCCATCGAACGCGGCATGATCCGTTTCCTCTATGGCCGTCCGCTCGAAACGCTTCTGGCAACCTGGGGTGTCTCGCTGATCCTGCAGCAGGCTGTCCGCACCATCTTCGGCCCGACCAATCAGGGGGTCGGCGCGCCGAGCTGGATGGCCGGCGCGTTCCAGCTCGGGCAGCTGACAATCACCTGGAGCCGGCTCTGGATCGTGCTGTTCTGCCTCGCCGTCTTCCTTCTGCTGGTCTTCATCATGAAGCGGACGAGCTGGGGCCTGCGCATGCGCGCGGTGACCCAGAACCGGCGCATGGCCGCCTCGATGGGCATCCGCACGCCATGGGTCGACGCCTTCACCTTCGCGCTCGGCTCGGGCATCGCAGGGATCGCGGGGGTGGCGCTGAGCCAGATCGACAATGTCTCGCCCAATTTCGGCCAGGGCTACATCATCGACAGCTTCATGGTCGTGGTCTTCGGCGGTGTCGGCAATCTCTGGGGCACCTTCATCGGCGCGATGACGCTTGGCGTTCTGAACAAGTTCCTCGAGCCTTACGCCGGTGCGGTGCTCGGCAAGATCCTGGTGCTGGTGCTGATCATCCTGTTCATCCAGAAGCGGCCGCGCGGCCTGTTCGCGCTCAAGGGACGGGCGGTGGAAGCATGATCGCGCGTCGCCTGTTTTCCTCCGACCGACGTATCGCCGTCACCATCGCCACGCTGCTCGCGGCTGCGGTCATCGTGCCAGTGCTCAATCTCGCGGTGCCGGCCGAGAGTGCCTTCCACGTGCCGAGCTACGTCGTGGCGCTGGCCGGCAAATATCTCTGCTATGCCCTGCTTGCGCTCGCGCTCGACCTCGTCTGGGGCTATTGCGGCATCCTGTCACTCGGCCACGGCGCCTTCTTCGCCCTCGGAGGCTACGCCATGGGCATGTATCTGATGCGCCAGATCGGCGCGCGCGGCGTCTACGGCAACCCTGACCTGCCCGACTTCATGGTGTTCCTCAACTGGAAGGAACTGCCCTGGTACTGGCTCGGATTCGATCACTTCTGGTTCGCAGCGCTGATGGTCATGGCCGTGCCGGGCCTGCTCGCCTTCGTCTTCGGCTGGTTTGCCTTCCGCAGCCGCGTCACCGGCGTCTATCTGTCGATCATCACCCAGGCCATGACCTATGCCCTGCTGCTTGCCTTTTTCCGCAACGACATGGGCTTCGGCGGCAACAACGGCCTGACCGACTTCAAGGACATCCTTGGCTTCAGCGTCCAGGCAAGCGAAACGCGCTCGGCGCTGTTTGCCGCGAGCGCGGTAGCGCTGGCGCTCGGCGTGCTGGTCACCTGGCTGGTGGTCGGTTCGAAATACGGCAAGCTTCTGATGGCCGTGCGCGATGCGGAGAGCCGCACGCGCTTCCTCGGCTGGCGGGCGGAGAACGTCAAGCTGTTCGCCTTCACGCTGTCGGCCATGATGGCCGGCATAGCGGGCGCGTTCTACGTGCCGCAGGTCGGCATCATCAACCCCGGTGAATTCGATCCGGCCAATTCGATCGAGGTCGTGATCTGGACCGCAGTCGGCGGCCGCGGAACCATCGTCGGGCCGATTGTCGGTGCCATCGCCGTCAACGCCGCCAAGAGCTGGTTCACCGGCGCCTTGCCCGAACTCTGGCTGTTCGCACTTGGCGGCCTGTTCATCGCCTCCACCCTGTTATTGCCGCGCGGCATCGTCGGCCTGTGGGACCGGTGGCAGCAGATGCGGACCACGCGCGCGGTGCCGGCCGAAGAAAAGGCCGCCGCGCGGACCGAGCCCCAGCCGGCGGAGTGACGGGATGAGCATGAGCGGAACCATCCTCTATCTCGACGGCGTGTCGGTTGCCTTTGACGGCTTCCGCGCCATCAACGACCTGTCGCTGGTGCTCGACAGGGGCGAGATGCGGGCCATCATCGGCCCCAACGGCGCCGGCAAGACGACGATGATGGACATCGTCACCGGCAAGACCCGCCCCGACAGCGGCGAGGTCTTTTTCGACGGCCAGATCGACCTGACGCGTCATGACGAGGCAGAGATCGCCATGATGGGTATCGGCCGCAAGTTCCAGAAACCGACGGTGTTCGAGAACCATACTGTCGAGGACAACCTGCTGCTGTCGCTCAAGGGGCAGCGCTCGATCTTCTCGGCACTCTTCTATCGCTCTTCGGCAGCCGACCGCCGGCGCATTGACGACATCCTCGGCGTCATCCGGCTCGGAGCCCGGCGCAACGAGCCGGCTGCCGGCCTGTCGCACGGCCAGAAGCAATGGCTCGAAATCGGCATGCTTCTCGCGCAGGACCCGAAGCTGCTGCTCGTCGACGAGCCGGTAGCCGGCATGACGGACGCCGAAACCTTCGAGACCGCCCGCCTGCTCAAGGACATCGCAGAGACGCATTCGGTCATCGTCGTCGAGCATGACATGCATTTCGTCCGCGAACTCGGCGTCAAGGTGACCTGCCTGCACGAAGGCTCCGTGCTGTCGGAAGGCACGCTCGACTTCGTCTCGTCAGACGAACTTGTCGTCGAAGTCTATCTGGGGCGCTGACGATGTGGTGGCGCGTTACTTATCTAGCGACGGTCCCAAAGCGGGAAACTTCAGCATCGCCGCAGGCCATGTCGCAAACGAAATTCACCAACCTCCCCTGGCGCTCCGGAAGGGCCGCCACCCCCGTCCTGGCGACGGGGGCGCGGGGGGCCCAGTCGATGGAGCCGGGCGATGCTTGAGGTCAACGACGCCGTTCTCCACTACGGCGCGGCCGAGGCGCTGCGCGGCGTCTCGCTGCGCGCCGACGCCGGCAAGATCACCTGCGTGCTTGGCCGCAACGGCGTGGGCAAGACAAGTCTGATGAGATCGATCGTCGGCCAGCACAGGCTGACATCGGGTACGGTTGCCTTCGAGGGGAAGGCGCTCGACCGGAGCGCGGCATACGATCGCGCCCGGTCGGGCATCTCTTTCGTGCCGCAGGGGCGCGAGATTTTTCCGCTGCTGACGGTACAGGAGAACCTGGAGACCGGCTTCGCGCCGCTGAAGCGGGGCGAACGCACGGTGCCCGAACACGTCTTCGAGCTGTTTCCTGTTCTGAAGCAGATGCTGGCACGGCGCGGCGGCGACCTCTCGGGCGGTCAGCAACAGCAGCTGGCGATCGGCCGGGCGCTGGTCATGCGGCCGAAACTCCTGGTGCTCGACGAGCCGACAGAAGGCATCCAGCCGTCGATCATCAAGGACATCGGCCGTGCCATCCGCTACCTGCGCGACACCGCCGGCATCGCCGTGCTCCTGGTAGAGCAATATCTCGATTTCTGCCGCGAGCTCGCCGACGTCGTCTACATCATGGACCGTGGCAGGATCGTCCATACAGGCGCCGCCGGAGACCTCGATACGCCCGAAATCCGCAAGCTGCTGACGGTGTGAGCCGCAAAGAGACTGGAAAACGACCCGACAAGGACAATACCAGTTTAACACCTGATAAAAATTCTGCATAAAGGAGCGACTTTCCACAGGTGGCTCCGATGGGCGATCAGGCAATCCTCGACTTCCTCGCAAGACAGCTTTCCGGCGAGAGCGGTGAACCGCTGTACCGGCGGCTGGAGGACGCCATCAAGGAGGCGATCGGTGCCTCCCACCTCAAGCGTAGCGCCGTCATCCCCAGCGAACGCACGCTGTGCGACGCGCTCGGCATTTCGCGCGTCACCGTGCGCAAGGCGATCGACGGCCTCGTCTCCGACGGGCTGCTCGACCGCCGCCAGGGCGCAAAGACCGTCGTGTCGTCGCGCCTGGAGAAGTCGCTGGCAACCATGACCAGCTTTTCCGAAGACATGCGCTCGCGCGGGCTTGAACCCGGCTGCGTCTGGATTTCGCGAGAGATTTCACGGCCTTCGCCAGCCGAAATGATGGCCTTGGGCATCTCCGGCAGCGAAAAGGTCGTGCGCCTGCGCCGCCTGCGCACCGCCGACGACACACCCATCGCCATCGAGATCGCCACGCTGCCGGCGCGTTTCGTGCCGGATCCCCAGGCGGTCGGGGAATCGCTCTACGAATATCTCGAGGCCACCGGCGCCCTGCCGGTCCGGGCACTGCAGCGCATGCAGGCCAAGCCCGCCACCGACGAGGAGCGCCAGCTTCTCGCCACGCCCGAGGACACCTCTTTGCTGGTCATGGAACGTCGCTGCTTCCTCGCCGACGGCCAGATCGTCGAGTTCACCCAGACCAAGTACCGCGGCGACGTCTACGACTTCGTCATCGAGTTGATGCGATAATACCAGTTTAAAGCCTGTTGCAATCTGGTATTAGACTGCTACCGTCTGGGCATCACAGGAGATGCCCGCGTGCCGCTTGACTTCAAAGCCCTCGACAATGGCCTGATCGTGTCCTGCCAGCCGGTGAAGGATGGCGCCATGGACAAGGCCGAGATGGTCGTGGGCTTCGCGCTGGCGGCCATCGACGGCGGCGCTGCTGCTCTGCGCATCGAATCCGCCGAATATGTCGCCGCCGTCCGCGCCGCCACCGACAAGCCGATCATAGGCCTGGTCAAGCGCGACCTCGATGACACGCCCGTCCGCATCACGCCCTGGCTCGAAGACATCGACGCGCTGGCCGCCGCAGGTGCCGACGTCATCGCCTACGATGCCACCCAGCGCATCCGCCCGGTTGCGACCAACGCGTTGATCGAGCGTATCCATTCCCACGGCCGTGCCGCCATGGCCGACTGCTCCGTCATCTCCGACGCCGAGCAGGCGCTGGCCGAAGGCGCCGACGTCGTCGGCTCGACGCTCGCCGGCTACACCGGCCCGGTCGAACCGACCGAGCCCGACTTTGCGCTGATGGCAGCGATGCGGAAGCTGACGCCTCACGTCGTCGCCGAGGGCAATGTCCGCACCCCCGCCCAGGCGCAGCAGGCGCTGGCGTCCGGAGCCTCGATGGTCGTCGTCGGCTCTGCCATCACCCGGCCGGAATATGTGACCTCGTGGTTTCGCTCGGCACTCGACGAAACCATCGCCAAGGCCGGAGCCTGATCACCATGGCTGAGGCCGTTCTTGCGCTCGACATCGGCGGCACCAAGATGCTCGCAGCCCTGGTGCGCGAAGACACGGTGGTCGAAACGCACAAGATGCCGACGCCGCGCAGCGGTGGTCCGGAGCAATGGCTGACGGCTCTGTTCGACGCCATTTCAGGCTGGAAGGGTCGCTACGACACGGTAGGCGTCGCCGTTTCCGGCATAATCGACGACGGCTGCTGGTCGCCGCTCAACCGCAAGACGCTCGATATCCCCGACGGCTTCCCGCTGGTCGCAACCGTCAAAAGGCTCGCCGGCACCGACGCAGTGCTCGCCGCCAATGACGCACAGGCCGCTGCCTGGGGCGAGTTCTCCTGCGGCGCCGGCCAGAGCGAGGACCTCGTCTTCCTCACCATCTCCACCGGCATTGGTGGCGGCATCGTCGTCAACGGCCGCCTGCTCGGCGGTCTATCAGGCCATTTCGGTCTGCTGCGCAGCCTCGACGAGAACGCCGGCGTGCTCGAGGACCACGTCTCCGGCAACTGGATGGCGGCACAAGCGGCACCGCGCCAGGCCGGTGCCACCGCGCGCGAGGTCTTCGAGGCAGCAGCTGCAGGCCAAGCCTGGGCGCAGGACATCATCAAGGCATCGGTGGGCCAGACCGCCCTTCTGTGCCGCAATATCCAGCTCATGCTCGACCCTGCCCGCATCGTCATCGGCGGCGGCATCGGTCTGGCACCCGGATATCTCGAATCCGTCCGGCAGGCACTGGGAAGCCTGCCGCCACGGCTCACCCCGCAGCTTCACGCGGCAGCACTCGGAGAGAGCGCCGGCGTCGTGGGCATCGCGGATCTAGCAAAACGTCAGAACTGAACTAGAGGGAGAACACGACATGACATTTTCGACGCTCAGAAAGGGCGGCCTGATCGCGGCTGCGATCGCCAGCCTGATGGCGAGCCCCGCCTTCGCCAAGGTGACCGTGCTCGGCTGGCCGGGCGGCCCAGAGGAGACCGCGCTGCGCGCCGCCGCCGACGCCTACAATGCCAAATCCGACACGTCCGACGCCAACAAGGTCGAGTTGCTGTTCTTCAACCGCGACGGCTTCTGGGACAAGCTGCAAGCCGACCTCGCCGCCGGCTCGAAGGCCTTCGACGTCAACCTGCTCGCCACATACTCCATCGGCCGCTATGCGCCGTTCATGGAGCCGGTCGAGCTTTCGGACGAGGCCAAGGCTGTCTATGGCGACTCCGTGCTCTCCACCATGCAGTATGAAGGCAAGCAGTTCGGCGTGCCGACCGATCTTTCGCTGCACTTCATGTATTACCGCAAGGACCTGGTCGAGGCGCTGCTCAAGGATGACGCAGCCAAGGCCAGATTCGCCGAGATTTCCGAGAAGCACCTCGGCAAGAAGCTCGAGCCGAAAAACCCGGACGAGTGGACCTGGGACGACTACGCGGCGACGGCGCTCTACTTCACCCAGGCCGTCAACCCGGACAGCCCGACCCGCTACGGCACCGTACTGCAGCTCAAGAACCTCCTGTTCAACATGATGGTGTTCCAGTCGCTGCCGCGTTCCTACGGCGGCAACTGGATGGACGAGAGCGGAAAGGTGACGGTCAATTCCGAGGCCTATCGCAAGGGCCTCGAGACCTACAAGCTGCTCTATGACGCCGGCGCCACCCCGCGTGACTCGCTGTCCTACGAGTTCGCCGAAGCCAACGCCGCCTACGCCTCGGGCCAGGTTGCGGCGATGATGCAATGGAACGCGGCTGCCTCCGACCTGACCTCCAAGGAGAAGTCGCCGACGGTTGCCGAGGTCACCGAGACCATCGCCCCGCCGGCCGGACCCGAGGGCCGCTTCACCCACATCCATGGCCTCGGCTTCGGCCTCAACAAGAACGCCGAGAACAAGGATGGCGCCAAGGCCTTCATCAAGTGGCTGTCTTCAAAGGAAGCAGCGCTGATCTACGCCAGGAGCAGCGGCGCGCCGGCACTCACCCCCGACGTCGTCAAGGAAGTCGCGGCCGAGCGCCCCGACCTGGTCAAGCTCGGCGAGTTCGCCAGCAAGTATGGCTACGTCATGAACGGCGGCACCTCGGCCAAGGCGCTCTCGGTCTACGAACTCCAGGCCAAGGAGTTCACCGGCTACTGGTCGGGCCAGCAGTCGCTCGACGATGCCCTTGCCAACACCGAAAAGGGCATGACCGAGCTGCTCAAGTAATCGGCTGGCCGGCGGCAGCACCAGGCCGTCGCCGGCCACTCCTACAGGTTAGGGATTTCGGCACTTCTCCGCGCTTCCACGCCCCTGGTATGGCCGGGCGATCCTGGCATCCGTTCTGCCCGGACGGGTCCGAGGTGTCGAATCCTGAGCCCGTCCAGGTGCATGCCCCCGACACGACCGCCGCTTCGGGGGTCGGCCAGCCACCATTGCTTCCATTGGAACGCCAGCCTTAGATCGATTGATGACAACGCTTTCGCAACGCGCCCCCTCGTCCGAATTCCGTCTGCTGGCAGTGCCACTGGTGCTGTTCCTGCTCGTCTTCCTTGGCTTCCCGGCTATCGTCAATCTCGTCTACTCGGTCTCCGAGGTCAGTTTCGAGACCCTGCGCAGCCCCGAGATCACGGGTTTCTCCAACTTCGCCGCCGTCTGGAACGATCAGTCGTTCTGGCAGGCGAGCTGGTTCTCCTTCCGCTTCGGCCTGCTGACCGCGCTGCTCGAATGTGCGCTCGGCCTGTTCCTCGCGATCTTCCTGTCGCCGCTCGTCGAAAAGCGCAGCTGGCTGATGGCGATCCTGATGTTGCCGTTGATGGTGGCGCCGGCGCTCGTCGGCCTGATGTACCGCCTCGTGCTGCACGAGTTCGTCGGCCCGGTGCCCTATTATCTCTGGACCTGGTTCGGCGCGAGCTTCTCGTTCCTTGGACCGAGCTCGGCCTTCTGGACGCTGGTCGCCGTCGAAACGCTGCAGTGGACGCCGTTCGCCTTCCTTTTGTTCTACATGGCCTACCAGGCCATCCCCAAGGAGATCATCGAGGCTTCCGCCATGGACGGCGCGCGCTATCGCCACCGTCTCTGGTACATCGAACTGCCGCTGATGGCGCCGACGATCGTGGTTGCCCTGCTCATCCGCTTCATCGATGGCTTCCGCGTCTTCGACAATGTCTATGTGCTGACAGGCAGCGGCCCGGGCGGCTCCACCGCTTCACTGTCGATCTACATCTACGAAGCCTTCTTCAAACAGGGAGCTATCGGCAAGGCGGTCGCGGCTTCGGTCATTCTGTTCGTGGTGTCGTTTGCCGTGCTCTACGGCCTCAACGCGCTTGCCGCCCGTCGCAAGGGAGCCCGCTGATGATCAACGCCCTCCGCTGGATCGTCTTCGCCATCGCCGCACTGGCGATGAATTTCCCAATCCTCGTCACGCTCTCGACCTCGTTCAAGAGCGCGCGCGAGCTGTCGACCAATCCGGGCCTCTGGGTCTACGCACCGACGCTCGAAAACTATGCCACCGTGTTTACGGTGTCCGACCGGTTGAACATTTTTCTTTATCTGGTGAACAGCGTGGCTGTCGCGGCCCTCGGCACGCTGCTTGCGGTGGCGCTGGCTTTGCCCGCTGCCTATGCGATCGCCCGCGGCAAGCTCGGCGAACGCACGCTGTTGCCGCTCATCGTCAACTTGCGCGCCGTGCCGCTGATCATTTTCGCCATTCCGCTCTACATGATGTTTCAGTGGCTCTCGCTGCTCGACACGCGCCTCGGCCTCGGCCTGATCCTTGCCATCGTCAATCTGCCGCTGGCGCTGGTCATCCTGGTCAACGCCATCCGCGACCTGCCCGGCGAACTCGACGAGGCGGCACTGATGGACGGCGCCACGCGTTTCCAGATCCTGACCAGGGTGATTGCGCCGCTCTGTCGCCCGGCCATCGTCACCAGCCTGATCTTCGGCTTCATCACCGCCTGGAACGAGTTCCTGTTCGGCCTGA
Organism: Aminobacter sp. BA135; assembly: GCF_050859125.1. Lineage (NCBI taxonomy): Bacteria > Pseudomonadati > Pseudomonadota > Alphaproteobacteria > Hyphomicrobiales > Phyllobacteriaceae > Aminobacter > Aminobacter sp. BA135. Next base: position 221,602 of record NZ_CP139573.1, read on the forward strand.
TGCTGACCACGTCCAAGGCCGTGCCCATCACCGTCGGCGCTTCGTTCTTCTTCGCCGCCAGCGGCGGCGGCGTTCAGTGGGGCGTCGCCTCGGCCGTCATGATCGTCGGCGCCCTGCCGCCGATGCTGCTCGGCCTCATCATGTATCGCCAGATCAGCGGCTCAATGACGGCAGGCGCGGTCAAGGGCTGAACGCATATCAGCCCGAAAATCCCGTGATTTTCGGCATGCGCGATGTGCAGAAGAGAGTTTCCAGGAGGATTCTATGGGTACGATTTCGCTCCAAAAAGCCGGCAAGCGCTACGGCGGCACCGAGATCATCAGGGATCTCGACCTCGACATTTCAGATGGCGAGTTCGTCGTCATTGTCGGCCCATCCGGCTGCGGCAAGTCCACGCTGCTGCGCATGATCGCCGGCCTCGAGGAAACCACCTCCGGCCACCTTTTGATCGACGGCCGCGACGTCACCAGGGCGCCGCCGGTCGAGCGCCAGCTCGCCATGGTGTTCCAGTCCTACGCGCTTTATCCGCATATGACCGTACGCCAGAATATGGGCTTTGGGCTCAAGCTGGCGAAACTCTCACCGGATGCGATCAAGGCCAAGGTCGACCAGGCCGCCGACACGCTGAAGCTCACCCATCTGCTCGATCGTTACCCGCGCCAGCTCTCGGGCGGCCAGCGCCAGCGCGTCGCCATCGGCCGCGCCATCGTGCGCCAGCCGGTCGCCTTTCTGTTCGACGAGCCGCTGTCCAACCTGGACGCAGCGCTCCGCGTCGACATGCGGCTGGAGATCGCCAAGCTGCACCGCTCGCTCGGCGCCACCATGGTCTATGTCACCCACGACCAGGTCGAGGCGATGACACTGGCCGACCGCATCGTCGTGCTCAAGGAAGGCGGCGTCATGCAGCACGGCAGTCCGCACGAGCTCTACGAGCGGCCCGCCAATCTGTTCGTCGCCCAGTTCATCGGCAGCCCCAAAATGAACGTGCTCGCCTGCGCCCCTTCAGGTGACGGCAGGCTCGACCTGTCCGGGCAGGGCGCGCTGTCCCTCACCTTCGCTGGCAGGCCGACCCAGCTCGGCGCCCGCCCCGAGCACCTGTCGCTCGTCGCCCCCGACGACGGCAACTGCCGCGGCACGGTCGAGGTCGCCGAATATCTCGGCGGCAGCACCAGCGTCTTCATCCGCAACGACCGCCTCGGCCTGATCAACGTCAACGCGCCTGCGGACACATCAGTCCGCATCGGCGAGACGGTCGGCATCGCCATTGACGGCAATCGAGTGTCGCTGTTCGATGAAAGCGGCTCCGCTATCGCCCGTGCGGCATGAGCCAAGATAGACTCCGCAGCATCGCGTCTGCCTAACGCGGCCGGGCGACGTCGTTGGTGCCGTCCGCATCCGGTGCCAGGCCATAGCTCATGCGGCGCATCTGCTCGATCACGCGCTCCATCTCCTCGTCGGAGAGGATCGGTGGCTCGCCAAGCGTCAGCGCCTGGACGTACATGCGCGACAGCGTCTCCACCTCGATTGCCAGCCACAGCGCGTGTTCAAGGTTGGTGCCGAGCGAGATCTGGCCGTGCTGGCCGAGCAGGCAGGCGAGCCGATCCTTCAGCGCAACAAGCGCGTTGTCCGACAGCGCCTGGGTGCCGAAGGTGGCATAGGCGGCACAGCGGATGGTGGTGCCGCCGGCAACGCCGGTCATGTAATGGAACGACGGAATGGTCCTGTGGTGGCAAGCGAGCGTCGTCGCATAGACCGAATGGCAATGCAGAACGACGCTGATGTCCTCGCGCGCCTTGAGTATGTCGCGGTGGAAACGCCATTCCGATGACGGGCGGCGGCCGACATAGGTGCCGTCGAAATCCATCTCGACGATGTCATTAGGGCCCATGATATCGTAAGGCATACCCGACGGGGTGATGAGGAAGCTGCGGCCCGACCGCACCGAAAGGTTGCCTGCTGTGCCCTGGTTGATACCGCTCGAATTCATGCGCCGGCAGATCGACACCATCTCCTCGCGCAGTGCCTTGTCAGTCATTGTCTACTCCAGATGAAAAACCTTGCGCAGCGGCACGACCAGCGGCTCGTCGCGGTCGGTGTACTGCATGATGTCGGCCATGAAGTCCCACCAGCGGCGGTTGACCTCGGTTTGCGGCAGCCTGTCCATATCGTGGTCATCGGTGCGGACCAGCGTGGCGAACAGGTGATTGGTCTCGGGATCGAGCCAGATCGTGTAGTCGGACACGCCCGCTTCGCGTAGCGCAGCACTGAGCTCCGGCCAGATCTCGTCGTGGCGTTTCTCGTACTCGGCTGCCTGGCCCGGATTGAGGACCATGCGGAAGGCGATGCGCTCGGGCATGTCCTGACCCCCTCAGACGATGCCGCCGCCACCGCCGACCGACGCCGGCCGCTCGGCCGCGACCTTCTGGCGGTAACCGCTGGCACGGTAGGCTGCGACCGGATCGATGGCGCCGCCCCGGTTCAGCCGCGCCATGGCAAGGATCGGCTCGACATCAGTACGGTAGGCCGCCTTCAGCGTCTGCGTCGCCATCAGTGCGTCATTGCCTTCCTGAAAGCCTTCGAGCGCCTTGCGGTCGACCAGCAGTGCGGCGGCATAGGCCCGCTGAACCTCGACGGCCGACAGCATCAGGCTTTCGATCGGGTCGGTGACGTTGTGGCTCTGGTCGAGCATGTGCGCAGGGTGAAAATCCTTGGCACCGGAAAGCTCGGCGTCGACCAGTTCGTTGAAGACCAGGAACAGGCGATAGGGGTCGATCGATCCGGCATCGAGATCGTCGTCGCCATATTTCGAGTCGTTGAAGTGGAAGCCGCCCAGCTTGCCGAACTGGATCAGTCGGGAGACGATCATCTCGATGTTGACGTTGGGGGCATGGTGACCAAGGTCGACGAGACAATAGGCCTTGTCGCCCAGTTCCTTTGATATGATGTAGTTGGTGCCCCAATCCTGCACGACCGTCGAATAGAAGGCCGGCTCGTACATCTTGTGCTCGGTGAACAGCCGCCAGTCGCCAGGCAGCGCCGCATAGATGTCCTTCATCGCCTCGAGATAGCGCTCGAAGGCACGGGCGAAATTGACCTGGCCGGGGAAGTTGGAGCCGTCGCCGATCCACACCGTCAGCGCCTTCGACCCAAGCGTCCGGCCGATCTCGATGCATTCAATATTGTGCTCGACCGCCTGACGGCGGACGGCGGCGTCGGCGTGGCTGAGCGAGCCGAACTTGTAGGACTGCCTCTGCCCCACAGCATCGGAGAAGGTGTTGGAGTTCATTGCATCGAATCCGAGGCCAAAACGCGCCGCTGCCTGCTTCAACCTGTTGGCGTCCGCCTTGTCCCAGGGAATGTGCAACGAGACGGTCGGCGTCGCACGCGTCAGCTGGTTGATGACGGCGCAATCCTCGACCTTGTCGAACACGTCGCGCGGTTCGCCCTGGCCGGGAAAGCGGGCGAAGCGCGTGCCGCCGGTGCCGACGCCCCAGGACGGGATGGCGACGCCGAAAGCCTCGACCCTGGCGAGGATGGCGTCGATGGCGATGCCGCGGCGGTCGAGCTGCTCGCCGAGCGAGGCGAAGTCGGCACGCAAGGCCCTTTCCCTGCCGGCATTGCTCTTTTCGACGGCGTCGCCTGAAATCATCGTCTCCATCACATCCTCCTCCCGCGCGGCTTCACCACGCAAATGTCCGCACCAGAAAGTCCGGGGTAGCACCGTATTCGGCAAACTGCTGTTCGCGCTCGGCCTGGCTGCTCGTCTCGAGCACACCGGTCATGACAAGGGCGGTCCGCAGCCCAGCCCCTTGCCCGCCTGATATGTCATGCTCGATGCTGTCGCCGACACAGACGACGCGCGCCGGGTCGGGATTGCCGAGCATATCGAGCGCAGCAGCGTAGATTTCGGGAAACGGCTTGCCGATCCAGGTCACCTCGCCGCCAAGCTCGGCGTAGAGTTCGGCGATGCGTCCGGCGCCGAAGCGCGGTCCGACCGAAGTCAGCATGATCTTGTCGGGGTTGGTGCACAGGCATCTTGCGCCGCGCGCAGCCGCAGGCTGAAGCAGCCGCCGGTAATGGGCGAGGTCGAAACGGTCGCCCTCGCTGGCCGAGAGCAGGACGATGTCGGCCTCTTCGCCCGTTTCGACCAAAGTCAGCGGCAGGTCTTCGACGGCGGACCGGTCGCCATCGCGGGCGATGAGCAGGCAGCGCAGGCCTGCTTCGCTGCCGAGCTGCTTGCGCAGGCTCTGCCAGGCGACCTCACCCGAGGAGAGAAAATGATCCCAACTGCCGGGCACGAAACCGAGTCTGGCCAGCCGTGCCTCGTTGGGCGCCGAACGTTTGCCCGAATTGGACAGAAGCAGCGTCCGCTTGCCAAGCTCCTGCAGCCGCACCAACGTCTCGATCGCGCCAGGGTAAGGCGCCACGCCGTCGTGCAACACGCCGAACTGATCGAGGATGAAGACGTCGAAGCGCTCGGCCAGGTCGTGAATGCCTGCAAGCTGGAGGGCGGACATCACAGGTCCCCCACGGCTTCGAGGCCGATGAGCGCCAGTCGTGCGGTGCCGGCGGCGGCCTCCTGGGAATGCGCCGACAGGAACGGCACGCCGAGCCTGTTCCGGCGGATCTCGGTCCAGGCTGGGTTGGATGCCCCGCCGCCGAGGCTGCGCATGGACTGCAGAGCCGGCGCACCGAGTTCGGCCAACCTGTCATAACCGAGCTTCTCGATGGTGGAGATGCCCTCGAGCATGGCTTGCAGGAAGCCCGCATCATCGGCGGGGCGCGGCGTGAGCCTTGGCGGCCAGGCGGGATCAAGCACCGGAAAGCGCTCGCCCGGTTCGAGCAACGGGTAGAAATCGAGACCGGTCGAAACATCAGGGTCGATGGCGGCGGACAGCCGTACGATCTCATCTGCGGAAAAGAAGTGGGACAAGACTTTGCCGCCGCTGTTGGAGGCGCCGCCGGCGAGCCACATGCCATTGAGGCGGTGGCTATAGATGCCGAATTCGGGCGCGAAGATCGGCCGGTCACACAGCAGCTTGAGCGTCAGCGTCGAGCCGAGCGCCGTGACGCCGTCGCCCGGCCTGTCGGCGCCGGTTGCCAGGAACGAGGCGCAGCCATCGGTGGTGCCGGCGATGATCTCGACCTCTTCGCTCAGGCCGAGGGCCTTGGCCATGGTTGGCTCGATGGTTTCGATCGGCGCGCCCGGCGCCACCACGCGTGGAAGAAGTGCGGTTCTGAGCCCAGCTGCAGCGAGCCAGTCCGGCCAATGACGGTCGATCGGATCGTAGCCGGTCTTCAGCGCATTGTTTTCGTCGGTGGTGCCGAAATGACCGGCGAGGCGTCCCGCGATCCAGTCGGCCTGGTGCAAGATTTTTGCGACGCCGGGCACGGATTGGAAGACCAGCGCCTTGGCCAGACCCGACGTGGTGCCGTGGGCCGCGCTTTCGGCCGGGATGACGGCGGCGATGCGGGCCAGCAACGCCTGATCACCGACCTTGTCGTCATACATCAGCGGTTCGGCGAGCGGCACACCCTGGCCGTCGACAGGCAGCAGCGTGCCGGAGGTGGCATCGACGGCAATGGCATGGACCCAGGTGCGGTCGACCTGGACAAGCACAGCCTTCAACGCCACCTCGACAGCCTGCCACCAGATTTTCGGGTCGCGCGGGTTGGCGCCGAAGTCCGCGAGTTTGGCCGCGCCCTGCGCCACGATCTCGAAGCCGGGCGTCATCACCACGGCGCGCGCACCTGACGTGCCGAGGTCGATGCCGATGGCGAGCGGGGTACTCATCTCAGGCGATCTTCTTGGCCGCGGCCTTGCGGGCGAGGTCCTGCCGGTACTTCTCGGCATCCCAGTCGGTCAGCTGCAGATGCTCTTCCGGTGTCAGCACCCGTACCGGCGCATTGTCCGGGACGCGTGCCAGGACATCGGCGAGGCAGCGGGCCATAGCATCGGCGCCCGGCGTCGCATCCCTGCGCATCAGTATACCCGTTCCGGGAAACAGGATCGAGACCGGCGACGTGCCCAAGCGTGCGACCACTGCAGCGACGTCTTCTCCGTCACGGGCGATGACGGAGCCGGTTCCAAGGAAGATCACGTGGTCCGGGTAAAGGCTGCCCTTGGCCGCCAGGTCCAGGCTCACGGGGTCGGTCGCAGCGGCATGCGCGGCATCGGCCGACGGAAGGCGATAATTCGTACCGTCGGCGAGTTGAGCGAGGCGAGCAGCATCGAGCGCAGGAGCGCTGCGCGGTGCAACACGCAGCCTCGCCTTGACATCCTCAAGCAAGGCCTCCGCCCCCGCCACCGTATCGGCCGCGACGACGAGACCATGATTGCCAAGGATCAGCACGTCGGGCCGCTGGCCGCGATGTTCCGAGATGGCGAGCGCCAGCGGCAAGCCCGGCCGCGCATAAGGCACACAAGCCCAGTTCAACCCCGCGAGGCGCGGGCCAACCTGTTGGACGCAGTCATCGCGCACGGCCTGCGCAATGGTGTCGACGCAATGAACGTGCAGAACCACGCGCTGCGGCATCAGCGCATGCACCGTCGTCTCGATGGACGGCCGCAGGCCCGAGCTGTTGAGAGCAGCGATGGTGAACTGATGCGCCTGTTCGGCAGCGGGATCGATTGCCTCGACGGCCGCGATCAATGGTGCCATTTCCACCGGCACCATGATGTCGCGCTCCAGCGCATGCGCCAGCCAGGTGCCGGAGGCCTTGATCCAGAGCGTACCGCCGACCTTGAGCGAGGTGTTGCCGCCGGCGCCCTGCGTCAGCAGCGGGTCGCCGCCGATGCGGGCAGAGACGGCTTTCAGCTGTTCGAGTTCGGCTTGCCAGCCGGCCGCTTCTGGCATGGCGACGGTCCTTTCAAATGCGGGGTGAAGTTGGCCGGCAGCGCACTGCCGGCCAACCCCGAAATCAGAAGACGACCGGGGGGATGGCCGTCTCCCGTTTCGATCTCAGAAGTCGAAGTTGCCGATGTTGTCCTTGTTGAAGACGGTCGGTGCGCCGAGCAGAATTTCCGAGCCGTTGATGACCGAGAGATCGCCCAGCTTGCCGGCTTTCACCGAGGTCGCACCGGGAGCCAGCGTGCCGTCGGCGACCGCACGCAGCACGTAGGCTGCGGCATAGCCGAGGTCGACCGGGTTCCACAGCACCACCGACTTGACGCAACCGGCGCCGACATAGGGCTTCATCGCGTTCGGGGTGGCGAGGCCGACGACGGCGACGCTGCCGCACTTCTTGGCCTGGGTCACGGCGTCGGCGGCGGCCGGCGTCGCCACGCTGGTCATGCCGAAGATGCCCTTCAGTTCGTCGCCATACTTGTTGATGAGCGTATTCGACTGATTGAAGGACAGGATATTGTCTTCCTGTGCCTCGACCGTCTCGAGCCACTTCATCTTGGGATGGCACTTGGTCTGGTAGGCTGCCATCTCGGCGATCCAGCGCGCCTGGTTGGGCGTGGTGAAGGTCGAGGTGACGATCGCGAAGGCACCTTCATCGCCGATCTCGGCGGCCATCGAGTCGACCATCGCCTTGGCAATGCCGTTGAACTCGGCCTGGTTGACGAACCACTGGCGGGCATCGGGCGACGAGTTGGCGTCGTAGCCGACGACGTTGATGCCGGCGCCGAGCGCCTTCTTCAGCACGGGGGCGATGGCGACCGGATCGTTGGCGGCGAACAGGATGCCGTCGACGCCCGAGGTGATGTAGTTGTCGATCAGCGTGATCTGGTCGTCGATATTGGCCTTGGACGGACCGTCGGTCTTGGCGTCCATCGAGCCCATTTCCTTGGCGGCGTCGGCAATGCCCTTGGACGTGGCGTTGAAGTAGCCGATGCCGACCAGTTTCGGCACGTCGACGACCTTGATCGTCTTGCCTTTGCGGTCGGGCGCGTTGGTCGGCTGGCCGCCGTCATAAGGCTTGGCGGCTGCGGTCGCGGGCGTGGCGTCGCAGGCCAGCGGGTTGGTCGGCAGGTCGTCGCCGCCCGTCCAGCCAGACTGGGCATTGCTGAGGCTTGTCGAGAACGACAAGGCCAAGAGCGCGGAAAGTACTACGTTACGCATTCCATCCTCCATTGATCGTCCGGACACTGTAGAGCGGCAGTGAAGGACGTTGCTCTCCCTAGGTTCGAGTGCCGCTCCTCTCGAAGAGATTGCTGGCGAGAATCGCCAGGATAAGTACGGCGCCGATCAGCATGATCGTGCCATCACCCTTGATGCCGGCAAGCGACAGGCCGTTCTTCAGCGCCTGTATGAGGCAAAGGCCGATGATGGTGCCGATAACCGTGCCGCGCCCGCCGAAGATCGAGGTGCCGCCAAGCACGACAGCCGTGATGGCGTCGAGCTCGATGCCGGTGCCCATGTCCGAGCGTGTCGTGGAAACGCGGGAGACGAAGATGACGGCGGCAACGGCTGCGGCGAAGCCCGAGGCGGTGTAGAGCGCCAACTTGGTCTTCTCGACCGACAGGCCGGAGAAACGGCTGGCGACTTCGTTGGAACCGACCGCGTAAACCGTGCGGCCCCAGGTCGTATAGGCGAGGATGACCGAGGCAACGACGGCCGCGAACAGCAGGATCCACAGTTGCGTCGGCACGCCGAGCACGTCCTTCTGACCCAGCACGTAGAACCATTCGGGATAGCCGCGCACCGAGCGTGCCTGGCTGATACCCTCGGCGAGGCCGCGATAAAGTGCGAGCGTGGCCAGCGTGGCGATCAGCGGTGGCACGCGGAAGCGCGTGATGATGACCCCGTTGACGAAGCCGGCAAAGGTTCCCGCTGCAATGGCGGCGGTTGCCGCCACCGGCAGCGGCAGGCCGACATTCTGCCAGAACACGCCAGTCAGGATCGCCGTCAGGCCAAGGATCGATCCGACCGACAGGTCGATACCACCGGTGGCGATGACGAAGGTCATGGCGATCGCGATCAGCCCGATCTCGGTCATCAGCCGCCCCTGGTTGAGCAGGTTGTCGACGGTGAAGAAGCGGTCCGACTGGAACGACAACACGATCAGGACGACGACCAGCAGCACGGCCAGGAAGGTTTCGTGACGGATGAGGGATTTCAGCTTCATCTCATGCCCCTCTGCCGCGACGGCGCAGCATGTCGGCCAAAACGGTTGCCAGGATCAGCAGGCCGATGACGGCGCGCAGCCAGTAGGCCGAGACGTTGACGAAGATCAGCGCCGATCCGATGGTGGCGAACAGGATGGTCGCCAGCGTCGAGCCGATCACCGTGCCCGAACCACCGAGGATCGACACGCCACCAATGACGGCAGCTGTGATGACGGTAAGTTCCAGATTTGGCGGTACGGTCGACTGGATGACCTGCAACTGGGTGGCGAACAGGATGGTGGCGAGGCCGGCAAAGGCGCCGTGGATGACGAAGACGGCGACGGTTCGGCGCGCAATCGGGATGCCGGTGGCAAGGGCCGCCTCGGCATTGCCGCCGATGGCATAGAGCGAGCGGCCGAAGGCGGTATAGCGCATCCAGAATGCGGCAAGCAGCGTCAGCACCACCATGAACACCAGCGGCACCGGCAGTCCGAAGATCTGCTTCTGGGCGATCAGGTAGTCGGGCGGCAGGTCGGTGATCCAGGTACCGCCGGTGACGCTGATCAGGCCGCCGCGAAGAATGGACAGCGCGCCGAGCGTCACGACGATGGATGGTATCCTCGCATAAGCAACGAGGATGCCGATGATGGCATTGACCGCCATGCCGACAACCACCGGCGCCAGCCAGGCGAACCAGATCGGATAGCCCGCGACCGCAAGCGACCCCGAGATTGTCGCGAGCACGCCGATCAGCGCGCCGACCGAAACGTCGATGTTGCCGGTGACGATGACCATCGCCATGCCGATGGCGGCAACCGCGATATAGGCATTGCCGGAGAAGATGGTGGTTAAATTGTTGGCGCTGATGAAGCGCGGATTGACCATCGTGACCACGGCAAACAGCACGACGATGGCGGCAAGCACCACAATCTCCTGGCCGTATTCGGCGAAAAGCCGCTTGAAGAAGCCGGGGCGCTGAGGGGCCGTGCGTGAGCGGGCGGTCGCTTCGACGGTCGTCGTCATCATGCCGCCTCACCGCTGCGATGCGCGGTCATGGCGGCGCCGACGCGCTCGGGCGTGGCGTCGGCGCGGTCGATCTCGCCGGTGATCTGGCCGCCGCTGATCACCAGCACGCGGTCGCTCATGCCGAGCACCTCAGGCAGCTCGCTCGAAATCATGATGATGGCCACGCCCTGTTTCACGAGCTCTCCCATGATGGTGTGGATTTCGGCCTTGGCCCCGACATCGACGCCGCGCGTCGGTTCGTCGAGGATCAGCACCTTGGGCATGGTCTCCAGCCATTTGGCGATGACCACCTTCTGCTGGTTGCCGCCAGAGAGTTCGCCGACCGGCTGACCGATGTTGCGGCAGCGGATGCTGAGCCGCTTGACCGCGTCCAGCGCGCGCTGTGCCTCCTCGCCGGCCTTGATGAAAATGCCCGACGACAGCCGCTCGATGGTTGCCATCGAGACGTTCTTGCGGATGGCCATGGCCTTGACGAGACCCTGCAGGCCCCGGTCCTCCGGCACATAGGCGATGCCCAGATCGCGCGCCTGGCGTGGCGATCCGATGCGCACCGCCTTGCCTTCCATTTCGATCTCACCCGACGTTGCCGGCGTCATGCCGAACAGGGTCAGTGCAAGTTCGGTTCGACCGCTGCCGACCAGACCGGCAATGCCGAGGATTTCGCCGCGCCTCAAAGCAAACGAGATGTCGCGCACATGACGGCCGTGATTGAGCTTCGTCACCCGAAGCACGGTGCCGCCGATGCTGGCTTGCGCTTTCGGGAACAGGCTTTCGATCGAGCGGCCGACCATCATCGACACGAGCTGGTTCTCGTCGACCTCGCCGATGTCCCTGGTGGCGACATGGGCGCCGTCGCGCAGCACGGTCACGCGATCGGCGAGCGCAAAGATCTCGGGCATGCGATGGCTGACATAAACGATGCCGACTCCACGTTCGCGCAACTGCCTGACGACCGCCATAAGCCGCTGGACATCGGACTCGACCAGCGACGCGGTCGGCTCGTCCATGATCAGGATGCGGGCATTCTTGCTCAGCGCCTTGGCGATCTCGACGCGCTGGCGCTGGGCGACCGACAGGCTCAGAACCTTGGTGTCGACGTCGAGGTCGAATGTGTCGAGCTGGTCGAGCAGATCGCGGGTACGGCGGCGCACCTCGGCCCAGTCGATGATGCCCGTGGCCGTGCGCGGATAGTTGCCGAGGAAGACGTTTTCCGCCACCGACAGCTCGGGAAACAAAAGCAGCTCCTGGTAGACGGTGGCAATGCCCGCCGCGCCGGCGTCGCGCGTCGTGGAGAATTTCAACTCCCTGCCGTCAACGGTGATGGTGCCGGCGTCTGGCGTATAGAGGCCGGACATCATCTTGATCAAAGTCGACTTGCCGGCGCCGTTTTCGCCCAGCAGCGCATGCACCTCGCCGGGGCGGACGTCGAAGCTGACGTCCTTCAGCACCTTCACGCCGCCGAAGGACTTGGACATGCCGGTGAGGCTGACATAGGCGGTCGAATTGCTCATCGGCTCGCCTCCTTCGCATCAGGCCTTGCCGCCCTGGCAGCGGCGCGCGCGCCGTCGGCCAGTTCGCGCCAGCGAGCGCGGTAAGTGTCGAGACCGGGAATCTGGCTCGCCGACACCGGCACGGTCTCGTCTCCGAACGGCTTCAGACCAAGCGCCTTGAAGGCCAGTGCCGCGCGGCGCCCGTTGCCGACCCTTCGCTCCTCATCGAACGCACGACCGTCTGCGTCGGGCGCAATTGCGCCAGCATGGCGGTGAACAGGTCGATCTTCGCCAGGCCACCGTCGATGACCAGGAGATTTTCCGACTTGATCAGGTCGAGCGACAGGTCGGTCATCATGGCGACATAGAGTGCGGCGACCGCCGCCCTCTCCTCGCCGCTGACGTCGCCGCCGACGATATGTCCCTTCGTCTCGGGGAAAGGTCCGCCGGCCGCCCATGACGGTATGGCGAAGATGCCACGCTCCATCACGTGCTCGACTGCGGCCTGTGAGATCGACTTGTTCCAGTTGTCGCTGATGAGGTCGTATTCGCGCCCGCCCATGAAGCGCAGCGACGGCGCCGGTTCACCATTGACCGTCACATTGGCGATCATGTCGCGCTCCTGGTCGAGCGCGCCGAGCGGACAGTCGAGATTGATGATGATGACCCAGGTGCCGGTCGACACAAGCGTGAAATCGTGCAGCCCGGTCATGCGGTAATAGGCCAGCGCCGCGTTGGAATCATGCACGCCGTTATGCACGGCGATCGCCCGGGTGCTGCCATCCGCCATGGTGACGCTGGCCTCTCCGACGATCGCACCTGCCGGCGCTATCGCGGGGAAGCGATCACGCCAGCCGAGCCGCTCGACCAGCGAGCTGTAGTCTCGTTCGAGCGGTGCCCAAAGCTGGCTGTGCGCACCGAGATAGGACCATTCGGAAAGCTTGCGCCCGCTGAAGCGCCAGACCCAATATTGCGGATAGCACAGGATCGCCTCCGTGGAGGCGAACGCTTCGGGTTCTTCGACCTCAAGCCAGTAGATGTGACGGGCGATGGAGAAGCCCAGCGGCAGCCAGGGCGTGTAGGTCTCGGAGAAGTCTGGCAGGATCGGGTCGATCTTGCCGGCAATCGCCTCCGGCAGTTCCTGTTCATAGTCCAGGATCGGATGCAGCAGCTCATTGCCGCGCACCAGCGCAAAAGCGCATCCGTGAGCGGAGACCATAATCCGGGTCACGTCATGGGCCGCTGCAACCTCGGCCAGCTCATGGTTCATCCAGGAAAACAGGCGCTCGTCGTCGAGCACGCTCTTTCCGCGATAACTATGCCAGACCGGCTTGGTGCGGCGTTCGTCGAGCAGCGTGCCATCGGGCGAGAACACGAACAGCTTGGAGTTCGTCTTGCCGAGATCGAAGACCGCCAGCGCCCCGCTCATGCCCCGCCCCCGTTGGACGCGATGCGCAGTGCGATACCCGCGCCCTCGAGCATCTTGGCATGCTGGTCAGACAGGCCGTCATCGGTGATGACCATGGCCAGCCGTGTCAGCGGCAGGGCGACGTTGCGCGCATGGATAGTGAACTTGCGGCTGTCGGCGAGGACGACGATCTGGTCGGCGTTGTGACTGAGCTCCTGGATCGAGCGCACCATCAGCGGATGCGATTCGAGCAGGCCGTCAGGGCTTATGCCCTGCGCGCCGAGGAAGAACTTGGAGGCATAGAAATTGATCGGCTGCGACGGCGAATAGATGACCCTTGGCTCGCGATGCAATTCGCCGCCCGCCAATGTCAGGCTGCACTTGCCGTGCTCGCCGAGATAACCCGCCAAAGGCATGGAGTTGGTGAACAGGCGGACATTGCGGTCGGCCAGCTTGACGCCGAGATGGAAGCAAGTCGAACCGCCGTTGACGATGACCGCGTCGCCGTCCGCAACCATGGTCGCGGCCAGTTCGGCGATCAGGCGCTTGGGCTCGACGGCCAGATCACGGTTCTCGTCATAAGGACGCGCAAAGGCCGTGCCTTGCGCCGCGCCATCAAGTGCCGAGATGCCGCCATAGACCTTGCGGGCACCGCCGGCCTCATCGATCTTGTCGATGTCACGCCGCACGGTGGCTGCGGAAACGCCTAGATGCTCTTGCAGATCACGCACCGACGCAAAGGGCCGGTCGCGCAAAAGCTCGACGATCTGTCGCTGGCGGACCAGGTCGTTCACGAAAACACCTCCCATGGCTTCGCGAAAAGGCAGTGCCATGAGCTAACTTACGCAAATCCAATTGATGCGCAAGCGAATTGTGACGAAAATAGCTCATATCGCGCTGCAACTAGATCATGATGCGGTGCACAATGATCAAGTTCAATCTTTTTGCGATTGACAAACCGCATAGCTTGGCCTGATTTTACGGCCAAACGAGAGCGGCGCCCGATCTCGCGCCGGGAGGAATCCGACATGCCCGACACCAACGCCAAGCGGCTTGCAAATCTGTGGGACGACGCCAGGGCGGCCGCCATGAGCGAGCCGGAGCGGCTGGTCTATCGCTCCAACATCCTGGGCTCGGACAAGCGCGTCACTAACTATGGTGGCGGCAACACCTCGTCCAAGATCATGCAGAAGGACCCGCTGACGGGCACAGAAGTCGAGGTTCTGTGGGTCAAGGGTTCGGGCGGCGACAGCGCGTCGATCAAGCTCGACGGTTTCGCTACGCTCTATATGGACAAGCTGCGCGCGCTGAAGGGGCTCTATCGTGGCCTTGCCCATGAAGACGAGATGGTCGGTTACCTGCCGCACTGCACCTTCAATCTCAATCCCCGCGCCGCCTCCATCGACACCCCGCTTCACGCCTATGTTCCAAGGGCTTACGTCGACCACATGCATCCCGATGCGATCATCGCGATCGCGGCCGCCAAGGATTCACAGGCTCTGACATCAAGAATCTTCGGCGACGAGATCGGTTGGCTGCCGTGGAAGCGCCCCGGCTTCGAACTCGGGCTCTGGCTCGAAAAATTCTGCCTGGAGAACCCTTCGGCCAAGGGCGTCGTGCTCGAAAGCCATGGCCTGTTTACCTGGGGCGACACGCCCAAGGCGTGCTATTCCACCACCATCGACACCATCAACAAGGCGATCGGCTGGTTCGAAAGCGAGGCAAGGGGCAAATCGGCTTTCGGCGGCGCGGTCGCGACGTCGCTGCCGGCAGACGATCGCCGGGCTATCGCAGCACAGCTGATGCCGCGCATCCGCGGCATGATCTCGCAGCAGGGCGTGCGCAAGCTCGGTCATTTCGACGACAGCGATGCCGTGCTCGAGTTTGTCAACTCGCACCATCTGCGCGATCTCGCGGCCCTCGGCACCTCCTGCCCAGATCATTTCCTGCGCACCAAGATCAGGCCGCTGGTGATCGACTTCGATCCTGCGAAGGCTGATGTGGACACAGTGATTGCAGCGCTGCCCAAGGCACTGGACGATTACCGTGCCGGCTACCAGGCCTATTACGATCGCTGCAAGCACGCAGACTCGCCTGCCGTGCGCGACCCCAACGCCGTGGTTTACCTGATGCCAGGCGTCGGCATGTTCACCTTCGCCGCAGACAAGGCAACGGCCAAGATCTCCAGCGAATTCTACGTCAACGCCATCAATGTCATGCGCGGTGCCTCATCGGTGTCGACCTATGTCGGCCTGCCCGAGCAGGAAGCCTTCGACATCGAGTACTGGCTGCTCGAGGAGGCCAAGCTGCAGCGCATGCCCAAACCCAAGTCGCTGGCAGGCCAGATCGCCTTCGTCACCGGCGGTGCCGGCGGCATCGGCAAGGCGACGGCCGTCAGGCTTCTGCGCGAAGGCGCCTGCGTCGTCATCGCCGACATTGACGAGGCCGCACTTGCCACCGCGCATGACGAACTCGGCAAGGCATTCGGCAAGGACTTCGTGCGCCCGGTCCGCCTCGACGTCACCGACGAAACAGGCGTGGCCTCGGCCTATGCCGACAGTGCCGTCGAATTCGGCGGCACGGATATCCTGGTCTCGAATGCCGGCATCTCGTCCTCGGCGCCGATCGAGGACACGGAACTCGCCATGTGGAACCGCAACATGGACATCCTCGCCAAGGGCTACTTTCTGGTGTCGCGCGAAGCGTTCCGACTGTTCAAGCAGCAGCAGATCGGTGGCAACATCGTCTTCATCGCCTCGAAAAATGGACTGGCCGCCTCACCCAATGCAGCAGCCTACTGCACGGCCAAGGCGGCCGAGATCCACCTCGCGCGCTGCCTGGCGCTCGAAGGCGCGGAGCATCAGATCCGGGTCAACACCGTCAATCCCGACGCCGTGCTGCGCGGCTCAAAGATCTGGACCGGAGAATGGCGCGAGCAGCGCGCGGCAGCCTATTCGATGCAGCCCGACGACCTCGAGGAGCACTATCGCAAGCGCTCGATGCTGAAGCGCTCGGTCTTTCCCGAGGATATCGCAGAGGCGGTCTACTTCCTTGCGTCCGACATGTCGGCGAAGTCGACCGGCAACATCATCAACGTCGATGCCGGCAACGCACAGAGCTTCACCAGGTAGTGCTCGTTAGAATTCCCTGAGCCGGCAAAAGGACGCCAAAAAAGTCAGGACCTCCCGGCTCCCGGTCGGCACGAAACAAGCGCCACGGGGCGGGGGATTCCGTGGCGCTTGTCCCCGTCCGGGCTGATACGACTAGTACGACTTCAGCACGGCGGTAACGCGGTCTCCTTCGCCATTCAGCTGGATCGACACTTTCTCGCCGGCCTGCAGCGCGGGCACGGCGACATCGCGCGGCACCGTGAAGCTCCTACCGTCTTCGAGTGTGATGACGCGAACGTCGTGGTTGTAGCTGGCGATGACGCCGTCGCTTGAGGAGCCGAAAGCTGTACCGGCGGTGAAAGCGATGGACGCGGCAATGAGGAGGATGGACTTCATTTGGGAGGTCTTTCTGTTTCTTGGACAATGGTGGGGCGTTGCCCGGCATCGCTGGGATGTCCGGACTGCTGCGCGCACCAGTGTTTTTTGTGAGGGTTTGACTGCGGTCGGATGACCGGAGTTGCGACCTGCCACCTGGCAGCAGGTTATCGTCGATTTCAGTCGGGCATTTTCCGTCTCCAATGTTCGTCGGCATTCGAGCCGTGATTGAAGGCTGCTCTTTCCGGTCGCTGGAAAGTCAAGGCGTCAATTCGCGATCTTTGCGACGGTCCTTTCGGCTGCAGCTGGGAGGCGGTCAGCGGACGCTCGCTGCGTCCAGCGGTTCTCTTCACGTCGAAAGAAGTGAAGGCGTATGGCCGACAACAAAGCCGGTTGACCTTCCAGTCACCGAAAACCTTAGCGTCGCCGCAAATCATCAAGCGGCGTCGCTACCGGCGTCGCGCATCTCTCTGCGAGGCGCTGTCAAATGACTGGAAAAACAAGAATGTTGCTGTGGGCCACGGTGGCCCTCGGCGCCGCTGGATGGCTCATGCAGGCAGGCGATGGGTCAACCTATGTCAGGCAGGCGCTGGCCTCCGGCGAGACCGCGCCGCCGCCCCCGCCGCAGGTGCCCGTGGCCGATGTCGTCACCCGCGTGCTTGCCCCGTCGTCCGAATTCACCGGCGTCATTGCCGCTGCCAGGACCGTCGAGCTGCGTCCCCGGGTCGGCGGCGTCATCGAAACGGTCAGCGTGCCGGAGGGCGGGCTCGTCGAACGAGGCCAGCTGCTTTTCCAGATCGACCCTCGACCGTTCGAGGTCGCGCTCCAGAGTGCCGAGGCGCAACTGCGCCGAGCAACGGTGCTGCTCGAGCAGGCCAAGGTCGACCTCGAGCGTTCGCAGCGACTTGCTCCGAAGGGTGCAATCTCCGAGAAGGCGCTGGACGATGACGTCTCGCGCAAACGCGAGCGGGAAGCCCAGGTCGAGGAGGCGAAGGCCGTTGTTGCTGCAGCGAGACTGGACCTGTCCTACACCCGCGTGACCGCCCCGATCTCGGGCCGTGTCGACCGGGTTCTGGTGACCGAGGGTAACCTGGTTGCCGGCTCGCCAGGGACAGCGACATTGCTCACGACGATCGTTTCGGTCGACCCTGCCCAGGTCTATTTCGACATCGACGAGGCAACCTATCTGGGCTTCCGGCCTGAAGGAGCGGCAGTCGCATCTCCGGCGCCCGTTGCCGTCGGGCTGACCGGCGAGGACGGCTTTCCGCACGCCGGCGCCCTCGATTTTCTCGGCAACAGCGTCGATCGCAGCACGGGTACGATCAGGGCCCGCGCCGTGCTGGCGAACCCCGACGGCCGGCTGACGCCGGGCCTGTTTGCAAGGGTGAGGCTTGCCACGAGTGCCGCCCGCGAGACCGTCCTCATCGACGACCAGGCCGTCGGCACAGACCAGGGGCGCCGCTACGTGCTGGTGTTGGCAGCCGGCGACATGGTCGAGTATCGGCCGGTCGAACTGGGCGCGATGGCCGAGGGACTGCGCGTCGTCGAACACGGCCTCAGCGGCGGCGAGACGATCATCATCAAGGGACTGGTGCGGCCGGGCATGCAGGTGACGCCGAACCGGATCGCGATGGCGCCCGTCGCGGCCACCGTTGACGGCTCGAGCATCGAGGCACGTCGATGAACCTGCCTCACTTCTTCATCAACCGTCCGATCTTTGCCATCGTGCTCTCGGCACTGATGCTAATTGCCGGTGCGCTGGCCCTGTGCCGACTGTCGCTCAGCGAATACCCCGCCGTCGCCCCGCCCACCGTCCAGGTATCGGCGAGCTATCCGGGCGCCAGTCCCGAGGTGATCGCCGAAACGGTCGCCTCGCCGCTCGAACAGTCGATCAATGGCGTTGAAGGCATGCTTTATATGAGCTCGCAGGCAGCCACCGACGGACGGATGACGCTGACCGTGACCTTCGCCCAGGGCACCGATCCCGACATGGCGCAGATCCAGGTGCAGAACCGCGTGTCGCGAGCCCTGCCGCGCCTGCCCGAGGAAGTCCAACGCATCGGCGTCGTCACCCAGAAGACCTCGCCCGACATCCTGATGGTCGTTCACCTGGTGTCGCCGGACAAACGTTACGATCCGCTCTACATCTCCAATTTCGCCAGCCTGCAGGTGCGCGACACGCTCGCCCGCCTGCCCGGCGTCGGTGACGTGATCGTCTGGGGCGCCGGCGAATACGCCATGCGCGTCTGGCTCGACCCGGCCAAGGTGGCGGCGCGTGGCATGACGGCTGGCGACGTGGTCGCTGCCATCCGCGAGCAGAATGTCCAGGTCGCCGCCGGCGCCGTCGGCCAACAGCCGTCGAAAGAGGCCAGCTACCAGGTCACCGTAAGTGCTGCGGGGCGGCTGACCAGCGAGGAGCAGTTCGGCGAAATCGTCGTCAAGACAGGCGAGGACGGCCAGGTCGTGCGCCTGCGTGATGTCGCCCGCATTGGCCTTGGCGCCGACGGTTATGCGCTGCGCAGCCTGCTCGACGGCGAACCGGCAGTTGCCATGCAGATCATCCAGCGTCCGGGGGCGAATGCGCTCGATGTCTCGAGCGTGGTCCGTGCCGAGATGCAGCGCCTGCAGGCGGGGTTCCCCGAGGGGCTGGAGTATCGCATCGCCTATGACCCGACCGTGTTTGTCCGGGCGTCGCTGGCGGCCGTCGTGCAGACCCTGCTCGAGGCGATCGCCCTTGTCGTCATCGTCGTCGTGCTGTTCCTGCAGAGCTGGCGTGCCTCGGTCATCCCGCTCGTCGCCGTGCCGATCTCGCTCGTCGGCACGCTGGCGGTGATGTACCTGCTCGGTTTCTCGCTCAACACGCTGTCGCTGTTCGGCCTGGTGCTGTCGATCGGCATCGTGGTCGACGATGCCATCGTCGTTGTCGAGAATGTCGAGCGGCACATGGGACTGGGCGAGACACCAAAGGAGGCGGCACGCAAGGCGATGGACGAGGTCACGGCGCCGATCATCGCCATCACTTCGGTGCTCGCAGCGGTGTTCATTCCCTCAGCGTTCCTGTCCGGCCTGCAGGGAGAGTTCTATCGCCAGTTCGCCGTCACCATCGCCATCTCGACCGTGCTGTCGGCGATCAATTCGCTGACGCTGTCGCCGGCGCTCGCGGCAGTGCTTTTGAAGCCGCACCAGGGCGAAGGCCGCCGCGACTGGCTGACCCGCGTCATAGATGTCCTGTTCGGAAGGTTCTTCCGGGTCTTCAACCGCTTCTTCGACAGCGCCTCGAATGCCTATGTCGGAACGGCACGACGCGCCATCCGCATCAGCGGCGTGGTGTTCCTGGCCTATGCCGGATTGCTGGGCGCGACCTATCTTGGTTTCCAGAACATCCCCGGCGGTTTCGTGCCGGCGCAGGACAAGTATTATCTCGTCGGCATCGCCCAGCTGCCGTCAGGCGCTTCGCTCGACCGCACCGAAGCCGTGGTCCGGGAAATGTCGAAAATCGCATTGGCAGAGCCCGGCGTCGAAAGCGTCGTCGCTTTCCCCGGGCTCTCGGTGAACGGATTCGTCAACCTGCCCAACGCGGCCGTGGTCTTCGCCATGCTCGATCCGTTCGACCAGCGCAAGGATCCGTCGCTGTCGGCCAACGCCATCGCCGGGCGCCTGATGGGCAAGTACAGCCAGATCCCCGACGGCTTCGTCGGCATCTTCCCGCCTCCGCCTGTGCCCGGTCTCGGCACGACAGGCGGATTCAAGCTCCAGATCGAGGATCGCGCCGGCCTCGGCCTCGACGCCCTTGCCAAAGTGCAAGGCGAAGTCATGGCCAAGGCTGCCGCAGCCCCCGAACTCGCGGGCATCATGGCGAGTTTCCAGGTCAACGCGCCACAGGTCCAGGTGCACATCGACCGCGTCAAGGCAAAGACCCAGCATGTGCCGCTGACAGGGATTTTCGAAACCCTGCAGGTCAATCTCGGCTCGCTCTACGCCAACGACTTCAACCGCTTCGGCCGCACCTATCGTGTCATCGTCCAGGCGGACGCGCCGTTCCGTGCCGAGGTCGACGACATCGCGCGTCTCAAGGTCCGCAATGCCTCAGGCGACATGGTGCCGCTGGCAACCCTGGCAACCGTTGCGGCAAGCTCCGGCCCCGATCGCGTGATGCACTACAACGGCTATCCCTCGGTCGACATAACCGGAGGACCGGCCTCCGGCTATTCGTCCGGCCAGGCCACCGATGCCATCGAACGGATCATGAAGGAGACGTTGCCGGCCGGCATGGCCTTCGAGTGGACCGATCTGATCTTCCAGGAAAAGCAGGCAGGCAACACCGCCATGATCGTCTTCCCGCTCGCCGTATTGCTCGCCTTCCTGATTCTGGCCGCGCAATACAACAGCTGGTCTTTGCCCTTCGCGGTCCTGCTGATCGCGCCTCTGGCCTTGCTTTCCGCCATTTCAGGGGTGTGGTTGTCGGGCGGAGACAACAACATCTTCACCCAGATCGCCTTTGTCGTCCTTGTCGGCCTCGCCGCCAAGAACGCAATTCTCATCGTCGAGTTCGCCCATGAGGAGGAAAGGAAGGGGCGCGATCCCCTGGCCGCGGTGCTCGAAGCCGCGCGCCTGCGCCTGCGCCCGATCCTGATGACGTCGCTCGCCTTCATCGCCGGCGTGGTGCCGCTGGTCATTGCAACGGGCGCCGGCGCCGAGATGCGTCACGCCATGGGTGTTGCCGTGTTTGCCGGCATGTTGGGGGTGACGCTGTTCGGCCTGATCCTGACGCCGGTCTTCTACGTCGCAGTCAGGCGGCTGGTGCTGCGGCGCAGCGGCATTTCGAACGGTGCGATCCTGGAAGCCAAGCGTATCCAGTAGCAACGGGCCGGACAGGAACCGGACGAGGCGGCAAAGCGGTGCAGGCCCTTCATTCGGACCGAAGCTGGCGCTGGGAAACCAACGCCAGTTTCAATATCGCCGAAGCCACCATTCAAGAGCGTTGGCCGACCACCAATTCTGCGCCGCAAACCTTCATCGCTCGAAACGTGGACCATCGAAGACCGTTACCGGTGGCAGGTTCGAGCCCCATTTCCTGACCCGTACAAGCGTGGTGTGTGCTGAAGTGCCCTGGCTGAGCTCGCTCGATCCCTTGTCGAGCGTCAGCACGTTGGGATTGCCGTGGACATCGACCGGTCTGCCGTCGATCTCGACCACATCCAGCCACGCGCCGGTGGGCAGGGCGACACAGTCGGCGCGCATGTCCGGGTCCAGCGCGACAGCTGCCAGGCAGGCTCCGCGTGCGTTGTGGATTTCAGCCACGTCGCCTTCGCCGAGGCTGCGCTGCGCGGCCGTGTCGGGATGCAGGCGGCAAAGCTCGCGTCCCCGAACCTTGTGGGAGCAGATCTCGGCCGAAGCATCGTTCTGGCCGTGCAGCCGGTGCTGCGGTTGTGGTGAGATCAGGTGCAGTTCATCCGCTTGTGCCCGCCCCAACCATTCGACAGGCTCGTGCCATTCGGGCGTGTCCGAAAGCTCCGCTATCTCCATTGCGCCGATAGTGACGCTGGCCATCTCGATCCTGCCGGAGGGTGTCTTCAGCGGATTTGCCGAGGGATCACGCACGAAGGCGTTGAACAGTGTTTCGCTGTAGGCGCTGTCTGGAATGTCGATCCAGCCGACGTCTCGAAACTCGTCGAAGCCGGGCAGCGTCACGCCACGGGCAGCGGCGGAACGTTGCGCCTCCGCCCACAGATGGCGCAGCCAGTCGTCCTGGGAACGCCCCTCCGTAAAGGCATCGCCTACTCCCATCCGCTGCGCCAGGCCGGCGAAGATGTCATAGTCGCAGCGGGCCTCGCCAAACGGATCAAGCACGCGCGACATGAAGATCGCCACCGGATCCTTGCTTTGCAGCATCAGGTCGTCCCGCTCCAGCGGCGAGGTGCAAGGCAGGACGATATCGGCCCGGCGCGCAGTGGCATTCCAGACGAAGTCATTGACGATGACCGTTTCGGGGTTGCGCCAGGCGCGCGCCAGGCGGTTCAGGTCCTGATGGTGGTGAAACGGATTGCCGCCCGCCCACCAGACAAGCCGCGCATCGGGATAGGTGTAGGTGCCGCCGTCATATCGGTACTGCACACCCGGACTTTCCAGCATGTCGGTGATGCGGGCAGTGGGAATGAAATCGGCAACCGGATTGATCCCTTGTGGCATGCTCGGCCATTTCCAGCGACGGACCGGACGGCCATTCGTGTTCATCGAGCCGTAGCCAAAACCGAAACCGCAACCCGGCTGCCCGACCTGACCGAGCAGGCAGGCAAGATTGAGACCCGCCCATATGACCGCTTCGCCTCGATCCTGGCGTTGCAGGCTCCAGGCCATGGACAGCATGGTGCGCGCCTCACTCATCGCCAGGGCCAGCGCCTCGATCTCCGGCGCGGGAATGTCACAGATCGGGGCCGCCCATTCGGGCGTCTTGGGCACGCCGTCCGACAGCCCCATCACGCTGTCACGAAACCGATCCGACCCGACGGTACAGCGTGCCAGGAAGTCGCGGTTCTCAAGCCCGCGCGACAGGATCGTATGGCTCAGCGCAAGGATCAGCGCCAGATCCGTACCCGGACGGATCGATCGCCATTCGGCGCCCTCCAGGTCGCCTGCCACCGGCGAAATATTGACCAGCCGGCAGTCGCCGTCGCGCACCCTGTCGAGCCAGGCCCGCAGCTGATGCGTGGACGTCCCGCCGGAAGAGATCTGCGCCGTGCGCGGAGAAATCCCGCCAAAGGCAACGAGCAGCTGGCAATTGTCGGTGATCTGGTCCCAGGTGGTCAGCGAATTCACGAGGTCAAGGTTGGTCGACCCGATGACATGCGGCCAAAGCACCTCCCCGCCTGCGTGGGAATAGGTGTTCTTCGAATAGGTGTAGCCGCCGATGCAATTCAGAAACCGCTTGAGTTGCGATTGCGCATGATGAAAACGCCCGGCGCTGGCCCAGCCATAGGAGCCGGCATAGATCGCGCTGTTGCCATGCGCGGCGATGACCCGCCGGACTTCCTCCGCCACGATATCAAGCGCTTCGTCCCAGGGCAGCTCCACGAACTGCGCGTCCCCAGAGCGATCCTTGTCGCGCCCGTTCAACCAGCCCCTGCGAAAGGCCGGCCGGGCGACACGCATGCTCGCATCCTGGCTCGTGCGAAGCCATGCGCGCCCTGCATCCGCCGGCTGCGGATCGGTTTCGACCGGGACAAGCCCTTGCTCCGTGACGCGATAGCTGCCCCAGTGGGCTGCAGTGAACTTCGGCATTGGTCCCTACTCCCGACCTTGCACAGGATGGATGCGTTGGCTTCGCTTCTTGTTCGCGCAGGCGCTCATGGCACAGCGCTAACGCTCATGATCCAAGCGCTGCGCGCATCTCACGGATGGCGTCACCGATCCTGTCGCCGTAACGCAGCAGACTTCCGCCCAGGAGATAGACGCAGTCATGTCCGTAAAGCCGGATCATGTCTGGCAGACGGTCGATCGACATGCCACCGCCGGGGCTGGGCAGGATGGGACGGCCGATGCCGCCATCCGAGCGGCAGGCGGTGACGATCTCTGCACACTCTTCCACGGAAAAGCCGAAACGGCCGCCATGGTTGGGAAAGACCGAGATATCGGCGCCGGCGAGACGCATCATCTCGCCGAACAGCATGCCATGACTGTAACCATGATCCGGCGACAGGACATAAGGGCCCAGATGGCTCGGGTGGGCCATGATCGGCAGGCCGAAACTCGGATCCTGCGCCAGCCGGTTCATCGCATCAAAACCAAAGAGGCCCGGGATGAGCAGGATGCCGCCGGCGCCGGCTTCCTTGGCGTAGAAAGCGAGGTCGCGCACCTGATCGCCATGGCCGCCGATGTTGGGCAGGTAGAGCGCACGCGTATGATCGCCTTCTTCGGCGCGCTCGGCATTCGCCCGGGCCACCGCCGCCGCGCAAAGCCGGACACGCTCGCGAAAGGGAGCTGCGTCCTGGTTGGCGAGGCCGTGATCTTCCTTGATGATATCGGCCCCGGCGCGCGCGGTCAGATAGCAAAGCCGCGCCAGGGTTTCGGCTGAAGACCCCTGTGGCTTGATGACAGGGCAGACGTAGCCGCCCGTGGCACGCCCCGTCAGCCGGCGCAACCCGTCGGCCCCGAAACGCGCACCGGGAAAGCGCTCATCGATATCCGCATTCGGGGACAGATGGAGTGCCTTGACCCCTTTCAGGATCGAAGCGTTGCCCAAAACCACATTGATCAGTTGCGGCAGCTCTCTGCCAGCGGCGTCGATGTGATAGCTGATCCGCGCCGACCAGGCAGTCTCGTCCGTCTGGTCGACCGCCTCGACCCGGCCCAGCACTACATCCTCGATGTAGCCGGCGGGAACCACGTCGCGGGGAATTTCCAACGTGTCCTCGAGCGCTACCGCTTCGGCAAGCGACTGCGCCTCGTTCCGGTCGTTCGCAACCAGGCGATAGCTGACTTCGAACCGGTCCATCAGAGCGCTTCTGCCTTGACGAGCGAATGAACGCTTTCGACGCGCGCCGCATCGAGATCCGCTTCGGTGATCCCGAACTGCTCGCCCATCAGGTCCTCGATGCCGCGCACCAGCGCGAGCGCGTCCAAACCGTAATAGCGCATCAGATAGGGGCGTGAACCGCCATGGGCATAGGTGTCTTTCAGACCGAGGCGAACGAGGCGCTTGCCGACACCGGCATCGGCCATGGTTTCAGCCACCAGGCTGCCGATGCCACCTTCCGTCACGTGGTTTTCCAGCGTGATGACGCCATGTTTCACGCTGCCGATATGATCAAGCAGCGCTTGTGCGTTAAACGGCTTGATCGTGTGCAGGTGCAGATGCCGGATGGACAGTCCGGCCTTGGCAAAAGCAGCGCGGGCACGCATGGCCTCTTCGGTGCAGATGCCGGAGGTCACGACCAGCACATCGCTGCCTTCGGAGAGGACCCGCATTTCACCCACCTTTATCGGCGTGTCGAACAGCCGGGGCACAGAACCGCGCAGTACCCGGCACCAGACCGGGCCGTCGATCGAATCGGCGGCCTCGCAGATCGACTCCACCTCTGTCGCGTCGCCCGTTTCCAGGATCGTCATGTTGGGCATCGAGCGCATCACCGAGATGTCTTCGATCGACTGGTGCGTCATGCCGCCTGGTGTCGTTACACCCGGCAGGAAGCCCATCATCCGCACCTTGCGCCTGGGATAGGCGATCGAAGCCATGAGCTGGTCGTATGGCCGCCGGTACATGAAGACGCCAAAGGTGTGGATGAAGGGGCGGAACCCGGCCAGGCCTAGCCCGCCGGCAAAGCTCATCATGTTCTGCTCGGCCATGCCGAGGCTCAGGAACTGATCCGGGTGCCGGTCCCGGAACCCGTCGATCTCGCAGGACGAGGTCAGATCGGCCGAGAGGCAGAGGATGTCGGGATTGCCGGCAGCGAACTTCTCGAACGCGGAGGCATAGGGACGTGATACCATTTCCATGTCAGCTCTCCGTCAGTGGGCGTAATCGACAGGATCGACGCCAAGATCCGCCGCGATCGAATGATTGAAACGGGCGCGTTCCTGCTCCGACTTGAAGCGAACGTAATGAAGCCGCGGGAACCGCTCCTCCAGGATCGGCATGGTGCGGTATGGCGAGGTGCGGGCGAGAATGACGAGCGGGCGTCCGTCGTGGTTCTCTTTGGCGGCGTCGCGAATGGCCGACAGATCATGCCCGTCGACCTCGAAACACGCCGCGCCGAAATTGAGGAACTTCGTACGGATGTCGCCCACGTCCATGACGGAAGACATCGCGCCGTCGCATTGCTGGTCGTTCACATCCATGATCGCCTTGACATTGTCGATGCCATGATGCGCGCAGGCCTGAACGGCCTCCCAGGTCTGGCCCTCCTGGACCTCGCCATCCGACATGAAGACCCATGTGTTGCCCGGTTCGCCGCGCAGCTTGCGTCCGTAAGCCAGCCCGGAAGCGGTAGACAGGCCGATGCCGAGCGTGCCGTTATGCACCTCCATGCCGGGTGAGTGCTCGGCCCCGATCATCTCGACGCTGGAGCCGTCGAGGTTGAACATCTCGAGACCTTCCGCCGCCATTCGTCCGACTTCGATGAGTGTCGCATAGGCGACGAGCGCATAATGCGCCGGGGCGATGAACAGTCGGTCGTATTCCGGTGCGGCCGGGCCGTTGTAGCCGGCTCCCGTATGATAATCCGGGTTCGACGGCGAGGGGACGCCCGCGAAAGGCTTCGGGATCATCGGCAATGTCGGTTCGCCCAGCTTCAGCTCTTCATTGTAAAGCCAGGCCAGTTGTTCTGCCGCCGAGCAGGCCTGGCTCAGATAGCCGCCATTGTTCCGGATCGAATGCTCGAAAACACGGCGACGTATTCCCAGCGCCACCTCTTCAGTGGATTTTTGGTTCTGCATCTGTCGCTTCCAATTCAGGAGTTAGCTGTTGCGGTCCCGCAGTCTCATCAGGCTTTCCGCGAACGGCGCACGCGCGATGCCGTGCTCGGTGATGATCCCGGCAATCAGCCGGTTGGGGGTGACGTCGAAGGCAGGATTGAAGGTCGGAGCGCCTTCAGGCGCGATCGCAATCCCGTTGATCTCGGTGATCTCAGAGGCGTCGCGCTCCTCGATCTCGATGTCGTCGCCGGAGACGGTGTCAAAATCGATCGTCGACATCGGCGCAGCAACGTAAAACGGCACGCCGTTGTCTTGGGCTGCCAGCGCCAGATTGTAGGTTCCGATCTTGTTGGCGGTGTCGCCGTTTGCCGCGACGCGATCACATCCGACGATGGCCAGGTCGACCTTCTGCGTGCGCATGATATGGGCGGACGCGCCGTCGACGACGATCGCATGCGGTACGCCGAACTGCATCAGCTCGAAGGAGGACAGCTTTGCGCCCTGGAGTCGCGGCCGTGTCTCGTCGAGATAGGCCATGACCTTGCGGCCGGACTCGTGCGCGGACCGAATGACCCCAAGCGCGGTGCCCAGCTCCACCGTCGCCAGCGATCCGGTGTTGCAGTGATGAAAGAACGTCACCTCCTGCGGCAGGATCTTGAGCGCGTGCTCCGAGATGGCCCGGTTGACGGCGACATCTTGGGCTTCGATCGCCGTTGCCTCGGCGCGCAGGGCGAGGCGCAATTCCTCGGCATTGCCCGCTGCCTGCCAGACACCTTTCATCCGGTCCAAGGCCCAGAACAGGTTGACCGCGGTCGGACGCGAGGCGCGCAGGACCCTGTCGGCCTCGGTCAAGTCCTGCTTGAGCAGTTCCAGGCTTTCGGTCGCATTGGACTGGGCTGACTGAAGAATGCCGAATGCGGCGGCGACCCCGATCGCCGGTGCGCCGCGCACCGTCATGTCGCGGATTGCGTCGGCCACGGATGCCGGCGTTGTCAGGTCCAGATAGCGGATTTCCTCCGGCAGACGCTTCTGGTCGATCAGCCGAAGTGTGTTCGTCTCCTGCAACCACTCAATTGCCCGAAAACTCATACCTATGCCTCCATTCAATATTTTCACGCCGCCGGACACCGCTTGTCCGCGGCAGCCGCACGCCCAAAACCGAACGCCGGAATCCGGTGTCGGCGGCTGATACGTTCGCGCTAGAGTCGCGGGATTGCCGCTTCCAGGATCTTCCGGATTTTCGGCGCGATCACCTGGATCGATTCCCAGACCTCGTCGGCATTGGTGACGTGCTGGCTCTCCAACGATGCCACGGCAATGTTGGTGACGGCGGACAAGGCCATCACCCGCACACCCATATGACGAGCCACAACCACTTCGGGGGCAGTGGACATGCCGACGACGCGGCAACCCGTGCTGCGAAGCATGCGGATCAGCACCGGCGGTTCGAAAGACGGGCCGGTGACATGGGCATAGGCCCCTTGTTTGACCTCGGGGGCGATCTCACGCACCAGCCTGATCAGCTCCGGCGCATAGGCCTGGTTCATCGACACAAAGCGCTCGCCGATCTCGGGATCGTTTTTGCCGATCAGCGGATCCATGCCGCAGGCAATCAGCAGCGAAAACTGGTCGTCGATGACGACGACGTCGCCCACCTGCATATCGTCCTGCAATCCGCCGGCAGCGTTTGTCAGCACCACGGTATGCGCCCCAAGCGCCGCCATGACGCGCATCGGATAGGTGGTTTCCTGGGGCGTGTAGCCTTCATAAAGATGCACGCGGCCGCGCATGGCCACGACCTTGCGGCCGTAAAGCGTCCCGACGATCAGCGCGCCGACATGGCCGGGCGCGGTGGAGACGGGAAAGTGCGGGATCTCGGCATAAGGGATCTCCACGCCGTCGATTGCCGCGGCCAGGTCACCCAGTCCGGAACCGAGGATCAGCGCGATCTCGGGGCGAACGTCCGTAAGGGACCGGATTTTGGCGACGGAGGCCGCGATCATGTCTTTCATGGATCACCTGTTTGCTCAGTTGTCGGCTATGGTGACAATTGACCTACCAGCGTCACATGAGGTTGTCCATAAGAAAATTATACGAAATCCAACAGTGTTGACATTTGCTGAAATGTTGGGCTTTGTGCGCAAGCTCGACGTGCCGAGGGAGGTCTCGAGCTTGTCAGGTTCAACAATCTGAAAGTGCCGGCGGAGAGGTCGACAAGGGCGGCCAGACGCCGGTGGGAAAAAGCGGCCCAGGAGGTAATTCAATGAAAATTTCTGTCGCAAGCTTCGTTGCTTCGGTCATCACGGCATCTGCATGGGCAGCGCCGGCCGCAGCCGAAAGCACATTCGTCTACGTCACGCCGAACCCGATCGGGAACAACGCCTTCCTGGCCCTGGGGCGCGACGGCATCATGGCAGCGGCAGCGA
Source organism: Aminobacter sp. BA135 (assembly GCF_050859125.1). Taxonomy (NCBI): domain Bacteria; kingdom Pseudomonadati; phylum Pseudomonadota; class Alphaproteobacteria; order Hyphomicrobiales; family Phyllobacteriaceae; genus Aminobacter; species Aminobacter sp. BA135. The sequence goes on from NZ_CP139573.1 coordinate 250,902, forward strand.
CCACCGGAGCCAAGGTCAAGGTTTTCGAGAGCGATGGCCCATCAGCGATCGCCGAGAACCTCTACGCTGCGGCAAATGAAGGCGCCGACATCATCGTCGCGATCGGATTTGACACCGTCGACGCTGTCGTCGAGGTGGCGCCGACGGCTCCCGATTCCGACTTCCTGTTGATCGACGCTTGCCCTCAGGGCGACCGTCCGGCCAACCTTCATTGTGCTGTCTTCAGAGAGCACGAGGCGTCATTCCTGATGGGCGCCATGGCAGCCATGCTCACCAAGACCAACGTCGTGGGTGCGGTGGGGCCCATCGACACCCCCTTCATGCGCCGGTTCACCGGCGGCTTCGCTGCCGGGGCGGCCTATGCCAAGTCTGATATCAAGGTGGAGACCCGCTGGGTTGGCGGGCAACGCCCGTTCGCCGATCCTGTTCGCGCCAAGGAGCAAGCACTGTCGCTGCACGCAGCCGGCGCCGACGTTGTCTATGCGGCCGCGGCGGGCGGCAGTTTCGGTGTTTTTGAAGCCGCCACGGAACAGGGCTTCAAGATCATGACGGTCGATTCCAACCTGTGTGCCGCGGCGAAGGGCGCGATGTACGATTCCGCGCTGAAGCGCGTCGACCAGGCGATCAAGCAATCCATCGAGGCGATTGCCGCGGGCGCCGATGCCCATTTCGCGTCCTATGGTCTGGCCGAGAAGGGCGTTGGTGCCGTCGCCCTGCTCGGCGATGACGAGCTTGCCAAAAGTGGCTGTGAAATCGCCGGCCATGCCGATGTCGTCAAGTCGATCAGGGAGATCGCCAGCAAGATCGTTGCCGGCGAAGTCAAGGTGGCCGACCCCCTTACGGCACAGTGACGACAGGAACAGCGCCATGACAACTGAAACCGTTCACCGTTCCAGCGTTTGCGGGTTGAGGGATGTTTCCAAATCCTTCGGCTCCCTCAAGGCGCTGGATGGGGTTTCCCTGAACATCCGCAAGGGCGAGTTGCTGGCGCTGATCGGCGAAAACGGCGCAGGCAAGACCACCGCGATGAACGTCCTGTTCGGGCTGGTGCAGCCCGACAGCGGATCTATCGAAGTTGATGGCCAGGCCCGCAAGTTTTCATCGGCAAGCGATGCGATCGCCGCGCGCTTTGGCATGGTTCATCAGCATTTCCAGCTTTATCCGGAGCTGACTGTTCTGGAGAACATCGTTGTCGGGCAGGAAAAGGCCGACCTGTTCGGCATGGTTCCCTTTGCCCAGCACCGCGATGCGGTGTCGAAGATCCTGAACGAGTTCGGTTTTGCTCTCGATCTCGACGAGACCGTTGAAAAGCTCCCCGTTGTCGGGCGCCAGCAGCTTGAAATCATCAAGATGCTTTACCGCGGCGCGTCGGTGTTCATCCTCGACGAGCCGACCGCCGTTTTGACGCCGCAACAGGCTCTTGCCCTCTATGCGATGCTCAAGCGCCTTTGCGTCCAGGGCGCATCGGTGGTGGTCGTCACCCACAAACTGGGCGAGGTCATGGAGAATGCCGACAGGGTGCTGGTGATGCGGCGCGGTAAGCTTGTCGCGGAGCGAACGACCACCCAAACCTCGCAGGCCGAACTGGCGGAACTGATGGTCGGGCGCAAGATCGAATCCGTTGCGAAGGAGCCGTCCATTCGCGATGACACCATCGTCAAGGTGCGTGATCTGACGGTCCGGAGCCTGGGGGACAAGCCCGCCCTCGACAGAGTGACATTCGACATACGCGCGGGCGAGGTGTTCGGCATCGCCGGCGTGTCCGGCAACGGCCAGAAAGAACTTGCCGATGCGCTCGTCGGCCTGCGCCCCAATGCCGGTGGACAGTTCGTATTCGACGGAACCGATGTCGCCCGGTACGATATCTCGGAGCGGCGGCGCGCCGGGATCGGCTATATCGCCGAAGACCGCATGTCAGTCGCGCTTGCCCGACGCGGGACGGTTGCCGAGAACCTCATCTCGGGACAAGAGCACAAGCCGGAGTTTTCGATAGCCGGTTTTCTGCGCCGCAACGCGATCGGCAAATTTGCGCGTCATCTCTTGGATCGCTTCGACATTCGCACGCCGTCGATCAGGCAGGCGGTCGGCAGTCTTTCGGGCGGAAACCAGCAGAAGGTCGTCGTGGCGCGGGAACTTTCGGCCAGTCCGCGTTTCCTCGTCGTCGAGAACCCATGCTGGGGCGTGGATGTCGGCGCCATCGAGGCGATCCATCGGCAAATCCTCAAGCTCGCGGCAACAGGCTGCGCGATCCTGCTCATCAGCAGCGACCTGGAAGAGCTTTTTGCACTCAGTGACCGCGTAGGCGTGATGTTCGACGGCAATCTGACCAGGGTGTTCGACCGTGAAGAACTCGATTCATTTGCGGTCGGCGCAGCGATGTCGGGACAATCAGGATGAGACATATGTCCAAAAGCACCAACATGTTCCTGCTTCCACTTGCCCTTGTGGCCGCGACCCTCATCCTCTTTGCGCTACCGCAAACCCACGATACCGTTTCGGGCTTCTTCTCCGGCGCGTTCGGCGGGCGGAACCACTTCAACTTCTTTACGACGCTTGGCCGCTTTGCGATCCTGCTGGGACTTGCGATGTCGGTCCTGGTGTCGTTCCGCGCGGGCCTGGTGAATATCGGTGCGGAGGGGCAAATGGTCCTGGGCGGGCTGGTTGCTGCCTTGGTCGGCGTCTACCTTCCAGGCCCGCCGCTTGTCGTGGCGATTGCAGCACTCCTGGCCGCGATGACTGTCGCCGCGCTCTGGGCGATGCTGGCAGGTTTTCTGGACCGTGCCTTCAAGGTGCCGTTGCTGATCGGCACGCTGCTGTTGAACTACCCAGCCTCCTTTATCGCGTCCTACTGCGTGTCGCATCCGTTTCGCGACGTGGCCAGCGGAACGACGCAGAGCTACCCGATCCTTGCAGAAGCGCGCCTGCCGCGCTTTACCGGGACACTTCTGGACTATGGCTTCATCCTGATCGGGGTGACCGCGTTGCTGGTCATCCTGTTCGAGCGAAGCTCCGTCTTCGGCTACCGTACCCGCATGCAGGGTTTCAGCTTCGCCTTCGCGCAAGCTTCCGGCTACCCCACCCGGCGACTCTTCTACCGCACGCTGATGCTCAGCGGCGCGCTGGCCGGCATGGTGGGGTTCGTGGTCGTCTTCGGCATGACCCAACGATATGTCGACGGAATGCTGACCGTACCGCTTTATGCCTGGACCGGCATCGCCGCCGTTCTGCTTGCAGCGGTCATTCCGAGCCTTGTTCCAATGGCCGCCTTCGTCTTTGCCGTTCTCGCAACCGGCGCAATCGGAATGGAGCGCGCGGCAGACATCCCACGTGAAGCCGGTCAGGTGGTTCAAGCGGTGATCATGCTGTTCCTGGCGGGGTATGCCGGCCAGTTGATGTCAGGCGCAAAAGGCAGGGAGCACTAGCAGCACTATGTTTTTCGACGGCGCTTTCATTGAGTCCATTCCTCGTTTCTTCACGCCGGTTCTTCTGGCGGCCATCGGCAGTGTGTTGTGCGAACGCGCCCGCGTCTTCAACATCGCCCTGGAAGGCATGATGCTGATCGGCGCATTTGCAGCCGTGCTGGGCAGCTACTATTCGGGATCATCCTTTGGCGGGCTGGCCGTTGCAATGGCGGCAGGGGCCGCGTCAGGCCTGGTTTTCGCCTATTTCGCAGTTTGGCGCGACGGCGACGACATCATCGTCAGCATCGGCCTCAACGTGCTGGCTGTTGGGCTGACGGCCCTGTTGCTGCGCGCCGTGTTCGGCGTATCGGGCCAGTTCGATGATCCACGGATTGCCGAACTGCCACGAATCGAATTGGGCCCTGTCGCCGATATTCCCGTTCTGGGGGCCCTCCTGACGGGCCAATCCATCCTCGTCTGGCTTGCCGTCATCCTCGTGTTTGTCGTCCATTATCTGCTCAACAACCATTCGTTCGGGCTCCGGGTGCGTGCAGCAGGGCAAAACGCAGCAGCACTTGTGACCGTCGGCGCATCACCCAAGCGTACCAAGACCGGCGTGCTCGCCATCTGCGGCGTGCTCTGCGCCCTGGGCGGAGCCCAGCTTTCGATTTCCAATGTCACGCTCTTCACCGAGGGCATGAGCGCCGGCCGCGGCTGGATTGCACTGGTGATCATGATGATGTGCTCAGCCAGGCTGCCCCGGGTACTGCCCGCGGCCGTGGCGTTCGGTGTCGTCGACGCGTTCGGCTTCCGCATGCAGGGTCTGGGGTTGCCGCAACAATTCACCGAGGCCACACCTTATGTGCTTGCCCTTATCGTACTAATGATCGCTTTTCGTCGCAGGGCCAATCAGCAACATGCATTATAGCCACCGTAACACTGGAAGCATTCGCGGGCGGATTGAACAGCAGATCATCGAGGCTGCCTGGTGCTATTACCATGACGAGATGAACCAGGCGCAGATCGCCAAACGGATGGGCATCTCGCGCAGCACGGTCGTCAATTATCTCGCAGAAGCCAGGGCCCGTGAATACGTGCACGTGTCGCTTCGATCATCTGTGTTTCTTGAACGCGAATTGTCAGAGCAGTTGAAACGAAAGTTCGGCCTGAAGGACGCTTTGGTTGTTCCGACGGCCGAGGATGATCCCGTCGCTACGCTCGACAGACTTGCCCAGGCAACAGCCGATTGGTTGCCGGCTTTGCTGCAGCCGGGAGACCGCCTCGGCGTGTCATGGGGCGAAACCGTCTTCAATGTTTCCGAAGCGGCGATGTCGACGACAATTCCCGATCTCGACATCATCCAGCTGGTCGGATCGCGCGCGACACCCCTGGGTTTTGCGGCAGAGACCTGTTCGGCAAACCTTGCGCAAAAGCTGGGCGCAAGATGCATCAACCTTCATGCGCCGCTCATTGTCCAGAATCCCGAACTTGCGCGTCTGTTGAAGGAAGATCCGCTTATTGCCGGTCAGCTGGAGGCCATCAGAACCTGCAACAAGACGCTGTTTGCTGCCGGCTCATGCGGTCCTGACAGCCATGTCGTTCGTAGCGAAGTCGTGAACCTCGAGCAGCTCGACGCCTATCTTGCAAAAGGTGCACAGGCAGTCGTCTGCGGACGGTTTATCGATGCGAACGGTCAGGCCATCCCCGGAGAGATCGACCATCGCATGATCGGCATCGCGCTCGACGACATGCGCGGCAAGGAAATGGGCCTGCTCACCTCGTGCGGAACTGACAGGGTGCTTTCAATTCGCGCCACGCTGAATGGTGGATTTGCAACGCACCTGGCCACATGCGCAAAGACCGCTGAAGCGCTGATCGACCTGGCATAAGGCCGCAATTTGACCTGACGTTTCCGAGGGCAGGTAAGACGACGAGGGCGGCCCGGGCAGATGCTTGCACGCCGCGTTCCAACGTCACGTTCGGCGCCGGCGGCTGTCAGTCCGCGCTGAGGCCATCCAAGGTCGAAAGCAGGCCGATCAATCGTGAAAGCCGACGGATCAGCCCGCAAGGCGAGCACGAAACAACGTGCAGCCGTCCGCCAGGCGCGACCTGGATATATCCCCGAATCCAGCCTCGGTCATCCACGCGCGATACTGGCCTTCGGTGTACGCTTCACCGTGGCGATAAAGGTTCAAGAAGGTGAGGTTCAGAAAGACACCTTCAGGCGGGCCGAGGCGGTCGTCGTCGACGACACCCCAGCCGGCAATCGCGATCTCGCCTCCTGGCGTGAGGCAACGCGCCGCGTTCAGGATCGAACGGCGTGCCTGATCAGGCGGAAGGACCTGAACGACGGCTTTCAGGATCGCCAGATCGTGCCGACCGATTGATGGCGCAACGGTGATGTCCCCCTCTTCGACAACCACGTCATCGACACCATACTCCGACAGGATTTCTGGCGCGGCCGCTGCAACCGTTGGAAGCTCCATCAGTGTCGCCGCGATCTGCGGCCATCGCTCGCGAAGCCCAACGAGGATGGTCCCGGGGCCTCCGCCAATGTCGATCACCGATCCGATCGCGGAGAGGTCAATCTCCTGGGCCAGGTATCGGCCGAAAATCACGGCGCCTGGCGCCAGCTTTCGGCTGAATGCCGCGGCGGCCTCAGGCCCCGCTTGCGAAAAGTCGTGCAGTGCGGCCGGCCGGCTCTGTCGCAGCGACTCTGCAGTCAGCAGGTCGGCTCCCCAGAGCTCGCGCAAGAGCGCATGATCACCGCCACGATAGGTCTTCTTGGCTGCGTCAAGAAAAGCCGACGCTTCGGCTCCATTGCGAAATCGACCATCCTCGACTTCGAGTAGACCGATGCTGGCGAGCGCGTAGAGGAGCCGCGACAGACGATCGGGGTCGATGTTGAACAGGGCTCCGAGGTTGTCAGCCGTCAACGCGCTGTCCCCGAGCTGGGTGAAGATGCCAAGGTCCAAACCGGCGCGAAGCGCCAAGGCGCGAGGCACCGCTGCGATCAGGTCGTCGATGCGGTCAGAACCTACCATCTCACGTCCCCTGCGCGAACTAGGATCACGGTTGAAGCAGATCGGCAGATCGGGTTCAACCGTAGCACCCCTAACAAGCAGCGGCCAGAAATTGTGTCCCCAAAGCGAAGGGCATAGCGTATCTCCGCTGTGCGGTTACCTTCGATTTCTTGCATTTAAAGCGCACAGCCTGTCGACCACATCAAATGAACGATAATCTTGCATTATCGTTCATTTAATGGCCTACTGCCGAAATGGCCTCTCATGTCGAGCAAAATCCGGAAAACCGTAGCAAACTGCACTCTCCTCGACGAGAGCGCACGTCGGAAAACGCTGTTTTGGACGGAAACGGCCCCGCTGACGCGGTTTCCCTCGACGATTTGCCCGACATCGTCGATGTCGTGATGGCAATGGGCCGGCAGGCAGAAGCGGTGAGCGAGCCGGAAGCTGTCATCGTTACGAGTGACGGAAACCCCTCCCCTGCCCTGCCTGCCGAAGTTATGCCCGCAGGCGGCCTTCCAGGGCAGCTCGGCGATCTGGCCGAACGGGCACGTGGTTATGTCGAGGCGGCCAGTTCCGCCAACACCCGCCGCGCCTATGCCGCCGACTGGAAGCATTTTTCCGACTGGGCCCGGCGCCAGGGTTTTGCCACCATGCCGCCGGATCCCGAGACCGTTGGGCTCTACATCACCGCGCTCGCTTCCGGCGCCACTTCAGGCAGCGGCACCGGCGACAAAAAATCCGTCTCGACCATCGAAAGACGTCTCTCCTCGCTCGCCTGGAACTATGCCCAGCGCGGGGGCGAAAAGCTCGACCGGAAACACCGTGCCATCGCTACCGTCATGGCCGGCATCCGCAATGCCCATGCCCGCCCTCCGCGGCAGAAGGAAGCGATCCTGCCCGAAGATCTGATCGCGATGCTGGAGACGCTCGACAGGGGGACCCTGCGCGGCCTTAGAGATCGCGCGATGCTGCTGCTCGGTTTCACCGGGGCGCTGCGCCGCTCGGAGATCGTCGGCCTCGACTGCAGCAGCGACCAGACCGAGGACGGCCGCGGCTGGATCGAAATCTTTCCCGGCAAGGGCATCCTGGTCACCTTGCGCGGCAAGACTGGCTGGCGCGAGGTCGAAATTGGCCGCGGTTCGGCCGACATCACCTGCCCTGTCGTGGCTTTGGAGACATGGCTGAACCTTGCCCGCATTGGCCATGGCCCATTGTTTCGCCGTATCACCGGCCAGGGCAAAAGGGTCGGCACTGAGCGGCTCAACGACCAGGAAGTCGCCCGCCTGGTCAAACGCACGGCCCTCGCCGCCGGCGTGCGCGGCGACCTGACCGAGGCGGAACGGACCAGGCTTTTTGCCGGCCATTCGCTGCGCGCTGGCCTTGCCTCATCGGCCGAAGTCGAGGAGCGTTACGTGCAGAAGCAGCTCGGCCATGCCAGTGCCGAAATGACCCGCAAATACCAGCGCCGCCGCGACCGCTTCCGCGTCAACCTCACCAAGGCAAGCGGACTCTAATTGAGGGAACGGCCCTCCTCGCCCGCTTAAGCGGCGCGAGCGTCCATATCAGTTATGACCATAGGCATCAGCGATCCCCTCCCCTATTGCGCTGCAGTTCAGCTCCACCCCGCAAGTAGCCGCTGTGAGCTCCCTCTGCAGCACTCCATCACCCTGCTATTAGCGAGATTTACCTTGCATTTATGGATCCATGCTCCATAAATACAAGGATGATTGTCCGCAGAATTACCCCTGAAGTCCTCGAAATGCTCGACACGTCATCGGCCGTTGCGCTGCTGGGACCCCGCCAGGTCGGCAAGACCACGCTTGCGCTGGAAATCGGCAAGACGAGGCCTTCAATTTATCTGGACCTCGAATCTGTTGCCGACCGCGCCAAGCTGATCGAGCCCGAACTCTATCTCACAAGACATGAAGACAAGCTCGTCATCCTCGACGAAGTCCACCGGCTCCCAGGGCTGTTTCAGAACCTGCGCGGCCTAATCGACCGCGGTCGCCGTGCTGGCTTGCGGACCGGACGTTTCCTGTTGCTCGGATCGGCCTCCATCGATCTGATGAAGCAATTGAGCGAGACGCTTGCCGGCCGCATTGCCTATCTAGAAATGCACCCGTTCGATGGCCTGGAGGTTGCCCCACGGGACCTTTCCTCTCTTTGGGTGCGTGGGGGGTTTCCTGAAAGCTTCCTTGCGCCTAATGACCGAGCCAGCCTGCGCTGGCGACAGGATTTCATCCGCTCCTATCTGGAGCGCGACATACCTATGCTCGGGCCTCGCATTCCGGCTGAAACCGTGCGCCGCTTCTGGACAATGCTCGCCCACCACCAATCTGGCTTGCTCAATGCCGCGGAATTTGCCCGGGCACTGGGCATCGATGGCAAGACGGTCGCTTCATATCTCGACCTTCTTGTCGATCTGCTGCTCGTCCGCCGCCTCGAGCCCTGGTACTCCAATGTTTCCAAACGTTTGGTCAAATCGCCCAAGATCTACGTCCGCGACAGCGGCCTCACTCATGCACTGCTGGGTCTCGGCACACAGGAACAGCTTCTGGGTCATCCTGTCGCCGGCGGCAGTTGGGAAGGTTTCGTCATCGAGACCCTGTCGGCAGCAGTTCCCGAAGGCACTGACATAAATTTCTACCGCACATCGGCCGGCGCCGAAATCGACGTCCTTCTCACCTTGCCAGGCGCAGCCGTGTGGGCGATCGAAATCAAACGCAGCCTGTCACCGAAGGTCGAGAAAGGTTTCCATTTAGCAGCCGAAGACATCAGGCCAGACCGCCGCATCCTCATCTACCCCGGCACGGAGACCTATCCGCTGCCCCACGACGTCGAGGCGATGCCGTTGACCGTGGTCGCAGCTGAGCTCGCAAAGCTGCACTGATCTATCCCGCTTTGGCCTGTGCCCCTCCCCTGCCGCGCAGCAGCGCCATCAGCACCGGCCCGATCGAGAATTCTCCGGCCTGTGCCTTCGCCGTCAGGCTGCGCAGATAGCCGCCGGGGCTGGAAATGGCCTCGCCCTTCTGCAGCATCGCCGCCACCATGATCGCGGCATCCACCGCCCCCATCGCCTCGCAGGCCTGGTTCCACGCATCCGGGCTGACGCCGAGGGCGCCGCGCACCAGATTTGCCGTTTCCACCAGATCCGCCCAGCCCGAAATGCCGTTTCGTGCGTAATCGGCAATGTCAGGGCAGGCACGCAGCACCATGCCAAGCGGATAACCCGTTGGCGGCTGGCTCCTGGTTTCCGGTTTCACCGCAGCGGCCGTCCCTTGGCCTTTTTCGAGGCCGGGTTCAAGTTCATGAGGATGTGTATTTGAATTCTGTATGTGGCGCTCGGAATGAGACTCATTGGCGCTTGTTTCTTCAGTTTTTATGTGCGTTTCCAGCGCCTTGCGTACCTCCTGGGCAAGCATTGCAAGCGCCGCTGCGATCGGCTCGAGCTCAAGCCGGCTCGCCGTGCGCGGAATAGCCGCCACTATGTCGCGATAGCTGAGGTGCAGGCGCTGCCAATCGGCGGCAATGCCCTCCTCGAGGCCGAATGCGATCATCTTGGCGATGTCACGACGCAGGATGGTGATGCGCTCGCGGACGAGCAGAAGCGCCCGCCGCTCAGCCCTCACTGCCTCTGCCATGCGCTCGAATTCTGCCGCACGTGCCAGTAGCGGCGTCAGGTCGAAGCCAAAGGCCTGCTCGATCGCACCGTCAAAGCCCTTGCGGGCATAACGCTTGCCATTGGGGCTGTCGCGGCGCACCACCAGGCCGCAGTCGACCAGCACCGACAGATGCCGCCTGAGCGTCGCCGGCGCCATACCATGCGCCCTCAGCGCCAGCTGGGCATTGGACGGGAACACCACCAGCCCCTCCCCTTCCACGAGATCCGTGTCGGGATGGAAGCTCAGCAGCGCGTTGAGAACGGCAAGGGCGCGATCGCTGGCGCCAAGCAATTGCTTGGCCTCGCAGACGGCACGGAACACCTGCCATTTGTTTGAGCTGGCGCCAGGCGCGCAGCTGTCGGCCGCCATCTGACCTGCCACCATGGCAAGCGACAACGACCGCCGCCCAAAGGGCGTCGTCGAGATATGCTCAGTCATCCTTGTTTTACCTCAGTCGAGGCAAGCCGAAGGCATTCCGGAACGCGTCCAGTGGTTGACAAGTCGGTCCGGAAATGATTCTCTCACAATTGCTACATTGATGAGGGCTTCCGGAATGGCGACGTTTCGGGGGCCTTTTTCTTGCCGATTATCCTTCTGTTTCAGATCCTCTACGCGTTGGAACCTACGCTTTACGCTCCATCACCCACGGGTGGCGCTGCGCTGAGGCAAACGCTCGTGCCGCTGGTTGTGGACAAACCTAGTCTTGCCCGGCCGAGCGGCCATGCTCCTGTTCGAACCTCTCCAACAGCTTGGGCAACTCCTCATCGAGGAAGTCTGCGAACCCATCCGCTGCCTTTTCCAGAAAATCGATTCTGGCTTTGCCCTTGGAAACAGTCAGACTTGCAACCGCCCTGCCCTTGCCATCGCGGATTTCGCGCGCGGCGCCGGCGATTGGCTGCGTCTTGCGCTGCAGGCGCATGAACAACATGTTGAAGCGTTCGTCGCTCGTTGCAGCAAGGAAGCGCTGGCTGGTGACCTCGTCGTCGGCCTTGACGCGAGCCGCCTCGCTCTTCAGCAGCTCGGCCAGTGCCATCCAGCGCGGACGGCCGATCTTGGGGGCCGCGCCGATCGCACGTACGACCTGTTCAGGCACCGCGTCTGCCACCTGCAGGAAGCGCGTCATCTCGGCCTTGTGCAGCGACAGCGCGTCCTGAACGACGGCGCGCTCGAAGCCTCTGGCGATCAGCTCGTGGGCGAACAGCGCCCGCTCGATGAAGGAGAGGTCGCGCCGCTCGCTGTTTTCCTTACCCTGGGCGAGCACCAGCTCGACGTCGGAGAGCGGCCGGACGATGGCCAGGACGGGAACGCCGAGCTTCCCGGCAGCGCGCACGCGGCGATGGCCGTAGGCGGTCTGGTAGCGCCCCGGTTTGTCGGGATGCGGCCTGAGCAACACCGGAACCTGCTGCCCAGACGTCTCGATGCTGCTGACCAGCGCGTCGAAATCCGGATCCTGCGCGCCATGGTCGAGCCGGTCGGCGACGAACGACGCCTCGATCAATGACGCGTCGACCTGGCTTACACGTTCGGCGGCATCGAGGCTTTCCTTGAGCCTGCGCGCCTCCTCGATCTCCTTGGACAGGCCACCGAGCGACAGGCCCATGGCCTTGACGGCTCCAGAGGCGCTGCGCTGGCGCGTGGTATCCGGCTCAGCCGTTTTCGTCTCAGGCGCCTTCTCAGTCGGAGTTGCGGCCACAGGCGCCGGTTCGACCGTACCGAACAGCGCCTTGAGCTGGTCCTTGCGGTTCAATGCCATGCCAGCCTCCCTCACGCCGCCCGGTTCCATGCCTTGAGCATCAGGCTCTCGATCTCGTCGTTGACAGCTGTCAACGACTCCATGGCGCGGTCATAGGTGGCGCGGCTGAAGCTCTCACGTGACACTTCGTAAAGCGTCTGCTTGGTCAGGCCCGCATCCGAAAAGGCGGTCGACTTGACCAGCGGCGCGGTCAGCACCCGATCGCCGAACAGCGAGCGCAGGAAACCGACGATCTGGGTCTGCGGTCCGTCATTTGGCTCGTAGCGCGTGATCAGGTAGCGCATGAAATCGAAATTCAGCTCGCCGCCGGCCTCCCGCACCACCGACAGAAGGTCGGCAGTCATGAACAGGAACTGGCTCATCGAGGCAACGTCGAGCATCTGCGGGTGAATGGTCACCAGCACCGAGGTCGCCGCGCACAGCGCCGACAGGGTCAGGAAGCCGAGCTGCGGCGGGCAGTCCATGACGACGACGTCGTAATTGTCGGCAACGGTCTGCAGCGCTTCCTGGACACGTGCGAAGAACATCGCCTTGTTGTCGCCGGCCTGCCGCGCCGCCAGCATCTGCGGCGTCGTATGCTCGAACTCCTGAAGCTCAAGATTGCCGGGCACGAAGTCGAGCCCGTCGAAATAGGTGCGGCGGATGATGTCGGTCAGCGGCCGGCGCTCCTCGTCGTAGCGGATCGCGCCATAGAGCGTGTCGTTGCCGTCGAGATCGAGTTCCGGCTGGTAGCCCAGCAGTGCCGACATCGAAGCCTGCGGATCGAGATCGATCGCCAGCACCCGGTAACCGGCCAGTGCAAGGTGCTGGGCAAGGTGCGTGCTGGTCGTGGTCTTGCCCGAACCGCCCTTGAAGTTGGTGACGGCGATGACCTGAAGGTGTTCGCCACGCCCGGTGTCGCGGCGCGGCAGATAATGGCGCGCCTTGGTGGGGTTCTGCTCGGCCAGATGCCGGCGCAGCCCGTTGATGTCGTCGAGTGCGTAGTAGCGTCGCCCCCCTGCCCCGGTTTCGGGCTGCGGCCCTTCGCCTGCGATGGAGAGCTGGCGCAGATAGCCGTCGGTGACACCGATCAGACGTGCGGCTTCGCCGCTCGAAAACTTGCGCAGGACCTTCTTCGATGTCGGCGAAAACAGCCGGTCGCGCATTGCCTGCAATTGCGCCGACAACATCTCGGCGTCCCGCGCAATGGCACGATCAGTCGCCATGACCTCGGCCTCGTCGCTCGCGTTTTCCGCCCGTGCTTGAACTGCCCCAACCAAGTCTTTAGTCCCCTCTCGCCCACCAGCGCATGCGTAAGCGACGCACCGTCAGGCTTCGTTAAGATTTATGCGCCGATTCGCTGCAGAATCCGAATCCGGGTTACGCCTTCGCACATTTTAACGTGCCGGAGCGTGGATAACGGTTTTCTGAGGCGGTTACGCTGGACGCATCGAATTACGACCAATTAGCGTAACAAGGGTGCTGGAGAGGGCGAGTCGAGTCAACTTGTTTATAGTTAACGGAAATTAACCATTGTGACGGAGGCGTAACGGCGACCGTCGAGGACCGTTTCGGTCCCGGCACATCGTCGTTGACAGCTGTCAACCGACGGAACTGTAGCCGCGCTTGACCTTGGAAACCACCAAACGGCGCATCGCCTCCTGCGCCTGGGCAACGTTGGCAAAGAGATCGAGACGCCTCCGGCCCAGCGTACCGATGCGGCCCCATTCGCGCACCAGCACCGCGTCGCCAAACAGCGAACGCTCAACCGACAGGCAATAGAACCGCGCCATGTTACGGCTCGGATCACGACGCTGGAGGTGCAGGATGGGGCTCGGCTTGTGCATGGACGGCAGAATCGCGCGCGGCGAACCCACCGTCCAATGAAACTCCTGAATCGATCAGCCGTGGTCGATTCAGGCTGTTGATGGGACCAGGCTCGTCAGGCCGCCTGCCCTAGGGCTGTGGCCTGATCAAATGCAGCGAGCAGTTCGAGCTTACGCTTTTCGTAACGCTCGACGGCAGCCAGCTTGATGTGGCCATAGCCGCGGACGGTCTCGGCCAGGCTGGCGATCTCTGTCGCCATTGCCAGGTTTGAAGCCGACAAGCGGGCGGCAAGCGCCTCGACCAGCGTGAAGTAGTCCGCCGCCAGTTTGCGTTCCATCTTGCGCTCGGCGGTGCGGCCGAATGGATCGAAGCGGGTGCCACGCAGGCTCTTGAGGCGAGCCAGCACGGAAAAGGCCGGCTCGATCCAGCGGCTGCCGATGGCGATCTTGGCGGGATGGCCGGTGCGCGGATCGGTACGGGTCAGCATCGGCGGCGCGAGATTGTACTGGAGCTTGAAGTCGCCTTCGAACTGCTCGGCGAGCTTTTGCCGGAAGGCCGGATCGCGATGCAGCCGCGCTACCTCGTATTCGTCCTTATAGGCCATCAGCTTGAATGCGGCCTTGGCAACGGCCGTCGCGAACATAGCCTGCCCCGGAGCCACTCTCACCTCGGCTTGCCGCGCCTTGTCGACCAGCGTCCGATAGCGCTCGGCATATCCCGCGTCCTGATACCCGGTGAGGAACACGACGCGCTGCGCGACGATCTCATCAAGCGACTTGGCTTCGGGCGCCGAAGCAGGTGCCGTCCCAGCCTGCCGGCTGACGAAGTCCATGTCATCGACGGAACGCCGACCCCAGGCAAAAGCAGCGCGGTTCATGGCAACGCCGGCGCCGTTGAGGTCGATCGCCTTCTCGATCGCTTCGCGCCCGATCGGAACCAGGCCCTTCTGCCAGGCATGGCCGAGCAGGAACATGTTGGCGGCGATCGCATCGCCGAACAGCCCGGTTGCCAGCTTCATTGCGGGAAGTGTGGTGAGCGCGTCCTCGCCGCCGGCAGTGCGCAGCCGCCGCAGCGTCGCGCTTTCGCGGAAGTCGATCGTCGTGTCCTTGACGAAGGACGCCGTCGGGGCGAAGTGGTCGTCGACCACGGCCCTGGTACGGCCCTTGCCGAAAGTGGCGACGGCATTCTGCGATGCAGCGACCACGAGATCGAAGCCGAGCACCAGGTCGGCCTCGCCGGGGCCGATGCGGGCTGCGTTGAGCATCTCGGGCTGTCGCGCCAGGCGAATGTGCGAGACGACGGCACCATTCTTCTGTGCCAGGCCGGTCTGGTCGAGCGTCACCAGTGACAGGCCGTCGAGATGGGCTGCCTGTGACAGGATGGCGCTGACGGTGATGACGCCTGTGCCGCCGATGCCAGTAAGCAGCAGGCTGTAGGGCGCATCGCCCAACCTGGGCAGGCTGGGCTCGGCCAGGCCGGCGTCGACGCCGCCGGCAGCCTTGGCGCGCGGCTTGCGCAGGCGCCCGCCTTCGACGGTGACAAAGCTCGGGCAAAAGCCCTTGGTGCAGCTGAGGTCGGTGTTGCAGCTCGACTGGTTGATGGCGCGCTTGCGGCCAAACTCGGTCTCGCGCGGCTCGATGGAGATGCAGTTCGAGACCGCCGAGCAATCACCGCAGCCTTCGCAGACCAGTTCGTTGATGAAGGCACGCTTGGGCGAGACGGCATAGGTGCCACGCTTGCGCCGGCGGCGCTTTTCGGCGGCGCAGACCTGGTCGTAGACCAGCACGGTGACACCTTCGACGTCGCGCAGCTCACGCTGTACCTCGTCGAGCTCGTCGCGATGCCGCACATCGACCGCACGCGGCAGCAGGCCGGCCAGCAGTTGCGGCCTCTCGGAGACGACGACGACCCGCTTGGCACCCTCGGCGAGCACCTGGCCGACGATCGACGGCACCGACAATTCGCCGTCATGGCGCTGGCCACCGGTCATGGCGACCGCATCGTTGTAGAGGATCTTGTAGGTGGCGTTGACCTTGGCGGCGATGCCGGCGCGGATGGCCAGCAGACCGGAATGGAAATAAGTGCCGTCGCCCATGTTGACGAAGATGTGCTTCTCGTCGGTGAAGGGGGAAAGGCCGATCCACGAGCCGCCTTCGCCACCCATCTGGGTGAAGGTCGAGGTGTCGCGCTCCATGCCGATCACCATCATGTGGCAACCGATTCCGGTGGAGGCGCGGCTGCCCTTGGGCAGAACCGTCGATGTCGAATGCGGGCACCCTGAGCAGAAATAGGGTTCGCGGTTGAGCAGATCCGGTTCGGCAGGGGAGGGGGCTCCAACCGTTGACAGCTGTACGGCGCGGGCCGCGAGGCCTGCGTCATCAGTGCCCAGCCATTGCAGGATGGCACGTGCCACCGAGAGCGCGCCAATCTCGCCGATCGAGGGCAGGAGTGGAGAGCCGTCCGGCCCGGTCTTGCCGAAGACTTGCGGCCGGCGGTCGCCCGGCTGGTTGAACAGCTGCGACTTGATCTGCTCCTCGATGACCGGACGCTTTTCTTCGACGACGAGGATCTGCTCCAGCCCGTCGGCAAATTCGCGCAGGCCCTCCGGCTCAAGCGGCCAGACCATGCCAACCTTGTAAAGGCGGATGCCAAGCTCGGCGGCGCGGCTCTCGTCGATGCCGAGCAGTGCCAGTGCACCCTTGAGGTCGAGCCAGGATTTGCCGGTCGAGACAATGCCGAGCCGTGCAGCAGGGGAGGGCCAGACCTGACGGTCGAGGCGATTGGCACGGGCGAAGGCGAGCACCGCGGCAAGCTTGGTCTCGAGCCGCCGTTCCATCGCTTGCTGTCCGTCGGGCCAGCGCATCGACAGGCCGTCGGCGGGGAGAGGCATGTCTGGCGTGACGATCTCCAGCCGGGTCGGATCGAGGTCGACAGTTGCCGAGCACTCAACGATCTCGGTCTGGCATTTGAAGCCGACCCAAGCACCGGAATAGCGGCTCATGGCCCAGCCAAGCAGACCGTAGTCGATATATTCACTGATGCCGGCCGGCGACAGAAGCGGCACCATGGCCGAGATCAGGTTGTGCTCGCTCTGGTGGGGCAGGGTCGACGACACCGCGCCATGGTCGTCGCCGACGAGCAACAGCACGCCGCCATGCTTGCTGGTGCCGACGGCATTGGCGTGGCGGATGACATCCATGGTGCGGTCGACGCCCGGGCCCTTGCCGTACCACATGGAAAAGACGCCGTCGTAGCGCGCGCCGGGGAACATGCCGGTCTGCTGCGTGCCCCACACCGCGGTCGCCGCCATGTCCTCATTGAGACCGGGCTGGAAGACGATATGGCTTTCCTTGAGATGTTTCCGGGCGCTGGCCATCTCGCGATCGAATCCGGCTAATGGAGAGCCGCGATAGCCCGAGACGTAACCTGCGGTGTTGAGCCCGACGGCCAGATCCCGCTGGCGTTGGACCATCGGCAGGCGCACCAGCGCCTGCGTGCCCGAAACCAGGATGCGGCCGCGTTCGAGCGTGTAGCGCTCGTCGAGCGCCGAGGGCATGTCGACCGGGCGGGCGCCATTTTCAGGAGAAGTCACAGCTGTCATTGCGGCACTCAGACGTTGGGCAGGGCAGGGGGCATGTCGAAGATGCGGCCCGGATTGAGAATGTTGTTGGGGTCGAGCGCGGCCTTCAGGCGGCGCATC
Source organism: Aminobacter sp. BA135 (assembly GCF_050859125.1). Classification (NCBI taxonomy): domain Bacteria; kingdom Pseudomonadati; phylum Pseudomonadota; class Alphaproteobacteria; order Hyphomicrobiales; family Phyllobacteriaceae; genus Aminobacter; species Aminobacter sp. BA135. The sequence goes on from NZ_CP139573.1 coordinate 268,250, forward strand.
GCCGCGAGCTCGGCCGGCGCGCGCGTCAGATGAAGATAGGCCTTCTTGTCCAATCCGATGCCATGCTCTGCCGAGATCGAGCCGCCGCTTTTCGCGACGCAATCGAACACCGCGCCGGCGACCTGGTCGGGCCTGTCGGTTCGCACGACGTAATGCAGGTTACCGTCGCCGAGATGGCCGAAGACATAATCCCGCGCCGCCGGGTCGACCTGCCGCTGGGCCGCACGCGCCATATCGAGGAAGGCGCCCATTTCAGGCAGCGGCAGGCTGACATCGAGGCTGAGCATCGCATCTTCGGCGAACAGGAAGCGATTGACGTCATCGCGCAGCGTCCACAGCGCATGAAACTCGCGATCCGACTGCGAGACCACGACGTCCTCGACCAGTCCGTCCTCGATTGCCTGCGACAAAGTCTCGATGAAGGCCTCCTCGTCGGTTCCCGGGCTCATGCCCTGGATATCGGCGAGCACGTAGACCGGTGTCGACAGGGCGACCGGCGCGGTGAAGCCGAGCGCTGCGACCATGTCACCCATCAGCGGCGCCAGGATGACTTCGAAGCCTGACAGCAGGTTGCCGAGGCGGGCACGCAGGAATGTGAGCAGGCCGAAGGCCGCGCCCAGCGACGGCAAGGAGCAGAAGGCCGCGGACTGCGTCACGGGCCTAGGATGCAGCCTGAGGCAGGCGCGGGTGACGACGCCGAGCGTGCCTTCGCTGCCAATGAAAAGCTGGCCGAGGTCGTAGCCCGAATTGTCCTTGGCGAGCCCCTTGAGCGAGGACAGAGCACTACCATCGGCGAGCACGGCCTCAAGCCCCAGCACCTGGGCGCGGAAGCTGCCATAGCGCAGAACGCGAATGCCGCCGGCATTGGTGGCGATGTTGCCGCCGATGGTGGCGGTGCCGCGTGCGCCGATGTCGACGCCGAAGACGAGGCCCGCAGTGTCGGCCTTTTCCTGCACGAGTTGCAGCGGCACGCCTGCATCGGCAACGATGGTTCCGGCCGTCGGCTCGACCTCCTGCAAGGTGGTCATGCGCTCGAGCGACAACACTGCCTCGCCTGCCAGCACCCTCGCCCCGCCCGACAGTCCGGTGCGGCCGCCCTGGACGACCAGCGGCAGGCGCGCGTCGTTGCAGACCTTCAGGATCTCGGCGACCTCGTCGGTGCCGCGTGGCCGCAGCACAAGCTCCGGCCGGGCGCCCCGCTCACCGGCAAGATCGTCGCTGTAGCGTGGATCGATGGCGTCGCCTGCCAGGATGGCGGCCTTGTCGAGCCGTGCCTGGAGGAGGGATAGAACCTGATCGCTCTTGGGTGTCATGGCGCCTGGATGGCCCGGAGGAAGCCATTTCCGGGCGCTGTCTCGGTCAAGCTTATTTCGCTTGCAATATTTGTCAAACCTATATTGTTTATCTTCATATCGAAACGGAGGCGGCCGCAAGGCAGCACCGACGGAGGGCGAATGCCGATCGAATATCAGGACGTGGTTCGCACTGGCGTGGCCCGGCAGGTCGCCGACAAGATCCGCGCGGCCATTCTCGACGGCCGCCTGCAGATCGACGAACGCCTGCCGACCGAAGAAGACCTCGCCAAGAGCTTCGGCATATCGCGCCCGACGGTGCGCGAGGCGCTGAAGCGGCTTGCGGCACAGAACCTGATACGCTCGCAGCGTGGGCCGACCGGAGGCACCTTCGTCAGCCGCCCCGATCCGGAGGGCCTGTCATCGGCGATCACGGGGGCCGCGACATTGCTTGTCGGCGTCGGCGCCTTCGACATCGACGAGATCATAAGCGCGCGGCTGGAAACGGAAGCAATCTGCTGCCGGCTTGCCTGCCAGCGACGCAGCGACGCAGACCTTGCCGCGATGCGCGCCGAGATCACGCTGCAGCGTTCCAAGCTGCTCAGCGACGAGGATTTTTGCGCCTCAGACGTGCGCTTCCACCGCGCCGTTGTACAGGCGGCGGGCAACGGCCCGCTCAGCCTGATGATGTACACGGTGGTCGAGGCGTTCATGCCGATCACCAACATGATCGTTTCGCATGTGCGCGAGCGCAGCACAGTCGCCGATTTCCATGAAAAGCTTGCTGGCGCCATCGAGGCGCGTGACGCAAGCGATGCCACCGCCGTGCTGTCGGAGCTGCTCGCCTATGTTCGCGACAGCTATGCGCTCAGCCTGACGCGGCGCGCCGAACGCGAGGCCAAGCGCGGCTAAGCCGGAGATTACCCCATGACTTCCTGGAGACTTTCATGAGCGAGACTTTTACGGCGTTGATGCTTGAAGATGTCGACGGCAAGCCGCGCGCCGGCTTCCGCGAGATCACCAAAGCCGACCTGCCAGACAACGACGTGCTGGTCGAGGTCGCCTATTCAAGCCTCAACTACAAGGATGGCCTCGCCATTTCGGGCAAGGGCCGTATCGCGCGCCGCCTGCCGATGGTCGCAGGCATCGATATTGCCGGCACTGTCGTCGAGTCGCGCTCACCGGCATGGAAGGCGGGCGACAAGGTCGTGGCCAATGGCTGGGGCATGTCGGAAACGGAGTGGGGTGCGTACACACGCTTTCAGCGGCTGAAGCCGGAATGGCTGATCCGCCTGCCTGATGCCTTCACCATGGAACAGGCGATGGCAATCGGCACCGCGGGTTACACTGCGGCCCTGTGCGTCGACGCGCTCGAAGACTGGGGCAAGATCCAGCCCGGCAAGGGCGAGGTGCTGGTGACGGGTGCTGCCGGCGGCGTCGGCTCGACAGCCGTCAGCCTGTTGTCCTCCAAGGGTTATATCGTCGTTGCCTCGACCGGCCGGGCCGAGACGCATGACTATCTCCGCTCGCTGGGCGCAACTGCCTTCCTCGACCGGGCAGAACTCGCCGGTGAGGTCAGGCCGCTGCAGAAGGAGCGCTGGAGCGGTGCCGTCGACAGCGTCGGTTCGACCACGCTCGCCAACGCGCTGGCGCAGACTGTTTATGGCGGCGCTGTCGCGGCCTGTGGGCTGGCCGGCGGCCACGACCTGCCCGGCACCGTGATGCCGCACATCCTGCGCAGCGTGACGCTGATCGGTGTCGATTCCGTATTCGCGCCGCAGGCGAAGCGGGAGCGCGCCTGGCGCACGCTGGCCGACCATCTCGACCGCACCAAGCTTGCGGCAATGACCGAGACCCACAAGATGAGCGAACTGCCTGACCTCGCCAAACGCATCGTCGCCGGCCTGGTCCGCGGCCGCGTCGTCATCGAAATCGCCTGAGGGGAGGGGAGACCATGAGCACTGACGTCGTTATCTGGGAGAAGGACGCCGAGGATGCGTTCGTCACCCTGACGCTCAACCGCCCCGACAAGATGAACGCCATGAACCAGGAGCTCGGCGACGCGCTCGAGGCGTCGATCGCCCGGGCGGTCAAGGATCCCGAGATCCGCGCCGTCATCATCACCGGCGCCGGGCGCGCCTTCACCGCCGGCTTCGACCTCGGCGGCGAGGACTTCGAGATGGATGCGGAAGCCTGGCGCGAGGACATCGGCGCCAACATGCGCCGCATGAAGCTCATTCGCGAGGCGCCGATCCCGATCATTGCCGCCGTCAACGGCTATTGTCTAGCCGGCGGGCTGGAGCTGATGATGTGCTGCGACATGACGGTCGCCGCCGAGGACGCGATGCTGGGTGAGCCCGAAGTTCGCCATGTCTCGGCGCCACCGACGCTGATGCTGCCCTGGACGGTGCCGATGATCCATGCCCGCCACCTGATGTACACAGGCGACCTGATCGACGGCCGCGAGGCCGCGCGCATCCATCTGGTCAACAAGGCCGTCCCGCGTGACCAATTGAGGGTGGAAGCCGAAAAGCTGGCGCGCAAATGTGCGCGCATGCCGGGTGCCGCGATCAAGTTCGCCAAGGCAGCGCTCAACCACCAGCAGCAGACGGCCGGTCTCGAGAGCTCCTGGACTTACAATCGCGAAACCACCGCGATCCTGCATGCCTCGGAAGAGGGTCGCTACTGGATGCGGCTGCTCAAGGAGCATTCACTGAAGGAATTCCTCGACATCCGCGAAAAGCCGTTCCGCGATCTGGACTAGGCTTTCAAGGCGTCAGGCGCCCACGGGTGCCTGACCGCCACCTGCCTGAAGCGCCTCGAACAGGTCGGCGTGGTTGCGCAGATAGCGCGACTGGACGATTTGGCCTTTGTCCGACTGCTCGCCCTTGCTGCGATCGGCCGGCGCAGTTGCGAGATCGAAACGGGCTATCGCGGTCGACCCCGAGGGATTGGCGGCGTTCCAGGCGGCAATGCGCGCGCTGAGTTCGTTGGGACGAGCCTTGCCCGCCGGCGAGGGAAACACCAGCGCCACGAGGCGGTCACGGTTCTCGCCCGAAATGACGATGTCGTCGGCAAGCGGCGCACATTGCGCCAGAAGGCCGGCGCGCAGCGGCCCGGTGCGCACCTTGACCCCGCTCGACAGCTTGAAATCCTCGGCGAGACGGCCATCGAAGCCGAACACGGCAACACCGTCCGAGCGCAGGCGCAGAACGGCGGCGTCGCCGCTGCGATAGAAGCCATGCTCGTCCATCGGCAGGTCAATTCGTCGGCCCTCGATCAGATAGCAGGGCGCGATGTTGGGACCAGAGACGCGCAGCTCACTGCGGCCGTCGATGTCGACAAGCGCCACGCTGTGGCCGGGCAGGGGTGGCCAAGCTCACCCGGACGCTCGAGCGGCGCCGGCGACAGCGTGATCGTCGAAGCCGCTTCCGTCGCGCCATAACCTGAGAGAACCTGGAAATCGCCATGGCTGTCGCGAAAGGCGGCGAGACGGCGCCACAAATCGGCATCGATACCTGCGCCGGCAAAGAAGATGGCGCGCAGATTCCGCGTCAGGGCAAGAGCGCCGGCATCGTCGTTTTCCAGCCGGTCGAGCAGGAGCCTCAGCCCGAGCGGAACGGCGATGTGCATGGTCGGGCAGACATCGGCCATCAGCTTTGCCGTTGCCTCGATCGTCGCGGGGCCGGGTGCGGCGTCGACATGCATCGCGCCGCCGTTCCAGATCACCTTGAAGATGTTGTCGAGGCCGCCGAAGACGTGGTGCCATGGCAGCCAGTCGACGAGCACGGGCGGCGTTTCCACGACGAACGGCCACATCGCTGCGATGGCGGCCTGGTTGGACGAAACCATGCCTCGCGTGATCGGCACGCCCTTGGGCGCACCGGTGCTGCCGGAGGTGAAGAAGATCGCGGCCCAGTCATCCGGCGACACGGACTCGTCCACTCCGGGCGTGGCCATGTCGCTGCCATCGACTGCAAGGTCGTTGAGCGAAACGGCGTCCATGCCCTGGATGGCCGGATGACCTGACGGCGCCACGATCAGCCGGGGCCTGGCGTTTTCGAGAAACGAGCTTGTCGCTTCGGTTTCAACGCCATCGCGGAAAGGAAAGGGAGGCAGCGCCGCATGGACGAAGCCGCCGGACAGGCAAGCGAGCTTGAGCACCAGCGCATCGATGCCGGCCGGAGCCAATGTCGCCACGCAATCGCCCTTGCGCAGGCCATAGCGGCCCGTCAGCACCTGCCGCAGGGCACGGGCGCGTGCAAGTGCCTCGCCATAGCTGATCGACCGCCTGGCGCCTTCCCGCGGCTCTGACAACAGCACCTTGTCAGGCTGCTCCTTCGCCCATCTGGCAAGCCGCACCAGAATATCAGGCAGCTCGTCTGGCAGGGGGATCGAACTGCGGTAGACACGGCGCCCGTCGGCAAGCTGTTGTTCGACCAGCTTCTGCCCCGGTGCCACGAGCTGGCCCATCAGGCTTCCTGCCGCTGGGCGCCGTCACCCTGGCGCGCCGACAGCGCCTTTTCGTAGACGCTGGACTGATAGGCAATGAGCTCCTCGAAGGCCGCCGTGGCAGCCGAGGCGTCGCGGGCGCGCAGCGCTTCCAGGATATCGGCGTGCAGCGAGACGACGCGGCCGCGTTCGCGGAAGCGGAAGGAGATCATGTTGGTTGCCGGGATCAGCGAGTCGTTGACGACCAGCATGATGAAGCGCAGCTCGTTGTTGCCGGTGGCCTGGGCAATGGCGTGGTGGAAGGCGACGTCGAGCCGGCAAAACTCCTCGTCGGAAATGTCGTCACGCTCGAACGCCTCCAGCGTCGCCTCGATCGTTTCGAGGTCTTCTGATGTGGCGCGTTCGGCGGCGAGCTGGACGCAGGTGCGGCCGAGCAACAACCGCGCCTCGACGATCTCGTTGAGCCCGAAGACGCCGAGCCCGACGAACCATGTGGTCATCTCCTGCAGCATCTGGCTGGCGGCGGTGAGCGATGGCGCATTGACGAAGACGCCGCCATTGGGGCCGCGCTTCGAACGCACCAGCTTCTTTGCCGCAAGAATCTTGAGCGCTTCGCGCACTGTCGGCTGCGAGACGCCGAAGCGCTGCGCGATCTCGGCCTCGGACGGCAGCCGCGCCTCGACGCTGAGCGTGCCCTGCACGATTTCCTGCTGCAACGACGTCGCGATCTGATGTGCCAGGCTCTTGGTCGCCTGGACTGCCTGCTTGGCGTCCTCCATGCCCGTATGCTCTCCCTCGTTGCCGCTTTTTATTATTTCAATATAACAATATCTAAATTGTTGACCGCCTGGCCGGAAAATGCAAGCCTTCGATCCAACAGGGCTGCGCTTTCGACCCGCGACGCAAGCCACCATAAGAACTTCAGTGGGAACATGGGAGATAATTTCCGATGAAGCTGACAAGGCGTGAATTCGCCGTCGGTATGACGACGGCTATTGCCTCGATGACCCTGCCACGGCTTGCCGCGGCGCAATCGCCACTGGTCGTTCCGACCTATGGCGGGCTATGGGCCAAGTTCTGGGAAGAGAAGCTCTTGCCCGGCCTCACGACCGCAACGGGCATCCAGCCGCAGCTCGACGTCGGGCTCGGCAAGGATTTCGTCGCCAAGATCCGCGCCGGCGGCGGCCGCTCGCCCTACAGCATCTTCATGGGCAACGAAAACATCGCCGCCGTGCTGCGCGCCGAAGGCTTCTTCGAGCCGTTCGACCTCGCCAAGGTGCCGAACGCGGCAAAGACCTTCCCGCAATTCGTCAACAAGGACGCCAAAGGAATCCGCGCCATCGTCTCGCCGATCGGTCTCGCTTACCGCACCGACCTTGTGAAGACCGCGCCCACCTCCTGGCACGACCTCTGGGACAACCCCGAGTTCAAGGGCAAGACCGGGCTGTACCAGATCGGCAACACCGGTGCGGTCCTCTTCCTGCGCCTGGTCGCCGAGCTGTTCGGCAGCGGCCCGGACGATTTCGACACTGCATTTGCCAAGATCAAGGAACTGCTGCCCTTCACCCAGGCCTCGTGGAGCGGCGAGGTGGCGACGGCTCTGATCCGCGGCGACGCCATCATCGCGCCGGTCGACTGGACCGAGATCATGACGCTGCAGGACAAGGGCGCCCCGGTGGCCATCGTCGCTCCCAAGGAAGGCGTTCTTGCCTTCGAGCAGTCGTTCAACCTGGTCGCGACCGGGGCCGAGAAGGACGCCGCGCACGCCTATCTGAACTACATCCTCGACGCCAAGGTCCAGCAGGACATGGCCAAGGCCTTCTACACCTCGCCAAGCAACAGCGAGTCTTCGGTCGACGACGCGATGAAGGCACGCACGCCGATCGTCGGCCCGCGCATGGGCGAGATCAAGAGCTACGACTGGGACAGCTACGTCGACAAGGCGGCAGACATTGCCGACCGTTGGAACCGGGAGATGGCGTAAAGCCACCCCGCGATCGCATCGACGTAATGGCCGGGAGGGATGCCCCCACCTCCCGGCCGAGAACCGCGCGAGGACACCGGATGACCGCACTGACCATCGACCGTATCAACAAGCGGTATGGCAACCTGCACATCCTGAAGGATATTTCTATCCCGATTGCCCAGGGCGAGTTTGTCTCGCTGCTCGGCCCCAGCGGCTGCGGCAAGACAACGACGCTGCGCTGCATCGCCGGCTTCGAACGGCCCGACGATGGCCGCATCCTGTTCGGAAACCGCGACGTGACACGCGCGCTGCCGGAGCAGCGTGACATCGGCATGGTATTCCAGTCCTACGCGCTTTTTCCGCACATGACGGTGGCCGAGAATCTGAGCTTCGGCCTCGAGGTCCGCAAGGTTTCCGTGCCTGATCGCCAGCGGCGCATTGCCGACGTGCTCGCCATGGTGCGCCTCGAAGGCTACGATAAGCGCTATCCGCGCGAGCTTTCCGGCGGCCAGCAGCAGCGCGTGGCGCTGGCCCGCGCGCTGGTCATCGAGCCGTCGGTGCTTTTGCTCGACGAGCCGCTGGCCAATCTTGACGCCACCTTGCGCGACGAGATGCGCTTCTTCATTCGTGACCTGCAGCAGCGCGTCGGCATCACCAGCATCTATGTCACCCACGACCAGGCCGAGGCGATGGTGATGTCGGACAAGATCGTCGTGATGAGCGCCGGCGCGATCTCGCAGTTCGGCTCGCCGCGCGACATCTATGAGCGGCCGGCGTCGCAATCGGTTGCCGGCTTCATCGGCCGGTCGAACACCATAGCGGGCAAGATCGCCGAAGCGCTCGGCCCGGACAGCTACAAGGTCGACACGCCTTGCGGCAGTATCGGCACGACTGGCCCGGCGGGGCTCGCCAGGGGGGCCGAGGTCAAGATCATGATCCGGCCGGAAAACATCGACACCCGCAGGCAAGGGACAGGGGAGACGGGTGACAACGACAACGTGCTCGCCGGATCGGTGATCAACTCGGTCTATCAGGGCAGTGCCAACCAGTTGGCCGTCAGGCTCACCAGCGGCGACCGCATGATCGTCGACGTCAATGGCCGCAACCCGCTCGAGATTGGCGAGCAGGTCGCCTTGCGTTTTGCCGCACGCGACAGCTGGGTGCTCGCATCATGAGCGCGATCGAGGCGGCACCTCGCCTGGAGAGCCGGGGCAACCGTGGCAGTGCTGCCTGGATGGTGGTACCGGCGCTGGTGCTGCTGATCGGTTTCTTCGCGCTGCCTTACCTGACGATCATCACCATGAGCCTGCGCGAAGCATCGACCCGCGCCGTCTATGGCGACGGCTTCACGCTGGCGCATTACACGACGGCGCTCGGCGATTTCTACATCTGGGGCATCCTCGGACGCACCTTGCTGATCGGCGCGACCGTCACCGTCATTTCGCTGTTGCTGGGCTATCCCGTCGCCTATCACCTTGCCAAGTCGCGCTCGCGCTGGACCAGCCTGCTCTACATATTCGTGCTGTCGCCGCTGCTGGTCGGGCTGGTCGTCAGGACCTTTGCCTGGATGATCATCCTGTCCAACAACGGCGTTGCCAACCAGGCGCTCAAGGCAGCCGGCCTGATCGACTTCCCGCTGCAGCTGATGAACAATTCGCTCGGCGTCACCATCGCGCTGACGCATGTGTTCCTGCCCTTCATCATCCTGCCTTTGCTCGGCAATTTGCAGGCGATCAGTCCCGACCTTGCCATGGCGTCGCGCTCGCTCGGCGCCTCGCGCATGCGCACCTTCTGGAAGGTGACGTTGCCGCTCAGCATGCCCGGCATCCAGGCCGGCACGATCCTGGTGTTCGTGCTGTCGATCAGCGCCTATGTCACGCCCGCCATGCTTGGCGGCACCGGCGGCCGCACCATGTCGGTGCTGGTGGTGCAATACCTTGTCGACAACTTCCGCTGGCCGGCGGGGGCGGCATTGGCCATCATCATGGCGGCGGTGGCGGTCATCTTCGTCGGGCTCTATCTCAGGCTCACGGCGCGCGCGATGCGGAGACTGCCATGACAGGTTCGTCGAACGGCGTCGAAAAGACCATCTGGGACCGCCTGTTCACCGCGCTGGTCACGGCGATCTACATCTTCCTGATGTTCCCGATCGTGCTGGTCGTGCTGTTGTCGTTCAACTCGGGCGAGTTCCTGGCGTTCCCGCTCGAGGGCTTTTCGCTGCGCTGGTTCGAGGCGCTGTTTTCCAACAAGCGCTTCCTCGATGCCACGCTCTACTCGATCCAGATCGCCGCGACATCGACGGTCGTCAATGGCGTGATCGGCACACTGGCGGCGATCTACGTTGCACGCCACGCAACGATGGCCCGCGACTTCATCCGCTTGATCATGACCGCACCGCTTTTGGTGCCGGAGATTCTGACGGCGATCGCGCTGCTGTTCTATTTCTACGAAATCCGGATCGGCACCGACTATTCGATCGGCATCCAGATCGGCCACATCGTCGTCACCTTCCCCTATGTCTTCCTCAACGTGTCGTCGGCGCTGTTCAACTTCGACCGTTCGCAGGAAGAGGCGGCGCGCAGCCTCGGTGCCGGCGGCTGGATGACCTTCCGGCGCGTGACGCTGCCGGCGATCAAGCCCGGCATCATCACCGGCTGCCTGTTTGCCTTCGTCATCTCCTTCGACATCTTCAACATTTCGCTTTTGCTGAAGTCGCTCGGCAAGAACACGCTGCCGCTCGAACTGTTCGACTACCTGCGCTTCAACTTCGATCCGACCGCAGCGGCCATCGCCTCGCTCAGCATCTTCATGACCTTTGCCGCGATCCTGATCATCGACCGCACGGTCGGGCTGCGTTCGCTTCGGTTCTGATCGTGGCGGGTGAAGCACGAAGCGATATCGAGGTCCGTTCTGCCGCGGCGATTTCTGTGACAGGGCCGGGGCTGCTCGCTTGACAATTCAGCGGCCATAAAAATACATTTCAATATCAGAATTGGTTCTGACGTGAACGCCGACGGCAAGAAGCGCGCTCCATCGAGGGGAGGGCGGTCACGGGGACGAAGCCAGGGGCAGCCGCCGCCGGCCATCTCAGCATCATGAGGAGGAACAAAGTGCATCATTTTTCGCTTCTGCGCGGCGCAACGTTGGCCGCAACGGCTGCAACCGCCCTGGTGACTTTTGCCGGCGCGCTGACCGCCGCCGAACTGCCGAAATCGGCCGAGGTCAAGGACACCGGCAAGCTGATCATCGCCAACACCCTCGAATACGCGCCGTTCGAATTCATCGACGAAAACGGCAAGCAGGTCGGCATCAACATCGAGCTGGCCCAGGAAACCGCCAAGCTGCTCGGCGCCGAGCTTGAAGTCACCCGCATTCCCTTCCCCTCGATGGTGCCGGGCCTCGCCGCCGGCCGCTTCAAGGTCGCGTGGGAAACCTTCGCCGCCACCGACGAGCGCCTGAAGCAGGTCGACTTCGTGATGTTCATCAAGTCAGGCATCGTTGCGTCTACGACCGCCGACAAAGCCTCGCAGTTCCAGGGCGAGAACAATCTCTGCGGCAAGCGGGTCGGCGTCATCGGCGGCGCGGTGTCGGACTTCATCGCCGACCGCCTGAGCGCCGAGTGTAAGGAAAAAGGACTGCCGGAGATTGCCAAGAGCATCTTCCCGGAGGGTAAGGACATCATCCAGGCCGCGCTCTCCGATCGTATCGATGCCCGCCTCGACGACGCTACCGCATCGGGCTATTTCGAGGTGACCAGCAAGGGGCAGATGGTGGTCGTTCCGGGTCTCTACGACGTCGCACCGCTCGGCATCGCCATCCCCAAGGGTGACAAGGAAACGGCCGACATGCTGGCCGCCGGCGTCAACGAGCTGATCAAGAACGGCACCTACAAGACGATCATGGCCAAGTACGGCATGACCAGCGCCATGATCGACGAAGCCTATATCGTCGACAGCGCCGACAAGATCCGCAAGTAATACGAAAGGCCGGCGAGGGACATGGAACCTTCGCCGGCCATCAGCACTGCTGGGAGGGCGGCTGAATGGACCGGGCCGAAACGCAAACGCCGCCGCCGGAGGCGCTGACAGTCGTGCCGCTGCGCCACTATGGCCTGTGGGTCGGCACAGCGATCACGCTGGCTATCCTCGGACTGATCCTCAAGGCGCTGGCCACCAATCCCGCCTTCGACTGGCCGACAGTCGGAAAGTACCTGTTCCACCCCTCGATCATGCGCGGCCTCGGCCAGACGCTGGTGCTGACCGTCACCATCATGGTGCTGGCGATCGTCATCGGCACGATCGTCGCCATCATGCGGCTGTCGCCGAGCCGCATCCTGAACGCCTTTGCCAGCGCCTACATCTGGTTCTTCCGCGGCGCACCGGCGCTGATCCAGCTGATCTTCTGGTTCAACCTGGCACTGGTGGTGCGCGAGTTCTCGCTGACGCTGCCCTTCATCGGCACGCTGTTCACGGTCAAAACCAACGATTTCATGACACCTTTCGTGGCGGCCGTCATCGCGCTGTCGCTGCATGAAGCCGGCTACATGGCCGAGATCGTGCGCGCCGGCATCAACTCGGTGGCTTCAGGCCAGACCGAGGCTGCCGGCAGTCTCGGCATGAACCACCGGCTGATCCTGCGCCGCATCACGCTGCCCCAGGCAATGCGCTTCATCGTGCCGCCGACCGGCAACGAAACGATCAACCTTCTGAAGACGACATCGCTGGTCACCATCATCGCCGTCAACGATTTGCTCTATGCCGCGCAGAGCATCTATGCGCGCACCTTCGAGACCATCCCGCTGCTGATCGTCGTGGCTTTCTGGTATCTGTTCGTCGTCACCATCCTGTCGATCTGCCAGCACTACATCGAGCAATATTACGGTAGAAGCGACCTGCAGCAGGGCGCGTCCTTCGGCGACACGCTGAAACGCGCCTTCAGGTTCGGACGGGTGGCACAGCCAGCATGACATCGAAAGCAGAAAACCAGGCCCGCTTCGGCGTTCCCGACAATTCGATGGTGTTCGCACGCGGCGTGCGCAAGTCCTTCGGCGCAGTTGAAGTGCTGAAAGGCATCGACCTCAACGTGCCGACCGGCTCTGTCGCCTGTGTCATCGGACCGTCGGGTTCGGGCAAGAGCACCTTCCTGCGCTGCATCAACCATCTCGAAGAGGTCAGCGGCGGCGTGCTCCTGGTCGACGGCGAATTCGTCGGCTACGACCTGCGCCACGGCAAGCTCTACGAGGTCAACAACAAGCTTTTGTGCCAACGCCGTGCCGACATCGGCATGGTATTCCAGGCCTTCAACCTGTTCTCGCACATGACCGCACTGGAGAATTTGATCGAAGCGCCGATCATGGTGAAGGGCATGTCCAAGGCCGAAGCCAAGGACAAGGCCCATGCGCTGCTCGAGCGCGTCGGGCTATCCGCCAAGGCAGACGCCTATCCGCGCCAGCTTTCCGGCGGACAGCAGCAGCGCGTCGCGATCGCGCGAGCATTGGCGATGAACCCAAAGGTGCTGCTGTTCGACGAGCCGACCTCGGCGCTCGATCCGGAGCTCGTCGGCGAGGTGCTGGTGGTCATGCGCGACCTGGCCGAGAGCGGCATGACCATGGTCGTCGTCACCCACGAGATCGGCTTCGCCCGCGAGGTCGGCGACCAGCTGATCTTCATGGATCGCGGCGTCGTCGAGGAGCGCGGCGAACCGCGCGAAATGATCGCAAACCCGCAATCGCCGCGCACGCGCGAGTTCCTGTCCCACGTGCTGTAAGGCGACGGGCTGACCAGATAGGTGGCGGTGCTGATACGTTTGGCGCATGGCGCCCGATGCTGACAAGAAGCGGCTCAAAAGCCGCTTCAGACTGCTGACGAACCCCGTCGAATTTCGGCGGGGTTTTGTTTTGCGGTTGATTGAGCTTTTGGATTGATTTCGGGGAGCAGATGCCAGGGCCGTTGCGAGCCCGCTTTGGCCTCATGCGAGGCTTGGTTTTGGCTTTGGCCAGAGGCTGATTGCGATCTTTTTCATGTTTTGGGCGGCGGCTGCGATCAGGCACTGGCAGGCGACGCGTGTTCGCCCTCGGAAGCGTGCATAGCGATGGCCGAAGAGCTGCTTGGCATCGGCGAAGGATCGCTCGACCGTCTCCTTGCGGCGTCGATAGATCGCCTTGCCCCATGCGGTTAAGCGGTTGGCATCGACCCGCTCGCGGACATCCTGCCAGACATGGCGCGTGATGGTGCGCTCGGCCTTGGCGTTTGATGTGCAAGACGCCAGCAGCGGACAGTTGCGGCAGATCGTCGGGTCGCTCCTGTAGTGGCGATAACCGCCGCGATCTGTGGTGGCGTAAGTGAGCAACTGGCCCTGCGGGCAACGATAGCCGTCAAGGTCCGGCTCATGGACGAAAGCGCCCTTCCTCATCTTGCCAGGCTTTGGCCGGGGCGGGTTGCGATAGCCGACGACACCCTGGATGTTCCTGTCCTCCAGGCCCTTGGCGATGCCTGGCGTGGCATAGCCGGCATCCAGCCCCGCCGCCGTGACGTCGAAGCCGAAACGCTCCACCTGGCGGTCGAGCCGGTCGAGATAGACGATCGAGTCATGCACGTTGGCCGGCGTGGCAAACGTGTCGGTGATGATGCCGAAGCCGCCATCCACCGTGCGGTGATCGAGATAAAAGAAGCCCTTCGGCTGCCCTCGCGCACCATATAGCCTGCCTCAGGATCGGTGCGCGAGACCTTCGTCTCTTTCACCGCAGGCTGCCGCTCCTGCTCCTTCAGCGCCTTCTGGCCGTGCAGCGCCCGTTCGGCATCGATCGCCCGGTCGAGTTCGCCCCAGTAGTCGGCACGCGACTTGGCGACCATGGCAAGGTCGTACTTGCCCTTGTTGGCATTGGCCTTCAGGTGCGTGCTGTCGGTGTAGAGCACCGTGCCGTCGACCAAGCCTGCCCCGATCGCCTGCTCGACAATGCGGTCGAAGATCGCCTGCGCGATCGTCTCGTCCTGGTAGCGCCGGCGGCGGTTCTGCGACAATGTCGAGGCGTCGAACACCTTGTCCGTCAGCTTCAGCCGCAGGAACCACCGGTAGGCGACATTGACCTCGATCTCTCGCACCAATTGCGCGCCGAGCGCACCCCGAACAGGTAGCCGATGAACAGCGCCTTGAACATCAAGGTCGGATCGAGTGGCGGGCGACCCGAGTGGCGGGCGACCATTGTCGGCGCAGTAAAGCGGCGCTGTCAGATCGTGGATGAACGAGAAATCGATAACACCATCGATCTTGCGCAGAAGGTGATCAACTGGAACCAGTTGATCAAGCGTGACGATCTCAAGTGCGGTTTGTTCAGGGCCAGCTCGCTTCAACATCACCCACTGAATCACAAAACCCCAACTCTCGCCAGGGGTTTGTCAGCAGTCTGAAGCGGCTCAAAAGCCGCTTTTTGTTGTCGTGGCACAGCCGGCTAAAAGACTGCCAAGTATTTAAGCAGCGAAATGATACCGATAATGATCACAATTATCTGCGCAATCTGCCGCATCTTGGCGTCGATGGGCAGGCGCTGAACCAGATAAAGCACAAGTATGATCACCAGGAACGTGATCAGGATACCGATGAGCACGGATGAAGCCATGTGGTTCTCCTATGGGAACTGAGTGGAATGGCCGGCGGCGGCTGGTGGCGCTGTGATCGTTCAATACCAGCGGCCACCCTGATCGTTTGAGCCTTTCGCGACCGCAAAGCCGATCATGAACCCGACCAAACCTGCCAAACCAATCACGGCACCGGTCGTGGCCGGATTCTCGCGGGCGGCCTCGGAGACAGATTGGGCTTGCGAGCGAAGCTGCCGGGCCGCTCGCGACGTCCGCGTCGACGCCCCCTCAATTGCGCTGTGCGCCGTGTCGCGTGCTTCCGCGACAATGTCCAGGCTGCGGTCGGTAAGGGATTTGTTGATTTTGGCGATCTCCTTACGCAGTTCGGAGATCTGTTTTTCGACCGACTTTGGATGCCGTCGATACCAGCAGCTTCGGTTTTGGGGGTGTCAGCCATGACTTTTCCTTCTGCAACCAGATGGCAACGGTGCAGACAGGAATTTGTTCCGTGGCCGGTCGACCGCAACGGGTCGCGCCGACGCCCTCCAAAAGAGAGCCGCGCAACGCTCCCAGCTTCGTCGTGAAAAATCAGACGCCCGTGACGAGCCGCCGCAGCGAAGCCTGGTAGACGAGCGAGGTCCAGCTGTTGCTCGACGCAAGGTGGCAATAGACCAGCCCGAGCGCGCCCGATCTGCGCAAATCGAGAAAGGCTTCGTCGGATAGCTTGTTGAATGCCGGCTCGTCGATGACCTGGAAATCGGTGACGTTGAGCACTTCACCGCCTTCGAGCGTGACCGTGCTCTGGCGCGGCGCAAACAGGCCGTGGGCGTCGATCTTTTCCACCATCGCACGGGTGGCATTGAAATCGATCTGGAACTGGTTGCAGAAGGCGAGCGCCTGCTTGCTTGCCTCGCTGGCTTCGGCCGCATTGAAGAACGGCGCGACCTTGCCGGCGCTGGAGGATACCTCGGTGACGCGCTCGCTGGCACGGTCGACGCACAAGGTCAGCCGGCCGGTGCCCGTTCCGGAGTCGTCGGCGAGGATAAGGGGTAGCGGCGGACATAGGCCGGAATGTAATGCGGCTCGAGCCACTTGCCGCTTGCCTCGACGAACAGGTTTTCGTTCTGGCGCAATCCGGTGATGACGACAGGCGCCTTGGCCGCCCCGATGAAGACGATCGGATAGGAACGCATCGCCGCCGGCATTTCCGATGCCACCACCGGGATCGCATGCGCCTGGCGGGCAAAGGAGAAATCGCTGCGCGCCGTCAGGCCGAGCGAGCCGTGCCGACCCGGATTGAGCGCCTCGGGTCTGGAATAGAACAGCGGCAGGCCGGCGGCCGCGGTACCTTCCACGGCTTTGGTTTCGGTCATCGGTTCAGTCATCGGTCAAGTCCTCCGGCGGCTCGGATCGCGTGGCGATAGTGCGATCGTCTTGATATGTGCTTGATGCGTTGGCAACGTCGCGAAACTGTACTGCGACTATGGACAGGACACTGGCAAGCAGCAAGATTGGGTGCTTCGCGGATTGTACACTACAGGGCGGACCAGAGATGATTTCGGCTTCGGATTTCGAAAGCTCTGTCTGTCGGGCAGACATTCACAGTCGACGCCGGCGGCACGCAGTTGCAGCTCGAACTGGAAGCGGTGAAACCGCTGTCCTCGAGCGCACGTCCGGGCGGCGTTTTTCGCTGCAGTTCAAAGGGCCGCGCGAGGCGGCCCTGCAACAGGCGACGTACCGCTTCGTCGGCACCGATTTCGCCGACGACATCTTCATCGTGCCGGTGTCGGCTGACGCGACCGCCGTGTTCTACGAGGCCGTGTTCAACTGAAGCGTCATGACGGCTGCCGGCCAGGCGGAAACGCCGCCATCAGGTCGTAGACGCCCTTGTCTTCGACGACGGTGAAACCCAGCCTGAGATAGAGCCGCTTCGCCGGGTTGTTCTTTTCGACGTGGATCGAGGCGCGCTTGCCGCCGCAAAAGCCTCGTCGAGCGCGCGTCGCCCAGCACAGCCGTGCCGTAGCCCTGGCCGCAGGCCTCGGCTACGAAAGCGACATCGACGATACGGTGCTCATCCTGCCAGCGCGCGAGATAGAGCCGGCCGATGGGACGGCCGGCATGATGGATGACGAGCCGTTCGGCACCGGGATAATGCTTGATGTAGTGATGGTGCTGGGCGGCGAACTGCTGTGCCAGGAACGATTGTTTCTGGCCCTCCGACCATCCCGTCGCTCGAGCTCCTGCCATCGCGTCGAAGCATACAGCGCCGATAGGAACGACAGGTCCTGATCGCCGGCCGGCCGGAAACTCAGACCCGCCTGGCGAGAACGACGCCAGAACGACAGACTCCCTGCCGAGACGAGCTCGGCCTTGCCCTTCAGAATTGCAGTCATCAGACCGGCGGCGTCAGGTCACGCACGACCGAGAAGCGGCGGATGCCGCCATCGGCCAGTTGATCCCAGTCGAGGTCCCATTCCGTGCTGTCGAATGCGGTCTGGCGCTTGGCCACAGGCCGCCTCCGGCCGGGGATCTCGTCGCATGGCTGAAGAGCATCAGCCGGCCATCCGCGTGTTGTAGTCGAGCTTGAACTCGACATTGCCGTCAGAATTGGAAAAATCGCGCCAGCCGGTCCAGTTCTGGGTGCGCGCGCTGTTCTGCGCATTGAACTGATGAACAAAACTGCGGTCGCTGCCGACAAGCACGATATCGTTGTCGCCCTGAATGCCGCTGGCGAGCGTGTAGATGGGCGTGCGCGAGAAGCCCGGCGTCGCCCATGGCGTCCACGTATCCGATCCCGCCGGCTGCTGCCTTGTGTGCACCACCTGGCCATTGCTGGTCAGGCCGAAGAAATTGAGCCCGCCGCCGGGCCCATCACCGGCGCCATGGCGACAAACGTGCCGGTCGTCGACGTGTTCATCATCACCAAGGCGTCCACTGGGCGACGGCCGTCGTGCGCGCGACAGATTGCTGGCAACGATAGAGGTTGAGACCCGAATTGATGCCGAACAGGACGATGCGCCCGTCGCCCTGGCGCTTGGCCGATATGGCGACCACGCTGCGGGTATCTGCTGCCAGTCGCTCCACGGCTTGTCCGGAGGCGCCTGCTCCTGGACGGTCACGGTGATCGGCTTGTCGGTACCGGGCGGCGTGACGGTGACCGTCTTTTCGACCAGCTTCGGCGGATTCTCGCGTATCCACCAGATCTGGCCATTGGCGGTGACGACAAAGATCTCAATCAGACCGTCGGCATCCCGTGCCATCGACATACTCTGATAGCCTGTTGCGCCCGGTACCGCGCCGATGTTGACTGGCGGGTTCCATTTCTCGATCGGCCCAACCTGGTTGGCGTCTTCGGTGATGAAGACGAGTTGCGGGCCGCCGGACGGCTGTGCCACCACGGCGACCCGGCCATCGCGCGTCAAGCCTGTCGCCATGATGGCGTAGGTGCCCGGCGCGACCGGCGTCCAAGCCTTGGCCCAGGGGCCATTGGGACCGTTCTGCGCCTTCTGGACCAGGTTGCTGCCGCCGTCGATGGCGACGACCATCAGGCGCGACAGCTCGAAGAATTTCACGCCCGGCGGAAGGTGCCGCAGTGCCGGGGCGCTCGACCTATTCGGCCGCACGGCCAGAGCCTTGGAGGGCTTGACCGCTGCTGCAGAGGCAGCCTTGACCTTCGAGGCCGTTGCCTTGGCTGCCGCTTGCTTCTTTGGAGCAGGCGCGGCGGCGGATTTCGCCTTCGACGCGGGTGCCGACTTCACCGCTGTCTTCTTCGCCACCGGCGCGGCCACCGTCTTTGCGGCAGGCGCCTTGGCAGCGGCTGGCTTCTTCGCAGCCGCGGGGGCGGCCTTCTTGCCGGCACCTTCAGGCGCCTTCGACTTGGGAGCTGCTTTCTTGGCCATGATGTTGGTCCTGCGTGGCTCGGAATTCATTATCCTCTGGGCGGGAAGACGCCCTGCAGCGCGATACAGAAATAGCAGGTGAGGTATGGTTGCAGATTGTTGTGTGCTGCGTCGCCGCCGGCGGGTGCGAGAGCATTGGCATTCATGGATGTCAAATTGGCTGAGACATTGGTCTGGTAAAGCTTGCCGCCAATCGAATTGGCCACGGTGACGTCTGCCGTCAGCGAGCCTTGCGTGCCATCTTCGTTCGTCGCCATCAAAGTGTGCGAATGCATCGGGATTTCGGATTCGATCAGGGTCACCGTCTCTTCACCGCCTGTTTCGCCGAGATCGTGCAGCGACAGCCCCGGTCCTTGGCCGGGGTGCATCGGCGTTCGTCCCTGCAGATCGGGCAAGGCGAAATTGGATTTGCCGTTGCCGCCATAGGTCGTGCCAAGCAATGAGAAGAGGGCGGTGTTCTGCGACAGCGGCAACAACTGGCCGTCGCACCACGCCCACCCCCTGGGCGCGAAGTTGAAGGGAAAAATACGGATTTCGGCGACGAAGGGGTCGGCCATTGCTTCCTCTCAGGTCGGCGACGGGAAAATTCCAAAAAGCGAGATGATGAAATTGATGCAGAGATAGGGCTGGAAGTTGGTGTGCGGCAGGCTGCCGCCGACCGATCCCACCGAGGCTTGCGCCATAGCTACAGTCACCGTCTCCGGAGCGTAGGGCGTGATCACAGTCGAGCTGGCCAGGACGTTACCTTCGGGTGCCGGCTGGGCGCCATTGACGGTCGAGCCGAGCAAGGGATGGGAGTGCGCGGGTATCTGGCCGATGGTCAGCGTGATCTCCTCGGCGCCGCCGGTCTCGGCCAGGATAAATCCATTGCCCTGATGCAGCGGCACCCGGCCGCGCAGATCGGGCAGCGCGAACGTGCTCTCACCGTCGCCGCCATAGGTCGTACCGATGAGGTTGAACAGCGTCTCGTTCTCGGAGATCGGCAGCAGCTGACCTTCGCAGAACATCCATCCCGCCGGCGCGAAATTGCCGGCAAACATGCGAACCTCGCCAACATAGGGCTGTGCCATGGCTTTGCCTCCTCAGGTCGGCGAAGGGAAGATGCCCTGGAGGGCGATACAGAAGCTGAGCGTCAGGAACGGCTGCATGTTGAGATGCGCCTGGCTGCCGCCGATGTTGCTGATGCTGCCGGCTTTCAAAGCCACCAAACTCTGCGCGCTCGCCGAGTAGGTGTTGCCCGGGTCCTTGGCAAACACCGTGCCGTTGGTGTTCTGCGGTCGCGGATTGACGGCGTCACCTTGCGAACTGGACCCGCTGAGAACATGGGTGTGAGTGGGTATTTCGGAAATCGACAGCGTATGCGCCGGCTCACCACCACGTTCACCCAGTGCATGGTTGGAGCCGACATGGATCGGCAGGCGACCGCGATAGTCCGGCAGGGCAAAATTCACCCGGCCATCGCCGCCGAACGTCGTACCCAGAAGAGAAAACAATCCCTGGTTCTGGTTTATCGGAAGAAGCTGTCCATTGCACAATGCCCAACCCCTGGGCGCAAACGCAAAGGACATGATGCGAATTTCCGATAGAAATGGTTCCGCCATGATCTCTCCTCAATCCATTTCAACCTAGAATCAAGAATTAGAACTGTCTACTAAGAAAACTATTCTATCAACTACCGAAATTATATTTCAAGCCATCTTAGGCACTATTCACCCAATCCGGACCATCCGGGCAAGAGATGAATGCCGGTCAAGGCAGCGGTGGTGGCGCCGCCCCGAAGGTGATTGTCCCTCCAATGCTAAGATCCGCCAGGGTGAGCCCGTTCAGCGTTGCGAGATCAGCCGCGCTGAGCTGAACCAGATTGAACGTTCCACCAGCCAACTGGCGAAGCCGGATCTCGGTCCCGTCGCCGGCTTGGCCAGCTACATTGGCAAACGTGTTGCCATGAATGGTCGCGTTCATGATGCCCGGGGCCGTGCTGTTGTTCTGCTGGATGGTGATGCCGCGACTGTTGTCTACATCGGAAATAATGTTGTTCCGGACCGTGACGTTCTGGGTGCGGGTAAACGCCTGGCCGACGATGCCCTGGTTGACATTGATCGCCGCGAAATTGGCAAGTTCGCGCACTGTGTTATTTTCGATCAATACCGTAACCGCATTTGCAGTTGTGGTACTGCCCTCGTTCTGGACACGAATACCGAAGCCGAGGTCGGCACCCGATCCTGTGACACCTGCCGTGCCGATGATGTTGTTGCGGAAGGTTCCGGTGACCGCTCCTGTGCTCGACGCACCAACAAAAAGATTGAGACCATGTGCACGATTGCCGGTGGCGGTAACGCCATTGATGTCGAAATCGAGATTGCCGCCATTTGCCGACGACACGCTCACGGCGACGTTGTTGTTGGTGAACGTGCCACCATTGACGTTGACCGTCATCAGTCCGCTGCTGCCGGAATGATCGGTATGAATAGCAGTCGCGGTAATAGTGACAGGGGGGGTAGCGGCATTCCAATTGCCCGTGAAAGTGCCGCCATTGGTATTGAGCGTCATGTTGGCGCTGCCAAGCGCCAAGAAGTTGACCAGGTTGCCATGCGGAGAGACACCGTTGCCGTTGATAGGCAACCCGTCGCTGGATATCGTGTTGTTGGTCAGGCGGAAATCGCTAAGTGTGCCCGCGGTATTCGTGATCTGTACTTCAAACTCATTGTTGTTGCTGATCACCGAGTCGATAATCCCGGTAGCGTTGGCGCCGGCAAATGCGGAGCCGGTCAGTTCGTAAACATTGATGCCGGATTCGTCGGTCCCAGCGTCGTTGCCGTTGCCGCTGATGTTGAACCGCTCGATCAGCAGCCCGTTGATCGTGGAACCACCGATGCCGCTGCCAAGATTGTTGGTGATGTTCATCCGGGCGAGCCGCACCTGCGCGGTGTTGTTCAGGCTGATGCCGTCTCCGCTCGAATTCTGGATGATACCGCCCGAGCCGTTGTTGCTGCTGCCGCCGTCGCCGGTCACCGTCAGGCCGCCAAGAGCACCCGTGGTGTTGAGCACGATGCCATTGGCGGCACCATTGGACGAAATACTGCGGAAGGTCAGGTCATTTGCGCCGATGGTCGTGCTGGTGACGGTGAGCGCCGTGCCGGTCGTCGAAGCGATGGTGTTGTTCGAGCCCTGGACGCTGACCGTGCCGCCGCCCGTGGCGCTGAAGCCGGCGCCTGATGTGGTAGAGATGGCCAGCCCGCCACCGGTGAAGTTGATCGTCGTGCCGCTGTTACTCGCCAGACTGACGGCGGAGTTCGCGCCCGTCGTCAGCGTCTTGGTAGAGCCCGAGAAGTTGATCGTGCCGCCACTGTTGCTGCTCACTGAAATGCCGTTCGCAAAGCCACCGGTCGCGCTGACGTTGCCCGACAGGGTCAGCGTGCCGCCGGTACGGCTGGCGATGTTGACGACATTGCCGGCGGTCGTCTTGGTAATGGTGCCGGCATAACTGACGTTGGCACTGCCGCCGCTGGCCAAGAACGCGGCACCCGAGGCTCCGGACAGCGCGCCCGTGCCCAGATTGACCGTGCCGGTGACGTTGGTCAGGCCGACATTGTTGGTGCCGCCGGTCGAGGTGACCGTGGTGAAGGTGGCGGTGGCGGCGACGCCGCTGAGCGACACGGCCTGCGCCGAGGTGGCGTTGATCGTGCCGGTGGTGACGTTGACCGTGCCACCATTGCTGACCGAGAAGCCGATCGTGCCGCTGCTGACGATGTCGAGATTGGCGAAGCTGATCGTCGAGGCTTGGCCGTTGTTGTTGATGGCAACGGCAGTGCCGGTCATGGCCGTCGTGGTGCCGAGGTCGACGGTGCCGGTGAAGCTGACCGCGCTTGCCGCCGTGGCGCCCGAGACGCTGATGCCGCTCCCCGCGCCATTGGCCACGACCGTGCCGCCGAAGCTGAAGCTGCCGCCGGTGCGGTTGGCGATCGTCACCGCCGTGCCCGAGCTGTTGGCGATGGAGCTTGCCGCATCGAAGCTGATCGCGGCATTGCCGCCGGTTATGGCAAGGGCGTTGGCGCCGCCGATGTCGACATTGGTGGCGGTGATCGTGCCGGCAGGGCCGGAGGCGCCGCCGAAGGAGATGCCGCCGGTACCGGCACCGGTGATCGAGATATTGCCGAGCGTCGTCGTGCCGCTGGCATTGCGGATGTCGAAGGCGATGCCGGTAGCATTGGTACTGGTCACATTGGTGATGGTGGTGTTCGAGGCATTGAGGATCGCGTCGGACCCGTTGTCCGAGAAGGTGACGTTGTTGATCGTCGTGCTGGACGAAGGCGTGATCTCGATACCAGCGGTCAGGAAGTTCCTGATCGTCATGTTCGAGATCGTGGTGCCGGAAGCACCAGCGCCGTTGTCCTTGATGCCGCGCGCCGCAGTTGCCGGGCTGCCGTCGAGGATGAAGCCGTCGATGATGTTGCCGCTGGCGCCCAGCGTGATGACGTTGCTGCCGGCGCTGCTGGTCAGCGTCGCGGCACCGCTACCGACCGCCGCGATGGAGATCGTGTTGCTGGCGAGCTGGATCGTGCTCGGCACGGTCATCGCGAGGTTGATCGCGCCATTGCCGAACCCGCGCACCTGCGTGCCGGCAGCCAGGTTGAGCGTGTTGTCGGCGTTGGTACCAGCTGCCGTGATGACGTTGCCGTTGTTGATCAGCACGATGATGTCGTTGACGGTCGCGACCGCCTCGGCCGCAGCCAGCGTCATCGGATTGGCGCCGTCGACGCCGGAGCCATTGCCGCCGCCGGTGGCGCCATCGCTGTCGACGAAGTAGACCTTGCCGATGCCGAAACCGAGGCCCGGGCTGGCCTGGAAATTGACATCCTGGAAATTGTAACTGCCGGCTGCCGGCGCGCTGCTGGCGTCGATCGCAACATTGGCCGAGATCGTCGACAACTGGTCTGTAGTCGACTCGCCATCACCATAGGTGAAGGCGAGGTTGGTCGTGCTGTTGAGGAAGATGCCGGTGTTGACGCCGGCGATGCTCGAGCTGCTGCCAGCCGCCACGGCATCGCCCAGGCGGACGGTCTGGGCGCCAGTGGCGCCGCGAAGATCGACGCCGATCGAGGTGCCGGCCGCCGCCGAATTGGTGACATCGAAATCGTTGGCCGTGACCGCCGCATTGATTGTCGCGCCATTGAGGTCGAAGGCAATGGCCGAACCGTTCAGGCCGATGTCGAGGTCATTGAAGGATGTCGCTGCGCCGAGCGTGCCGGAGACGTCGACGCCACGCACGGTGATCCCTTGCAGGTTCACGGTGCCCAGCGCAATGACGCCGCCACCGCTCGAAGCGACATTGGTCAGCGAAATGCCTGTGGCCGCACCATTCACCGTAACGGACGCGAAACTCAGGCCGCTGGTCCCAACTGTGACTCCATTGAGGCTCAGCGCCGTGCCGGTCGTCGTGGCGATCGTGTTGGCATTGCCGCCGGTGCCGACACTGATGGTGCCGCCGCCGCTGGCGCTGAAGCCGCTGCCGCTTGTGGAATTGATCGCCAGGCCGCCATTGCTGAAATTGATCGTCGCGCCGGTGTTGTTGGTCAGGTTGACGGCGTTCGCGATTCCAGAGGTCAGGGTCTT
This sequence comes from Aminobacter sp. BA135, assembly GCF_050859125.1. Taxonomy (NCBI): domain Bacteria; kingdom Pseudomonadati; phylum Pseudomonadota; class Alphaproteobacteria; order Hyphomicrobiales; family Phyllobacteriaceae; genus Aminobacter; species Aminobacter sp. BA135. The sequence continues at coordinate 293,046 of NZ_CP139573.1, forward strand.
CATCGTGCCCGAGAAGTCGATGGTACCGCCGGTGTTGGCATTTACGACGATGCCAGCTGCATTCAGATTGCCCGACAGCGTAACCGTGCCCGACGTGACGCCCTGGACATTGGCCGCCAGACCGCTCGTCGAGGCGATCGTCGAATTGATGTCGACGGCAACTGCACCGGCGCCGCCGGTGACGGCAACGCCCGTGCCGGAGCCGGTGTCAACAGTGTTGCCGGCGCCGGAGACGGTGACGCTCGCGGTGCCGCCGGTGCCGTTGACGCTGATGCCCGTGCCCGTCGTGGTGTCGATGTCGAGGCCACCATTGATGAAGCTGACCGCCGTCGGCGAGAACACACGCACGGCGTTCAAGGTGCCGGTATTGAGCGTCTTCTGCGTGCCGGAGAAGACGACACTTCCGCCGGTGCCGCCATTGACCTCGACGCCGCGGAGCGCCTGGGTAATGTTGCCCGACAGAGTGACGGTTCCGCCGGTGCGGCCGCTGATCGACGCACCGAGACCGACGCTGGAGATAGAGGCGGCGCTGCTGATCGTGCCACTGCCGCCGACCGCCAGGAACGCGGTGCCGGTCGAGGTCGTGGTGGCCAAGCTGCTCGACGCATGCTGGATCGAGAAGGCGAGGTTGCCTGTCGTGTCGCTGAGATCGACAGCGTTCAGGCCGGTCGTCACGTTCAGCGGGCCGGTGAAATCGACGATCAGACTGGCGCCCGTGTTCCTGATGTAGACACCGTTGTCGTCGTTGCCGCCGGTGATGGTGGTGGTTCCGGCGAAGGTGTAGGTGCCCGTGCTGGCCCCACCGATGCTGACGCCGAAGGCGGTTCCGACCGTGGCGGCATCCGGTGACAGGGTCACCGTCCCGCCGAAGCGGACGGCGCCGGAGCCGGCATTGATGTCGATGCCGCCACCGCTGAGATAGCCGCTGGCGCTGACATTGTTGAACTCGGCCGCGCCGGCAGCACCGTTGCTGAAGTTGGCGCCGTTGATGACCAGCGCACGCCCATTCGTCGTGGCGATGTTTCTGGTCGCAGCACCCGACAGCACGACATCGCCGTAGGCGGCATTGAAGCCGACCCCAGCATTGTTCTGGATGTCGAGACCACCGGCGAAAGTCAGCGTATCGGTACTGCCGGCGGAGCGCTGCCACTTGACGCCGCCTTGCCCGGCATTGGTGATCCCGACGGTCCCGGCGAAGGTCACCGACACGCCATTGGCGACGTTGTCGAGCTGGATCGCGTTGACAGTGGTGTTGGCAATCGTGACGGGGCCATTGAACTGGACCGTCGGCGAGGCAATCAGATCGACCAGCTTGATGCCGTTCTGGCCGCCGGTCACATTGATCGAGCCGAACTGCGCCGAACCAGCCGCCCCATTGGTGAGCGAGATGTTGGAGACATCGAGCGCGGGACCGTTGACGTTGAACGTGTTGCTGGCGCTACCGAAGAAGAGCTCACCGCCAACTGCCGACGTCTCGTTGGCAGAGATGCCGCCGACGCCGTTCGTGCCGGTAAAGCTGGTGGCGCCAGAGAAGCCGATCTTGTTGGTGCTATTGGCGTAGATATGGGCGCCATTGAAGAAGCTGCCTGCCGTGCCGCCGCCTGCGACGTCGATGGTGGCTGCGCCAAAGTCGATGGTACTTGAGGAGCCGTCGAGGGCGCTGGCGTAGATGCCAAGCGCGACATTGCCTGTGAAAATCGCATTGAAGGCCTGCTGGACGGCGATGTTCGTCGTGCCGAACTTCAAGTTGCCGGAGATGTTGTCGTCCAGGATGAGCCCGTAGCCGCCGACGCGATTGGTCGCGGTGCCCGCGACGAATGCCCCGCCGTCGACCTGGTCGATACCCGCGGTCGCTGCATTGCCGTCGAACACGACACCACCGAGAATGAAACCACCGATTTCACCGTTGTTGCCCAGCAGCGTAATGTCGGAGAAGGCACTGACCTTCAGCACGCCAGCGCCCACTGCGCCATCGACGACACCGATGTTGCCGCCCGTCGCCGACAGGATCAGATCCGACAGCGCGATTTCGCCGTTTGCCGCCCCATCGGCCAGCGACAGCGCGCCTCCACTGCCGCCAGCAATCGTGGCGCGGCTGAGGATCAGCTTGGTGATGTCGCTGCCCTGGATGCCGATGCCGGCGCCGGTGTTGGCGATGATGACGTTGTCGATGCTGGCGGTGCCGGTGAAGCTGATCGTGTTGCCATTGGCGGTGGTCAGGGGTCGGCAGCACGGTGTCGATACCGCTGGGCGCGTCGATGATCGTCGACGAACTGATGCCGCTGAAGCTGAACGCATTGCCGAGGCCGCCGCCGACGGCGCCGAGCGGCGCCGTGTCGACGGATTCGCCTGCCTTAAGTCCGATCACCACCTGGCCATCGGCCAGGTTGAAGGTGTTGTTGCCGGCACCGACCTGCTGCGCCAGCATCATGTCGATGAAGTCGCTGGTGCCGTTTACCGACGTGTCGATGAAGACGATGACGTCGGCGCCCGAAGCTTCCGCGCCCTCGATAGATCCCGGATTTGCAGCCGTGCCGTTGCCGGTGCCGTTCTGGTCGACGTAATAGACCGTCGGCCCTTGCGCCTCCGAGATATCGCCGACGAAACCGCCATTGGCGCCGTCGACGTCCTTGAAATTGTAAGTTCCGGCGACGGGGAAGGCGCCAGTCGAGGCCATGATGTCGACGGCCTTCACCGTCGACAGCTTGTCGACTGTTCCCTCGCCATCGCCATAAATGAAGTTGACCGCCGTCGTGCTGGTGAATTGAAAGCCGATCGCCGGTCCGTTCCCGCTGCCGCCGATGGTGGCAGCGGTCGTGTTGCCGGGCGCGCCCGCGTCGCCCAGCTGGATGGTACCCGTGCCGGTGGTGTTGGACAAATCCACTGCCGTCGTGCCGAGCGAACTGTCGCTGGTCAGGTCGAAGTCAGTGGCGGTGAAGGTCCCGTTCATCACCGCATTGGCGAAGCTGGTGCCGGTAGCACCATTGCCGGACATGGCGATGCCGAGGCTGGCGAAGGACACCGTACCCGCATTGGTCCCGGACACGCTGACACCGGTCTGGCCCAGCCCTACATTGGTCACACTGGTAGCGCCGAATGCAACAGTGCCGGTGTTGTTGCCGAGACCGATGCCGGTCGCGGCGTCACTGACCGTGACGGAACCGAAAGTGGCGCTGCCGGCGACATTGGTCACCAGCAAGCCGGTCCCGGTTGTGTTGGAAATCGACAGCGGCGCGCTGGCGTTGAAGGTCGCGCCGGCGCCGAGCCCGGCAATCGTCACCGTTCCGCCGCCGCTCGCGGTCAGTGCCGAACCGGTGAAGCTGATCGTGCCGCCGGTCGGCGCAGTCGTCGCGCCGATGGTCAACAGGTTGCCGAAGCTGGTCGAGGTGACAGGACCGGTGAACGCAACCGAGCCGCCTGTGATGCCGTCGATCTTGACGGCATTGCCCCCCAGGACGGCCGAGCTCGAGATCGCGGCTCCGATGGTGATCGCAGCGCTGCCGCCCGAAACGACGACGCCGTCACCGGAGCCGCCGTTGGTGATGGTACCGCCGATCGAGATCGTACCGGTGTTGTTGGTCAGGCTGACGTCGGCGCCGGCGACATTGGACGTGACCAGGTTGTTGACGTTGATGGTGGCGGCACTGCCCTGGACGGCGAAGCCCGGACCCGTTCCGCCAACCATTGCTATGGTGGTCGTACCACCAAAGGTATAGGTGCCGCTCTGAACATTTGTCAGCCGGATGGCGTCGCCCATGGCACGGCTGATGTTGACGGTACCGAAGGTGACGTTGCCGCCGCTGGTGTTCTCGATGAGGATGCCGGTCGGCACTGTGCCACCGGAGCCGTCGACGGTCACGCTGGCGAAACTGATTCCGCCAGTGCCAATCGTCAGGCCGGTGCCGCCGAGCTGGATGCCGCGTTCCGTCACGCCGGCGCCGGTGCTGATGGTGTTGCCGGCCGCCGTCACCGACACCGTGCCGCCATCGATGGCCCTGAAACCGAAGCCGCCATCCGTGGTCAGGTTGAGGGCACCAGTGAAATTGATCGTGCCGCCGGCATTGCTGGTGAGGTCGATGGCATTGGCCACGCCGGTACTGGCGGTGATTGCACCTCCGAATGTCGCGCTGCCTGCGGTCATGGAGCTGACGCGCACAGCGCTTGCCGCGCTGCTGTGGTTGATGGTGCCGTTATAGGTCAGGTCGGGCGTCGAGCTATCGATGTTGAACGCCATGCCGGCACTGTTGGCAATCGAGCTCGCCGCGTCGAAGCTCATCGTGCCGGTGGAGCCGCCGGCGATGTTGATGCCGGTGAATGCGCCCGAAATGTCGAGATTGGCGAAGGTCGCCGTGCCGCTGTAATTGTTGAACGACAGTGCGGTGCCACTGACGCTGCCGATCGTATTGGCGCCGGTGAAGGTAACGGTGGCAGCCGTGTTGGCCAGCAGGATGCCGGTCTGGGCAGACTGGATAGCAAGGTTCTGCACGCCGATCGCGCCGGCAGCACCGGTCAGGTCGAGTCCGGTAACAGCGCTGGCGATCGTGACGCCGGCAACATTGAGGCCCGAGATGCTCGTCCCGTCGATGGCAGCACCCGAGCCGCCATTGCTGACGGTGAGGTTCTGGACGAGGTTGCCATTGGCTAGGTTGATGGCGCTGCCGGCGGCGTTATTGAGAACCGCGCCACCATGGCCGAAGGGATCCACCTGGGTCGCGCCGGTGACGACATTGGCGCCGGTGACGTTGGCAGGCGGCGCTCCCAGGTCGACCGTCGCGCCATTGGCGAAGGACACCACCGACTGGCCGTTGGCAAGCGTGAAGCCATCGGCGTCAGTGTTGATGAGATCGAGTGCCGAAGACTTGACGAAGACAAAGATCGTGTTGGCGTCAGTAGTCAGGTCGTCGGCGGCGGCGGCGTTGATGAGGTCGTTGACGCTCGAACCGTTGCCCGAACCGGTGTTGGACGATCCGACGAAAATCAGATTGGCCGTGTCGAACAGTTGCGGACCGACCAGAGCGGTCGTGCCGAAGGCGTAGGTGCCACTGCCGGCCAGAAGCCCGCGCATATCGAGCGAGGCGACAGTGCCGGTGATCGAGCCGCCGCCAAACGAGAAAGTGGTGTTCGCAGTCGCGCCGATCGCCCCATTGGGGCCCATCTGGACACCGGTGCCGACGCCCGAAATAACGCCGCTGCCGATCGTGACGGTGCCGCCCGAGGTGCCGGAGAGGTCGATACCCGTCGAGGTGCCGCCGGTTCCGGCAATGTCGAGCGTCGTTGCCGTGAAGGTCGAGCTGCTGCCCGACAGGTCGAGCCCTGTTCCGGTAGCCGAGACGCCGGTAACGTCGATGTTCTGGAAATTGATCGTTCCGTTGACGCCCTGGACGTCGATGCCATTGGCGCTTGGCTGGCTGATCGTCACGTCGGCGAAGCCAACTGCGCCCGAGTTGCCGTCGAGCAGGATGCCGCTTCCGCCGGCATTGCTGATCGTGACTGCGCCCGCGAAGCCGACCGTCGCCGAGCTGCTGACGATCGAGATACCGTGGCTGGTGGTGTTGGAAGTCGTCGTCGTGCCGGAAACGGCGAAGCTTCCGGAAACGCCGTTGAGGTTGATGCCGGTCGCGCCACCGGTCTGGCTCAGGCTGCTCAGCGTGACATCGAGGCCGAGGCCTGTGGTGTCGAAACCGGAAGATGCATTGCCGGAGATGGTTCCGCCGTCGATCGTCAGCAGACCCGCCGACGTGCCGGTGGCAACGACGCCGCTGGAGCCGTTGCCCGTCGCGTTGAGCGTGTCGAAACTGTAGCTGCCGGAGCCACTGCCGATCAGCAGTCCACTACCCGTATTGCCGGTCAGCGTGGTCGTGCCGGTAAAGGCGTAGGTGCCACCACCCTGGAGCGAGAGACCGGCACCGCCATTGCCCGACGACGTCAGGTTGGAACCCGTGACACTGCTGGTACCCGCGAGCAGTACACCATTGAGGTCGGCACCCGAAATCGTCAGCCCCGTCAGTGCGACGTTGGTGACGTTGTTGCCATAGATGCCGTTGCCGCCGCCTGCATTGGACAAGTTGAAGTCGAGCAGCGACGTGTTGTTGGCCAATGTGACCGTGTCGCCGCCACCGGTGTTTGTCAGTGTCGCGGCGCCGCCGGCGTCCGATATGGTGGTGCTGTGCTGGACGTTGGCGCCGGTCACGTTGATCGGCACGCCGCCGAGCGAGAACTGTCGTCCGTTGCCGAAGGAAGCAAGTGTCTGGCCGGCACTGAGCGAGAAGCCGTCGGCGTCGTTGATGTCCGTGCCACGGTTGACCAGCACGAAGATCGCCGTGCCGTCGGTGTTGGCATCGGCGGTGGCGATCGAGGCCAGGTCCAGCAGCGACGAGCCTGTGCCCGAACCGGTGGCCGAGGCGCCGACGAAGATCAGATTCTGGGCGTCGAAGAGCTGCGGCCCGACGAAGGTCGTCGATCCAAAGGCATAGCTACCGAGCGTCTGGTTGAGGCCGCGCGCGTCGAGCGACGCAGTGACGCCCGAGATCGAGCCGCCGCCGAATGTGAACTGGGCATTTGCAGAATTGACCAGCGAGCCGGAGATACCGAGGCGGACGCCGGTGCCGACATTGGCAATGACGCCGCCATTGGTGATGACGATCGTCGAGCCGCCGACGGTCTGGGCGAGATCGATGCCGATCGATCCGGCGCCGGTACCTGTGATGTCGACCGACTGGGCGGTGAAATTCGTCCTGCTGCCGGAGAAATCGAGACCGGTGCCGAGGCCCAGACCCGAAATGACGATGTTGCCGGCAACGACAGTGGCATTGACGCCGGCAAAGGAGATGCCGTCGCCACCCGGATTGGTGATGCTGATGTCGCCGAAACGGATCGACGCCGGCGAATTGACGATGTCGATCGCCGGCCAGACGTGTTCGAGATCGTCGTCTGCCGGTGACGGTGAAGCTGCCGGCGAGTTGTCGAGCACCACGCCCGACGTGCCGCCGGTATGGCTGATCGAATTCAGGGTCACATGGGCCGTGATCGGGTCGATGAAGACGGCGATGCCGCCATTGCCCGAAACGGTGCCGCCTGTGGTTGTGAAGCTGCCCGCAACGGAGGTGCCGGCGACGTAGATGCCGGCGTCCGCATTGCCCTGCGCATTCAGGATGGCGAAGCTGTAGGTGCCCTGGCCAGCAATATCCAGGCCATCGTCGCCATTGTCCTGCAGCAGCGTGGTGCCGGTGAAATTGTAGGTGCCGTTGCCTACGATGTGCAGGCCATCGAGGCCATTGCCGGTCGAGGTGAAATTGGAACCCTTGATGCCGTCGACGTGCCGGTGAAGTTGGCGCCATGGCCGCCGGCGCCGCTCACGGTCACGCTGGTCAGGGTCGCGCCGTTGACGTTGTTGCCGAAGATGCCGTCGGCACCGCCTGTGATGGTGATGCCCCGGAGCGTGTTGCCGTTGCCGAGCGTAATGACGTTGTTGCCGGCGTTTGTGCCGGCGATAGTGCCGTTGCTGCCGCCGAGATTGTAGGAACCGGTGCCGCCGCCGAACAGCTGGGCGGTGACGCTCTCACCACCGCCGATGACCGTCTGGCCGTTGGCCAGTGTCACGCCCGCCGTCAGCAGGTTGCCGCTGCCGCCAAGCACGACGACAAAACCGTTGGCGCCCGCATCAGTGACGGCATCATCCAGGGTCGTCGGATCGCCTAACGTACCGAGCCGAGCGTGTTGGCGCCGTCGGCGAGAAGAATTTGCCGAACGCCGAGCCCGTGGCGGCGTTTATCGCCACCCGCGTCGACGAGCCGACGAGCTTTTCGCCACCCTCGATACGGACACCGATGTCGCCGCGGAGCGCTCGTTGACCCGCTTGCGCAAGCCTTCGCTGACCGCATAGACCGGCTCCGGTCCCTCGGCGTCACCCTGGGCCTCGCCGCCCGCATTGAACGGGATCGTCAGCCTGACGCTGCCGGCGAACTGCGTATCGTCGCGATTGTCGTTGCGCACCTCGCCGGCGAAGGCGAGGGACGCGCCGCTGCCGAAGACGTCGCCGATCTGATATTCGAAGCCGCCTTGCCGCCGGTGATGCTATCGTCATCGCCGTCGGGGTCGCCGAAATGGTAGGCGCCGATGGAGAGCCGAAGCGCATGGTTCTCGGGCAGCTCGACCGGCACCTGCGCGCCGATCTCACCCTCGATGCCCCATGCGGCATAATTGCGCCGGTCGATGACCGATATCTGCTCGAGCAGTTGGTTGCCGACCATCGACAGACTGGAGCTGGTCGATTGTTCTGCCCGGTCTCCGCTGATCGGCAGGAAGACGTTCACATGCGCGTCGAAATTGGTCGTGATCGCTTCGAGACCCAGCGTGGCGCCGGTGAACTGGTGTCCGTCCTGTCGCTGGGTGTTGATGTAGGCATAGCCGCCAAGCATCAGGTCCGGATTGACGATCCGGCGGATGCCGATGCCGAAGTCCTGGCCAAAACCGTCCTCGAAATCGTGCTTGGCCCTGACATCGAGGAACAGGACCGATTCGGCTGTCTGCTTGAGCGGAACGAAACCTTCGAGCGCCGCGGTGGCGCCGTCATTGTTGGCGCCGATGATGGCGCGCACTTGCGGCTGCCACAGCCCGCCTTCCTCGGCAAAGGCCGCCATGCCCGACAAGGCCAACGCGATCGTTGAAAGGGCGGACGTCCGCAACAAGCCCCGAGCGCTGCGCGACAGCCTATACTCGACCGAAACATGCGTCGCGGTCGCGGGCGGTACATTAGACACTGCTTGTCTTGCGTTTCCGGGCAGGAACAAACGCGAATGCATAGATCATCCATCCAAGGGGGGCGTTCTTGGTTGCTGCGATTGATCTGCCAATGCCCGGCACTTGCAAGAGGAGTCTTTGCTACCAACGCGTGTACACACACAAAAAACAAAGATGTTGCCGTCAAGCAACACCTAATATGATTGTTTGCGCATAAGTTTCGCGCAGTTCACCAAGTCGATTTCCCAGAAAAGGCAAGCAATATGCGCTCCACGTTCACGCGAACAACAAAGCAAGGTCGCATCATCAACATGATGGCCGCCGCAGTCGGACTGTTGTTTGCCGGCAGCGCATTCGCGCAGGAAGCCAAGCCCGCAGACGCCAAGCCGGCCGACGCCAATCCCTGGGCAGTCAACTGCGCCAGCGGTGCGACGATCAACGAACTACAATGCCAGGTGTCGCAGAACCTCACCGAGTCGAAGACAGGTCAGCGTGTGTTGACGGTCACTATTCGCAAGGAAAACGACAAAGGCGGCCTAGCCATGCTGCTTGCGCTGCCGCATGGCCTGTTCCTGCCCTCCGGCGCGTCCTACCAGATCGACCAGGGTGAGAAGGTGACCGTCGCGATTCAGACGAGCGACCAGAACGGCGCTTATGCCGCGGCACCACTGACGCCGGAATTGATCACGGCAATGAAGGCAGGCACCAATCTGAACGTTGGCATGGAATCGGTCACGCGCAAGGCGGTGGCGATCCCGGTGTCGCTGGCGGGCTTCACCGCCGCCATCGACAAGCTGCAGGCCATCAAGTAGCCGCGAGCAAGGACGGGTCGGTTCACACCGCCCCGTCTTTCAACCAGGCCTGCGATCACTCCTGATCGTCATTTGTCTGCGCGTGGTCACGGCGACCGGCCATGATCTCGCGCTTGCCGACATGGTTCGGCGCGCCGACGAGGCCTTCCTTTTCCATGCGCTCGACCAAAGATGCAGCACGGTTGTAGCCGATGCCGAGGCGGCGCTGGATATAGGAAGTCGAGCACTTCTTGTCGCGCTGCACCACCTTCACCGCCTCGTCATACATTGCATCGCCGTCCTCGGCAGCGACCGAGCCCTTGTCGAAGACCGGGCTGTCATCGACGTCCGGCACCTCGTCCTCCTCGTCGGCGGTGACGGTCTCGAGATACTCGGGACGTCCCTGTGCCTTGAGGTGATTGACGACATGCTCGACCTCGGCGTCCGAGACGAACGGGCCGTGGACGCGGGCGATGCGGCCGCCTCCGGCCATGTGCAACATATCGCCCTGGCCGAGCAGTTGTTCGGCGCCTTGCTCACCAAGGATGGTGCGGCTGTCGATCTTGGACGTCACCTGGAACGAGATGCGGGTCGGGAAGTTGGCCTTGATGGTGCCGGTGATGACGTCGACCGAGGGTCGCTGGGTTGCCATGATCAGATGTATGCCGGCGGCACGTGCCATCTGCGCCAGGCGCTGGATCGCACCTTCGATCTCCTTGCCGGCGACCATCATCAGGTCGGCCATCTCGTCGACGATGACGACGATATAGGGCATCGGGGCAAGGTCGATTTCCTGCTCCTCGAACAGCGGCACGCCGGTGCCCTTCTCGAAGCCGGTCTGCACCTGCATCACCACCGTTTCGCCCTTGTCGCGGGCGATCGCGGCACGCTCGTTGTAGCCGTCGATGTTACGCACGCCGAGCCGCGCCATCTTGCGGTAGCGATCCTCCATCTCGCGCACTGCCCATTTGAGTGCCGTGACCGCCTTCTTCGGATCGGTGACGACAGGCGTCAGCAGATGCGGGATGCCGTCATAGATGGAGAGCTCCAGCATCTTCGGGTCGACCATGATCAGGCGGCACTCTTCCGGCTTCAGCCGATAGAGCAGCGACAGGATCATGGTGTTGATGGCGACAGACTTGCCCGAGCCGGTGGTACCTGCGACGAGCAGATGGGGCATCTTGGCGAGTTCGGCGATGACCGGCTCGCCGCCGATCGTCTTGCCGAGGCAGAGCGCCAGCTTGCAGGCGGTGTTGCGGAAGCCGTCCGATTCGATCAGCTCGCGGAAATAGACCGTCTCGCGCGTCTCATTGGGCAGTTCGATTCCGATGACGTTGCGGCCGGGGATGACCGCGACACGCGCGGAGATCGCGCTCATCGAGCGAGCGATGTCGTCGGCAAGGCCGATCACGCGCGACGATTTCACGCCCGGCGCCGGCTCGAATTCGTAGAGCGTCACAACAGGGCCCGGGCGAACATGGATGATCTCGCCACGCACGCCAAAGTCCTCGAGAACGCTTTCCAGCAGGTCGGCGTTCTGCTCCAGCCGCTCCTGCGACATGTAGAAGCCCTGGCCTGCCGGCGGCAGCTGCAACAACTCTTCGGAGGGAAGCTGATAGGCTTCCCCGGTGGTCGCCGGCACGATCTTGCCCATCAGCGGCAAGGGCGACACCGGGCGGACGGAGGCCTGCGACTCGGCAATGGTGATGTTGACCGTCTCCGGCCTGGTTGGCTCTGACGCGGTTGCGATGACCGGAGCTGGCTCGGCGATCGCGGGAACTTCGATCTTCGCCTCATTTGAGTTGGCTGGCGCCGCAGGCGCCGTGCTGACCTGTTGGGTCGGAATGCACTCGATCACCCGAAACAGGGCCGTGAGTTCCGCAGCCGACAGTTCGACTTGCCGTGTGACGACCGGTGTCTGGGCCACCCGGACCGGCGCCGGGGCCTGGCGCGGCGCAACGACCACCGCTGCCGGCGAAGGGCCGTCTGACGCGTGCGGAGCCATCAATTCAAAAAATGCATGATCGGAAAGATAGGACCAGCGGGCCTTCTTCTGCTGGGCCGCAGGAACCTCACCGGCGCCGGCGGATCTGGCTGGCGGCTGCGTTGGTGTGGCGACGGGCTGCATGGGGGTGACTGGCACTGGCGAGGGTGCCTGAACCGCCTGCACTGCAATCCTGCTGGCGATCTGCGCCTGCAGGGCCTCAACGACCTGGGCCCCCGTCGTCACGGTTGCCGGCCTTGCTGGGGCGGGGCTGGCGACCGGTGCAGATGCCACCGGCTCGGCCATCTGCGGCTGGCTGGTTGCGGCGTTCGCCTGCGCTTCATTGTGTGCAGCCTCTGCCGCCTCATAGGCCTGGCGTTTGGCGGCATCGTAATCGGGCGTGCGGGTGAAGCGGACATTGGGCGCCAGGAAGAAATAATCCTGCCAGCCGGGACCGTCGGTTGCCGACGGCAGCTGCGTCCTGTCCCCCTTGTTTTCCAGGCGATCCGGGCCGTCATCGTGCGAGGCTTGGTTCGAAAAATTCACTCGAGGCAAACGCGTGCTTCCCATGCTCAAGACTCGCTGATGAAACGTCTCCCGAGCAATAGGAAGCGAGTGGTTAACAGTTCCTTCCAGCTTCCTGCTTTGTGAGCCGGAAGCGGCAATTCGCAACAGCGGCAAGCAAGCTATTCTGCATTTGTTAGCGATATGTCGCGCATCCGCAGACGCCATGGATGGTTGTGGAGTTTGCTCGCCAGCCGTTTGCAAGCCCTTGTTCCGCTGTGCTAACTTTACGTCATGCGGTAAGGAGATGCGGACTTGTACCGCTTTTGGAATTGGTTTGGGTATCCGAAGGCTGGGGACAAAAGAGGCGGAGGGCAGGGGCCCTCGAACCTCTCGATGGCCCGCGATGCACGCCTTGCAGGTTTCCTCGCCAACACCACCGATCTCGTATCGTTTTATGACCACGAATTCCGGCTGACCGACTGCTCGGCCCGACTGAAGAGCATTCGCGGAAACGCCATGACCCCGGGCGCGGTGGCGTGGGAGATCTATCCGAACTTTGGCGAAAACGAGCTTCGCGCGGCAATGCAGCTCGCCGCGCGCGATGGCTCGTCGACGCGAATCAAGCTCAAGGCGCTGTCGGGCCAGCCGGCGGGAGTGGTTTTCTGTTTCGGAATGGCCGACGGCGTCGGCATCATCGAGACAGCGGAAACCGGTCATGACGGCCGCGCTGCCACCGAGGAAGCCGATCGCGTCAAACTTCTGCAGCATCAGGCGACACATGATGCGCTGACCGGATTGCAGAACCGCCGCCGCTTCAGCGAGCGCCTGGACGAGGTTCTGGCGGAAAGCGGCGATTCCCGGGACAAGTCGGCGCTGCTGCAGATTGATCTCGACGACTTCAAGTCGGTCAACGACACGCTTGGCCATGGCACTGGCGACACCTTGCTGCAGCTGGCGGCAAATCGAATCCGCGGCGCGCTCCAGGACGGCGATGCGGCCTACAGATATGCCGGCGACGAGTTCGCGGTGATCCAGGCCAACAAGCAGCAGCCCATGGCGGCCGAACGGCTGGCTCAGGCGATCGTCGATTCCTTCAAGGCGCCCTTCGTCATCAACGACATCCCGCTGTTTGTCGGCGCGAGTGTCGGTATCGCCTTCGGCCCGCAGCACGGCGCCGAGAGCGAGGAGCTCATGAAGGCGGCCGACATCGCCCTCTACGCCGCCAAGCGCGACGGCCGTGGCTGCGCCCGCACCTTCAATCGCTCGATGATGCTGCTTCTGGAGCAACGGGAGAACCTTAGGCGAAGCCTGCGTATGGCCCTGGAACGGCAGGAACTCTATCTCGAATATCAGCCGCTCATCCGCCCGCCATCGACGGTAGTCGGGTTCGAGGCGCTGCTGCGATGGCACCATCCCGAGGTTGGCCTCATCCCGCCCAACGTCTTCATTCCGATCGCCGAGGCCGATGGCCTGATGGACGACATCGGCCGTTGGGTGCTCGAGGAGGCCTGCCGCCAGGCAATGACCTGGCCATCGTCCATGAACGTCGCGGTCAACCTGTCGCCGGCGCAGTTCCTGAGTGGCTCGCTCACCGACACCGTGGCGCACATCATCGACAAGGTCGGCATCCGCGCCGACCGCATCGAGCTCGAAATCACCGAAACGGTGCTGCTGGAGCAGACAGTCGACAATCTCGACACGCTGAACACGTTGAACGTCCTGGGGATCCGGATTTCCCTCGACGACTTCGGCACGCACTACTCGTCGCTGAGCTATCTCAAGAATTTCCCGTTCGACACACTGAAGATCGACCAGTATTTCATCAAGGACCTGGTGGCCGACCGCAAGAGCCAGGCCATCGTCCGGTCCGTCATGAGCCTGGCACACGGCCTGGGTATCAGCGTCACCGCGGAAGGGGTCGAAACGGCCGGCCAGGCAAACTGGCTGATCGAAGAGGGCTGCGATTGCTTGCAGGGCAACTTCCTGGGGCGGCCGATGGGGGCGGACGCGACGGGTGAGTTTGCGGACCGCCCGCCGGCGGAACAGAAGGCGCCGCAAGAACAAGACCGATCATGACGACAGGCAACACCCTGCAAGCTTGCCTCGACGGGGCAAGCGAAGAAGGCCATACATACGCATAGTGTGACGGCGAACCGACTTCGGGCCGGACACCGCAGATAAGCCGAGCAACCCTGTTGCACGGCCAGAACGGTAAGAGGGTGACATGCCTACGAAAGATGCGAATGCGGAACCAAGTTTTCGCACGATGATCCAGGTCGACATGGAGATCGCATCTTTCCTTTCGAATTGGGCGCATTGCGACTACATTTCGAGTTACCTTGCGCGTACTATCAGCCATAACAGACCAGACTCCGTTCTTTTCTCCAATCTCTTTTCGTCCGCACTGAATGAATTGCTGGAGGTCACTTTCAGGACGCGTCATTCTGGGGGAGCACTCGAGTGCAGGCTGTCTCGCCTGGGCGAGACCGACCGGATCGAGTTGACGTTTGCCTGCAGCCGGGAAGAGCACACCTTCCTGGAGGATGCCATTGCGCGGGTCCAGGGTGCCGACCGGCAGGCGCGTTACCTGAGTTCGCTTTCAGGCGATGTCGCGCCCAGCCGCGACGTGATGCTTCTCGAACTGACCGTCAACTACAACGCCACGCTTCGGCTTGAAGAGGTTGATGCCGATACGGTCACGATCGTTGTCGACCTCCCGCTCGGGGGCCTGGCAAATTGACTGCGCACCCTGCCCCTTCCAGTATTTCAGGGCGCTTCAAGGCGCATTTCGACCTGAACAACCAGGAATTCTCGCTTGCCGGGTCGGTACGCCCGCAAACGATTGACGAGTTGGCGCCCAGCCTGGGCCTGCTGAAAGAATCCATCGAAAGCGTCCGCGGCGTGCTTTACATCAACGTCAGACGCCTCGCGCAGATGAACAACACTGCGTTCCATGCCTTTTCACGCGTCATCATCGACGCCTGCCGGGTCAGGCCGGACCTGAGATTTGTCGTCATTACCTCCAGCGTCGTCGGCTGGACGACGCGCAAATTCGGCCGTCTCAGCAAGATCGAGCCGGGTATCACCGTCGAGGAATATGACAGCGAGTTCTACCCCGGCCAGAGCTTCCTAGAAGAGGGTGGGTTCATTCCCATCCTGCGGACCCAGACCAAGATGACCTGGCGTCACGAACGCTCTATCTTGCCGCGTCACGGCATGCGGCCGGGCATCGTCATGGCCGACATCTGCTGCGGCATCGGTGATTTCGCGGTGCTGGTGCAGAAGGAGTTCGAGCCGTCGCGGATCGTCGCCCTCGATCACTCCAAGTCGAGCCTGGCCTACGCCCGCAACGTCGCCAGCGAGTTCGACATCACCGGCATCGAATACACCTATGGCGATGCCTCCGAGATGCTGCTCGATGACGACCAGTTCGATCTCGTCACCTGCCGGCACTCGCTGCAGATCTTCAATCGTCCGGCGCAAATCCTCAAGGAGCTGTTCCGGATCTGCAAGCCGGGTGGCCGGGTCTACATCACCAACGAGAAGAACTCGCACTGCCTGGGCGAACCACGCGGCGAAAGCATCCGCTGGACCTACACCGAGGTAGCCAAACTGTTCGAACATTTCGACATGGACGTCGAGCTCGGGCCCAAGAGCCGGCGCTATCTGGCCGATGCTGGCTTCGACGACATCCGCGTCGAACAGTTCATGGTCACCAATCTCGACGGCGATCCGAAGGACTTTGCCGACATGATCGCGGCATGGGAAGACGTCTATGCCGGCGACATGGCCGTCAAGCGCGGCGATTCCAGCGAGTTCATCAAGCAGTTCAGGCAAGGGTTCAAGGACCACATCTCGGCCGCCCTCCACCCGAAGGGGTATGCCGGTTGGCCAATCTGGGCTGCCTCAGGGCAGAAGCCACTATGAGCACGGACATGCAGGACACCCCTCGTTTCGGACTGCATTCCTTCCGCGCGAAGTTCGTCCTGGTGGTGGGCGGAGCAGTGCTGTTCGACCTGCTGATGAGCGGCGGCCTGGCGCTATGGAACGTGCAGCGGCTGTCCCAGGACGCGACCTCCGAGGTCGGCGCCGGCCTGACGACGGCAAACCAGGAGTATATCCGCTCATATGCCGAGTCGACGGCGTCGCGGGTCGACCTGTTGCTCGACCGGGTCCATGCCGACGTCAAGACGCTTGCCGGCGTCATACAAGGGCAGATCGACGACCCTGACCGGCAGAAGCAGGTCGGCGCCACGCTGGCAAACCAGGCCGCAGCCTCGGTGAATGTGGTCTATGACACCAAGGGACAGTGGGCGCAGAACCTGCCAGGCGCACCTTCCGTGGTCAGCGTCTGGGGTTACCTGCTTGGCCCCGACCACAAGCCGCTGCCGGCGGTCCAGGATGAGATTGAAAACAGCGCGGTGCTCGACCTCGTCGCGCCGAGCCTGCTGACCAGCGGTTCGTCAAAGCTGCAGATGTATTACATTGGCCCAAAGGAGCGCCCGATCTTCAGGACGGCGCCTTATACGGACCAGGCCCAGACCTTCGATCGCCTCTATCCCGGCCACAACAATTCGGAATTCTGGGAGTTCTTTTTCCCCGGCATCTATGGCTCGTGGCAGAAATGGGCGCTCGATCCGGCGTCGCGTTTCATCCCTGACAACGACATCACCCAGACCGCGCCCTATACCGACGCGATCACCGGCAAGCTGATCGTCAGCTTTTTCCATCCGCTGTGGACGCGCGACCGCACGGGCGTGGCAGGTGCCGCCGGCGCCGATATCACCCTCGACCAGCTCGCCGAGATCGTCGAGAACGTCAAGATCGCCGAAACGGGTTTCGGCTTCCTCACGATGCCGAACGGCAATGTGGTCGCCATCAACGCGAAGAGCGAAGCGACGATCGGGCTGGTTTCCTCAAATGAAAAGGGCACGGACGGGGTTACCGGCCTCGAGCGCTCTCTGCGTGCCAGCACCCAACCAGCGATCGCAACCCTCGACCTCGACAGCAGCAATGACGGTGCGATTCAGCATGTCCTCTTGCAGAAGGACGGGGAGGACGTCCCTTACATCGTTGTCCTGAAGGGGCTGAAGCCGACAAACCTATGGACCACCGGGCCTATCGAAAAACAGGCGATGTCGGTCGGCATCGTCGTGCCCGAGCGCGAGATCTATGCTGCGCTGTTTGCAGCGCAGGACAGCATTTCGAAGGCGACCAACCGGATTCTGCTTTATCAGCTCCTGGCCATCATCGTTTCACTGATGATCGTGTTTGCCGCAGTGTTTGGCTTGTCCAAGCGCATCACGGCAGGCCTCAGCGCGCTTGCAGCTGGCGCCAGGAGGCTGCAGGCAAAGGACTATTCCGTCCGCGTCAACATCCCGTCGAAGGATGAGGTGGGCGAGGTCGGTGTGGCCTTCAACCGCATGGCCGAGCAGATCAGCTTCCACACAGAGAACCTCGAGCAGCTGGTTGACGCGCGCACCAGGGATCTCGAAGACGCCAATGTCGAAATCTCGACGCTCAACGAAAAGCTGCGCAGCGAAAACGTCCGTCTCGGCGCCGAACTCGACGTCGCGCGCCAGATCCAGATGATGGTGTTGCCCAAGCCGCGCGAACTGGCACTGATCCCCGGCATCGAGATCGCGGCCTATATGCGGCCGGCAGACGAGGTCGGCGGCGACTACTACGACGTCTTGCAGGACGGCCATCGCCTGAAGATCGGCATCGGCGACGTCACCGGACACGGCCTCGAGAGCGGCGTGCTGATGTTGATGGTGCAGTCGGTCGCACGCGCATTGCAGGAGACCGGCGAGGACAATCCCCGGCAATTCCTCGACCGGCTGAACCGCGCCATCTTCAAGAACCTTGAACGCACCAACTCGGACAAGCACCTGTCGCTCGCTTTCCTCGACTATGAAGACGAGCGCCTGGTCTTGTCGGGCCAGCATGAAGAAGTTCTTGTCGTCCGCGACGGGGGCAAGGTCGAGCGGATCGACACGCTCGACCTCGGCCTGCCGGTCGGCCTCGAACGCGACATCTCACCCTTCGTCGGGACACGCAACATCCCATTCAGCAGTGGCGACGTCATCATTCTCCACACCGACGGCGTGACCGAGGCGGAGGGATCAGGTGGCAAGCTGTTCGGGCTCGACCGGCTCAGCGAAAGTGCACGCTCGCGCTATGGCGGCAGCGCCGAAGAGATCAAGACCGGAATTGTCGACGATCTGATGGCGTATATCGGCACACGGAAGATACACGACGATATTACACTCGTCGTCATGAGGCATAGGTGAGCACATGACAACTATGTATGGACCGGCCGACATTGCGATGGGCATGCGCGACAACATCAGCCGCGTCAGGTTGTTTGACGGGCCACTGGACCTGAAATGGCACCATTGCGCAACGACTTCGGATTTCATTGCCGATCTTTTCGCACTGCCCTTTCACGCGTCGCGAAGCGACTACAAGGAAGTGCGTCACAGCATCGGATATCTGGTCAACGAACTGATCGAGAATGCAGTGAAGTTTCGCGAGCCGGGTGAGATCATCGTCGAAGCATCGATGGATTCCGACAACTTCAAGGTGAAGGTTTCCAACGTCGTCGCCGACAAGACTGCGGCGACGTTTCAGAGGCTCCTTTCCCAGATTACAATAGGTGATCCGAGCGACCTTTTGATCCAGCAAATCGAGGCAAATGCCGCCGACCCCGATGCTACCGGCTCGGGGCTTGGATTGCTGACGCTGATGAGCGACTATGGCGCCAGACTGGCATGGATCTTCAGCCCGGTTGAGTCCAGCAACCGGGTGCACGTCGAGACCTACGCCACGATCCCGATCTCGCAGACTCACTAGGAAAGAATGAAAGCGCACATGGAAGTAAGAACCGATGACTATCGCGTCTGGACCGAAAACAGCGATGTCTATTTCGACGGCTCCATGCGGCTTGCCGGCTCCGAAGCCTATGCGCCGGTGCTGGCTGTCATGACCGCCATTCTGGCTGAAAAGCCTGAGACGATGACACTCAACTTGACCGACCTCGAGTTTCTCAACTCATCCGGCATCAACCTTTTGGCCAAGTTCACCATCGAGGTGCGCAAACACCCAGATGTGCAACTCGTCGTGCGCGGCAGCTCCGAGATCCCATGGCAGTCGAAGTCGCTGCCGAACCTGAAGAAGCTGCATCCGGCGCTGGTCCTGCAGATCGATTGAACGAACACCATCCAGCCTCCGCAACGCCGGACAGCAGAAAAAGCCGCGGCATCGATGCCGCGGCTTTTTCGTTTCGACTGACGTCATCCGATCAGTTGACCGCTGCGATATTGCCCAGACGAATGAACAGGGTTTCGCCCGAGGAGTCGTCGACGCCGTCATTGTCGGTGACGACAAAGGCCTCACCCGACGTATCGATGGCAAAACCTTCGACCTTGTCGACGACGTAGCCGTTGCTCGCGGCCTTGAGATCCGGCACCAGGTCGCGCACCAGCGTCTTCGCCACCACCGGCAGCTCACCGCCGAGCTTGGCCGGCTTAAAACCTTCGAGCGCGACCGAGTAGAGACGCTTGTTGACTGCCTCCTGGCCGATCAGATTGTCGCGTTCGACGATGAACAACTTGCCGTCATGGGCGGTGATCTCCGACAGTCCGACCCAGCCCTTCTCGGTCTTGTCGAGCGGATAGCGGACCGCCGACCATTCCTTGTCCTTGGGCTTGTAGGCCAAGAGCTTGACCTGGCCCTTGGGGTTGTCTGCCCATTCGCGCTGGATCGCCATGACCAGGGTCAGGTCGTCGCCTTCGCCAAGCGTGGTGATGCCTTCGAGGCCGAAGCGGGTCTCGTGCGCCAGCAGCTCGGCCGGGAACGCGATTTCTTCCTTGATCTCACCCTTGGCGTTGACGTTGAAGATGGCGTGCGGGGTCAGCTTGTCGGTACGGCCTTCGGAGGCGAGCCAGAAGCCGCCCTTGCCATCCGGTGCCAGGCCTTCGAGATCAAGCTTCTGCGCCGGTTTGCCGTCACGCGTGACGACGGTCTTTGCGGTGATCAGGGCAGGGCTCTTGGTGGTATCGACGGTGAAGATCGCCGGCGCCGAGCGGTAGACCGAGTCCGACACCGCATAGAGCTTGCCGGCTTCCTTGGGATCGGCGGCGAGACCCGAAAGTGCGCCCCAGCCGAGCGGCGTGCCGTCTTCGTTGGGAGCTGCCACGATCTGCGGATAGTTGGCTGCACCTTCGCCGAGCTCATAGACCATGACATGCGAACGTGCGAGGCCGTCCTCGCCGAGATCCGTCTCGTTGGCGGTGACCAGCAGGTTGCGCTGCGGGATGGCGACGAGGCCCTCGGGGCCGATGCCCGAGGGCAGCAGCTGGACGAATTCCGGCTCCTTGCCGGTGTCTCTGTAGACGCCGATCAGCGACGCCCGCTCGGCGGCAACGAAGATGTATTTCTGGCCGCCGAACTGGGCGAACTCCAGGCCTTCCGGCTCGATACCCTTCTTGTTGCGGCCGTCGGGATAGTGACCGGCGGCGGCGGCCTGGTATTCGAAGGATGGACCGGACTCGTAGAGCACTTCGCCTGATTTGGAGAAGATGGTGAAGCCGCGCGCACCGCCCTTGTAGTCGCCTTCATTGGCAACGACGAGACGATCATTGTCGAGCCACTTCACCGCATCGGGTTCGCGCACAGCGTTCTCGACCTTGCCGGTGAAGCTCAGAGCACCGTCCTTCTTGGTGTCGACGTTTTCGAGCGTCACTTCGCCCGCCGAGAAATGCGAGACGATCTTGCCCGAGGCTGCATCCACGATCGCGATGTGGTTGTTTTCCTGCAGCGTGACGGCGATCTCTCCAGCTTCGTTGAAGGCGACGAATTCCGGCTCCGGATCTTCCGGCGCAACCGCTGCGATACCGGTCAGGTCGACCGTCCTGATCGACGCACAGTCGGCGGTACCGTCCTTCAACGAGACGATCTTCAGATTGCCGGCCGGCAGCTGCGGCAGCGCACCTTCGTTCAGCTCTTCGTCGCGCTCGTTTTCGATCGCAATGGCGAGGAACTTGCCGTCCTTGCTCAGCGCCACCGAGTCCGGCTGGCCGCCGAGATCGCAGGAGGCGTCGATTGCCTTGGAGGCGAGGTCGATAATGGTCAGGTTGCCCGAAGGCTCCTGCTTGGTCTTCGATGTGTTGACGCCGGCGAAGATCTTGCCGCCCAGGACCGTAACGGAAGTCGGCTCGCCTTCGATCTTGACGATACCGGCAGCCTTCGGCGCCTTGGCGTCGGTGATGTCGATGAAGCCGACGGCGCCGAGCGGGCTGTCGGAGTAGACCAGCGTCATGCCGTCTTCGGTCGCGGCGATGATCTCCGACGAGGTCAGAGTCGCGGCGTCGACGCCAGCCGGCAGATTGGTTGCGACCGGGAAGGTGGCGATCCGGTTGAACGCCTGGTCGGCATAAGCGGGGAAGGCTGCGGACGCCGCCAGCGCGGACGTCAAAAGCAGGAGCTTGCGTGACATGGGAAACCTCTTTGCCTGAACGGAATTGCGGTCCTCGTTTGGGGCAATGAGATTTCAGCGCGATGACAACAGCATGATGGTTTCATGACAGGTGCGACGAGCGCCGAACGATGGTGAGGGGGTATTGCGTTGCCGCGAAAGACCTCCCGGGCGACGAGCACCGCCCGGGAGTCTTTGCAGGTCAGGATGGGGTCGACCACTGGCCGCCCTTGTAGAGGCGGGTGGCGGTGTTGGTCGAGGTGAGGTCGATCTCGGTGGACATGGAGCGAGCCGAACTGAACATCGTTGAGGTGGCGATGTCCTGCTGGAACCACACCATCACGGTGTCGATCGGGGTCAGCGTCACCGAGCCCTGAACCATGCCGCTGGGCGCCACGTAGAGCGGCGTCGTCTGCTGGACACCGTTCAGCGTCGAGATCTGGCTCAGCGCCGGGTGGATCAGGCCGAACTGGTTCTGCATGGAGACACCGGTGACTGGACCGCCGGTCGCCGGCGGCTGCAGGATACCGTTCGCGTCGAGCAGGCACTGCTGGCCGAGGCCGAGCGCCCGCTGGTTGGTTGTCGCCGTGACCGTCACCGTGTCGGCGAAGACATTGGTGCCGAACAGCGAGAATTGAGGCGTCCACGAGAAGGCAGTGCTGTAGACATATTTGGTCAGCGACTGCCAGACGACGTTGTAGCTGCCGCCGTCGCTGCCGGAGGCGACCTTCTTGGCAAAACACATGGCGTAGTTGTTGGTCTTGAGCGTGGCCAGGTCATCGAGATCGACAAGGATTGTCACTGCCTTGGACACAGCGTCCAGGGCCGCGTAGAAGCTCGCCAGGCTCTGCCGTGCGACATCCCGTTCGTAGGTCTCCACCTCGTCGGCCGCCGCCGCGCTGAAGGTCGCGTTCTTGCCGTTGACCGCAGTGCAATTGCACAGGTCACCGGTCACCGACTGGCCTTGCCTGATGTCGTAGGTGTTTCCGCTGGTGACGGACCCTGACGACAAGGTAACCGTGAACGGCTCGTCGGTGCTGACGGTGCCGTCACCATTGGCGATCTTCGTCCATGTATTCCCGACCTTCTTGTAGATGTGTAGCTTCGCCATTTTGGCCTCCTGGAACTATGGTTGACAAAAATCAGACACAACAGAAATCGCCGCGAAGCGCGCTCCCACGAAACTCTTGGAACTCCAAGAATATTTCGTAGTATTTTAAGTAACCTTCCGCCACGCCGCTAAATATAATCTGTCGCATTTTCGGAGACCCGTCCTCCGGCTGGCGTCCCAAAAACATGTCTGTCTGTCCCAGCAAGCTCTGCTGGCTCTCCACCGCGAGGCGCCTGTGGGTAGGTCACCCAGCCATCAACTCTTTGAGCCAATGCTCCAGCTGATTACCGCCCGGTGCGGGAGAGGCGACCGCGAGCCATTCAGCATCGCCGCGCTTGCTGGCAGCGCGTGCAGCACGGGGCGAACTGCCGAAGGCGTCGTGGAAGATCCGGCTGAAATGAGCCTCATTCCTGAAGCCGAGATCGTAGGCGATGTCGCCGATACGCCTATGGCGAAGGGCCGGGCTGCAGATGTCGAGCAGCGCGCGGCGAAGGCGGCGACGGCTGATGTAGTGCCTGACGCCGCCAGATGTCTCGAACAACCGATAGAGTTGGCTTCGCGAAATGAGGAACGCTGAGGCCACTTCTTCGGGCGCCAGGTCCGGCTGATGCAGCCGCTCTTCGATGTAACCTCGGATGGACCGCATGAGACCGCCGTGAGACGTCGTCGTGGGCGCCGGATACGAGACGGCGCCGATGCCCAGGCATGTGTCGGCCAGGTTCGCCGTCACCCGAGCGAGCGCCACCGCCTCGTGGAGCCATAGCCGTGGCGCCGTCTGGCACAGGGTCACGATGTGCTGCCCAAGCAGACCGCCAACCGGGGTGTCCCGCAACAGAATGCGGCCATGCTGCCTGTCCAGTTCGCCGGTGGTCGGCGACAGGAGCGATCGCGGCAACACAAGGCTTACGCTTTCGCTGGCATAGGCGACGAAATCGAGCGGGCTTGCCAGGTCGACGATCCCGACATCGAGATGGTTCAGCCGCCTGTTCTCGCCGGCGCGCCTGAGATGGCCGCCGCCCTGGCTGCAGACATGGATGAAAAGATGATCCAAGTCATCGCGCAGGGTCCAGGCATCGGATCGCGAGTAACGCACGGCATCGCTCTTTCCGTGCAGAACCAGCGCCAAGCCTAGGTGGTAAACGGTCAGCGAGGCGAAAAAACCATGCTCTCGCCGATGAAACGGCCGCGTCACCCTGAACAGCGACGCCAGAAGCTGTTGCCAAGATTTAAAGCTATCAGAGTCCGTATCACCTGAGACTGAATAATTGAGAGTCCGTACTTTTGAGCCATTCGTACCAGTCTGTTGCATCTCGGGAAAGATACTTGACACGACCACACCGCACCCCCATGCGACCTACGGAGGTGATCAATTATCAAACTATCATCTATTCACGAAGTTGCTTTTAAGATGCACATGAATTTAAGTATATATATACAATATATCTCGGCAGGTTCGGTCATGGCAGCAAGACCAGACGCAGGCCATGTCGCCTAGCGATATCGAGATCCAGCCGCGGTCCAGGCATCAGCTCCACCAGATCAGGGACCGCTGACGCGGCGCCGCTCCACAACCGAAGCGCAACGCCAAGCTTCACGGCCGTGTGGGCGTGGGCACGCTGTTCTATGCCATCAGGGCCGATCCTAACCGGGCAAACCTTCGCGCCCCGAAGTAGCTCGGCGAAGAGGGATCGACGTGCATTGGCCCAAGCATCAATGCCACTGGATCGGCAGAAAAGGTTTGACAACAACCGACAAAAGCCTAGCCTCTAAAATATGGAATATATTCCATTACACTGGAAGTCTGGGAGGACTGGCATTATGACGATGAGACTGGCTGTTGTTTCTGCGTTGGCCGCGCTTTCAACCGCATCTGCGGCTTATGCGGAGCCAACCAAAGGTGGCATCATCAATGTCGCGACGGTTGGAGAGCCACCAACGCTCGACGCGATGGTTACGTCGACAGATCTCGTCGGCATGATCAGCCAGCACATCTTCGAGACGCTCTTTACCTTCGACAAGAACTGGAATGTCGCGCCGCTGCTGGCGGAGAGCTTGCCCGAGGTGAGCGACGATGGGACCGTGTACACCATCAAGCTGCGCCAGGGCGTCGTCTTCCACGACGACACCCAGTTCGACGCCGCAGACGTCGTCGCTTCCCTGGACCGCTGGATGAAGCTCGCAGGCCGGGGTAAGCAGATCGCTCCGACCGTCAAGCAGATCGAGGCTGTCGATCAGTCGACAATTCGTATCACCCTGACCAAGCCCTATTCAGCACTGCCGGCTCTGCTTGCATTCAACAATTCCGCCGCGATCATGCTGCCCAGCGAAAAGCAGGCAGACCCGATGGTCGAGGTCATCGGCACCGGCCCCTATCAGCTCAAGGAGCGCAAGCCGGATCAATACATCCAGCTGACGCGCTTTGACAAATACAAGCCGCGCGCCGAGGAAGGCTCCGGTTATGCTGGTGCGAGGATCGCTTATCTCGACGAGATCAGGTTCGTTCCGGCACCGGACGCCTCCACCCGTCTCGAAGGGGCCATTGCGGGGCAATTTGCATATACGGACTCGCTGCCCGTCGAACAAATGGGCCGGCTCGCCGACAGCAAGTCAGAGGCGGTTCTGTTGCAGAACTCCGGTTGGCTGATGATGCGCATGAATGCCAAGCAAGGCGTTCTTGCTGACGTAAAGGTGAGAAAGGCCGTGCAGGCGGCCCTCAGCGAAAGCGATATGCTCGCTGCCGCCTTTGGCGACCCGAAATTCTTTGCTGTCGAGGGCGCAATGTATCCGGAGGGATACCAATGGCATAGCAACGTCGGTGTTGAGGGCAACTATGATGTCGGCGATGCCGATGCAGCAAAGAAGCTGCTCACCGACGCCGGGCTGACGACGCCGACGCCGCTGCGGATTCTGACCAGTCGCCAGTACGAGTTTCATTACAAGATGGCGCTGGTCGCTGCAGAATACCTGAAGCTCGCTGGTTTCGACGTGAAAATGGAGGTCGTCGATTGGGCGACACTGACCCAGCGCATCCTGAATCCTGAATTGTGGGACATCTTCATCACGCACAGCCCGTTCTTGGCTGAGCCGGCGCTGATCAATATCTTTTCTCCAACGGCGGTCGGCTGGTGGAGCACGCCAGAAATTGCGGATGCGATGACGGCGCTGACAGGCACCGCCGATCCGGCGAAGCGCGTTGCTGCTTTTGGCACCGTGCAGTCGCTGATCATGGAGCAAGCACCAATAATCAAGGTTGGAAATTTTAGCGCACTTTCGGCCAAGGCGCCCGGATTGAAGGGTTTCTGGCCGTCTCCTTGGGCCTCGTTCTGGAACGTGTCGCTGGAGAAGTAAGGGACCCGCCTGTCCCCGTTCCTCACGGGGACAGGCTTCTTGTCGCGGAATATTAGCGGAACATCAAATGTCTGTTTCTCAGCGTTCGGGATCGCTCGGATCAACCGAAGTCGCATTGCTTGATGCATGTATCTCCGAGGCAGCATCGCCCGACGGCCCCGGCGTCGCCGTAGCTGTTCTGCACAAGGGCCGCCTTGTCTATCAACGGGCGAGGGGGCTTGCCAGCCTGGCCCATCGACTGCCGCTGACGGACCGCTCGGTTGTGCGAATAGCGTCCCAAAGCAAGCAGTTCACCGTGCTGATGATCCTCATGCTGGAGAGTGATTTTTTTTTTCAAGCAGAAGACGGCATACGAGATCACTTTCCATGGCTGCCCGATTGGGGCAGCCGGGTGACGCTTGGCCATCTGGCATCGAACACCAGCGGCATTCGCGACATCCTGGATTCGATGATCATGGCTGGTATTCCAATCACCGCGCCGTCCTCCAGGTCGGCGGCGAAGGCGATCGTCGCATGGCAACTGGGGCTCAATTTTGAACCCCTGACAGACCTCCTCTACAGCAATTCGAACTTTCTCCTGCTGTCCGAACTGATCGAGAAGGTAACGGGCAAGAATTTCAACGAGGCGCTTGAGCACTACATCAGCGGCCCCCTCGGGATGACTGATACGCAACTGATGGTGAGAGATGACGAAATCCGTCCCCGTCTGGCGGATCATCACCGGCGAGGCCCACAAGGCCAGTGGCTCAAATCTGCCTGGGGCATTGCGATCGGCGGGGAAGGCGGCCTGGTGTCGACCTTGGCGGACATGATCATCTGGCAGCAAAACCTGCGGGAGCCAAAGGTTGGCACAGCCGAGATGATCGAGCGCATGGGAAAGCCCTATGTGACGATAAACGGCGTTGCGTCGCCCTATGGGCTGGGCCTCGTCAATACGTGCCACAAGGGCGTCCCGCTCGTCGGCCATGGCGGCTGGATCGCCGGCTCGCGTTCGGAATCTTTCCGCAACACCTCGGACGACATCTCGATCATCGTCTTGTCCAACCACGACGATTTTTCATCGTTTGGGCTCGCGCGCGACGTGCTCGACATCGTGCTTGGCCGCAGCCCCGGCGGCCTGCTCTCGCCAGAAGGCATTGCATCCCTCGAGACCCGTTACGGGTTCTGGCGATCCGACGATGGCGGCCGCGTCTTTGGTCTCGAGGAGTCGGGCGGACTGCCGGCAATCGTCGGCAGCATGGGCGTCTCGGCACTGGAGGAACCGGAAGTGGGTAAGTTCCATGCCCGTGGTTCGCTGCCGGCATTTGTCTTTTGGTTGGAAGCGGACGGATCCATACGAACCGAAACGTTCGGCCGTTCAAGGCGCTATCGACGGGTGGAAGCACCAAGGCAAACCGGGAGCTACCCGTCTGGCACGTACAGCAGCACAGAGAGCGGTTTGACCGCAAGCATCGAAAATGTTGACGGCCGCTGGAGCATGCGCGTGACATCGCCTTTTGGCACGGCACGGCTTTCGCTCGATGCATGCGATGCGGACATGTATCTCGCTCGCCCAAGCGAAACCGACATCCACGACCAATGGCGTATCGCGCCCTGGGTGCTGCCGTGGCTCTACAGTGTTCGCATCAGGAGCGACGCGATCGTGCTCAACAGCGATCGCGGCCGTGACGTGGTGCTCACCAGGCTGCCCTAGACACGCGCCGGACGCCTCGCAATGGCAGGCGGCGTGGCCGAATGTCCGTCAGCGGCCACCACCCTGGCAACATCAAACGAGTTGTGGCGGCCAGGTTGAAATGTCCGCATTGGCGCAAAGTTGAAATGTCACTTCAGGCTGCCACACGGCACGACAATCAGCCCCGCTCTGACCGGCTGGTCCGGGTTGCAAGGGCAGAGCGGGGCGGGTGAGAGACACCCATCGGCTTTAGCTTTCTCAGTTCCAATTATTGCGTTCCTGGTAGATGTTGCAGGCAGCTGAATGTGCAGGGGCAGGATCTCGCGGTGCTTCCGGAAATCAAGCTGATGGGTGATGTCGATGTAGCCGCGCTGTCGCCGCTGCTTCGCGGCATGACCAAGACTGTTTCCTACGCAGAGACCCAGGGAGGCATCGGCCTGACCGCGTCGGGGGCGATGAACCGCAAGTTCGTCCACTGGGCCGCTGTTCAGTTCGATTGGCCCGGCTACACGTCGGACGACTTATACAGCATCAACAAGGTTCTCAACGAAGCCGATATGCCGCCGCTTTTGGTCGTCCGTGACATGGTCAAGTACTTGCGGCTTCTGCGGCGGCGAAAGGACGTACTGGTACCAACCCAACGCGGCCGAGACTTTCTGGCGAGACCGCAGGCCTTCTTCGATCTGATCGCGACGGATTATCTTTATGCTTATATCCATTACGGGCAGACGCAGGAGGCCGTCCGTAATCGGATGCGTTGGTGGCACGTCTTTCTCAATCTTATCAATATGAAAGCAGAAACGGGCTGTTCGTTGGACGACCTGGCGAACGAGCTATATCCGAGCGAATCGTACCCGGAGCCAGCAGAAATGACTGTCGAAACCTGGGCGGAAAGGTCGGCGCTCCGCTACGATATCATTCGACCGCTGTGCTGGCTGGGATTGCTGCACGAAGATCGCGAGGGGCTGACGATTTGGCAGGATGGAACCTACCACAAGACACCGTTGTGGCCTGCCTGCTTAAAGCTAGACTCCGACATGCAATCCGAACTCACTCTCCATTGAGCCGTGCCGGGTAAGTTTATCCTTGCTCCACCGCACTTTGCTGGGAAAGCGCCTGCCGCCGCCGAGCAATGATCGCGGGATCTTTCATGAAATCCCTCCGCTTGCCCGGCTTGCGACCCCGCGGTTTGTAGCCATTCTTCTCGCTGTTGGTCTTCACCTTCGGCGCCGGCCGCTCGTCCTGGCGCTCCTTGATGTAGGCCAGCACATCGGAAAGCCGCTTGTTCTCGGTGATCGCCGCATGCGTCACCCGCTGATCCTTGTCGAACACCCGGTAGGGCAGGGAATGCCCCTTCCAGCGCACATCCAGCCGGCCGTCGGCATAGGCGTAGGTCTCGACATAGCGCCCGACCAGTCCGCGCGTCACCTCGTTCTCGTCCAGCATGATCCGCTGGCGCTCGTAGGAGAAGGTCAGTTGCGCGCCGACATAGCGCTGCTCACGTTTGCACAGGACGTCGCGCAGCCGATCCGGCGCGAGGCTCAGCGACCGATGCAGATCATCAGGTCGGGCAGGGGTAATGGCAAACTGCCGGTTATAGCCCTCCATGAACCGAGGCAGGAAAGCGTTGCCGTCGTCCATCCCGCAGATGCCCTCCAGGCGCAGATCCATAATCAAACGGTCCTGTAGCGTCCGGTTCATCCGTTCGACCCGTCCCTTGGCCTGACTGGAATTTGCGCAAAGAATCTCGATGTTTAGCTCGCAAAGTGCCCGCCCGAACTGGGTCATGCCCTGGCCGCCCTTGGCATCCTTCTTCGCCACCCGGAACACCGAATGCTTGTCGGAATAGAAGGCGACCGGAGCACCATGCGCCTTCAGATAGAACGCGAGCGCCTCGAAATAGCTGAACGCACTTTCCGAGCGTACAAAGCGCAACTGCATCAGCTTGCCGGTCGCATCATCGAGGAACACCAGCAATGAACATGGGGCACCGCGATCCTCGAACCAACGATGCTCGGATCCATCGATTTGCACCAGTTCACCGTAGGCCTCGCGCCGCAACCGCGGCTGATGAAACGTCCGGCGCTGCTTGCGCGACAGCCACAGACCGGCCTCCGACATCCATTGGCGCAAGGTCTCGCGCGACACCGTCAGCCCGTCGCGCTCGGCCAGCTTCTCGGCGGCCAGCGTCGGACCGAAATCGACATAGCGCTCGCGCACGATCGCCACGGCATAGTCGCGCACGCCGTCACAAATCCGGTTGTTCGAGGGCCGGCCGATCGCCTTGTGCCGGATCGATGCCGCACCATCCGTCCGGATCCGCTCCAACAGCCGTCGAACCTGACGCGTGCTCAAGCCCAGGACATGCGAAGCCGAAACCATCGTCATGCGGCCGTCGACCACCTTCGACAAAACCTCGATCCGCTGCAGATCGCGTTCACTCATCGCAATCAATCCCATCCGCAATCTCCTTGGCGTCGGTCAGACGCAAGGAGTGTGACATTCCAACTTTGCGGAAACAGGACATTTTAACTTTGCGGCTACACGAGTTTGCCGCGTAATCTATCTTATGGAACTTGCCAGACGACATTGCGACAGGTAACTACTTGCGCCTCACTCGGGAAGCCCCGCCTTGCAGAAACCGTCGACGAAATGCGCAAGCGTGGCGGCGTCGCGGAACGGCTCAGTCGCGGCCCAGTGGCGGGTGGTGTAGTCGGGGTTGCCGACAAGAAACAGTTCAGCTTCCGCACGTGCCTCGTCGAGCCTGCCCAGTTGGGCCAAGCTTGCCGCCAGGAAACGGCGCGAGCTCGTGCGATAGGTCTCGTCCTTGAGCAGCGTCTCGGCGGCAGCCTCGTAGTCCCGGGCCGCATACTGCGCCTGGCCAAGCACCAGATAATACCAGCCTGCCGGAAACGGGTTGAGCCGGAACGCCTTGTGGATGTGAGCGAGGCCATCTTCGATCCGTCCTGCAAGGATCGCGATGTCGGAGAGTGCAGCCCAGGTGTCGGCTTCGTTCGGGTCAAGCTCGATCGCCCTGGCGAACTCCGCATCGGCCTCGGCGAAGCATTTGTCGTAGGCCAGCAGATATGCCAGCACCCAGCAGCAGCCGGCGTCGCCGGGATCGAGCGCCACAGCCTTGCGCGCCAGGTCCAAAGCGTCCTTGCGGCCGGCTTCCGCCGGTCCGCCGCTGTGCACCCATCCCATCCAATGGTTCATGGCGAGCCAGCGATGGGCCTCGGCGTAACCGGGATCGAGCGAGATCGCGCGCGACAACATCAGATGCGCTTCACGCGCCGCTTGCGGTGAATCGTCCATCAGCTTGCGTGCCCGGACGCACAGATCATAGGCCTCGAGGTTTTTGGGGCGGACGCGCGGTGGCGGGGTGCGCAACCGGCCAAGCAACGCCTCGACGATCTTGCCCGTGACCTCGTCCTGCACGGCGAAGATATCTTCCAGGCTGCGGTCGAAGCGCTCCGCCCAGAGATGATCGCCGCTCACCGCATCGACCATTTGGACGTTGATGCGCACCCGCCCGGCAGCGCGCCGGGCACTGCCCTCGAGCAGGTAGCGCACACCGAGCTCGCTTGCGATCGTGCGCACATCCATCGCCCTCCCCTTGTAGGCAAAGGACGAGTTGCGCGCGATGACGAACAGGCCTGGAACCCTGGACAGGTCAGTGATCAGGTCTTCGGTCAGGCCGTCCGCGAAAGCCCCCTGCTCTGAACCGTCGCCGACATTGACGAAAGGCAACACGGCAATCGACGGCCTGTCGGGCAGCGGCAAGGGTTTTCGCCCGGCTTCGCCAAGCTGCTCGACCCTGCCCAGGAAGCGGTAGCCGACGCGCGGGACCGTGGAGATCCATTCGCCGCCGTCGGCCTTAGGACCGAGCATTTTCCTGAGCTGCGCGATCTGGACGGTGAGATTGCCCTCCTCGACCGTGGTACCGGGCCAGGCCGCATCCATCAACTCGGCCTTGCCGAGGATCGCGCGCGACCGCCCGACCAGCGCCGCAAGCAGCTTCATCCCGCGATGGCTGACGGCTACGGGATCGTCGTTCCGGAGCAGCGTTCCGGCATCCGGATCAAGCAAGAACGGACCAAAGGCGAAACGCACTCCCTTCATGCAGCGCATCTATAGCCGGTTTGGAAGTTTTTGGAACTATTTGGCGGGACTTAAGGACGACGCCATTCGTCTTCTGTTGAAGTCAGCCTCATCCAGATCGACGGACAAGCGTCCCTCAACCCGGGCGGAGGTTGTTATGAATGATGTTTGCGCAAATACATCCGGCTCGCCTTGCGCAACGCGGGCAACCCTGACAGGCACTATGGCCAGTTGGCGCTGGCGCATACGTTTCCGCTGGGAACTCGAGCAGAAATTGAGATCCGACCCCCATCTGATCGACGATATCGGCCTGACGACACCACAGGTCGAGGCCGAGATCGCCAAGCACTTCTGGCAGGCGTGAGGAAGACCGATGACATCTGGCCGCCAGTTCCCCACACACCTGCAGCAGAGCCGCCCTGTCCTGTTTCGAGGTCAGCATGACGGGCAATAGCGCGACATCTGAGCGAGAAATCCCATGGGCCGCAATGGCGGGTGTCATCGCAACCGTCACGGTGTTTGCTGTGGCACAGGGACTGACCTATCCGCTGCTCAGTTTCATCCTCGAACGCAAGGGAACGGCGCCGGGCCTGATCGGCCTGTCGGCGGCGATGACGCCGCTGGGGTTCATCGTCTCTTCGCCGGTCATACCAGCGTTGACGCCTCGTGTCGGCGCGGCACGGCTGGCGATCCTGTGCTCGCTGCTGGCAGCGGCCACGCTGGTGGCGATCGGCCTGCTGCAGGATGCCTGGGCCTGGATGCCGCTGCGCTTCCTGCTCGGCTTCTTCGCCAATCCGCTCTACGTGATCAGCGAAACCTGGCTGCTGACGATCACCCCTGCATCCCGTCGTGGGCGCATCATGGGGCTCTATTCATCGATCGTTTCGGGCGGCTTCGCCATCGGCCCGCTATCCCTGGGCCTTGTCGGCACGGAAGGCTGGCCGCCATTCATGGTTGGCGTCGCGGCATTCCTTGCCTGCGGCCTGATCGTCCTTGCGGTCGTGCCGCGCATGCCGAAGCTGCAGCATGACGGCAACGTCGCATCGATCGGCGGCTTCTTCGCACGCGCGCCACTGCTGTTGTTCGCGGTTTTCACCGCCGCCGCCTTCGAGCAGACCTTCATCTCGCTGTTTGCCATCTATGGCACAGCACTTGGCAGCGCCGAAGGCAGGATCGCGTCGCTGATCACCTGCTTCATTGCAGGCAACGCCCTGGTACAGATCCTGCTCGGGCGGCTGGCCGAGCAGTTTGGCGCGACGCGCACCATGCTGCTTTGTGCCCTGGCGTCGCTGGCCGGCTGCCTGCTTTTGCCGCTGGTCTTCGATGCGTGGCTGGTCTGGCCGATCGTTTTCATATGGGGCGGCGCTTCATTCGGCATCTACACGATGGCGCTGATCCAACTCGGCGAGCGGTTCTCAGGCCAGATGCTGATTGCCGGCAATGCAGGCTTCGCCCTGGCATGGGGCGTCGGCGGCATCTTGGGGTCGCCCGCGACCGGCCTCACCATGCAACTGATCGGACATCAGGGCCTGCCATTGGCACTGGGCCTGATGAGCGGGGCGTTGGCGATATTTTTGCTGTTGGCGCGACGGAGACTGTGACCTCGCTACGAACCGCACGCCCCTCGATGTCGACCTATTGCGCCCTCAGAAAACCCTCGGCAAGGCGCGTCTCGCCGAACCAGTTGATGCGGTTGATGGTGATGTAGCCGGCGTCGATAGTGCTGTTCTCATCACCCTCGACGGTCGTTTTTTCACGGCCGCGGGGCACCACGAGCACGGTGCGGTCGCCATCCTGTTCGACGACCTCGGAGCGCCGGGCGATCTTGTCGCGACCGACGCTTGGCTGGCGGATTTCGGCCGGCAGCGACGACGGCAGGTTGATGCTGAGCCAATGGCCCTCCAGCACCCAATCAGCCCGCCTGCGCCAGAGCCCGGCGATCAGGCCGCCGAGCCAGGCATCGTCGCCGGCACGGATTTCCGGCGACTTGACCTGCGAGAAGCCGATCGCCGGCACGCCCCAGAAGCTCGCCTCGCGGGCAATGCCAAGCGTACCGGAGTAGGCGAGATCCTCGGCGACGTTGCGGCCGTCATTGATGCCGCCGAGCACGAGGTCGGGCCTGCCGTCGCCGGCAAGCAGCCAGGTCATGGCGGTCACGACACAGTCTGCCGGGCGACCCGAGCACGAGTACCAGCGCTCGGCGGTACGACGCATGGTGAGCGGCTCGGCCATGGTCAGAGAGGCCCCCGCGGCGGTGTGTTTGCGCTCAGGTGCGACGACCCAGACATCGTCGCTGATGGTCTCTGCCGCCGCCACCAGGCGGGCAAGGCCCGGCGAGGCGACGCCGTCGTCGTTGCAGATCAGGATTCTCATGGCGGACCTCAAGCAGCGAGAGTGTAGCTGTCGCCGGTGCGCAGGCCTGTGCGCAGCGACGGCATGTGGGGCGCAAGCTCTGCGAGCATGCCCGGCAGGCAAGAATGGCCGAAAGCTGTCGGGCGTCCAGCGCCTTCCCAGATGGCCAGGCTTCCCGACAATGTCGGGTGCGTCGGCATGCGTATCCAGTCGGCGCGACCCGCAGCATGCAGCACATCGCCCGGCGAACCGGCCGGCAGGTGGCCAGAGAGCAGGATGGGATAGCCGGCAGCGTCCGCCAGCGGCAGAAGCATCGCCGACGGCCCGGCCTTGCCCATGCCGTCGTCGGCGAGCAACGGGCAGGCCGGCAAGGCATCGCCGTCATGCCAGTCAATGGCTTTGGCCAGACGCTGCCGCAACTGGGGGACCATCGTCGGATGAAGAGCCGCCCTGGCCTCGATCTGGACGGCGAGCGATGCCCGCATGCTGGCATGGATGGCAAAGGGGCCATCGAGAATGGCCATCAGCTCGAGCGAGCGGCCGGAAAGCGGCGTCGGCAGCAGGCAGCCGCCGGGCCGGGCCGCGACCCATTCGGCGATGGCTTGCGCACGTGCCGTACCGCTGACCGGATCGGCGCCATAGGACGCATCGAACACAAGAAGGTCGCAACGCGGCATCGAATCCATGACGAACACGCTGCTGTCAGGCACGACGTCGGCGGAATAGACGACCTTGCGGCTGCCGTCATCGACGGCGAACCAGACACCGCCGACGACATGGCCGGAGCGGCCCGTCGCTATCGTCAACCCACCGATGATCAGGCTGTCGCCGGGCTCAAAAAGTTCTATCTGTTCCTCGGGAAGCGGAAAGCGCTTGAAATCATCCGGCTCGGCATAGGCATCGAGCGTTGCCGAAGCTTCCTCCCGCGTCTCGGCCGTCATCAAGATGCGACCACGATAGCCTTGCGCCAGCAACCAGCTCAGCGCCCCGACATGGTCCTCGTGGGCGTGGGAAATCAGCACCGCATCAATGTCGCCGACATCAGCAGGAAGCACCGGGTAGTATTCCGCGCCGGAAGCGCCGACTTTGATGCCGGCGTCGAGCAGTATGCGTCGGTCGCCGCCTGACAGGGCGACACTGGTGCGTCCCTTCTCACCGAAACCACCGCAGAGGTCGATGCGCATGCTCATGCTGAGGCACCGCCCGGGATGAGCCAGCCGGAAGCGATGCGGACGCGGGCCCTGGCGCCGGCCTCGAAGGGATTGGGATCGGGTTGTTCGAAGTGCAGCACGACCGAAGGATCGGCATCGGGGGCGAATTCGATGCGCGCCACGCCGCCCTTGTAGACCGCGCGCCTGACCGTGCCGTCGATGCCCGGCTCGTCAGGGGCGGCTGCCGAGATTTCAGGCGCCCGGCAGCAAATCTTGGCTTCGGCGCATCGCGTCTCGTCACCACGGCAACGGACCACGACCTCCTGGCCGAGCACATCGACTTTGACATGGCCGCCTTCAGCCGGGATCAGCACCTTGGCCGGGATAACGATGCCTTCTGATATGAATGACGCGACCATCTCGTTGGCCGGCTCACGATAGAGATCGCGAGGAGCCGCGAGCTGGGCCAGGCGGCCATTGTCCATGACGGCGATGCGGTCGGCCAGCGCCATGGCTTCGGCCTGGTCGTGGGTAATGTAGACGATCGTCGTGCCGGTACGCTTGTGGAAGGCGGCGAACTCGTCCTCCATGGCCGCGCGCAGATGGACGTCGAGATTGGCCAGCGGCTCGTCGAACAGCACCAGCGACGGTGCCGCCACCAGGCAGCGGGCGAGCGCGACGCGCTGGCGCTGGCCACCCGATAGATTGGCGGGGCGGCGGTCGCCAAAACCCTTGAGGTCGACCAGCGCCATGGCATCCTCGACCCGGCGCTTGCGCGTTTCGGCATCGACCTTGGCGACCTTCAGCGAATAGCCGATGTTTTCGGCAACCGTCATGTGCGGCCATAAAGCGTAATTCTGGAAGACGATTCCGACCCGCCGCTTTTCCGGCGGAACACAGCCTTGCGCGGTCGAGACGATTTCGCGGCCGATGCGGATGTCGCCCGAGGTGACGTTCTCGAAACCGGCGACGAGGCGCAGAAGCGTAGTCTTGCCGCAACCCGATGGCCCGAGAACAGCGAGGAACTCGCCGTCCCTGACGTCGATGGAGACATCCTTGACGGCGTCGAAATCACCGAAGGTCTTGGTAACGCCGTTGATGGTCAGTCCCGCCATGGGAGCACTCCGCTGGGTAGGTGGGCGGCAAGCAGATTTGCCAGCAGCATCAGGACGAAGGTAATCGCTACCGTGATTGCAGAAATCGCCGACGCGTAGTTGGAATCGCCGCCTTGCTCGAAAGAGAACATCAGCACACCGATGGTCTCGGAACCTGATGACCACAGCAGCGCCGAGACGGTCAGCTCGCTGAGTGCGGTCATGAAGATGAGCAGACCGCCGGCAAGGGCCGCCGGTGCGACGAGCGGGAAGATGATGGTGCGCATGCGCGTGAACAGGCTGGCACCGGCGACCCGCGCCGCCTCCTCGAGCGCACGGTCGATCTGGTGGTAGCCGGAGATCGTCGGCCTGAGCGCCAGGACCAGGAAGCGTGCGAGATAGGCGTAAAGGATGATCCAGACGGTGTTGTAGATCTGGATGCCGGTGAACGGAATCGGCTTGAGGAACATCAGCAAGGACGCAATCGCCAGCACCACGCCCGGCAGGGCATAGGGTAACTCGACTGCGAGGTTCAGGTACTTGACCCACTTCTTGCCGCTCCAGGCGACGAGATAGGCGACCGGGATGGCGACCAGCACGGCGAAGGCGGCTGCGGAGAGAGACAGTGCGAAACTGTTGAGGAAAGCGCGCCTGGCGGCGCCATATTCGAACAGCACGAAGCGATAATTGTCGAGCGTGGCGGTGGCAGCGGTGAGCGGGATGCCATAGCCGGGCACCAGCGACGAAAGCAGCAGGCCGAACAGCGGCAGCACCAGAATCAGCACGATCAGGCACCACATCGCGACCTGTACCGGCACCCGCCACTTGCCAAGCTCGTAGGGTTCGGCAGCAAGCGAAGTCGAGCTGATGCGGTAGTCGCGGCGCCGGCTCATCACTTCCTGGGCGAGGATGCCCGCCATGGCGATGAGACCGATCAGCACCGACAGGAAGGCGGCGTCGCCGAGCACGGCCGGGCCGCCGCCGGCGAGGCGCTGGTAGATCAACGTCGGCAGCACCAGATAGTTGGCCGGGATGCCGAGGAAGGCGGGGATGCCGAAATTGCCGACGCAGGAGACGAAGGCCAAAGCCGCAGCCGCAACGACCGACGGCGTCATCAGCGGCAGCACGATGGTGCGCAGCACGGTGAACCAGCCGGCGCCGCTGGCGCGGGCAGCCTCGACCAGCTCGCGCGGCAGCTTGCGCAGACCGGCGCGCACGAGCAGGAAGACCAGCGGGCCATACTGCACGCCGAGAAGCAGGATGATGCCCTCCGGCGAATAGAGCGGATTGCGGCTGCCTAGCGGGGGCGCGATGCCGAGCATCTTGAGCAGCGGGCTGGCCGGGCCGAACAATTGCAGCCAGGCGAGTGCCGTCACCTGCGGGGCGATCATCAGCGGCATGACGTAGCAGAGCACGAAGGCGCTGCGTCCACGCACGTCGGTGAGGGTGACGAGCAGCGCGACGGAGGTACCCAGGATCACGGCGAGAGCTGTGCCGAAGAAGCCAACCACGAGCGTGTTGCCGGTGGCGACCCAGGTCGTCGCATTGGTCAGTCCGGCGCTGATCGCTGCGGTGGACAGCGTCCCGCCGGGAGCAAGGATCTCCTGGATCAGGCGTAGCATCGGCAGGATGGACAGCAACACGATGAGTGCGGCAACCACCACCGTCATGGCCCATTCCTGGCCGCGACCTTGTTTCAGCCTGACAGACATTTTCGGGTTCCGGAAAGCAGGGCGGCACTCGCTAACAAGGATGCCGCGCGATACTGGCACATCGGCCAGTTCAAATCTGGAGAAAGGACCCGGAAGGCCGATAGGCCTTCCGGGTCGGACGATCAGCCGCCGAACAGGCCGGAGAACTTGGCCTTGTCGGCTTCGATCTTCTCGACGATCGCCTTGACGTCGAAGTTCATGACCTTGACCTCGACGCCTTCTGGCAGCCAGGCAGGCCGACCGACGGAGGGCTTGGCCGGCAGGTAGCCCTGATCGAGAGCCAGCTTCTGGCCGTCATCGGAGAGAATGAAGTCGACGAACTGCTTGGCGCCTGCCACGTTCCTTGCCGTCGAAAGGATGGCCACCGGCTCGGTGACGGCAGGCACGCCCTCGGACGGGAAAACGAACTCGACCGGCGAGCCCTTGGCCTTGGCATTCATGGCCATGAAGTCGACCAGGATACCATAGGGCTTCTCGCCGCTGGCCACGGACTTCAGCACGGCACCGTTGCCGCGAACCGAGATGGTGTTGTTGGCCTTCAGCTTGTCGAAATAGTCCCAGCCATAGTCGGCATTGCCGGTAAAGCCGGAGAGCAGGTAGGCGGCGGCGCCGGAATAGAGCGGGCTCGGCATAACGAGGCCGTCGGCGTAAGCCGGCTTGGCAAGATCGGCCCAATGCTCGGGCTTCTCGGCAGCTGCGCTGTTGTAAGCAATGCCGGTCGTGATCAGCTTGGAGCCGAAGTAAGTCTTGTCGACGTCATAGGAGTCCGCTGCGAAGCCATCGAGCTTGGCCTCGGCATAGGCCATCAGGCGAGAGTCCTTCTTCAGCAGTTCCATCGAGACCGCATCGGCGATCAGCAGGACGTCCGGCTGCGGGCTGTTTGCGGCAAACTCGGCGGCGAGCTTGGCGAGGATATCGCTGGTGCCCGAGCGGTAGACCTGCACGTCGACGTCCGGATGGACCTTCTTGAAGGCCTCGACGGTCTTGGTCGCATCAGCTTCCGGCTGCGACGTATAAAGGGTCAACGTTTCAGCGCTGGCAGCTCCGGCAAAGAGCGCCACTGCCAAGGCGAACTGGCTTGCGGCCATCCTGGCGAATGTCGTTTTCATGAAACCTCCTGTTGTGTCCACTAATGGCAAGTCGGCTTCAGATCCGCGTGCCACGACCTCCCTACACAGCGCGTTTGACACTTGGGTGACATTACGCTGACACATTTATGATATGATCATTTGTTGTGTGTCAAATACAAATGAACATGCTGCATTGCGAAATTTGGAGCATGAAAACAGGCTTAGGAACCGGCATCCGGCCCTTGCGCCAGACTGCAGAACAGCCATTCTCCAGAATCGTTGTGGCGCCGAGGGGAGACCGGACAAGGAATGCGTACGAAGCAGGAAATGCCGGTCGAGCCAGGTGCCGCCATGGTCTCGTCCGACCTCGCGGTGAAGACCGCATGGCTGTACTATGTCGAAGGTCTGACCCAGGAGCAGATTGCCGACAAGCTGAAGGTGAGCCGGGTCAAGGTGATGCGCACGCTCGCCGCCTGCACGGCCGACGGCGTGGTGGTGACCACAATCAACGCCCAGACCGCCAGGCAGGTCGAACTCGAGCGAGCTTTGGAAAAGCGCTGGGGCCTCGATGCCGCGATCGTCGTGCCGACACCCACCGCCGACGAACACCTGGAACGGGCGATCGGCCACTCGGTGGCTCTCTATCTCGACCAGCAGATGCAGGACGGCATGACGCTGGCGATCGGCGGCGGGGCGACGCTTCACTCCAGCATCGGCTTTCTCAACCGCCGGCAGCTCAAGAACGCGAGCGTTGTCGCCCTGGTCGGCAGCCTGCCGCACTCACAATGGGTCAACCCGTCGGCGGTGGCGGCAAAAGTTGCGGAGACGCTTGGCGTCGACAGCTACCAGATCACCGCGCCGGTCATCGCCCACAGCCGCGAGCTGCGGGACCTGTTGTGGGCCCAGCCGGAACTGCTCGACGTGCGCAAACGCGCGGCAAAGGCCGATGTCGCCCTGCTGACCGTCGGAGAGATGTCGGCAAACGCCACCATCTTCCGCCACGGCATCGCCACAATCCTTCGTCGCCCCGCTCAAGGCCAAGGGCGCTGTCGCCAACATGTTGTGTTATTTCATCGACGCCGACGGCAGGATGATCGACCACGAAGTCAATGACAGGGTCATGGCGATCGATCTCGCGGCCGTCAGCGCCGTGCCGAACCTGGTGCTTGCCGCCGGCGGCAAGCGCAAGATCCCGGCCATTCGCGCCGCCCTTGCCGCCGTCAACGCCAATGTGCTGATCACCGACAGCGACAGCGCAGCCGCGCTGACCTGGCTGTCCTGAGGCCTGCGGCAGCAGCTTAGAGCAGCCCTCTTTCGCGCAGAAAATCCTCGATGCCGACATGGGTCATGGCCTCGAATTCGGCGATGGCCTCGGCCATTTTCCGGCGCTGCGCGGCAAGCAAGGTGAATACCTGGCGCATTTCGCCTGAGACGCCGAACCGGCCCCAGCGCTCGGCGATATGGCCGGGGAGGCCGATATCGGCGCAGAAGGCTTCGAGGCTGCCATAGCCGAGCTCAGTGACGAAAGCCCTCGCCGCCTCGGGCGACATGCGCTCTTCGACGGCGTGGTCATGCAGCCGCTGCGCGATAAGCCTGACGTCGGAAGGCGACGCCCTCATGACCTTGCTGACCAGGGAGCGAACATTCTCCGGGTTGAAATCAGGCATGGGACCTCCAATGGCAAAGCTATCCGGTTCGTCCGTCGGCTCGTCGAGCAAGCCGCCGGGCGAGATCATGCAGGCCACACCGGGGGATGGCAAGCACGGCAGGCATTTATGGCTCAGGGCGCTTCGATCATCCGCCTTGCGCTGTGTTCATCGGTGATCAGCACCGTCG
This sequence comes from Aminobacter sp. BA135, assembly GCF_050859125.1. Classification (NCBI taxonomy): domain Bacteria; kingdom Pseudomonadati; phylum Pseudomonadota; class Alphaproteobacteria; order Hyphomicrobiales; family Phyllobacteriaceae; genus Aminobacter; species Aminobacter sp. BA135. The sequence continues at coordinate 333,992 of NZ_CP139573.1, forward strand.
GCTTGACCAGCTTCATGGCGCCGAGCAGCGCGTCGATCTTGTCTGAGCCACCCGAAGTCAGGATGCGTAACGGCGCACGCAGGATGCGGTCGACATCGACCGACATGCCGAGCTGGTTGATGGGATGGTCGACAAGCTTGCCGGCGCGGTCGAAGAAATGGAACAGAAGATCGCCGACCGCGCCCTTGGCAGCCAGCTTTTCGCGCTCGGCCTCGGTCAGGAAGCCGCCGCGATAAAAGGTCGAGGCCGAAGCGATGTCGCCGACGCTGACCAGCACCGCATCAAGCGAATCGGCCAGCGCAAAGACCTCGGACAGGCCGCAGCGCTCGATCAGCGCACGCTTGGTCTCGATGCTGTCGACCACGGCAGGCGCCGGAATGAGATAGCCATCGCCCTGGAAGGCCTGGGCGAAGCGCCAGGCGAACTCGGCCGGGTTGGTACGGCGTGCGACGCCGACGCCGCCGAGCAGCGAGATGACGCGGAAATCATTGAGTGGCTTGCCGCTGATGTAAGGCAAGGTGCCGGTCAGCGTGCGGCCCCAGCCGACGCCCACGGACATGCCCGACTTCATCGCCTCGGACAGATAAGCGCCGGTTGCCGCTCCAATCGTCGGGATCGGATCGGCGCCCTCCCCGGAGAGCGGTGCGACGATCGCCCGCTGCACGCCGAACTTCTGCTCCAGCGCCCGCTCCTGGCGTACGATGTCGGACAGGTCACCTTCGATGGCGATCTTGATCTCGTTGCGCAAGCGCGCCTCGGCCAGCATGCGCACCACGGTGACGCGGCCGACGCCGAGAACCTCGGCGATGTCGTTCTGGGTCATCTGTTCGATGAAGTACATCCAGGCGGCGCGGACCCGCAGGCGGTCGGCCCGACTGTCGGTGGGGGAACCCTCGACATCCTGAGGTGTCTCGGCGGCACGCGATTTTCCAACCGACCCTTTGACACCCTTGCTCACGCCACTCCCCCCGTTTCAGTTCACATCACTTTTCAAGGAACCGCTGCAAGGTCAAGCGGCGAGGTGTCGCGATTGAATTGCACCCCGTGCAAAACAGTGCTGCAATGCCTTGAGTCTGCGGCTTTGTCAGGGAGCCGCAGCGGCAGCCAGGGAATGCGCGAGATGCTGAGAAGTCTATCGGAAGATGTTGTCGTCAACATCAAGGATCGCCTCCGCGATATGCGCCATCTTGTCCGCGCGAGCCGCCACGACAATCCCGGCGGACCACGCCGGCCACAGATGGCCGAGCCGTTTGCGCCGCCGGCCGAGATCGAGCGTCTGCTGGGCCGTGCGGCAAGCGTGGTCGACGACACGCTGACGGTCGCCGAAACGGTTTCGCGCACACTGCTGCCGATGGTGCGCACTGGTGACAGCGCCCGGCTGCATGGCTTCGACACCTATTTCGCCAACGGACGCTCGGTCGAGGGCGAGCGCCTGTTCCGCCGCGACCTTTATGCAGCTTTCAAGGCCATGCCACGAAAGGCAGCCGGCGATAGCTTGCCGCTTCACGAAGCAGGTTTCAGCCAGGCGCATCTGGCTGTCCGCAAGAAGCATGGCGGTTTGCTCACCGCCATGCACATGGCGAGCCCGGAGAACCGGCTTGAAGCTGTCGCCGACCTTGCCGCCGCAACATTTGTCGAACTGCTTGCCTGCCAGCCCCTGTCTTGCGACGAGGCTATGGCCCCTGCTCTCGTGCCGCTTGCGCCGATGGTTCTTGCCTCTGCAATCTTGACGCTGTCGCCGTCGGGCATGAGTGACGCCGACCTGCTGGAGGCCACCGGTCTGGCGACGGACGCTCGCCGCGAGCGCATCCTGCGCGCACTCGACAGCGCCGAACCCATCAAGGAGCTTGGCGCCGTCTTCCGGGTGCTGCTCGCGCATCTGCCCTGAGCCGGCTAGGCGCCGAGCTCGGCTATCCGCTTCTTGGCGCGCTGGATCGAGGCCGGGCTCATCGAGAGCTCGGTAAGGCCCATGCGCAGGAACTCTGGGATCAGGTCTGGCCGCCCGGCCGCCTCGCCGCACATGCCGACCATGATGCCCGCCGATACCCCTGCCCTTGCCGTCATCTCGATCGCCGACATGACAGCGACATTGGTCACGTCGTTGAGCTTGGCGACAGTTGGGTTAAGCCGGTCAGCAGCCATGATGTACTGGGTCAGGTCATTGGTGCCGATGGAGAAGAAGGCGACTTCTTTCGCCAGCGCCGGCGCAATCAGAACCGCAGCCGGCGTCTCGATCATGACGCCAAGCTGGAATTCGCCGTAGGCCATCTTCTCCGCCGCAAGTTCGGACTTGCAGGTTTCGATCAGCACACGGGTCGCGCGCACTTCCGACACGTCGGCGACCATCGGCAGCATCACCTTGACGTTGCCATGGACGGCTGCGCGCAACAGCGCTCGCAGCTGCGGCTTGAAGATGTCGGGCCGATCGAGGCACATGCGAATGCCGCGCCAGCCGAGGAACGGGTTCTCCTCCAGGGGAAACTCGATACCCGAAATCGGTTTGTCGCCGCCGATGTCGAGCGTGCGCACGATAACAGGGTGAGGCGCGAAGGCCTTGGCCAGCGCCGCATAGGTCTCAGCCTGCATGTCCTCGGATGGCAGGTGCATATGGCGCATGAACAGAAGCTCGGTGCGGAACAGGCCGACACCCATGGCCCCCGCCTCGCGAGCAGCATCTATCTCTTCCAGCGAGCCGATATTGGCAGCCACTTCGATGACCATGCCGTCGGCGCGACGCGGAGTGGTGTCGCGGAATGCCTTCAGCGCCTCGCGTTCGCGGGCGGCGTCGTCGATACGGGCGCGGAAACGGTCGAGCACCGCACCATCGGGGTCGGCGACGACATGACCACGATGGCCATCGAGCGCGATCTCGCGTGCCTTGGCGAGTTCATGCACCTGCGCGCCCATGCCGAGCACGGCAGGAATACCATGGGCGCGGGCGATGATGGCGATGTGCGATGTGGCTCCGCCATGGCCGCAGACGATGCCGCCAATGCGCTTGAGCGGTGCGCGTGCCAGGTCCCAGGCGCCGATGTCCTCGGCGATCAGGATCGCCCCCTCGGGAATGTCGTCGAGGCTGAGGTCGGCCTGGCCGAGCAGCGCCAGGCAGATCTGGCGGCCGACCGCGTGCACGTCATCGGCGCGGGCGTTGAGATAGGGGTCGTCGACCTGACCGAACTGCGCGGCAATCTTGGCGGCGGCGCCGATGACCGAGGTGACCGCGTCGCTGCCGGTGTTGATGGTGGCGACCACTTCGTCGCGCAGCTCGTCGTCAGCCGCTATATCGCGCAGCGCAGCGATGATGCCGCGATCGTTAGCCGACAGCGTGTCCGATGCCAGCGAGGCGTTCATGCGCACCTGCACGGCTTCGACGGCCTCCGCGAAGCGGGCCAGTTCAGCGTTGATGTCGCCGACCGAAAGCGTCCGGCGTTCCGGCTTGATCTCCGGAGGGAAGTGCGCGAAGGCGGCACCGACGGCATAGCCCTCGCTCGCGGCAACACCCTTCAATGCACCCGATACCTCTTCCTCGAATGCCACCGGCTTGGTCGGCTCGACGTTAAGGGTCACGCCAGCGGCAGCGGCAGCATCCGGCTCAGCCGGTGCCTGCTCCTCGGCAAGCCCAGCGAGCGGGTTCTCGAGATAGCCGACCAGTGCTTCCACCGCCTCTATCTCGTCGGCACCCCTGGTGCGGATCGTGACCTCGTCGTTTTCCTTAACGGCAAGCAGCATCAGCTTGACCGCGCTCTTGGCGCTGGCCGACTTGCCATCCTTGATGATCTCGACCTCGCTCTCGAAGCTCTTGGCGAGCTTGACGAAGCGGGTCGCGGGCCGGGCATGCAGCCCTTCATGCACTCTGACGATCGTCGAGCGTTCCATAGGCAGGTCTCTTGTTCCAGTTCAGTATGGACGGCGTAGCGCGCGGCGATCAGCGGCTGATGGTAATGGCAGCGCCGGCCTTGAGAGCCGCGACCAGTACCTCGCCTTCGACCGCCGAGGCGCAGATTTCGCCTGGCCGCTCGGCAGCGGCAGCGCCGTTGAAATTGATGACCACGTGGCCGATCTCGCGCACCTTGTTCCAGGCGCTGTCGCCCATGGCGGTGATGGTGCCCTGGAGTTCGCCAATGGCTATTGACGCCCCGACGGCGGGGGCCGCGTCGCTTGGCCCGACTTCGGCCTTATGCAGCACCGACACCTCGGCCAGTTCCGGCGGAGCGCCGTCAGCGAACAGGATCAGCACGCCGCCTTCGGCCAGCTCTGCCACTTCCGGTCCGATTGCCGTGATGTGCGTCTTGAGATGAACCGACATGATCGAAGCCTTTCTATGGAATCCAGGCCGATATGCCTGCCTGGACGATGTTTGGTGCCGGCCTCAACCGGCGATGGAAGATGCCCGGCGGCAACATGTGCCGCCGGGCAAGGGTATCAGAACACGACCAGGCTGACCGCCCAGGCGATGAGCACCGACACCGGGCCCATGATCTGGCGGCTGATCAGAACGGCGGGAACGCCGATCTCGATGGTCTTCGGCTTGGCCTCGCCGAGGGCCAGGCCGACCGGCACGAAGTCGCAGCCGACCTGGGTGTTGTAGGCAAACAGCGCCGGCAGTGCCATCGCCGGCGAGATCGTGCCGTTGGCGATCTGCGGGCCGATGATCGCCACGCCGATGACCTGGGCGATGACAGCACCTGGTCCCAGGATGGGCGACAGGAACGGCAGGCCGCAGATGGCCGAGATGACCAGCAGGCCGACGATGTTGTTGGCCAGCGGTCCCATCGGCTGGGCAAGCACGTCGCCGATGCCGGTGTAGAGGATTAGGCCGATCAGCATCGTCACGAACGCCATGAACGGCAGCACGTTGCGGACGACCTGGTCGATGGTACGGCGGCCGGCATTAAAGAAGATGTTGACGACGCGGCCCATGACGCGGCCGACGCTGGCGATCAAGTTGATGAACCCGCCATCATTGGTCGGAACGGGGACTGCCTTTGCCGCCGTCGCGAACGAGGCATTGTTCGCGTTGGAGGCAGAACCTGCCGATGTCACTGCTTCCGAACCGTCGGCCATGGTGATGTCGCTTTCCTTGACGCCCGACACGTAGATGTCCTCGGTGATGAACTGGGCGAGCGGACCCGCCTGCCCCACCGGTGTAAGGTTGACGGTGGGGATGCGTTTGCGCGGATAGACCCCGCAACGCGCGGTGCCGCCACAGTCGACGACCACCACCGCCATCTCGCCTTCGACCGGCGGCGACTTGAAGCCGTCGACGGCTTCGGCGCCGGTCATCTCGGCGATGCGCACAGCGACCGGATGAATGCCGCCGCCGGTGACAGAGACGACCTTGTTGCGCTGGTCCGTCGGCTGGACGACCAGGGGACCACCCCAGCCGCTCTTGCCGCGGGAGATCTTTACTGCCTTGTAAGACTTGGCCATGTGCCCCTCCCCGCCCTTACAGCTCGACGCCCTGGCGGCGCGCCATGATGGCGGTGATGCGCTCGGTCAGCATGCCCTTGAGCAGGATGACGACGAGGCCGACGATGGCGTACCAGATGGCGACCTGGATGTGGTAGCCGCCGGGAACAGCGCCCTTCTTCTCGAGCTCGAGCAGAGCAACGAGGATGCCGCCCCAGACGAAATATTCGCCCGGATTGATGTGCGGGAACAGGCCGAGAGGCGGATGCACATAGGACACCGCCGCATCGTAGAAGGCGGGCTTGTGCTTTTCTTCCAGGAACGAGCCGAAGGTGTAGGCCATCGGGTTGGTCAGGAAGAACACCGAGATCAACGGCAGAACCGTGTAGCGGGTCAGCGCGATGCGGCCGGCGCCGCGGGCAATGCCATGCACCCTCTCCTCGCCGACCAGTTCGGTCAGCGCGTAGAAGGCCGTCATCAGCACGACAAGCGTTGGGATGATGCCGGTGACGAAGCCGGCGAAAACCTCGCCGCCCTTCTGGAAGATGCCGATGAAGTATTTGCCGATGCTGGTGAGCCAGCCGAGCTGCTCCTCCTGGGCAACGGTGTTGAGCTTTTCCTTGAACTGCTCAACGGTCAGGTCGCCGCTCGCCTGGGCGAGCACGACGAGATCATTGGTTGCTCCCTTGACGGCGAGCTTGCCGTGAATTGCAGCATCCGTGGCCATCGAACCCGCGACGTGCAGGTTCTGGACGGCCATGTCGGCGTGCTGCGCCAACATAGATAGGACTGACATTTCTCCTCCTTGATATCCTCACCCAAGAGATCGCGCCCGAAGGTGCAGGTCCCTACGTACCCACTGGCTTGAGGCCGGCCAGACCGGACCCCTTTGGCTCGAGCCGTGTGCGATCGACCTGTTCGACCGCCTTCTTCACGGCTTCCGCCACACCGGCTTCCCCCTCTCCCAGTACAGCGGGATTGGACCGGAGCTGATCGAGGGAAATTCCCTCCAGATTTTCATGACGCTTGAACTTGGCGAAGACCGAACGCCCGGTCATGGTCAGCAGCCGCTGGACCTTGAGGTCCGGCGTGACCACGATCAGCGCGATCGTCCCCTTGCCGAGGCGGCCGCGACAATTTCCGGCGCCGACATAGCCATCCTGGTACTTGGCCGTGATGCCCTTGAAGACATCGGCGTAGTGCCGCATCTGGATCCACACGCCAAGCGACTGGAGCGCCCAGACGACGCCCAGAAGCAGCAGTCCCCACTGCCAGATTGCCATAAGGCTCTTCCTCCCGAAGTCCTCCGGAGCGGCGATATGCTGAGCCGCTCACATATCAATCAAAGAACATTTGTCTTTACGAATGTCAATATGTATAACTTTGGACACCTCCGCATGGTGGTTTCGATCCACAGCGGCATTGGGCATTTCGCCTGCCGATGGTATCTTCGGGCAGGGCAGGAGCACTGCGACGATGGACCTGATCTTCAAGAACGAGTTGGCGCTAGTGCCCGACCTCCGCCACAGGCTCAGGCAGTTGCGCTGGTTCCGCACGACTTTCCGCAATAGTGCGCGTGCCATCACCGCCCGCTATGGCATCCGCTTCGACATCGACGAGAAGAAACTGACGCGCATCTTCCTCGACTGGGTCGAGATCGTAAACGCCCAAAAATCGTATGCACAGCTCGACCGCGCCGACTTCATCGTCTACGCCGCCGGCCTCGCGCTCAAGGAACTGATCAAGCAGGCGCCGGTGCAAGTCGACAATGCGGGGCCTCAGGACGCGTCGACACCGGCGCATGCCGTTCCCGAAGTCGTAAGGTTCTGGCCGGAGGGTTTCGTCTACACGAACTTCTGCGTCTGCTCGATTGCCGTGCTGTTCGAACAGGAGTTCGGCAAAGCCCCTGCCCTCGACGCCTGCGCCGACGACCTCAGGACCTGGTGGTCCTACAAGGAGAACACGGCGGAGATGCCGAGCTATGCTGTCGCCTATCTCGACCGCTTCCTTGGCGCCGAGCCCAACTGGCTCGCTCCAGACCTGCCTGAAGAGCGCAGCGCCATGCAGCGCGCGCTTCAGGCTTCAGCGCGGCCCGAGGCGATCGGCCGAGACTAGATCTTAAACCATCGCGGCTGGCGCGGCATGGCCGCAGCAGCCTCATTTCGACAAACCGCGGCCTGAGCGCCGCATATCTTCCTGGAGTTCGACTTGCCCAACGACAGCCTGGTGATTTTCGATTGCGACGGGGTTCTGGTCGACAGCGAACCGCTGGCCGCTCTTGCCTATGTGCGCGCCTATGCCAAGAACGGGCTCAAGATCGAGGCAGAGGTGATTTCGCATTGCGTCGGCATGAAGCAGACCGACATCATCGCCAAGATCCACCAACTCACCGGCCATTTGCTGCCCGACGACGCCACCGACGATATCTGGGGTGAGACCAAGGCTCTGTTCACCGAACAGTTGGCATCGACGCTTGATATCGTCGCGTTCCTGTCCAGGTTGGAGGTCGCCCGCTGCGTCGCTTCGTCCTCGTCGGTCGAGCGCATCAACCACAGCCTCGAGGTCACCGGCCTCGCGCATTATTTCGGCCCCTCGATCTTCAGTTCGTCGATGGTCAAGAACGGCAAGCCGGCGCCCGACATTTTCCTCTATGCCGCAGAGAAGATGGGCTTCGCGACCGACCGTTCCGTCGTCATCGAGGACTCGCGCTATGGCGTTCAGGGCGCGGTAGCAGCCGGCATGACGGCGATCGGCTATATCGGCGGCGGCCACACCCATGACAGCCACGGCCCGGAGCTCATGGCCGCGGGCGCATCAGCCGTCTGCAGCAGTTGGGACGAGGTTTCAGCCGAGTTGCGCAAGCGCGGGTTCGTCTGACGACGACTGCACCCGTCGCTGTTGCTATCTCATGCGACCGTACTGGCGCATCACAGCGACCAACTGATCATGCGGCATGGCCTGGATGTGAAAGCGATCGAAGGCCGTGCCACCGGCATCCTCGGCTGCCAGCATAGCATTGACCACGGCTTCCTCCACGCTGTCGACGGTGGCCGCATAGACCGGATCCAGCTTCTCGTCATTAACGACCTCCAGGCTCAGCTTTGCCGGCGCACGGTGCGCCATGGGCTGCGGGTTGGCGGTCGAGAAGGCCAGGAAGATGTCGCCGGAGTTGTTGCCGCCGGGCGTGCCACCACGGCCGATGCAATAGCGGCGCGCCGCGCCAGACGCTGCAACTGATGCGGCCATCGGCAGGTCGGTGGCGACGACGACGATGATCGACCCGCGTTCGGCGAGCTGGCTCTGGGGCGTGCCGTCGCGCATGTGTTCGCCGACGGGCACGCCCCTGATCGTCAGCCAGTCGCGCTGGCCATGGTTGGCCTGGACCAGCGTGCCGATCCTGTGCTCGCGGCCGCCGAATTCGACGATACGCGACGACGTGCCGGTCCCACCCTTGAAGCCGTAGGTGACCATACCGGTGCCGCCGCCACAGTTGCCTTCCTGCACAGGCCCCGATGACAGGCTGTCGAGGGCTGCCCTGACGTCCGCCTCGGTCAGTGGCAGGCCGTTGATGTCGTTCAGCACACCGTCATAGGTCTCGGCAATGACCGGCATGACCCAGAGGAAGTTGTCGGTGTCGTATGTCGAGGCATAGCGCTCCAGCATCCATTTCACCGTCGCGTGGTGGGCCATGCCGACGGCATGGGTATTGGTGATGACGACAGGACCGAGGAAGTAGCCGCCATCCTCGATCCAGTGCGTGCCGGTCATCTCCCCGTTGCCATTGAAGCGGTGCACACCTGCATAAACCGGGACGGGCGTCGGCGAAGCCGCATGCGGCAGGATAGCGGTTACGCCGGTGCGCACCGGGCGCTTGCGGCCGGGCCTCGGTACATCTTCGAGAATTGTCCTGAACCCGACGCCAATGCCCTCGACATCGGTGATGGCATTGAGCGGGCCGGTCCGGCCTGGAAACGGCAGGCCGAGGTCGCGGGCCCGGGCGTTGGGTGCAGGAGATTTCGTTTTGGTCATCAGGATCATTTCTGCCGGGAGCGCAGGTAGAGGCCAAGCGAGGCCACGACGAAGGAGAAGGTGAGCATCATCACCGCAATCGCATTGATCTCGGGTTTGATGCCGCGGCGAAGCATGGCGAAGATGAACATCGGCAGCGTCGTCACATCGACGCCGGCGATGAAATAAGTGATCACCAGGTCGTCCATCGAGATGATGAAGGCGAGCAGCGCACCGCCGATGATGCCTGGCAGCAATTGCGGGAAGACCACCTTGCGGAATGTCACCCACTCATTGGCGCCGAGATCCGCGGAAGCGTTTTCGAGCGTGCGGTCCATGCCGGCAAGACGCGCCGACACGACGATGAAGACATAGGAGATCAGGAAGGTGCACTGTCCGATGATGATCGTTTTCAGGCCGAGCGTGATGCCCGAATTGACGAAGAAGATCAGCAAGGCGATGCCGAGCACGATGTCGGGCATCAACATCGGCATGAACATCACAGTGCGATAGAAACGCTTGCCGAAGAAGGCGAAGCGATAGAGCGCAATGGCGATGGCGGTCCCGAACACGGTCGCGATCAAAGTGGTGGACGTTGCGATGAGCAGGCTGTTCCAGACCGCCTGGACGAGTTGGTCCGTCGATTCGATGTAAAGGGCATTCTCCGAGATCGTCGTCTTGAAGCCGAGGACCTGAGCGTACCACTCGGTGGTGAAGCCGCTCCACGTCATCATGTTCACGGGATTGGAGTTGAACGAATAGACGGCGATCAGCACCAGGGGGATGTAGATGAACGCGAAAAACAGCATGGTGTAGGCAACCAGGCCACCGCGGAAGAGAAAGCGGGCAATCTTCATCTTCAGCCCCTCAATTTGTGGCGTCAGCGCCGCGGCGACCGGACGCGACGACATAGATGAAGAGCAGCACCAACATCACGCTCATCACCATCATCGCCAGGGCCGACCCGAAGGGCCAGTTGCGGGCAGACAGGAACTGCTGCTCGATGAGATTTCCCAGCATCATCACCTTGGCGCCACCGAGAACCGCGGGAACGACGAAGTTCCCAAGCGCCGGGATGAAGACGATTATCGCACCGCCGGCAATGCCGGGCGCGGTCAGCGGCAGGATGATGCGGACAAAGGTCCGGACCGGGCCCGCGCCGAGGTCGAGCGACGCGCGTACCAGCGTCCAGTCGAGCTTTTCGACGCTGGCATAGATCGGCATGAACATGAACGGAATGAAGATGTAGACCATGCCGAGTACAATGGCGCCATCGGTGTAGATCAGCTCGAGCGGTCGCGTGATGACGCCTGTCGCGAGCAGCGCCTCGTTGACGATGCCAGTCTGGCGCAGGATGAGCACCCAGATGAACAATCGCACGATCAGGCTGGTGAAGAAGGGCAGTGTGATCAGGAACAGGCAGAAATTCCGCCAGCGCTCCGACAGCCGCGCAATGCAGAAGGCTGCGGGATAACAAACGACCAGCGTGGCGATGACGGTGAAGGCTGCGATCTTGATGGAGCGCAGGAAGATCGAGAGATAGACCGGATCAAAGACTTCGAATGCCGGATCGGCAAAGCCGAGGATGCGGCCATAATTGTGCGGATAGAAGGTCCACTCGACCCCGCCATAGAGGCCCGGCGCAAGCAAGCTGGTGACGATCATGATCACCAGCGGCCCGAGGAAGAAGACCGCAAGAAACAGCGTCACCGGCGCGAGCAAGAGTGCCAGTTGAACGCGGCGACGACCGGCGAGAGACATCTCAGATGCCATCGGCGTCGCACCTGATGAGATGAACGGCGGACGGGTCGTAGGACAGCCGTGCCTTCTTTGCCTGTTCGACCTCGCCGACGAAGCTGCGCCGTCCGGCCGGAATTTCGGCAACAACCTTGCGGCCTTCGACGGTATGACCGAACAGCTCGAACGAGGCGCCGACGAAGACGATCTGCTCGACCTCGACGTCGAGGAAAGGATAATCCCGGCCCTCCCCCGCAATGAAGAACTGCTCGGGGCGGATCAAGGCCTTAGCCTTGCCTGACACGTGCCCAAGCGATGGCAGGTGGCGGATCGCAAGGCCGTCGCCGGTCAGCAGCCACCCATTGTCCAGATGGCCTTCGAAGAGATTGCTGGCGCCGACGAAGGTCGCCACGAAACTGTTGGCCGGGCGATCATAGATGTTGCGCGGGGTATCGAGCTGCTGGATGCGTCCGCCTGACAGAACGGCGACCCGATCCGACATCGTCAGCGCTTCCTGCTGGTCGTGCGTGACGAAAATGAACGAGATGCCGAGCTCACTCTGCAGTGTCTTCAGTTCGATCTGCATCGACTGGCGAAGGTTCTTGTCCAGTGCCGACAAGGGTTCATCGAGAAGCAGCAGTTTTGGCCGGGCAATGATGGCACGGGCCAGCGCCACGCGCTGCTGCTGGCCGCCGGAAAGCTGGCGTGGCCGGCGGCCCTCCATGCCGGTCAGGCCGACCATGTCGAGGGCGGCCGCGACCTGCTTCATCCGATCGGATTTGGCGACGCCCGCAACCTCCAGCGCATAGCCCGTATTCTCGCCGACGGTCATGTGCGGAAACAGCGCATAGTTCTGGAAGACGGTGTTGACGGGCCGGCGATAGGGCGGACGTGTCGTCATGTCGACACCGTCGATCAGAATGCGGCCGGCATCGAGCTCGACAAAACCGCTGATCGCCTGCAGCAAGGTCGTCTTGCCGCAACCCGAAGGGCCGAGCAGCGTCAGGAACTCGTTGCGATCGACATCGAGGTCGATCTTGTCGAGCGCGACCACGCTTTGACCTTCCGGCGTGGGGAAGGTCTTTGCCGCTCCCTCCAGCCGGACAATGGAATCTCGCATCTGCCGTTCCCCGAATTGTTATTCAAATAACTCTTGTGCGATTTCGAGATTTGGATACCATTTGATCATCCAAGTCAACGGCCAGCAGAAGCCGTAGCCGGAACACGCGAAGCCGGCCTGCAATGGGCAGATAACCACACAGAGGAGAATTCGATGAGGATCATGAACCATGCCCTCGCGGGCACCGGGCCGACCAGGCCGGGCCTATTGGCGCAAGTTGCCGCGATCTCGATCGCGGCTGTCATCACCACAATCGCGCCGGCCAGCGCTGCCGAATTGAACATCTACAACTGGGGCGAATACATCAATCCGGCCGTGCTGAAGAAGTTCGAGGACGAGACCCAGATCAAGGTCAACCTGTCGACCTACTCGTCAAACGAGGAAATGCTGGCAAAGATCCAGGGCGGCGCCACCGGCTACGACATCGTCTTTCCATCGGTGCACATGCAAGACATCATGGCCAAGCTCGACCTGCTCGAGAAGACCGACATCAACACTTATGAAGGGTTCAAGAACATCGATCCGGCGTTCATGCGCGCCAAGAGCGACCCGAAGGGCGAGTACTGCCTGCCCTATGCATTCGGCTCGGTGGGCATCTTCTACAACCGTAAGATCCTCGGCAAGGACATCACCGGCTGGAAGGACCTGATCGCCACCGTCGAGGCCAAGGGCCTGAAGTTCACCCTGCTCGACGACATGCGCGAGGTGCTTGCCGTTGGCCTCATCCTCAATGGCCACAAGGTCAATTCGACCGATCCCGCCGAACTGCAGCAGGCCGCCGATACCATCATCGCGATGAAACCTGATGTCGCTGCCTTCACCTATGACACGCGCCCCATGGTGCAATCGGGCGACGTCGCGGCGGGACATTTCTTCGTCGGCGCGATGGTCGACGTTTTCGGCAACACTGCCGACCTCGGCTATGTCATCCCGGAAGAAGGCGCGACCATGTACCAGGAGGACATCTGCATCCTGAAGTCCGCACCCAACAAGGAAAGCGCGCTCAAATTCATGCAGTTCTACACCCGCCCGGAGGTCGCCGCGCTCAACGTTTCGCAACAGACAAACGGCACCGCGAACGTCCCGGCGCGGCAATTGACCCCCGACAACATCAAGAATAGCAAGGAGATCAATCCTTCACCCGAAACGATGCAGCGGCTGCAGATTTTCGAGGATCTCGGACCTGGCCTGCGTCAGCTTGACAGGGTCTGGACCAAGGTGAAGACAGCGCAATAGCTGCCCCGCAAGGCGGTTGGCCGGAGAGGACATGGCGCAGCGAATCCTGAAGCTCGTGCAAGGCGAGGAGCTAAGACGGTCGAAATCCGACAAGCTGATTGCCAACTATATCGAGCGCAACCTGGCGGACATTCCGTTCGAGACGGCGCGATCCATCGCCACCCGTCTCGAACTGTCACCGATGACCGTCGGACGCTACCTCCGCCGCATGGGCTTCGACGGTCTCGACCAGCTGAAGCATGAGCTGCGGCGCGGCAGTTCCAACCCTGCCTGGCAGGTCAAGGGGCCGGTCGACCATTTCAGGGAAGACATTCGCGAGGGCAAGCTGCTTGCCGGGCTCATCCAGCAGCAGATCGACAATCTTGGGCGGATCTATGAGCTGACGGCGGCTCCCGAGTGGCAGCAGACGATCGACGCGCTGGTTTCGGCAAGCGAAGTCTATGTCGCGGCCTACCAGAATGTTCGCGGCATCGCCCAATATTTCGCCAGCCAGCTGTCCTACACGCGCCCGCGTGTGCAGTTCGTAGACGGCCTGAACGGCACCTATTCCGAATTGCTCGACGGCTCGGTCGAAGGCCGCGTGCTCTTCCTGCACGACGTCCGGCGCTTCGCCGCCAAGGCACGTCCGCTCGCCATGGAAGCGCGGCGCATGGGCGTGAAGGTCGTGCTTCTGACCGACGAGTTCTGCCCTTGGGGGCCGGAGGTGTCAGACATATGCCTTGTCGTGCCCGGATCGCACGGCCCGCTTTGGGACGGCTCGGCAACCATCATCGCGGTGATGGACCTGATGCTGAGCAACATCATCGTGCTGCTTGGCGATGAGGTCGGCGAACGTGTCGACCTGCTGACCCGACTGCAGAACACGTTCGGCGATTTCGAAAGCTGATCCAGCAAGCCGGAATGCAAAATCCCCACGCAGGCAGCGCGGGGACCTCGAAACTGCGCTTACGCCCGCGCCATTTCCAACAGGATCTTGAGCACCTGCTCACGCCGCTCGACCTGCGGCATGTGCCCGGTGGTCGGGAAGGCATGCAGCGCCACCTCACCAGAAAGCCCCTGCGACTGGCTGGCCGGGATGATCCGGTCATTGGCGCCGACGATGACACGAACCGGAATGCGCAAGGCTGCCAAAAGCCTTCTGATGTCGAAGGTCTGGGTGCCATCGGCGAAGAAGCGGTCCGCTATCTCGGCTTGCGACGTCCGCAACTCGTTGTCGGCTGCCTGCGCCAGCGTGGCGTTGACGAAAGGCTTCGACAGAACCTGCTCGTCTGATACCAGCTGGCGAAGCCATGGCATCAGGCTCGCCTCGCTCTTTGCCCGCACGAAACCCTGCAGGAAGGCACCGTTGATCTCGGGGCCGAGGCCGGCCGGCGCGATCAGCGCCAACGCACGGACATCGGCATGGCCGCGCGCGGCAACGGTTGCCGCCACGGCTCCACCGAAGGAATGGCCGACAAGCAGGATCGGGCCAAGGCCAAGCGATGCCAGCGTCGCCTCGACATCCGCAGCGATGGCGTCGAGGTCGGCAGGTGTCTGGCGCGGCGAGCCGCCATGTCCGGGCAGGTCGAGCGCCAGCAGCGGTGCATCGACCGGACCGGCCGCCAGCATCGGCCGCCAGCTGTTGAGGTCGGCGCCGAAGCCGTGGATCAGAACGATCGGACGCCCTTCACCCTGTCGCAGCCAGGCAAAGTTCAGCGGTGCCGCGCCAGCGGACCGCTGTGGCGCCGGCCGCGGCTGGGAGGATGCCGGCGGCCTGGAAATGATCCGGTCGGGCCAAAGCGCGGCTTTCGCCTCAAGCTTAGGCGCCGTCATGGCGCTTTCGACGTCCTTGCGCATGATGCGGCCCTTGGGGCCGGATCCTGCGATGGTGTCAAGCGCGAGCCCGGCTTCCGCCGCGAGACGGCGTGCGAGCGGCGTGGCGCGCGTGCCGTTCAATGACATGGACGGGGCGACGGTCTTCACCCGGGAGAGCTCTGCCGGAGACACCGGGGCGATCGCTGCCGCGGCAGCCGGCGCAGCAGGAACCAAATCCTGCACAGGCTTGGCTTCGGCTGCTGCGTCCTTGGCCGGCTTGCCGGCTTCGCCCTCGGCGTAGATCCAGGCAACGGCTTCGCCGACCGGGATGTCTATACCTTCCTTGCCTGTGATGTCGCGGATGGTGCCCGAGGCTGGGGCGTCGATTTCCATCGCCGCCTTGTCGGTCTCGATCTCGAACAGCAGGTCGCCCTTCTTGACCGCAGCACCTTCGTCGACATACCAGCGCGAGATGCGCCCGGTCGCCATGTCCATGTCGACCTTGGGCAGGATTACTTCGACCGGCATGGTCTAGCGGCTCCCCGTGGCGAGGCTGCGCGCGGCGGCCAGGATGTCGGGCACTTGCGGCACGGTCGCCTTTCCAGTTCCGGATTGTAGGGGATCGGCGTCTCGGCGCCGCCGAGGCGGACGATCGGCGCATCGAGGAAGTCGAAGGCCTCGCTCTCGGCGATCATGGCGCTGACTTCAGCTCCAACGCCAAGGGTCTTCACGCCTTCATAGACGCAGAGCAGGCGCGACGTCTTCTTGACACTCTCGATGACGGTTTCCTTGTCCATCGGCCTGATGGTGCGCAGGTCGACGACCTCGACGTCGATGCCTTCGGCTTCGAGCGTCTTGGCGGCTTCGAGCGCCTTGTGCACCATGATCGAGGTGGCGACGATGGTGAGGTCGCGGCCCTCACGACGGATCTCGGCCTTGCCGATCGGCACGGTGTAATAGCCCTCGGGCACCGGGCCCTTGGTCTTGTAGAGCAGCTTGTGCTCGAAGATCATCACCGGATCCGGATCGGCAACGGCCGCGAGCAGCATGCCCTTGGCGTCATAAGGCGTCGCAGGCTGGATGACCTTCAAGCCGGGCACATGGCCGAGCCAGGCTTCAAGGCTCTGGCTGTGCTGGGCTGCAGCACCCGTGCCCGAACCTGCCGGAAAGCGCATGACCACGGGCACCGACACCGCGCCGCCGAGCATGTAGCGCATCTTGGCGGCCTGGTTGACGATCTGCTCCATGGCGAGCGTGGCGAAGTCGGAGAACTGGAACTCGAAGATAGGCCGGAGGCCTGTCACGGCGGCACCTACGGCAACGCCGGCGCCACCAAGTTCGGAGATCGGCGTATCGATGACGCGATCGGCGCCGAAGCGCTCGACCAGGTCGCCGGTCACCTGGAAGGCACCGCCATAGACGCCGATGTCCTCGCCCATGAGGAAGACGCGCTCGTCGGTCTCCAGGGCAATCGCCATGGCTTCCTGGATCGCCTGGGCATAGCTCAGCTCACGCACGGCCTGATCCATTACACAGTCTCCGTGTAGACGTAGCGTTCGAGATTGCGGATCTCGGGCGACGGGCTTGCCTTGGCGAACTCGATGCCGTCGGCGATCTCCTTTGCGACCGCCTCGCGGATGGCCTCGATGCCAGCTTTGTCGATGATGCCGAATTCCATCAGTTCATTCTCGTAGCGGACGATCGGATCGCGGTTGGTCATCCAGTCCTCGATCTCTTCCTTGGTCCGGTAGCGATTACGGTCGCTCTTCGAGTGGCCGCGATGGCGGTAGGTCTTGGACTCGATCAGCGTCGGCCCTTCCCCTGCCCTCGCCCGGCGAACCGCTGCGTGGCTGGCCTCGGCAACCTCCGACAGCACGTTGCCGTCAACGATCACACCCGGCATCGAATAGGCGGCGGCGCGGTCGGCGACATTCGGCACCGCGGTCGAGCGCGCCATCGAGGTCGACATGCCGTAGCCGTTGTTTTCGCAGACGAAGATGACCGGCAGCTTCCACAGCGAGGCCATGTTGAGCGCCTCGTGGAAGGCGCCCTCATTGTTGGCGCCGTCGCCGAAGAAGGAGATGACGACGCGATCAGATTTCAGGCGCTTGGCGGTGAGTGCCGCACCCACGGCGATCGGAATGCCGCCGCCAACGATGCCATTGGCACCGAGATTACCCGTCGTCACGTCGGCGATGTGCATCGAGCCGCCGCGGCCGCGGCAATAGCCGGTCGTTTTGCCAAAGAACTCGGCGAACATCTTCGACACTTCAGCACCCTTGGCAATGCAGTGACCATGGCCGCGATGCGTCGAGGTGATCTGGTCGTCATTGGTGAGCGGCATGCAGATGCCCATGGCGCTCGCCTCCTGGCCGATGGACAGGTGCATCGTGCCGTGGATCAGACCACGCATGTAGGATTCTTCCGCGCCCTCTTCGAACTGGCGGATGAGATACATCTTGTGCAGGGCCTGCTTCAGCCGCTCGGCACTGTATTCCCGGTAGATGAAGGGCAGGTTCACGCCCGTCGGCAGGTCCTTGGTCTTAAGCTGGGCCACGATTATGCCTCCGCCCCGTAAACCAGCCTGTCCTGCCTCGCGCGCAGCTCGGCGATCTTGGAGCCTGGCGCGACTGATGCATTGGCAGTGGTGATCAGCTCGCCCTTTTTGATCGGGGCCGTCACCGTGCCGCCCTGCAGCAGGCCGCAGGGGATGGCTTTTGCCGCACGGGCCTCGCCCGCCGTCATGATCCAGGCGCGGTAGGTGTATTCGCCGATGGCATCGAGCGCGTCGCCGGGCGCAAGATCCTTCTTGGCCACCGCACAGACATCAGCCACCGGCTTGGCCAGCGGCACCATGTCGGCCTTGCCGTAGAGCACCACGCGGGCGCAGGTCAGCGGCACCTCGAGCGAGGTCAGGTGATAGGGCCGGTGGAAGGTGAAATACGGGCCATGGCCCATCTTCAAATCTTCCATGCGCTCGCGGATGCGCGGATGCGACATGTCGGCGATGACGAACACGCCGGGGGCAACCCCCTTGCCGATCGAATAGTCGACGACGCCGACCTTGGAGAGAACACCGCCGTCCTTCTCCGGGACCAGCACCTTGTTGAGCTCCGGCAAGGTCGCGGCCGGGCCGTGCATGCCGGCCTTGTCCGGCACCAGACCGGTGGCATTGGCGATCGCCGCCATCTCGACCATGGTCTTGGAGCCGTCGACGAACTCGACAAGCATACGCACGTTCATGTTGCGGCGGGCCGCTTCCTCGGCATAGTCGTGCGGCACGGCGTCGATGTTGAGCGGGTTGTTCTTGCCCTTTGCCGGCAGCGACGATGGTGTGGCCCATCGCCGAGACGAACTCGATCAGCTCCATGCAGGACGACGGCTCGTCGCCGGCGCCGAGCGAATAGGTGACGCCAAGCCTGTCGGCCTCTGACTTGAGATAGGCACCGATGGTGACGTCGGCCTCGACATTCATCATCACCAGATGCTTGCCATGCTCCATGGCGCGCAGGCCGATCTCGGCGCCGACGGCAGGAACGCCCGTCGCATCGATGACGACGTCGATCAGGCCGCTGTTGAGGATGAGATCAGCATCGTTGGTGACCGCGACCTTGCCGGCTTCGATGGCTTCGTTCAGCGCCGAACCGGAGGCAACTTCGCGGGTGACCCTTCTCCTGATAGGCGATGTCGACGCGCGATGCGCGTTGGGCAGGTTGAGCTCGGAGATCGCGCCGACCTCGATGCCGGGCATGTGTGCGCCACCCGCGCCACAATGTCGGTGCCCATCTCGCCCGAGCCGATCAGGCCAATGCGGATCGG
Organism: Aminobacter sp. BA135; assembly: GCF_050859125.1. NCBI lineage: Bacteria > Pseudomonadati > Pseudomonadota > Alphaproteobacteria > Hyphomicrobiales > Phyllobacteriaceae > Aminobacter > Aminobacter sp. BA135. Next base: position 353,115 of record NZ_CP139573.1, read on the forward strand.
CTTGCCGGACTTGCCGCGCTCGGCAAGATCCCGCGCCAAGCCGACAGGGGCTACGTTGATGGTCATCCGATGGTTCCTCCCGAGCACGCTCTGCAATTGCGCCCAGAGGTAATGAACATCTGTATTTGTGTCAATACGAATGTCCATACTTCATGACATCGATGCGCCGTCGCTCGCGAGCCTTTTTTTCGGTGGCGCCGTGATCATGAGCATCCGCCGGCCGCATCGGCTCGAGCTCCGCCAGCAGATTGTTGCAGCTTTATTGTTGGCTGTGGGCTACGACTTGGGAACAGAGTTCGACGGAGTATCGGCCAATTGAGCGTCGCATTTGCCAAGGAAGAAAGTGCTGAGGCGGCATCGGAAACCATTCTGCCGGCACGCCCTATCTCCGATCGGATCAACCTCGTCACGGAGGCGGGCCTTCAGATGCTGAAGGATGATCTGGCCCGCGCCCAGCAAGCACTCGAGGCCGCGAATTTGCTTGAAGACGTCAATGAACGGCGACGGCAGTCGGCGGTTCCGATGCGGGACGTGCGCTATTTTGCTGAACGCGTGCGTACGGCCCAGCTCATGCCGGCGCCGGTCTCGAACGAGGTGGTTGCGTTTGGTCACACCGTCAAGTTCGAGCGTGACGATGGCCGCACCCAGAGCTTCCGCATCGTCGGCGAGGACGAGGCCAACCCGTCTCGAGCCTCCATCTCGCATGGTTCGCCGGTCGCCTTGGCGCTAATCGGCAAGGCCGTCGGCGACATCGTCATGCTGGGGCAGCGCGAGCTTGAGATTCTGTCGATTTCCTAACCCGACACGGCTGCCATCTACGACGACCGGAGTGAGGCGCGCCTAACCACTGCCCCTTGGCCTGACCGCCGCCAGATGCCCGGCAGCGATTAGAATCTTGGCTGGCATGCGACCAACCGAACGATGGCTTTAGTTGGCCGGCAGAACGAGCGGCACAGGGGGCGCAGCCTCAGACACTGGTTCGACCACCACAGTTGCTTCCGCTGTCTCGCTTGGGAAGGTGGCCTTGACCTCGTCGATCTTGCCGTAAGCGTCGCCGACGCCAAGGACATCCTTGGCCCAATCCATGACCTCGTCATTCAAATAGGCGTCGCCGACGCGATTGGGATTGGCTGCGGCGAGCAGCGCCTCGTTGAGGTCGTCTTCGCTGGTGCCGTCGGCCGCGGCATCGGCCGCCGCTTGGGCGTCTGCAAGCTCCTCTTCTGCCTTGGCCAAATCTTCTGCGGCCGCAAGTGCATCAGACAGCGCTGCCTTCTCCGCCTCGAATGCGGCCAGGTCGGCCGGATCGACCGGCGGCTCCAGGGCATCCAGCGCGTCGAGGCGCGCCTGAAGTGCATCTGCGGTCGGATCTGCAATTGGCGCACCGCCGTCAAAAGGCACGATGACTGCTGCGGCCGCATCCAACGCAGCTTGCAACTGGGCGGCCTTTTCGGCTGCTGCTGCTGCAGCTTCGCCCGCCAGCTCTGCCTTGGCAGAATTCAGGACATACTCCCTGACAAGCGCCATCCGCGGAGACTGCGAGTTCAGATAGGCGTGGTAGTTTCGATTAAGTGAGTTGAGAGCCGCCAGGCGCGCATTGAGGTTCTTTTCCTCGATGGGCTTTGCCGCTGGCACCACCACGGAGGCCGGCAGTATGTTGGCCGGCGGGGTCTTGGGATTCTGCTTGGCCTTGGCGGTTTTTGGCGTCGTGCGCTTGTTGTTCGCAGCCGCCGACTTCTTGGTCTGGCCGCCGCCGAAGATCGACTTCATCACGTTGCCGACAGAAGCCGTCTGGACACCTCCGTTCGATTTGGTCTTGCCGGCGGCCGATGCGGACTTGCCGTTGGACGACCCGCTGCTCTTGCCACCACCATTGCCTCGATCGCCACCTCCACCATTGCCACCACCGTTGCCACCGCCATTCTCGCTCTTGGCAAAAGCGGATGTCTGGGCAAAGCCGCCGATTGACCCGATGTCGAGCTTGATCGGCAACGCGCTGATGGCAAACGCGGCGGCCGCGCTAACAAGAAGCTTCCTGCTGTCGGTCACCGGATTTTCTCCCTCTCTCGGTGCTGAATTCGAATCAAGCCCGACGCCACATTAGGATCTCGCGATATGCCTTCCAGCCAACTCGTGTTGCAGCGTGAAATGTCCCGGTGCGCGCCATCAGCGCACAAGTGAGTTCCGTCGCCTGTCCGCCTTGTTGCTCAGGCAGAAACACGCCAGCGACGTCGGTCATCATCAGCAGCAAGGGCAGTGCCGATCGCGGAACCGCCCTTTTTCGACCCGACGAAAGTTTCGCATGCCCTCCCCTCGCCAGAATTTGCGATACATTAGGACACGTTGACATTTCAGGATGTGTTGCCGAAATCGCTAAAATGCCGACTTTCGGAAAGAAGCCTCAATATGGCGAAAAAGGGAATGGTTGCCTCAAGCGTTCAGGCTGGGCTTGTCGTCACCGTCGTCCGACATGTCGGTGAATTCGACGCGGTTGCGGCCGCGGGCCTTTGCTTCGTCAAGACGGCCGTTGGCCTTGCGGAACATCTCGTCGAACTCGAACTGATCGTCGAACAGGACGGCTCCCACGCTGACCGTCAGCGGGCACTGGCGGCCACCCGGTTCGAGCACGGTATCGGAGATCGAGCCACGGATACGCTCGGCGACGCGCTCGGCATTCTCTTTGCTGGCGCCGGGCAGGAAGACCCCGAACTCCTCGCCACCGATGCGGCCGACCAAATCGCCGCCACGGACGGACGACTTGATCGCACCGGCGACGATCTTGAGCACCTCGTCGCCCCAGGCATGGCCGAACCGGGCATTGATCGCCCTGAAGTCGTCGATGTCGACAACCAGCAAGGCGCCCTGCCGGCTGGAGGGCGAGTTGCGAAAGGCGTCGATCAGGCTGGCGAACACGCTGCCGTTCAGGCAGGAGGTCAGGGATCAACCGACGACAGGCGGCTGACTTCCGATTTCAGCGCGCCGAACTTGCGTCGTTCATTGGCGATGATCGTAAGGAGCGGTGCAGCGACGAGCCCGCAACGACACCGGCGCCAATCACTCCGCGCCAGAATATGCCGTCAGCCTGCCTTGAAACAGGAGTGCAGCCGCACCCGCCGCAATGACGACGCAGGCAGCCGTGCCAAGCCCGGCATAGCGCGCGCCGCCGCCGCAGAAATGCCAACCGTATTGCCCGTACCAGAAGTGTCCACGCCAGATCCCTCCGCTCCATGGTCGAATCGATCTACCTGTGGAGAATGAAACATTCCTTGTGCGATTTCGAACAGTTTGACCAAACCGGTCGAAAGTCGCGTCGTATCGGCATAGTAACAGCCCCGAGCGCTGGTTTGAATGGCCTGGCAGGCTCAATCTGGTGGCCCGAACACACCCATCTTCGCCTTGCGCGCGACGGCCTCGGCCTTTTCGTAGCCGCCGCCTGGGCGCGCGTAGGCCCAACCATTGGCAACCAGCCAGGCTCCGACATCCTGTTTGCCAAGCTTGCATGCGGCCGCAACCGGCCGCCTCTCGGCCGGCGGAAACACCTGGCACAGCGGTGCGCGGCCTCGCAACCAGTAGCGGAAGGCGAGCCTGGCACGCTCGCCACAGCGCCATGCCACCCGCGAAGTCGCAGGACTGATCCGGTCTGATCGGCTCGGTGCCGGCCACGAGGATGGTATAGCCCATCGCCTCGAACGAAGCGGATGAGGTCACGACCGGACGGTACAGCACGGTGCCTCTCCAATCGTCGGGCTTGACCGGTTTCGGAGGCGCGGCAAGCCCGAGTTCGCCGAGCGGCGGCCGCGCCTCGATACGTTCCAGTCCGAGCCCCGGAACCTCGGGCGGCGCAACAATGTCGGGCGCGATCGCACGCGAGGCGGCAGGCTCCGTCCCGCCAGCTGTCCGCCCCGATCCATTTTCCAGGACCCGAACTGGATGGAGGTCCGCTTCACCCGCGTCGCTGAAAACCGGCTGCCGTGGCAAACTTGGCACCGACGCGACGACGAACGCGATAGCGCCGATGGCTGCCGCGGCTGCGATATTGATCAGCACAGGACGCGCCTGCTTCATACGTCGCACCCCACCCCGCGCCAGATGCGCGCCGTTTCGACCAAATTGCCTGGCTCCTGTTTCGAAACAGAAGGCCATGGATCGCGGCGGAGCGCCAGTCACCTATGCTGCAAGTGAAAAACTTCGATAAAATTTGATCTAAAATATAGCAGCGATATTATGGGAGAATTGTCCTAGTTCCTTTCCGATAATTTGATACGCCGTTGCTATCGTTCATCAAAATAGGTGAGCGCGATGAAAGCAACGACGGCCAATATTGCAAGATACCTGACCAAGAGCTTTGCAGCTGCAGCATTCCTTGCTGTAGCCGTGCAAGGCGCCATGGCAAGTCAGGATCGCGTCACTGAAGCAACCGTCTCGATTGAGACGCGCATGCCACAGCTTCTTGGTGGCTTGATGCTGGCGGAACCACCGGCAGCCGTTGCGGCCAAGCCCTTCCAGTTTGGACCGGACTTCGATGGCTACGGGCTCCTTGCGCGAACCGCAGTTGGTCAAGTGGAAACGCCGGCGGGCGTCGACCCGATGAAGACAGCGGCCATCATCCCGGGTGTTTTCGGGTCGGTCGCAATTCCGATGCGCAACTTCCCGGTAGCAGGCCGGTGGGCCAAGGTCTATCGCGACATCGGCGGCTGCACCGAAACCTCATGCGGCAAGAATGGCGCTGCACTTTTCGGACTTGCAGTGAACAGCCGCGACAGGAAATTTCTCGACAAGCTCGCCGTCGTGAACCGTGCCGTCAACACCATGATCGCCTATCGCAAGGATCAGGGTGTCTACGGCAATCTGGATTACTGGGCGAAACCGGCTGAAATACTGTCGCGCGGTGCGGGCGACTGTGAAGATTTTGCCATTCTCAAGATGTCGGCACTGATAAAAGCGGGTGTTCCGGCACAAAGCATGTCGCTGGTGGTTCTCCAGGACGCGAGTCGGGGCGTCTTTCACGCGGTGTTGTCCGTTGCCACCCAGAGTGGAACCTTCATTCTCGACAATCTGAGCAACCAGGTCCTGCGCGACGAGGCGCTCAAGAGCTATGTCCCTCTCTACTCGTTCAGCACCGACCGTGCATGGATCCACGGCGCGCGTCCGGGATCGGGGCAAATCGCCTCCGCCAGCAACAATTTTGCCGCGATAGCGCCCGGTGAAGGTCCTCTGCAGCAATAATCCGGTCCCCGCAGAAAAAGACGGACCGAACACTTCACTGCGACTCGGCATCAGGCCGCTGCCGCAATCCCAAGCTGAGTGTGAGCATATCTCGCTTGGCCGCGCGGTGAGAACACAACCTCAGCGCTAACCCAACAAATGTATTTTAGGCGCAGGAAATGTAGCATTTTTGCATCACAGCGGCGACAAATGGCTCGAATGCGATCGAATCGATACCAAAGTAACCAAAACACTGTCGATTTCAGTTCTCTTCTGGATAATTGCATTCAGTTGGGTACGATTGGGGTCTCGAACGCTCTGCGTCGGGATGGGAGTGGGAGATACTTTATGCCGAAGCGTTTTGGGCAACTTGCGGCGCGGCTCACCATCATGTTTGCCGCGACCATGCTGTCGGGCACGGGTGCAAAAGCGCTGACGCTCAAGGAAGCAATGGCTGTCGCCGTCGAATCCAATCCGGAAATCGGCCAGGCAATCGAAAACCGCGAAGCAATCGAATTCGAGCTCAGGCAGGCAAAAGGGCTCTACCTCCCAAGCGTAGACCTCGAAGCATCGACCGGCGTGCGCCGCCTCGACAACCCGTCGCGGCGCCTGAACGGCATCGAAGACGACGAGTTGTACCCGTCGGAAGCCGGCGTGGTCGTCACCCAGAAGCTCTTCGACAATGGCGCCCGGCGCGCCGAACTGACCCGTCAGGCATCGCGCGTCGACGGCGCATCCTTCCGCGTTCTCGAACGCTCCGAATTCATCGGTCTGTCGGTCGTCCAGGACTACCTCGAATACCTGCTGCAGGCGCAGATCGTCGGCGACGCCAAGCGCAACCTCGGTTTCCATCAGTCGATCCTCGGCGACATTCGCGAGGGCATCCAGGGCGGCGCACTCACCGACGCCGACCGCCAGCAGGCCGAGGAGCGGCTCTATGCCGCCAAGGCTCGCGTGCAGGAAGCCTCGGAAGAGCTTGAAGCGGCAAAGATCCGCTTCTTCAAGACTGTCGGCAAGCCGCTGACCAACCCGTCCAAGCCGGGCTCGGTCGCCAAGGCCCTACCCCGTTCGCTCGACGATGCGCTCGGCCTTGCGCGCCGCAACAATCCACGCGTCCACATGGCCAATAGCGATATCGACGCGGCAGCTTCGCTCGTCGATGCGGCCCGCGCCAAATACGGCCCCGAGGTCGTCGCCGAAGGTCGCGCCCGGATCGGCAACGACATTGACGGTGCCGAGGACGAAACCAACGATCTGCAGGCACGGCTTGTGTTGCGCTGGAACCTGTACCGTGGTGGCATCGACAAGGCCAACGAGCAGGAGCAGATCCGGCGCGTCAGCGAGCAGCGGCTCGCCCTGCATCAGGTGCAGCGCGAGATCGAGGAGGCCGTGCGGATTTCATGGGACCGCCGCTTCCGCCAGGCTGATCTGGCCAAGACGCTGCGCCAGCAGTCCATCGCCAACGACAGGCTGGTCACCTCCTATCGTGAGCAGTTCAAGGTCGGCCAGCGTTCGCTGCTCGACGTGCTCGACGCGCAGAACACGCGCTTCAACACCGCCACTCTCTCCAACACTGCCGCATTCGCGTCGCTTTTCGCAGAGTATCGTCTGCTGGCAGCAACCGGACAGCTGCTGAAGACGATGAACCTTGCGCCGGCAAAGCAGGCTGAAGCCTATGCCCGAACCGAGTTCAACGTGCCGGCGACAGCCGACACCGAGACTTATGCGCGGACACCTTCGCAGCAGGCAAACGACATGCCTTTTGATCTCTTGGCCCCAGTCAGAAAGAAGTAGGGCGTCTGACGGCAGACCCCGTCCGTCATGAATCAGCAGGCGCATATCCAGACCCCGGTCGAAGCGTTCAAGTCCTGCTTCTCGGCTGTGGCCGCTTTTCTGGGCCGGCCGAGCGCCGAAACCGTGCTGTTCGCCGGCGTACCCATCTCAGAAGAGCGGATCGAGGTCCAGGAGATCAGGCACCTTGCCGAACGGATCGGCCTCGAGACGACCGAGTTCGCGCATCGCGATTTCATGCGCGGTCGCTTCGACCTGCCGGCCATCATCTTTCGCTCCAATCGCCTGCCGATCGCAATACTGGCCGAACAAGGCGACGGCGCGGAGTTCCTGACCGGACCCCAGGAAGACGGCCGCACGTCGATATCACGTGCCGAACTGACATCCATTCCGATTTCAGGCGGCGTCTGCTTCTCCATTACCTATGCCAATACCGCTGAAGCCATGAATGTCGGCAATGCGGCCAAGATCGAACGCCCGCATTGGCTGTTCGGGACCTTGGGCGCGTTCTGGCGGTCCTATTCGCGCGTGGCGCTGGCGGCGATCTTCATCAATCTACTGGCCATCGCCTCCCCATCTTCACGATGAATGTCTATGACCGCATCCTGCCCAACAAGTATCTCGTCATTGTGGGTGCTGGCAATCGGCGTCGCGACCGCAATCCTTTTCGACCTGTTGCTGAAGACGGCGCGCGCTGCACTCATCGACCATGCCGGCCGCAAGGCCGACCTGCGCATTCCTACATGCTGTTCGAGAAGGTCCTCAACACTTCACTCAGTGCTCGCCCGGCATCCACCGGCGAGTATGCCAACCGCGTTACGCAATACGAATTTGTCCGCGAGTTCTTCACCTCCAACACCGTCAGCACTTTCATCGACACCGCCTTCGTCTTCATCTTCCTGCTGGTAATATATGCCGTCGCAAGCTGGCTGGTGATCGTGCCGATCATCGCCTTCATCGCCGCGATCATCATCGGGCTTGTCGCCCAGCATCGCATCGGAAAGCGCGTTGCCGCGTCGATGAACGAGGCTTCCCAACGCCAGGCGCTGCTTGTCGAGTCGATATCGACTGTCGAGACGATCAAGTCGCTGCGCGCTGAAGCCTATCTGCTGCGCAAGTGGCGCGAGCATTCCAAAAATGCGCCAACACCTCCGAGAAGATCAAGCAGCTTTCGGCTGCCGCGGCCAACATCACTCAGTTCATCCAGCAACTGGTGACGGTGGCGCTGGTGGTGGCAGGAGCCTACGCATTCGACAGCGGCGCGATCTCCACCGGTGCCATCATCGCCGCCGTGATGCTCTCCGGCGCGCCGTGCACCGCTTGGCCAACTGCGCGATGACGATCTCCGCTTCCGCCAGGCGATGCTGTCGTTGCGCGTGTTGAATTCCATCATGCAACAACCCGAGGACCGGCCCGACACCGTCGGCTTCGTCAACCGCCCGATCCGGGTCGGTGCGCTGACGCTGCGCAATGTCGGCTTCGTCTATCCCGGCACCGAGGCGGAGGTCCTGACGGGGGTCAACCTGTCGATCAATCCGGGCGAGCGCATCGGCATCATCGGACGTATCGGCTCAGGCAAGACGACCTTCGGCCGGCTGGTTGGGCGGCTCTATTTGCCGACGACGGGCGAGTTGCTGCTCGACGGCATCGACGTGCGCCAGTATCACCCCTCGGAAGTTCGCGCCGCCGTAGGCATCGTCGCCCAGGCCGGCGACCTGTTTTCAGGCACGATCAAGGAAACCTGCTGATGGCGCGCCCAGAGGCAACGGACGAGGAGATCATCCTCGCTGCCAAGGCCGCCGGCGTCGACGAATTCGTTTCGCGCCATCCGCGCGGCTACGACATGAATGTCGGCGAGCGCGGCACCAATCTTTCTGGCGGGCAGAGACAAGCGGTGGCGATCGCGCGGCTGCTGCTGACCAACCGAAGATCGTCTTTCTCGACGAGCCGTCAGGTTCGATGGACCTGGCCTCCGAGCGCCAACTCATCAAGCAGCTCAAGGTCGCCTTCGACGACAAGACCACTCTGATCATATCGACCCACCGTTACAGTATGCTGGAAATCGTCGACCGTCTCATTGTGGTCGAACAGGGGCGTGTCGTTGCGGATGGACCAAAGAGAGTCATTCAGGCGCTGCAGAAGCCAGGTGGCTGAGATTCATCGGTTTGAGGGGTGATTGTATTGGCCTTGCTCAATATAATGGAGTTCTAATGATAGCCAGGGAAGACCGTCCACCATTGTTTGCATCGGCTGCGGTGTTGATCATCGCAGCCCTGTTTGCGGCATTTGTGGTATGGGCTTCGTTCGCCGAGATCGACGAGATCGCGCGTGGCGAAGGCAAGGTCATTCCGGCATCCAAGACCCAGATCGTGCAGGCAAGTGAGGCCGGCGTAGTCCAGGAGATTGCAGTCAAGATCGGCCAGGTGGTCAAGAAGAACGACCTCATCATCAGGCTCGACAATACGCTCAACACCTCGAGCCTGGGTGAACAGCAGGCAAAGGCGCGCACGCTGAGCGCCCGCATCGCCCGTCTCAGGCAGGAGCAGGAAGGCCGGATCGGCGAGCCGCTCGCTTGCCCGAAAGCCTTGTGAAAGCAGCCCCCGAGATCTGCGAGAAACGAACAGAAACTGCTGGTGGCACGCCGGCAGAATTTCGAAACCAGCTCAATGTGCTGAAGTCGCGACTGGACCAACGCGAAAAGGAACTCAACGAGGCGAAGGTCAATGTCCAGCGCCTGACCGAAAGCCTGAAGGTCAGCGACAGGGAAGCCGAGCTCGTCACCTCCATGGTCAAGCGCAACCTGATGGCCAAGACCGAACAGATTCGTGTCGACCGCGAGCAGACGGAGATGCGAGGCCAGCTCAATCTCGCCGATGAGACGATCAAGCGAACGGGTGCTGCGATCGTCGAGGCGAAACTCCAGGTCGACGAGTTCGGACTGCAACTGCAGCAGGAAGCGCTTGACGAACTGACCCAGGCACTGGCCGAGCTTTCGGTCGTGGAAGAGACAATCCGAGGCGCCACCGACCGCGTCGCACGGACCGACATCCGCTCGCCCGTGGACGGCATTGTCAACACGCTCGACGTCAACACGCTGGGCGCTTTCGTCCAGCCCGGCGCTGTCGTGGCCGGCATCGTGCCGACGTCAGAGACTTTGCTCGTCGAGGCACGCGTCTCGCCACGCGACGTCGCCTTCATCCGTCCGGAGCAGAAGGCGCTGATAAAGGTCTCGGCCTATGATTTCTCGATTTTCGGTGGCCTGGACGGCAAGGTGCAGAACATCACTGCCGACAGCCTCGTCGACCAGAACACCGGGGAACCCTACTATCAAGTCCGGGTTTCGACCGACCGCTCGACACTGCAACGCGATGGCAAATCCTACTCCATCATTCCCGGCATGATCAGTACAGTGGAGATCATCACCGGGCGCAAGACGATCCTGAGCTACCTGCTGAAACCTATCAACAAGGCGCGCGACGAGGCGCTCCATGAACGATAGTGGAGCAGCGCCTGGTGGACCCGCGCTCCACATCTATACGGCCGACGATCTCACATCGGATTTTCGCGTTGTCGTGCGTCAGGGCACGCGACGCGGCATCAAGCTCGAGCGCGTGTTTTGGGCAACGCTGAAACAACTCGCTGAAGACAAACAGTTGACGCTCGGCGAAATGGTCGACGAGATCGAACTCTCCAACAACGAGACCGGCAATCTTACCTCGGCCATCCGTGTTGCCTGCCTGCGCTGGATGACCGATCAAAGAGCAGCGCTGGCCAAGCTGGCCTCGCTGCGGACCATCAACGCCATCCTGGGTGCCTGCCCGGCGCCGGCCTTTGCCTTGTCATCGACAAAGAAGATCCTGACCTTCAACCCTGCCTTCCAGAACCTGGTCAAGCGGCACTTGCCGATCGGATTTGGCGAAGAAGCGCGTCGCGACCTCAGATTGTCCCTCGACCTGAACGTCGCCGACATCTTCACAAGGCTCGACGCCAATTATGGCGTGCCGATCGCCAGCGGCTTCGTCATCGCGACAGCCGAACGGCGCTATCGTGGCCAGCTCAACATCGTCCGCGCGCCGGTCAAGTCGCCGGACCTGCTGCTTTCCTTCGTCGTCAACGGATAGTTGTGAACACGGTTCCTGACATTGACAGCAGACCTTGTTCGATACTCGCGACACTTGGCGAAAATCTGCTAGTCGATGTCGTTCCGGCGCATCTGACTTCGCTAAATTAACCACCCGTTAAGTTTTCATGTTGGCCTGCATATGGGGATATGCAGCTTTGCGCACGCCCCCGTTGCAATCACTCAAATCTCGCTGCTCTGCTACGGCCAGCAAGAAATATGGGGATGGGCTATGGCAACCTCCGTTGACCAGGGAAACGTTTCGGCATCTGCAACCGACAGCGACGCGCTGCTCGATAGGGCAGTGCCATTGTCAGAAGCACAGCTTCTCGCGCAGGCGACCGAGCCTGCAGCAAAGGCCGATCCTGTCCCCGTCGATGCCGGCTCCGGCCAGCCGATCCAGGCCGCACAGCCCAATGCAGCGTCCCAGGCTCAGGCCGCTCCTGCCGAGTATGCCGCCGACGCCTCCAACGTCGTCCATCTGCCTGCCAACATCTCCGTCGACAACATCAAGGTCGACGGCAAGAACCTGATCCTCGAACAGGCCGACGGCACCGAGATCGTCGTCAAGGATGCCGCCTCCAACGTGCCGACCTTCATGCTCGGCGACGTCGAACTCCCGCGTGTTGCCCTGATTGCGGCGCTTGAAGCAGGCGGCGTGGATGTCGCCTTCGGCCCTGACGGATCGATCTCGGTCGGACCCGGCTCCGCCAACAGCTCCGGCGGCAATTTCGAAACACGGTGGGCATCGGCAATGGCTTCGACCTCTCGGCCCTGCTGCCGCCGACGGCGTTGCAGTTCCCACAATATGAAAACCGCGAACTCTACGCCGGTCTCAGGGAGAGGGATACCGATCCGACCATCGATGTCGGCAGCGGATTCTTTGTCGACGAGGAAGCGCTTGCGGATGGATCCAATCCCGGCAGCGATGCCGAGCAGGCAGCGGGCGCATTCGCCATCAATTCCGGGAACGACATTGGCAGCCTGGTCATCAATGGCGTCGACGTCACCAACGGTGGCCAGGTTGTAGGAAGGTTGTAGGAACTTATGGCACCTTGAATGTCACGGGCAACCCTGCCAGCGGCTATAGCTGGACTTATGTTCTCGACGACAACACGTTGAACCATCTTGATGCTGCCTCGACCGGCACTTCAGAAGGTATTTTCGACAGCTTCAACGTTGTGGTGACGGACGAAGACGGTGATGCCGCCTTGGCCACCCTCAACATCGACGTTCTGGACGATGGCCCGACATTGACGGTTCAAGCCAACGGTGAGGCATCAGGCACGCTGACCATCGAAGTCGACGAAACCGTTGGCCCTGACCGCTACAACACCGGGAAGCAGAGAGCGGCACTAACACTAACACTGACGATGCTGCACCAGCCCTCGCGCAGGTCACCACCGGCCTGATTGGCGGACTTTCGTCGCTATTCCTCATTGGCGGCGTCTACGGAGCAGATGGCGCAGGCAATACGGCAGGCACATTTTCATTCACAGGCATTCCCGACACCGGCCTTGCCACCAATCTGCTTGCAACCGATGGCGGTGCGATCAAGCTGTTCCTGGAAGGCGGCGAGATCATCGGCCGCGACACCGACAACAACATGGTGTTCAAGATCGCCATCGTTGGCGCGCCCGGCTCCGAACAGTTGCAGACGACGCTGTATGAAGCGCTCGACCATGGCCAGGATTCCAACCAGTTCGATTCCAGCCAGATCCTGGCCCTGACCCAGGGCAACAAGATCGAGCTGCAGTACGAGGTCACCCGGACCGACGGCGACGGCGACAGCATCACACAGACGGCGACCGTGCAACTGGCCGACAGCCAGGGTTCCGGCTTCGTCTTCGACGACGATGTCCGAGCCTGACGGTTGCAGCCAATCAGGGTGCTGCCGCCCAGCTTGCCGCCGAGTTCGACGAAACCGTCGGCGCTGACCGCTACAATACCGGCGAGGTCGAAAGCGCAGCAACAACAACACCGACGACGCCATTGGCGTTCTGGCACAGGTCTCGAGCAATGTGACCGGCGGCCTGACGCAGCTCTTCACCGTGGGCGGCGACTTCGGCTCGGACGGTCCGGGCAACGTCACCAGTTCCCTGAGCTTCACCGGCATTCCCGACACTGGCCTTGCCACCAACCTGTCGCGACCGACGGCGGCGCGATCACGCTGTTCCTGGAAGGCGGCGAGATTATCGGCCGCGACACCGACAACAACATGGTGCTCAAGATCGCCATCGTTGGCGCGCGCCGGCTCCGAGCAGTTGCAGACGACGCTTTATGAAGCGCTCGACCATGGCCAGGATTCCAACCAGTTCGATTCCAGCCAGATCCTGGCCCTGACCCAGGGCAACAAGATCGAGCTGCAGTACGAGGTCACCCGGACCGACGGCGACGGCGACAGCATCACCCAGACGGCGACCGTGCAGCTGGCCGACAGCCAGGGTTCCGGCTTCGTCTTCGACGACGATGGTCCGAAGCTGGTCGGCAGGGCCCAGCTCGTCGCGACGGTCGACGAAGACGGGCTTGGCAACAGCCAATCCACAGGCAACGCCGACGACGGCAAGACCGGCGAAGTGACAGGGACCAACCTGGCCGTCGCCACGGGAAATGCGGGTGCGCTGCTGTCGCTTGTCGATTTCGGCCAGGACGGGCCCCACCCGACAAAAGCATTCGGCCTCGTCACCCAGGCTACTCCGGTGGACTCTGGGTTCAACTCGAAGGGCGGCGATGTCGTCATCGTTTCGGACGGCACCACCTTGACGGGCTATGTCAACGTCGGGGGCGGCGCGGGATTTGACGCGGGAACCGACCGGGCCGTCTTCACGCTCGTGGTGGGCGGCGATGGCTCTTATGTCTTTACGTTGATCGACCAGATCGACCACCCTGCCCTGACTGGACAGCCCGGTGACGACGCAGAGAACCTGCTCACCAACAGCGGCATCGACCTCTCGTCGTTTGTGGTGGCAATGGATGGCGACGGAGACACCATCGGTCTTGGTGCAGGCTCGTTCCAGGTCCAGGTGCTCGACGATATCCCGACAATCGTCGCCCGCGATGCCGGTTCGACGACAACTACGACGACAGAAACGATCGTCTATACGCTGCAGGCGGGAAATACCGACGTTCGCGGCATGGATGGCACGGGCAACCATGACATCAAGCTTTCCGGCATCGATATCAACGAAGGCGACAACTCCGTCAACACCACGGGCACCAAGATCGGCGTCGGCGACGGCCAGATCATCGACGGTTATGAAACCCATCCGAAGACGACCGGTCCCGAAATCCTGACGATGGATTTCGTCAACAACCTGTCCATCACGCCCAACAATCCCAACCCGCCGATTGTCACAGATGGCGGCTCGTACGACGTCAGTTCGGTCACCTTCTCCATCGACGTTGCCGAAGCGAAGGGGATCGAGTCCGCCGTCCTGTTCATCGGCGCCAAGGATGGCGGCGCATTCGAAGCCGTCACCGTCAAGATAAACGGTGTCTCGGTCGTGGGTACCCCTGTGTTCGAAGGGGGAGTCCAGGTCGGCTACGCCTTCGGCAACGTGCCGGACGGTGCCACCGTCGAGGTCACCGGCAACACCCCCTTCGATCAGCTCAGGGTTGGCAACTACAACGACTTCACCTTCGACTCGACCGCGGGCGGGACGGATACGACGCTTACGGGCGGCAATCCGTTCAAGATCTATGGCATAGAGGCGAAGGTCACCATCACGACCACGGTGACTGAAGTCTTCCGCGTCAGCCACGACGAGTCGGCCGGCGTCAATACCGGCAGCGATCCAAATCCGGCCAACGACGTCGCGCTGATACCTCACCCGGCGCTGATCGATGGCGCCTTCGGTTATGCCAAGTCTTCGGCATCGGTACTGACGCTGTTCCAGGATGTTTCGGTCGGCGCGGACGATGACGCCACCTATGCCTATGCCATCACGGACGCCAATGGCAATGCGCTCAGCAATGTCGATTCCGGCCTGAAGAGCCTCGACGGCACGGCGATCATGCTTTCCACCGACGGCAACGGTGTCCTTGTCGGCACTGCCGGCGGCGAAACCGTCTTCAAGGTCTATGTCGACGGCGATGGCGCCGTCTGGATCGCGCAATACAAACCGATTGCACATGCAATTGACGGTTCGAGCGCCGCCGCCTTCGACGACATCGCGACAATCGCAGCGGAGCTTCATGTCAAGGCGACGATCACCGACTTCGATGGCGATTCGACTTCGGCGGTTTCCGATGTGGCGCTTGCCATTGACTTCCAGGACGACGGCCCTGTTGCCCATAACGACCAGAACTCGGTCACCGAGGACGGTCCCGTTTCGGCCAGCGGCAACGTGGTCACGGATGCACCAGGAGCAGACGCCACCGGCACGGATGGCTTCGGTTCGATCGCATGGGACGGCGCTGCGGGAACTGTTGTCGCCGGCACCTATGGCCAGCTTACCGTCGGCGTGGACGGCAGCTACACCTACACCCTCTATACCCAGGCACAGAACCCTGCCGGCTATACCGCCGTGCAGGGGCTTTCGGCCAACGAGACGCTTGCGGAGTCGTTCGACTACACCTTGACCGATGGCGACGGCGACAGCTCGCCGGCAACGCTGACCATCACCATCAACGGTGCTGACGACGGCGTGACCATTGGCGGGCTGACTCCGAGCGCTGAGGGCGGCGACGCCGTCGTTGACGAAAAGGGCCTGCCGCCGCGCTCCGGGGAACCGGCTGGTTCCGGCGAGGCGTCCCCCAACCCGAATGACAATTCTGACACGTCGGAGACGACCACCGGCAATTTCAACTTCACTTCGCCGGATGGGCTGCAGTCGCTGACGATTGCGGGAACGGTGATCAGCTACGCCCAGCTCGCCGCCTCCGGCAGCACTCCCATCACCATCGCCGGCGGTCCGGCCTACGGCACCCTGATCATCAACGGCTTCACCGGCAGCCAGGCCGGCGGCACGGTTCAGTACCGGTTCACCCTGACCGACAATCTCACCAGCCACACCGACAACGCCCTCAGCGGCGTCGATGGCGATTCGGATCGCGGCGCCGCCGATCAACTGTTCGCCGATTATGCGATCTCGGTCACCGATACCGACGGCAGCTCCGCGCCTGGAACCCTGTCGATCGCAATCAACGACGACGGCCCGACCGCCAACAATGACGTTGCCACGCAGGGCGCCGAGAACCAGGCGTTCACGATCGATGCGTTTGCCAACGACGTGTTCGGCGCCGATGGCGTCGACATCGACAACAACCCGGCAGTGGCGGTGACCTTCACCCAGCCGACGCAGGGTGTCGTCACCTACGACCCGACGACCGGCCTGTTCACCTACACGCCGAATGCCGGCGCCGGCAGCAGCTCGACCGCCGACAGCTTCACCTACACCATCAAGGATGGCGACGGCGACGTCTCGACCGCGACCGTGTCGCTGACACTGGCAGCGGATTCGACCCCGACGGTCACGGTGACCGACGGCACCGTCGACGAGAAGGGTCTCGTCAACGGCTCCGGCGAGGTCGCCAACCCGGCGCCCGACACCGACAACTCCGAGACCACGACCGGCACCTTCACCGTTGCCACCGGCAGCGATGGCCTGGCCAAGCTCGAGATCCAGGACAAGGACGGCGTCTGGCAGAACGTCACCGGCGGCGGCACCGTCCAGGGCGCCAATGGCGTGCTGACGGTGACCAACACTGCCGGCACCTACAGCTGGAGCTACACCCTTTCCAACAACCTGCTGAGCCATGACGACAACGCCCTCAGCGGCGTCGATGGCGACAGCGACCGTGGTGCCGCCGACCAGAAGCCCGGCGACAACTTCCAGGTCCGCGTCGAAGACAGCGACGGCGACGTCTCTGCACCCGACACGCTGACCATCACCGTCAACGACGACGGCCCGACCGCCAACAATGACGTTGCCACGCAGGGCGCCGAGAACCAGGCGTTCACGATCGATGCGTTTGCCAACGACGTGTTCGGCGCCGATGGCGTCGACATCGACAACAACCCGGCAGTGGCGGTGACCTTCACCCAGCCGACGCAGGGTGTCGTCACCTACGACCCGACGACCGGCCTGTTCACCTACACGCCGAATGCCGGCGCCGGCAGCAGCTCGACCGCCGACAGCTTCACCTACACCATCAAGGATGGCGACGGCGACGTCTCGACCGCGACCGTGTCGCTGACACTGGCAGCGGATTCGACCCCGACGGTCACGGTGACCGACGGCACCGTCGACGAGAAGGGTCTCGTCAACGGCTCCGGCGAGGTCGCCAACCCGGCGCCCGACACCGACAACTCCGAGACCACGACCGGCACCTTCACCGTTGCCACCGGCAGCGATGGCCTGGCCAAGCTCGAGATCCAGGACAAGGACGGCGTCTGGCAGAACGTCACCGGCGGCGGCACCGTCCAGGGCGCCAATGGCGTGCTGACGGTGACCAACACTGCCGGCACCTACAGCTGGAGCTACACCCTTTCCAACAACCTGCTGAGCCATGACGACAACGCCCTCAGCGGCGTCGATGGCGACAGCGACCGTGGTGCCGCCGACCAGAAGCCCGGCGACAACTTCCAGGTCCGCGTCGAAGACAGCGACGGCGACGTCTCTGCACCCGACACGCTGACCATCACCGTCAACGACGACGGCCCGACCGCCAACAATGACGTTGCCACGCAGGGCGCCGAGAACCAGGCGTTCACGATCGATGCGTTTGCCAACGACGTGTTCGGCGCCGATGGCGTCGACATCGACAACAACCCGGCAGTGGCGGTGACCTTCACCCAGCCGACGCAGGGTGTCGTCACCTACGACCCGACGACCGGCCTGTTCACCTACACGCCGAATGCCGGCGCCGGCAGCAGCTCGACCGCCGACAGCTTCACCTACACCATCAAGGATGGCGACGGCGACGTCTCGACCGCGACCGTGTCGCTGACACTGGCAGCGGATTCGACCCCGACGGTCACGGTGACCGACGGCACCGTCGACGAGAAGGGTCTCGTCAACGGCTCCGGCGAGGTCGCCAACCCGGCGCCCGACACCGACAACTCCGAGACCACGACCGGCACCTTCACCGTTGCCACCGGCAGCGATGGCCTGGCCAAGCTCGAGATCCAGGACAAGGACGGCGTCTGGCAGAACGTCACCGGCGGCGGCACCGTCCAGGGCGCCAATGGCGTGCTGACGGTGACCAACACTGCCGGCACCTACAGCTGGAGCTACACCCTTTCCAACAACCTGCTGAGCCATGACGACAACGCCCTCAGCGGCGTCGATGGCGACAGCGACCGTGGTGCCGCCGACCAGAAGCCCGGCGACAACTTCCAGGTCCGCGTCGAAGACAGCGACGGCGACGTCTCTGCACCCGACACGCTGACCATCACCGTCAACGACGACGGCCCGACCGCCAACAATGACGTTGCCACGCAGGGCGCCGAGAACCAGGCGTTCACGATCGATGCGTTTGCCAACGACGTGTTCGGCGCCGATGGCGTCGACATCGACAACAACCCGGCAGTGGCGGTGACCTTCACCCAGCCGACGCAGGGTGTCGTCACCTACGACCCGACGACCGGCCTGTTCACCTACACGCCGAATGCCGGCGCCGGCAGCAGCTCGACCGCCGACAGCTTCACCTACACCATCAAGGATGGCGACGGCGACGTCTCGACCGCGACCGTGTCGCTGACACTGGCAGCGGATTCGACCCCGACGGTCACGGTGACCGACGGCACCGTCGACGAGAAGGGTCTCGTCAACGGCTCCGGCGAGGTCGCCAACCCGGCGCCCGACACCGACAACTCCGAGACCACGACCGGCACCTTCACCGTTGCCACCGGCAGCGATGGCCTGGCCAAGCTCGAGATCCAGGACAAGGACGGCGTCTGGCAGAACGTCACCGGCGGCGGCACCGTCCAGGGCGCCAATGGCGTGCTGACGGTGACCAACACTGCCGGCACCTACAGCTGGAGCTACACCCTTTCCAACAACCTGCTGAGCCATGACGACAACGCCCTCAGCGGCGTCGATGGCGACAGCGACCGTGGTGCCGCCGACCAGAAGCCCGGCGACAACTTCCAGGTCCGCGTCGAAGACAGCGACGGCGACGTCTCTGCACCCGACACGCTGACCATCACCGTCAACGACGACGGCCCGACCGCCAACAATGACGTTGCCACGCAGGGCGCCGAGAACCAGGCGTTCACGATCGATGCGTTTGCCAACGACGTGTTCGGCGCCGATGGCGTCGACATCGACAACAACCCGGCAGTGGCGGTGACCTTCACCCAGCCGACGCAGGGTGTCGTCACCTACGACCCGACGACCGGCCTGTTCACCTACACGCCGAATGCCGGCGCCGGCAGCAGCTCGACCGCCGACAGCTTCACCTACACCATCAAGGATGGCGACGGCGACGTCTCGACCGCGACCGTGTCGCTGACACTGGCAGCGGATTCGACCCCGACGGTCACGGTGACCGACGGCACCGTCGACGAGAAGGGTCTCGTCAACGGCTCCGGCGAGGTCGCCAACCCGGCGCCCGACACCGACAACTCCGAGACCACGACCGGCACCTTCACCGTTGCCACCGGCAGCGATGGCCTGGCCAAGCTCGAGATCCAGGACAAGGACGGCGTCTGGCAGAACGTCACCGGCGGCGGCACCGTCCAGGGCGCCAATGGCGTGCTGACGGTGACCAACACTGCCGGCACCTACAGCTGGAGCTACACCCTTTCCAACAACCTGCTGAGCCATGACGACAACGCCCTCAGCGGCGTCGATGGCGACAGCGACCGTGGTGCCGCCGACCAGAAGCCCGGCGACAACTTCCAGGTCCGCGTCGAAGACAGCGACGGCGACGTCTCTGCACCCGACACGCTGACCATCACCGTCAACGACGACGGCCCGACCGCCAACAATGACGTTGCCACGCAGGGCGCCGAGAACCAGGC
This sequence comes from Aminobacter sp. BA135, assembly GCF_050859125.1. Classification (NCBI taxonomy): domain Bacteria; kingdom Pseudomonadati; phylum Pseudomonadota; class Alphaproteobacteria; order Hyphomicrobiales; family Phyllobacteriaceae; genus Aminobacter; species Aminobacter sp. BA135. The sequence continues at coordinate 373,196 of NZ_CP139573.1, forward strand.
GTTCACGATCGATGCGTTTGCCAACGACGTGTTCGGCGCCGATGGCGTCGACATCGACAACAACCCGGCAGTGGCGGTGACCTTCACCCAGCCGACGCAGGGTGTCGTCACCTACGACCCGACGACCGGCCTGTTCACCTACACGCCGAATGCCGGCGCCGGCAGCAGCTCGACCGCCGACAGCTTCACCTACACCATCAAGGATGGCGACGGCGACGTCTCGACCGCGACCGTGTCGCTGACACTGGCAGCGGATTCGACCCCGACGGTCACGGTGACCGACGGCACCGTCGACGAGAAGGGTCTCGTCAACGGCTCCGGCGAGGTCGCCAACCCGGCGCCCGACACCGACAACTCCGAGACCACGACCGGCACCTTCACCGTTGCCACCGGCAGCGATGGCCTGGCCAAGCTCGAGATCCAGGACAAGGACGGCGTCTGGCAGAACGTCACCGGCGGCGGCACCGTCCAGGGCGCCAATGGCGTGCTGACGGTGACCAACACTGCCGGCACCTACAGCTGGAGCTACACCCTTTCCAACAACCTGCTGAGCCATGACGACAACGCCCTCAGCGGCGTCGATGGCGACAGCGACCGTGGTGCCGCCGACCAGAAGCCCGGCGACAACTTCCAGGTCCGCGTCGAAGACAGCGACGGCGACGTCTCTGCACCCGACACGCTGACCATCACCGTCAACGACGACGGCCCGACCGCCAACAATGACGTTGCCACGCAGGGCGCCGAGAACCAGGCGTTCACGATCGATGCGTTTGCCAACGACGTGTTCGGCGCCGACGGCGTCGACATCGACAACAACCCGGCAGTGGCGGTGACCTTCACCCAGCCGACGCAGGGTGTCGTCACCTACGACCCGACGAACGGCCTGTTCACCTACACGCCGAATGCCGGCGCCGGCAGCAGCTCGACCGCCGACAGCTTCACCTACACCATCAAGGATGGTGACGGCGACGTCTCGACGGCGACCGTGTCGCTGACCCTGGCTGCGGATTCGACCCCGACGGTGTCTTCGGCCGCAAACCTGGTCGTCGACGAAGACGGCTTTGCCAATGCGGCGGTCGACACCTCGACGACGCGCGCAGACGAGACGGACTCGACCGAGAGCCTGACCCAGTCGGGCACTGCGGTGGTCAACTTCGGCAGCGACGTTCCCGCCAACCTTGCCGCCTCGATCGCACTGGTCGACACGGCTGGCCTCGACGGGCAGTTGCAAACGCTGGCCGGCAATGCCGTGAACTTCGGCCTAGAGAGTGGCGCCCTGGTAGGCCGTGACAGTGTCACCAACGCCGAAGTGATCCGCATTGCGGTCACCGGCGCGGTGGCGGGACCTGGCGCAGGCGACGTGACCTACAGCTACTCGACGACGCTGTCGCAACCGATCAAGCACACTGCCGGCGGCATCGAGAACAGCGCGGTGCTGACCGGTGTCACCTTCCAGGCGACCGACAAGGATGGTGACCCCGTGCAGGGCACCTTCAGCGTCACCGTCGTCGACGACGTGCCCCAGGCTAATGCGACTACCGCAGCGACCGTCCTTGACGACGAGGCACAGCCTGGCGGCATCACTGCCAACGAGGCTCCTGGAGATGTTGATGCACCGGAAGCGGCCAAAGTGGCCACGGGCACGCTCAACATAACGCCTGGCGCGGACGGACTGGCCTCGGTCGCCTTCTCCGCCACCGTAACTGCCGCCGGCGAAGCCGGCCCGGTTTCGCCGTTGCAGGCGATCTACGTGGATCCAGTTACCAAGTTGCCCACGCTCGAGACCATCAGCACCAGCTGGACTTCAGACGGGGCTGGGGGCGGCACACTTACTGGCACCAGCGTGCATTTCCCGGCAGGATCGCCGGCATTTACGCTCAAGGTCGAGGCGGACGGCGATTACACGTTCACGCTCAACGCACCTCTATCTCATCCGCTGAGCGACGATGTCGGTGGCTCCGTGCTTACGGCCTATGAAGACAACCTCGTCCTCACCTTCAACTATACGGCTACCGATCGTGACGGCGACACCACCAACTCTACCTTGACCATCACGGTCGACGACGACACGCCAGATGCCGTCAACGACACGGCCGTGGTCGACGAGGGAACCATTCCGAGTGTCAATATAGTGTTGGTCATCGACACCTCTGGCAGCATGGACGATGACGATCTCGATCCAGGCCCCGGCGTCTTGACGCGTTTGGACCTTGCCAAGGCGGCAGCACTCAATCTGCTGAACTCGCCCGGGGTGAACATCAATCAGGTTATGGTGGTCGAATTCTACAATGGCACGACCGTCAATACCCCGATCTGGGGAAATTGGAGCAACGCAGCCGACAAGGCTGACATCGAGTCGTTCATCAACTCCAGAGTCGCCGGCGGCGGAACGAGTTACGATGCCGCGACAGCAGCGGTTCGCGCGAATTGGGGAACGGGGCCCTCTGAGGCCGATTTCACCAATGTCTACTTCCTGTCGGACGGCAATCCCGATCCGAACTCCGCCGGACTTGACGCCACGGAGCAGGGAGTCTGGGAGAGCTTCCTGGTCAATCCGGACAACAATGCGGCGACAAATGACGCCATCGACAACGTCTACGCCGTCGGCATTGGCAATGGCATCACGACAGGCCCGCTCGAGCCGATCTCATGGTCGAACGGCAATGCGAACTTCCCGCCGATTATCATTACGGAAGCCACCCAGCTCAGCCAGACGCTGACGAATACACTGCCAAGTGCGGTGACAGGCAACGTGCTTGCGAATGATGGGGTTCCGGCCAGCGCGTTTGGTGCTGACGGCGGCTTTATCAAGACAATCGTCGTCGATGGTGTCACCTACACCTACAATCCGGCCAACGGCACGATTACCGCCTCCGCTTCCGATCCAGGCCTGATTTCGAACACCGGCACACAGATCAAGATACAGACCGACCTGGGTGGCGTGTTCGTCTTCAACTTCGCCAACAATGGCTCAAATCAGGCAGGAGCCTGGGGCTACACAGCGCCGACCGGCGTCACCAGCGACAAGCACGAGCTCTTCACCTACACTCTGGTGGATGGCGACGGTGACGGCGATTCGGCCACGCTGGATATCACCGTCCAGAACGTGAACAAGGTTCCGACTGGCGGCAGCGTAGCTGCGCAGCTCGATGACGAAGGACTGTCCGGCGGCAACGCAGGCGGCACGGGCGACATAGTTGTCCCAGCGCAATCCGACAACAACGAGGCCACGTTCAGCGGCACGCTGACTGGAACCGGCGGCGATGGCGCATTGACCTACAGCTTCTCCAACCTGAACACGACCACGCAGGCGGTCGGAACCGAGACAGTGCAATACGGCTGGAACGCTACGACCAACATGCTGACGGCAACCATTGCCGGAGGCGCGCGAGCGGGCCAAACTCTGTTCACGGTCGCATTGAACCCCGCGACCGGCGCCTACGACCTGGTTCTCCTCAAGCCGGTCATGCATGCGACCGGTGGCAACGAACAGAGCATCGTTGTCAATCTGGACTACAAGGTTGCGGATTCCGATGCCGATGTCTCGGCGACGGATACGGGAACGGGCCAGCTTGCCATAACGTTCAATGACGACACGCCGGAGGGGTTTTCTGCCCAGTCGATGCGGATCGAAAACATTACCAATGCGACAGGCAGCGGCGCCCTCAACTTCTTCGAGAGCATTGGAGCGGACGGCGGATCGGTAGTCTTTACGGGCACCAACAACTCCAACCTTCAGACAACTGGCAGCACAAACATTACTTCCGGCGGCGTACAGGTTAAGCTCTACGGGTTTGGCACTGACATGCTCGTCGCCAAGACCGGAGCCGATGCCGCTGGCAATGGCGGCACGACGGTCTTTACGGTCAAGCTTTCGCCCAATGCGAGTGTCGAGGCCCAGGACGCGTATACGGTAAAATTCTTCAAGCCACTCGACGATGGCTCAGGCCAGACCATCAATCCAAGCAACTACACGGACAACTCGTCACAAAACTACAAGGTCTTCAACGGTGCGAACGATCGCGACGTGATCATTTCGGCCGATAACGCAGGAAGTGCTGCGCGCGTAAATGGCAGCAACAATGGTGGTCTGTACACGGACTTCGGCGTCGGAAGCGGGACGACAATTGCATCCGGTGAGAAACTCCGGTTCGATTTCGCAACCGGTGCAGGCGTAAGCGGCGGCGGCAACAACAGCATCAGCCCTGCATCACTGAACCATTACCTCGTAAATGGATTTACCTTTACGCTTCAAAATTCCGGCACTTCAACACTTCTGATAACTGCCATCGACGCGGACAACGACACTACGTTTACCGACGACACGACAACGGTACCGGTATTTGAAGTTTACAAGAATGGCGTCTTGACCTCATACACCGTCTCCGGCGGAGGCATCCTTGTCTCGGGTGTGAACGGAGATGTTTTTGCCATCGTCGGCGCCAATGGCTACGACCGCATTGAGGTTGGCTACAGCAGCGGAGCAAATTTCACGGTCGCGAACGTCGGATTTACCGAGTTCAACGTTGGCAATCCGCTCGCCATGAACTTCAATGTAACAGCGACCGACGCAGACGGGGATACGGCTGCCGGCACGATCGGTATCACCACGGCCCCACTGTCGGGTACAGTTGCCGGAACCAGCAGCGGAGAAACAATCGTAGCTGGTAGTGGTAGCGACACGATCAACGCAGGTTCCGGCGACGATTGGCTGATCGGTGGCTCGGGTGCCGATACCCTCAATGGCGAAGGTGGTACTGACACTGCCGTTTATCGGGATTCGGCCGCAGGCGTGACTGTGACCGTGAATGGCTCGGGCATCGGGGGGGACGCCCAAGGTGATACCTTGTCAGGAATAGAGAATTTGATGGGGTCCAACTTCGCCGATACGCTGACAGGCGACGGCAGCGCCAACATTCTCTATGGCCTTGACGGCGACGACATCCTTAGCGGCGCAGGCGGGGCCGATATCCTCGACGGCGGTTCGGGTGCCGATCGCATGACGGGCGGCAGCGGCGGAGATACATTTGTCATCAGTGCCGACGCAATCGGCGCGATCAACGATGTCATCACCGATTTCAACCCCGGCCAAGGCGATCAGATTGACCTGAGCGAACTGCTGTCCGGAATCGCTCCCGGTACCAATCTCGAGACGTCGGGCTACGTCAGCATCGTCCAGAATGGCGCAAATGCCGAGCTTCAGGTCGATGTGGATGGCGGCGGCAACAATTTCCAGACGGTCGCGGTGCTCGAAAATTACACCGCCGTCAACGAAGCCGTGAAGGTGCTGTTCGAAGATAATGCGGGCACCAAGCATCAGGATAACATATGATGCCTGGACAACGGCTTAGGGTTGGCGTGACGAGATGACGGACAAGGGGCCGGACGTAACGGGCGGCGTCGGTGCCAGCATCTCGCTGGTATCGGCGGTCGATCTCGGAACGTGGCATGCCGAGGCGATGCCCGACATGCCGATGCTTGCGCCAAGCCCCGTTCATGTCGTCGCCCCCCAGGACCTCGGCGAAATTCTTGCGGACTCGCTGATTGTCGAACCGGTCGACATTTCGGACCTGCTGCCAGACGTTCAGGAGCCGGCGTCCCATGCCGTGCTGGTGCCCATGCTGGAAGACATGGCAGCGCCAGCCGGTATGGTAGGCGATCTGATCGATCTTCCAGATGCGTTTTTCATGCCAACCGTAACCTTGTCGTCATTGCTGGACGACAGCGACAAGGGGCATATTGCTTTGTGAACAGGGGATGCGAGCCGGGCAACCGGATCGCCATGATGTCAGCAGGCCGGCAACAACTGCTTCCGGCGAGGAGAGGAACGATCGATGCTGTTTGAAGGATTGAAGCGGTCGGCCATTGCCGGCCTTTGCCTGTTCGCCTTCGCCGGGCAAGTGGCGGCGGCGGACCTGATCGACGTGCCGACGGCAAGCTACTGCCGTCTGGCGACGACCTCGGATCTGGCCCTGAACGAGAACATCGGCGAGGTAAAGACCGAGGTCGTGCGCATGATGGACGAGGCTGTGGCTGCGGCAAACAGCTCCCAGTGGCTCGATTCCTCGCGCCCGGTCTTCGTCTGGGCGTCGGAAGCCAAGGTCGCCTGCGGCAAGGCCTATGGCTACCTCAAGACCAACTATCGCGACGAGGACTACCTCAACAAATGCGAATGCTTCCATAGCCGTATGGTGGAGTACATGAACTAGCCGAGCGACCGCCGCCTTGTCATGTGGCGGTCGTTTGATGAACCTCGGCTCCGCATGATGATGAGGCATTTCGCTCCTACACTCCTGGCCAGCCTGACGCTTTCGGCAGCAGCCTCGGCTGCGGTTCCCGAGCAAATGTGGCCACAGGCTGAAAGGCCGATCAGCGCGCGTGCGGAGGCCTGTGCCGACCTCGGCAAAGAGGCCGACAGGAATGCGTTCCGTGCCTTTGCCGCCTGCGAAGCCCACGCAAAGGAATTGCCAGCAGAGTTCGTGCTTGCCGTGCTGGAGATCGAGAGCTTCTACGATCCCGAGGCACGCGGCGGCGATGGCGAGGTTGGCCTCATGCAGGTTATGCCGGCGACCGCCCGGCTGATGGGTTTTCGCGGCACGCTCGACGAGCTCGCCGACCCCCGGACCAACATATCCCTTGGCGTGCGTTACCTCGCTGGCGCGTTCCGGTTGGCGCAAGGCGATCTCTGCACGACTGTGATGAAATACCGTGCCGGTCACGCCGAAACGCGGTTTTCAGCCCTCTCGGTGCGCTATTGCCTCCGCGCCCGGGCGATTCTCGAACGGGACGGTTTCAAGGTCACCGGCACAGTGCCGGAGGCGACTTTCGGCTTCGCCGCCGTGGCCGGTCTGGGTGAGGTCAGTGCCAAAGGAGCGGCAGCCCCCAAGGGCGTCTGCATCAGGAGATCCTTTGTGCCAGGCCCGCGCTACATGCGCTGCGCGGAGTACCGGCCGGCGGCACAAGCGCGCCATATCCGCAGCCTGCGTGCCAAGCTGTTCGGCGGCTAGGATTGCCCATCCATCAATGCGCCAACCAATATTTTTGCAACAGGTGGCGGGGACAATTGGTCGCCTGGTCAACGGCCCGGTGGAAATGGCGTGGACTTTTGCGACACGCGGTGAGCAGGTTGATTGTCGGGGCGCCCGCTTGCGCTTCTCGGGAGGGATGATGAGGGGATCTAATCGGCTGCGGCATGCCGCAATGCTGGCTCTCGCCTTGGCGCTGCCGCTCGGCCTCGGGGCATGCCAGTCCGGCACGAGCAGCGAGGACGTCCTGGGCTCCGCGGCCGACAGTCAACAAGGTTCCCAGAATGCCTCAGTCGAGAAGACCGGGCCAACGAAATCGGGCGAAAGCCTCGGCAAGGGGCCGGTCAAAGTGTCGATGCTCCTGCCCCTGTCGGCGGGCGGGACCGCCGGCGACCGCGGCCGCAAGATGCGCGATGCTGCCGCCCTCGCCATGGCCGACCTCGGCAACGACCTGCTGACCTTGAACATCGAAGATACCGGCGGCGACGAAAATCGCGCGCGCGCGCTCACGACCGGCGCCCTGGCTTCAGGCGCCAAGCTGGTCATCGGCCCTTCCGAGCAAGGCGCGGTGCGCCAGCTGGCCGCCATATCGGGCACCAACCGGCCCCTCGTACTGGCGCTCGCCGACAACTACGCCGGCGCGCCCGGCGTCTACTCGGTCCGGCTCAACGAGGCCGACAGCGCTGCAGCCGGTGCTGCTGCCGTCGCCGCCAAGGGGGCGCGCAAATTCGTGTTGTTCATGGCCGAAGGCGATGCTGGCAAGGCGATCGAAAAACGCGTTGCCAACAGCCTCAGCATCTACGGTGCATCGCTGGCAGTGGCACTGCCTTTCGGCCCGTCGAGCGGCGGCTCGGAAAAGGCCGTCGCAGACATGATGGCGCTCGTCGAAGATCCGCAGGCCATCGTCATCGCCAGCGGTAGCGCCAATCCTGCGCCTCTGGTTTCAGCACTGAAGGCCAAGGGCATGCTCGGCAAGGACGTCTCGCTGATCGGCTCCACCCGCTGGCTCGAACACGGCATCGGTGACCCGGCCCTACAGGGCGCCTACGTCGCCACACTCGACGCGGCCGAGATTGGGCCGATCGCCGACCGCTTTCGCAAGACCTACAATTACGAGCCCGACATTAATGTCGCCTATGGCTACGACACCGTGGCGCTAGCCGCCGGCATTGCCAGCGCCATGGGCCCCAAGGGCTTCACCAAGAAGGTGATCGAAAACCCGACCGGGTTCCGCGGCTCGACCGGTATCTTCCGCTTCCGCGACGATGGCGCGGGCGAACGCGCCATGCCCTTCTTTCGTATCGAAAATGGCAAGCTCAAGCAGATCGAGAAATCAACGTCGGGTTACTAACAACTCAAATATGGACGTTTTTGGCAAACTATTGGGATGAGCGCGTGCGCTTTGTTTGGGCCGCTGAGAATTAGTGCCTCCAATTATCAGGGCCTGTCTGCGCTAACCTGATCGGGCCCGAGCCAAGGGCACAAGAGCCTGCTTTCAGCAACAGGTCGGATGTGCGAAATCTATATGGGGGAAGCCTGCCCCAGCGTCCGCAAGAGGTGATCAAAGGCATGAGCCTGACCTATTCGCAGTGCAGGTCAGACCTGACAGCCTTTTGCCGTTTCTTGGACGACGGAAAGCAGCCAGTTGACAAACGCATCGGCGTCGGGATGGTTTGTTCCGCCCGCCGGCTTGATCAGGTGGAAGGCTTCGTCGATCGGCACCGACAGATCGAATGGAGTAATGAGGCGGCCCGTTTGAATGGCGTGTCCAGCTAGCGATTTACGCCCCAAAGCCACGCCTGCGCCTTGGGCCGCCAGTTCGAAAGCTGTCAATGACGTGTCAAGGTGCAGACCAGAACCCGAATCGACCTCGACTGCTCCTGCCGCCTTCAGCCAAATGCCCCAGCCTTCGTGATAGCCCAACACATGCAGTAGCCGGTGGTGGCGCAAATCCCCGGGTGTTGGAAGCTGACAATCGGGGGCGCAAAGCGGCATGATCGTCTCCCAAGTCAGGCGATGGCTGTTGAATCCCGGCCAATGTCCGGTGCCGTATTGGATATCGAGATCAAAGCTCTGTGCATCATCAGTATCATTCCAGACGCTGGATAGCAGGCGGATCGTCTTTCCCGGATGCCGGTCAAGATAATCGGGCAGGCGCGGAGCCAGCCAGTTGACGGCAAAAGACACCGCGCAGCGCAGGGTCAGCGCGCTGGTTCGACGTTGGCCGAACACCTCGCGCGTGCCGATGGCAAGGCGATGAAGCGCATCCTGCACCTTCGGCAGGTAGGCCGCGCCGGATTTGGTCAGCGCCAGCCCGCGCGGGTGGCGCAGGAACAAGGGCTGGCGCAGGTGGTGTTCCAGCGACTTCACATGCTTTGAAACCGCGGCCTGCGTGATGTGCAATTCCGCCGCGGCATGGGTGAAGCTGAGCATGCGGGCCGAAGCCTCGAAGGCGCGCAACCAAGTCAGCGGGGGCAGGTCAAGGTTCATCGGAACGCTCCACAACCCAGTCATAACTTTTTGTATGGGCGGTGCCGTTGAATACGTCGTTTGACCAAAAACCGCCAGAGAGATCATTCAGGGGGCAATCAAGGGAGGCCTCATGTTCCAAGTATTCCCCACCGCGCGCCTGCGCCCCTCGCCGTTCTACGCATCCGCAGTGGCCGAGGGCATGACGACAGCCAGTATCTACAACCGCATGATCATGCCGACCTCTTACGGCGACCCCGAGGCCGAATACTGGCGGCTGATCAACGGCGTCTCGCAATGGGATGTCGGCGTCGAACGTCAGGTACAGTTGAAGGGGCCGGATGCCGGGCGGCTGGCGCAGATACTCAGCCCGCGCGATCTGTCGACTTGCAAAGTGGGTCAGGGCAAATATGTGCCGCTGTGCAACCATCGCGGCACCATCATCAACGACCCGATCCTGCTGAAACTGGCGGACGATCTCTTCTGGCTGTCCATCGCAGACAGCGACATCTGGTTCTGGGCCAGCGCTATCGCGGCCGAGCGGGGGCTAGATGTCGCGGTTTCCGAACCCGACGTGTCTCCGATGGCCCTGCAGGGGCCGAAGGCCGAGGATGTGGTGGCGCATGTGCTGGGGGACTGGGTGCGCGGGCTGAAATACTTCTGGTTCCGGGAGACCGAAATCGAAGGCATCCCGGTAGCGGTTCAGCGGTCGGGCTGGTCGAAACAGGGCGGGTTCGAGATCTATCTGAAGGATAGCAGCCGCGGCACCGAACTGTGGAACCTCTTCAAGGAGGCAGGCCAGCCCTGGGGCATCGGACCTGGCGCGCCTGCGACGGCAGAGCGGACGGAAAGCGGCCTCGTCTCGGTAGGCGGCGATACGGATGACATGACCAATCCGTTCGAAGTGCGCCTGGGCAGATATGTCGATCTGGATGTGCCCGATGATGTGGTGGGCATCCGCGCCCTGCGCCGCATCAAGGCCGAAGGCGTTAAACGTCACCAAATGGGTCTGGTGCTGGAGGGCGACAAGCCTGCTCCTCTCGGGTTCCGGCGTGAGGATATCCTGCGTAATGGCCAGCGCATCGGCATGATGACGAACTGCGTTTGGTCGCCGAGGGTTAAGGCCAATATTGGCTACGCCCTGATCGAGGCAAGCGTTCCGGATGGCGGGACCGTGCAGGTGCAGCGCGATCAGGGGCCGGTCGCGGCCAAGCTGGTCGAACTTCCCTTCCTGTAAAGGTCACGCCATGCAGCAGCACTTTGACGCCCCGATGCGCGACGCGGCAAACCATGTTGCATTGTCGCCGCTCTCGTTCCTGAAACGGGCCGAGACGGTTTACGCCAATCTGCCGGCAGTGACTTATGGCGAGATTCGCCGCACATGGGGAGAAACCGGCGCGCGCTGCCGGTCGGTCGCGGCCGGGCTGGCGGCGATGGGAATCGGGCGCGGCGATAGCGTTGCGGTGCTGTCGCCCAATATCCCGGAGTTGTTCGAGCTGCACTACGCCGTGCCGCTGCTGGGCGCGGTGCTGAACACGATCAACATCCGGCTGGAACCGGAGACAATCGCCTATATCCTGGACCATTCCGACGCCAAGCTGGTGATTGCCGATACCGCGCTTGCACCGCTGGTTCGGCATGCCTTCCAGATCAACGGCAAGGAAATCCCGGTGGTCGACATCACTGACCTTGCCGAAACCGGCATTGGCCAGATCACTTACAACGATCTGGTCGCCCATCCACCAATGGCTTGGGCCTTGCCCGCCGATGAATGGCAGGCGCTGGCCTTGAACTACACCTCCGGCACCTCCGGTCGGCCAAAGGGAGTGATCTATCACCATCGCGGCGCCTACCTGATGTCGATGGGCACCGTCGCGGGCTGGGCCTTGCCGCCGCATCCGACCTATCTATCGATCGTGCCGATGTTCCATTGCAACGGCTGGAACCACCCTTGGGCCATGGCCATCGTCGGCGGCCATTTGGTGTTCACCCGCGACGCGACGCCGGCAAAGCTGCTGGCAGCCATGGCGGTGCACCGCGTCACCCACCTTGGCGCCGCCCCGATCGTGCTTCAAATGCTATGCGACAGTCCCGAAGCGCGGCCGTTCCATCCCGCAATCAAAGTGCTGACCGCAGGCGCCCCGCCACCGCCAGCCATCCTGGAGAGAGCCGCCGCCCTTGGGCTGGATGTTATGCAGGTCTATGGTCTCACCGAAACCTACGGCCACATCTCGCAATGCCTCTGGCAAGACGAGTGGGACGCCCTGCCCGCCGCGGCGCGCGCCGAGAAACAGGCGATGCAGGGCGTGGCCTTTCCGATGGTCGAAGATATACGCGTTGTCGATCGCGCAACCGGGCAGGATGTGCCGCGCGACGGCGTGACCCAGGGCGAAATCGCCATTCGCGGCAATACGGTGATGAAAGGCTATTACAAGGACATCGCCGCCACAGCCGAGGCGTTTCAAGGCGGCTGGTTCTGGTCCAGCGATGCCGCCGTGGTTCATCCCGACGGCTATCTGCAAATCCGCGACCGGCTGAAAGACGTGATCATCTCGGGGGGCGAGAACATCTCGTCGGTCGAGGTCGAGGCGGTGCTCTATCGCCATCCCGCAGTGCTGGCGGCTGCGGTTGTCGCCCGCCCGCACGAAAAATGGGGCGAAAGCCCCTGCGCCTTTGTGGAACTGCGGGACGGCGAAAGCCCGACCGAGGCCGAAATCATCGCCTATTGCCGCGACCGTATTGCCCATTTCAAGGCGCCGAAAACCGTGGTCTTCGGCGCCCTGCCGAAGACCGCAACCGGGAAAATCCAGAAATTCATCCTGCGCACCACCGCCCGCGCGTTGGGGCCGCAGTCATGACCTATGAAGCCCCCATGGAGGACATGCTGTTCAATCTTGCCCATATTGCACCGGGCGAGGCTGATCTCGACATGGCCGCCGCCGTTCTGGAAGAACTCGGTCGCTTCTGCGCCAATGAAATCGCTCCCCTGAACGCATCCGGCGACCGCGAAAGCTCTTGCTGTGACAGCGGACAGGTCACCACGCCGAAAGGGTTCCGTGCAGCCTATGCCAAGTTTGTCGACATGGGATGGCAAGGTTTGCCACACCCTGTCGAGTTCGGCGGCCAAGGCCTGCCCCGAACGGTGGGCGCTATGGCAGGGGAAATCCTGAACGCCGCGAACATGAGCTTTGCGCTGTGTCCGCTGCTGACCGATGGCGCGATCGAGGCGCTCAGCCACTTTGGCGATCCCGAGATGAAGGCGACCTACCTGCCGCAGCTCGTGGCGGGCCGCTGGACCGGTACCATGAACCTGACCGAACCGCAGGCCGGCAGTGATCTGGCGCTGCTGCGCACCCGCGCCGAAGGTCAGGCGGACGGCACCTACCGCATCACCGGCACCAAGATCTTCATCACCTATGGCGAGCATGATCTGGCGGAAAACATCATCCATCTTGTCCTTGCCCGCACGCCGGGAGCGCGGAAAGGGATCAAGGGGATCAGCCTGTTTCTGGTGCCCAAGATCCTGCCCGACGGCAGCCGCAACGCCGTCCATTGCCAAAGCATCGAACACAAGCTCGGTGTCCGCGCCAGCCCGACCTGCGTGCTGAGATTTGAAGGCGCGACGGGCTTCGTCATCGGGATTGAAAACGCCGGGCTGGAATACATGTTCACCATGATGAACGCCGCCCGCTTCGCGGTGGGCGTTCAGGGCGTGGCCATCGCCGAGCGTGCCTATCAGCAGGCGCTGGCCTATGCGGAGACGCGGGTTCAGGGCCGCCCCGTCGATGGCAGCGCGTCAGAGGCCGTCGCGATCATTCACCATCCCGACGTGCAGCGGATGCTGATGCAGATGCGCGCCACCACCGAGGCAGGACGGTCCCTGGCCGCCTATGCAGCTGGATTGCAGGATCAGGGCGACACCGCGTTGGCAGAATTCCTGGTGCCGCTGGTCAAGGGGTTCTGCACCGAAATGGCTGTGCAGGTCACGTCGCTTGGCGTGCAAATCCATGGCGGCATGGGCTTTATCGAGGAAACCGGTGCCGCCCAGCACTATCGTGACGCCCGCATCCTCCCGATTTATGAGGGCACCACCGCCATTCAGGCGAATGACCTTCTAGGTCGCAAAACCTTGCGCGACAAAGGGGCGACCGCAACGCGCCTGTCCGGCATGATCGCCGAGACAGAGTCTGCCCTGCGCCAAGGCTCTTCGACTGCGCGGGACTTGGCGGATCGGGTCGCTGCGTCGCGCGAGGACTTCCAGGCAGTCGTAGCCCATCTTCTGACCGCCGGCCCCAACGCTGCCTATGCCGCTGGCGTGCCCTATCTAATGCTGGCCGGAAATCTTGTCGCGGGTTGGCAGATGGCGCGCGCGGTTCTGGCGGCCGAGGCGGCCAGCAGCGACTTCATGACCGCAAAGATCGCCACCGCGCAATTTTACAGCCACCACATCCTGCCTGAGACCGGCCTGCAGCGTGTCCGCGCCACCGCCGGCATTTGACTCCTGCAAAGAGGACCAATTCCATGACCGTTCAAATAGACGCCGCCCGCTTCAAAAACCTTGATCTGAAGGCGCATGTTGATGGCGTATGGGTCGTGACCCTGAACCGTCCAACCAAGCGCAACGCGCTGGATTCCCACTCGATCGAGGAACTGGTCGAGTTCTTCTCGGCCGCTCCCCGCGCCGGCATCCGCGCGATCGTTCTGGCCGGGGCGGGCGACCATTTCTGCGCCGGCCTTGATCTCGTGGAACACCACCAGGCCGATCGCAGCCCAGCCGAGTTCATGCATCTGTGCCTGCGCTGGCACGAGGCCTTCAACAAGATGGAATACGGTGGCGTGCCGATCATCGTCGCGCTGAAGGGGGCTGTGGTCGGCGGCGGGTTGGAACTGGCCAGTGCCGCGCATATCCGCGTGATGGACCAGACCACCTATTTCGCCTTGCCCGAAGGCCAACGCGGCCTGTTCACCGGCGGCGGCGCCACGATCCGTGTCACCGATCTGGTCGGTAAGGCGCGGATGGTCGACATGATGCTGACGGGCCGCGTCTATCAGGGGCAAGAGGCCGTCGATTTGGGGCTGGCGCAGTACATCACCGAAGGCTCCAGCCTTGAGAAGGCGCTGGACGTCGCCCGCAAGACGGCGCAGAACCTGCCCCTGTCGAATTTCGCCATCTGCTCGGGCATCAGTCACATGCAGAACATGTCGGCGCTGGATGCTGCCTATGCCGAGGCCGTGCTGGCGGGTGTCGTCAACACCCAACCCGAAGCTCGCGCCCGCCTTGCAGCCTTTGCCGACAAATCGGCGGAACGCGTGCGGCCGCATAATTGAGCGCCATATGACCCAGGCCCCGCCGCCAAGATGCCATTTGTCGCCGTCAAATTCATGTCTCGGCGGCAGGAATTTGATCTAGTGAACAGTCCGACTCGTGTCCTGCCGTGCGCTCTCTTTCCAGCATCGCGACGCGAACGGCGGCTGTACCGTCGTTACAGCGCTTCATCTTTGCTTTGTATCAGGCAGCTTTCCGCCCTTCCGAGACATTTCATCCGCCGGAGCGACGGGCAGCTTCGGTATATTCATATCGGATCGCGAATGACTGATATCAGGGCGCATAGCAGCCGTCGCGACGAGGAAAAAGAAGGCTTCTATTGCCAACTTTGCCTATCCCCTGCTCTCGCAAATGACGCTTAAACGCTCCCTGCGTCGCCAGCTAGCCTGACCGAGCTGGTGATCCGCTTTGTGTCTAGCTATGACTCCAAGTGTAGGACCAACGCGTGGCGTCCCGGATGAAACAGCACGACTGGCCAGATCTCGCGAGTTGCGCTTTCGCTAGACCATGACAAGCTGGCGTTGGCTGACATGGCGTTAGCCGGCAGCTGCGACCCGCCCTACCCTGCCCCGCTTCAACGCGCCCACTAATGGAAGTTCATTTCTTGCAGTGGCGATGGTAAGTCGCATGCCGGTTCTGCCGCCGCTCGAATGCGCTCGACGCCTTCTGCACCAGCTCACTCTGAAGTGCGCCCCACGAGCGCCTGAAGGCTTTAACTACATTAGCTAGAATTGATTATTTGCCAAACACGTCTCTGCCAAAGTTCGACATGCGAACTACGCCTTTGTGTCTTCCGGCACGCGAATGCCGCGACGTCCAGCATATTCAATGAGCGCAACCTCGATGACAGCAGTAATCGATCGACGGTCCACTTCTGCCAGCTTTTGAGCTAGTTCTAAAATTGCAGGATCAAGTCGGGTCGTAAAAGGTTTCTTGGTCATCGAATTCAGTGCTTGAACTTTCCGCTCGGCCGTGCATATTTCGCACGTGCAATGCACTTGCATTGCACGCTATTCGGCCAACCAGAGCGCGGTAACGCTGTGGCTGGCCTGACCAAACCCAAGCTGGTTGGAGCTCGGATCATGGCTGATTCCGACAATACCACAGCTTTGCCTTTCGTCACCCAAGGGGACGAAGGAAGAGCTGTGCTGTGGATGACGGGGCGGAAGGTGACAGCTCGGTTGGCGTAAGACGGCCGAGAAGATCGCTGCGCGTTTGCTTGCGCCCATCGACCCATGCGTGGTCCTGCTGCAGGAATGGGAACAAGCACACCACATGGCCGTGTTTTGTGCCGGCTGCAGCAGCGTCTGGAGATAAGGATCAGAAATGCCCTGAGGGCTTCTGAGCCACGCGTTGGAGCTGAGAACGACGGGTGCGCACCGCAGCCCAGCAGATCAGCAGGCACGTTGGGACGAGCTCGACCAGGAGGTCGGATACTCGCGAACCCGTGCTGCCGAGGCGCAGGCCGTTGAGGCCGAAGAAGAGATCCTCGACGCTGTTGCAGGCACTCCCGCCCAATCACTCGCCGGGGTGATCGCCAAGCTGAAGGTCATTGCCGGCGGCGGCGAGAACATGGGCGACACATCGGCATTCCCCTGGCCGCAAATTCAGTCGGCTCTGGCGGACCTCCAGGCATTGGGTGACCGCGGCGCGGACGCTGGAACCAATAGTCTCCGCCCAACCGCACCCGACTGCAACAAAGCCACCGAAAGCCGTCAACGGCGAGGCTGAAAGCACTGCAGGGTCGCAGGAGGCGAGGCAGCGATGCCACGCGCCCCGCATCAGGCGTGCCCTGGATCGGCGATTGGGCAGGCACCTTTTACAACAATGGGAGAGAGAGATGACCTTCAGAAGTTCTGTACGCCTGCGGCTTGCATTCATGTGGTGCGTTTTGCTCGCGCTGATCGTTGCCTTGCCAGGTGGTCCGGCCTTTGCCGAGACGACCAAGGAGCGCATCCTGCGCGAAGGCAAGATCGTCATCGGCATTCACAACCGGACACCCTGGGGCTTTCGCGATGAAGCCACCGGCGAGGCCAAGGGATGGCATCCTGATCTGTTGCGGGCCGCCTTTGCCGAACTTGGCGTCAATGAGATCGACATCAGGGTCACCGAATTCGGCGCCCTGATCCCGGGCCTGCTGGCCGGCCGCTTCGATGCGGTGGCATCAGGTCTGTCCATCACGCCGGAGCGCTGCCGGCAGTTGCCTTTGGCGCTCCCGATCTGAAGGTCCATGACGCGGCCATCGTGCTTTCTGGAAATCCAAAACAGATCCATGGCTTTGACGATATCGTCAGCAAGCAGATCATCATGGGCGCCGGCCGCGGCAGCGTGTCGGTCAGGAATGCGACTGTCGCGGTGTGCCGGAAAGCAACATGCTGCTGTTTCCCGACATCGAGGCCAACATCTCGGCCCTGCGCGCCGGCCGCATCGATGTGACGGTACTGTCCTCGCCCACCGTGATCGGGCTGCTTGCCAGCGGCAAGCTGAAAGGACTGGAGAGTGCGACACCCTTCGTGACGACAGACGAGCAGGCAACTTATGCCGCTGTGGCGTTCCGCAGTGAAGACGGGGATTTGCGGGCACTGTGGGATGAAAGGCTACTGGCGCTGACGAAGGACGGCGCGGTGACGAAGGTCATGGCCAGATATGGCTTTGGCGAGACCGAGACAGTGCCTGATACCGTCACCGTCGAGAAGCTCTGCGGTACGGCTGGTGCCGGCAAATGACCATCTTCGAGATCTGGCTCGGCATCCTGCAGGGCTTTCGCGTCACCGCTTTGGTGACGCTCTATGGCCTTGTCTTTGCCATTCCCTTTGGCCTCGTCTTTGGTGTCGCCCAATACATGACCACGGGCCCGGCACGGTTCGTGGTGACGTCGGTGATCGAGTTCTGGCGCAGCTCCGCCGTCATCATCCTGCTGTTCGTGTTCTATTACGCCCTGCCGCTTGCCGGACTGGCGCTGTCGGCAATGACTGTCAGCGCCATGGTGCTGGGGCTCAACATTGGCGGTTATGCCAGCCAAGCGGTGAGAGCCGGCCTGCAGGCACTGGACCGTGGCCAGAAGGAAGCTGGCCTGGCACTGGGGCTTTCGCGTTCCACCATCCTGTTGCGCATCGAACTGCCGCAGGCACTGGTCGCCATGAGCCCGACCTTCATCAACCAGCTGATCCAGCTTGTGAAGGCGACATCGCTTGTCTCGCTGTGACGCTGACCGACATGACCTTCCGCGCCAAGGAGATATCCCAGATCGAGTACGACCCGGTGCCGATCTACAGCTCGCTGCTGCTGGCCTACTTCATCGTCTGCTATCCCGTGGCGCTGTTTGGACGTTGGGTGGAACGGCGCATCAACCCGGCAAGGGAGGCGCGTTGTGCAGTTTGATCTCGCCTTTGCGCTTTCGACTGTGCCGACCATCCTTGGCGCCATCGGCATGACGCTGCTGGTGCAGCGGTCAGCTGCGTTGGTGCCTCGGTAGTCGGCTTTGGCCTTGAACTCACCCGCCGCTCGGGTGGGCTGGGAGGGCTGTTCGTCCGCTTCCTGATCGACTTTATCAGGGACGCCGGTGCTGGTCTGGCTCTACTGCCTGTATTTCATCCTGCCCTTTTACGGCATTCGCCTTGGTGCGCTTGCCACAGGCATGATCGGGCTCAGCCTCTATTACAGCGGTTATCTCGCGGAGGTGTTCAAAGCCGGCATCGATGCCATTCCCAGTGGCCAGGGCGAAGCTGCAAAAGCGCTTGGCCTCGGCAGGATCGACATGACCCTCTTTGTCATCGCCCCGCAGATGCTGCGCAACATCGCAGCACCGATGGGCAACTACTTCGTCTCGATCCTCAAGGCGACGCCCTATCTGGCGGTGCTTGCCGTGCCGGAGATGCTGGGACGGGCCTTCGACATTGCCTCGGAGACGTATCGCTATGCCGAGCCGCTGATGGTTGCCGGCCTGATCTTCCTCGGTCTGGCACTCCTCATTTCGCAAGCCATCAAACGGCTTGAAAACAGGCTGATGGGGCCGACAGCGAGGTAGGCGGCCAGTCGGCATCCCAGTCGCCAGTCACGTTTACACGAAATCAGATGCTTAGATCGCTGGCTTCAAGCGATTACAGAGGTACTTCATGACCCTCACAGACGACAAACCTGCCGTCCAGATATCCTCGCTCAACAAGTGGTATGGCGCCTTCCATGTGTTGAAGGAGATCGACCTCACCATCCCAAGCGGTTCCCGCGTCGTGATCTGCGGACCCTCGGGTTCGGGCAAGTCGACCTTGATCCGCTGCCTCAATGGGCTCGAAGCCTACCAGCAGGGAACCGTTACACTTGGCACGATCCGGCTGGGTGACAATGCCAGGGAGACAGCACTGGCGCGTCGCCAGACCGGAATGGTGTTCCAGAGCTTCAACCTGTTTCCACATCTGACTGTGTTGTCGAACTGCACGCTGGCACTGCGCCGGTTCTTTCCATGCCCCGCAAGGAGGCTGAGAGCCTGGCGCGGCATTTCCTGGAAAAGGTCCGCATTCCCGAACAGGCCGACAAATACCCTGCGCAACTGTCAGCGGCAGCAGCAGCGGTGGCGATCGCGCGGGCGCTGTGTATGAACCCGCGGCTGATGCTGTTCGACGAGCCAACCTCCGCGCTTGATCCGGAAATGGTCAAGGAGGTCCTCGACGTCATGACCGGACTGGCCCACGAAGGCATGACGATGATCTGCGTCACCCACGAGATGGGCTTTGCCCGCGAGGTTGCCGACCAGGTTGTGTTCATGGATCAGGGCAGCATTGTCGAGCAGGCATCGCCGATGACGTTCTTTTCGACGCCCAGCCATCCGCGCGCCCAGTCTTTCCTCAACACGCTGCTGCATTGAGAGGACGGATCGGTGGCGAACGACACACGCATCTGGACGGACGTTGATTTTGACAAAGACGGCAAGCAGATCTCCTGCCTGCGTTTGCCGTATTCGAGTGACCGTTCCGCCTATGGCACTATCCCCATCCCGGTCGTCTGCTTCAGGAACGGTGCCGGGCCAACCGCACTCTTGATATCAGGCAATCATGGCGACGAGTATGAGGGCCAGGTGGCGCTCAGCAAGCTTGCCCGACAGCTTGATGCAAACGAGCTCCGCGGCCGGATCATCATCCTGCCGGCATTGAACTATCCTGCGGTCGACGCAGGCAGACGCGTGTCGCCGCTCGATCAGGGCAATCTCACCGGATGTTTCCCGGCGACGCCAATGGCTCACCGACTGAGATGATCGCCCACTACGTCTCAGAGGTGTTTCTGCCGCTCACCGACATCGTCATCGACCTGCACTCCGGTGGCACCTCGCTGCTTTATCTCCCCTGCTGCCTGATCCGCGTGGGCAAGTCCGCTGCCGAGACGGCACAGCTTGTCGAGCTCATGCATGTCTTCGGCGCTCCCATCGGCTCGATCAGCGACGGTTCGGGCGGCGGCGGCGCCAGCACACTGTCGGCGACAGCCCAGGCGCTCGGCATTCCTGCCCTGACGACCGAACTCGGTGGCGGGGCGTCATTGTCACGGGCGGGCGAAACCCTTGCCCGGGGGGGGTGCTGCGTGTGCTGAAACATCTGGGCATCCCTGCCCGACGCCATCGTCGAGCCGGCTGGGCCGACACGATCCATGCGGGTCGATGGCCGGCAGGCCTTCACCTATGCGCCGGTCAGGGGATATTCGAGCCAGCCGTGACCGTGGGAGACGAGGTTGAGGCAGGAGATCTTGCCGGCACACAATCCGATTGCAGGGCCGTCGGAGCCTGCCAGGTCAGTTCACTTCGTGCAGTCGGGTCTCGTCGTCGCCTGCCAACGGGCTCCGGCACTAGCCGAGCCTGGAGATTGCCTGTTCAAGCTTGTGGTGGACGTATACTAGGCTCCCTTATGCACCACGACATTGCGTACCCCTTTCGACGCGCAGGACATACCGTCGGCTTTCGCCACATAAGCGTACGCTGCCTCGGCTCGAACGTTATCGAGGGACTACCCGGAACGCGCGTTCATGACACGACCAAGCCGATGCGCGGGTTGGCGACGATTTCAACTCGATGATCATCGTCGCAGGCCTCCGCATCTGCCCCGCGATAGCAGCCACAATTTTCGTGCGCCAGTGTCTCATAGCTTCCATGCCAAGCCCTCGCGCTGTGCCAGTCGCAACTGCTCGGTCTCCTTCAATGTCAGCACTGTGCGCTCATGGGCAGCGATCTGCTGGCCGCGCGCGCATCACCGGCCAGGCCTGACGGAGCTTCTCGCGCTCGAGAGGTCGAAGACCCTCGGCGGCCTTGTCGAAGAGAGAGCCCGAGGCCTCCCGGGCTGCGTGGGTAAGCAACGTCCGCTCGTCGAAGCGTTCAGCAATGGCACGGTTGAAGCCGTCGATCTCCAGCCTCACCTCGCGATTGTCGCGGATATGGACGAGAGCAGCTGGCAGATCGCTGCGGTCGATCGCCTCGCGGATCGTTTCCAGCACGGACCTAGCGCCGGCGACAGCGCGGGATGTCGATCGACAGTCGGTGACGATGTGCCTGCTCCTCCTTTTCGATCCTCTCGGCAGCAACCTGGCGCAGCTTGAGATAACGCTCGATGTCGCGCTTCAGTGCCGGCACATTGACCTCGGCAACATGGCGCGCCTCCTTGTCAGCTTTTGACGCGAGAAGACCCGTCCGCCCTTTCAATGCTCCGAGCGATGCCGGCTCGCTGACGAGCTGAGCAAGTGTGTGTTGCGCGACCCTTTGGTCGGTGAGAAGCGCATTGAATTCCATTGCCCGGAAAGCGGCCTCCGGATCGGCAAAGACGTAGCGGAAGCGTGTGGACATCTCCTCCCACTGCTTGGCAAGGGCCGGATCGGCGAGAAGCCTTTCCTCGACGACATCAGCCAGCGACCTGGCAAACAGCGTAACACCGGCGACCATCGGTTCGGCCCTGTTGCGGATTTGCATTGTCGGGCTTTGCAACAGGCCAAGGCGCGCGCCGTGGACACGGAACCGTTGCGCCAGATCGGCAAGCCGCTCCTTCTGGCGCAGCACCCAGTCGAGCCGGTCGCGAACGAGCGTACGGGCAACACGCGATATGTGCAGCCCACGGTTCGCGGCAAAGCGCAGTGACTGCCGGTAGAGTGTGCCACGCTCGTAATCGAGCGTGGTTTCCTTGGCGTTCGTTCGCGACAGAATCATCTTGAGCCCGCCTGACTTTGCGAAGGAACGACGCCCGTAATAGAGTGCCATGTCCTCCGGTGGCGGGTCATTGCGACATAGGTCAGATGCCGATCCAGCGACAGCGAAGCCAGCACCTTGACCCGGTCGACGGTCGCGCCCTGAGACTTGTGGATCGTGGTCGCATAACCATGATCGATGTTGGGGTAGAAGCGCTGCTCGACCGTGACCAGCCGGCGATGCTCACCCTCACCGATGGCCGCAACGATCCGGTTTGGTGCCGCCTCGACGACACGCCCGATCATGCCGTTCTTCACCCCGAGCGAAGTCTCGTTTTTGAGAAGAAGACGATCTGGTCGCCAGCATCGAACCGGCGAAGACCGTCATCAGTGCGGAAGGCATGTCCCACACCGACGATCCCGCGCTCGACGAGCTTCTCACGCGCCAGGCTGTTGAGCTCGCGCACGTCACCGAAGATGGGCCAGGATGAGTGTAGTCTTGGTCGGATCGTAGTCACTGTTCCAGTCGGCGATCAGATTGGCGATCGCCTGTGCCTTGAGCTCTGATCCGCGCACTCTGCCATGCTCGCTATAAACCCGAGCGCCTGTGCGACGCGGCCACGCGCCAGATCAAGAGAGGCGGCCCGCATCCATTTTTCACGCTGGCGGTAGATGGTCTCGAGTTCAGCGTAGCCGATGCGGTCAACGATGGCCCGAAACGCAGCCCCTGCTTCAATCGGCTGGAGCTGTTCGGGATCACCAACCAGCACCAGCTTTGCGCCGGCCAGGGTTGCTGCTTCGACGACAAGTGCCATCTGCTTCGAGGCCACCATGCCCCTCGTCGACAACAAACACCGTGCTTTTGTCGAGCAGGTCCCTGCCCTGTTTCCAGCGCAGCTCCCACGACGAAAGCGTGCGGCTGACGATGCCTGCTTCCTTCTCGAGCCCTCCGCTGCCTTGCCGGCAAGGGCAGCACCGAACACGATAACCCCCAGTTCCCAGGCCTCGCGTGCTGCCTTCATCATCGTGGTCTTGCCTGCACCGGCACGACCGACGACAGCTGCAATGCGTGCCTCGTCCACCACATGTTCGATGGCGACACGCTGCTCCTGCGACAGCTGCGAATGACGCGCCAAGACACTGTCCAGCACCTTCTGCCGGACGCCATGTGATGTGCGCTGTGACAGCCACAGCGATTGCTTCGCCATCTTCGCTTCGACGCGGATCAGCTCACGCGTCGTGTAGCGGGAACGGACCTTCGCTCCCGTCGCAAGGTCGATGCCTTCGCGCTCGATACGCAACGCCTCCGGGCTCTGCAGAATGCGTACCATCAGCTGCTGGAACGTGTCGGCATCGTCGACATAACGATGCAGGATCTTTGCGATGCCGCGTTCGTCGAAGACGCTTTTCTCCGAGGAGACGATGTCGAGCACGATCTCGGGTCGCTTTAGGATCCGGTTCGCATTCTCCTTGCGCCGTGCCTCGAGCAGATCGATCCGCTCGAGCGACATCTCATGGCCTTCAATCGCTGACTTGCGCTGGATCGCCTTGGCGCCAACACCAATATGGGTGGTTGGCACGAGATCAATGCCACGCTCGGCATAAGAGCGGCCATCGACGCGCAGATCGATCCCGCCGAGTGCCAGATGCTGGTTCTGGATCTCGAACCAGGCATTGCGAAGGGCCGTGAAGTCGTCCATGCCGCCGGCCCATAGCTCATAGACAATCTTGCCGGCGGTGTTACGCAAGACTTCGCCATTCTGACCAATGACGGCAACCTTCTTGGCACCGAAGCCGTCTTCGGTCAGCGGCCGCAGGGTCATCATCAGATGGACATGCGGATTGCCAGGCGCATCATGATAGACCCAGTCCGCAACCATGCCCCTGGCGAGGATGTGTCGCTCGACGAAATCACGCACCAGCGCGATGTTCTGCTCGGCAGAAAGCTCCAGCGGCAAGGCGATTGTGATGTCTTTGGCAAGCTGGGCATCCGAGCGTTTCTCAAAAGCCTCGACCTTGTTCCAGAAGGCTTCCGAAGCACCTGCTACCGAACAGTCGGCAATCAGGCTGCGCAGCCATTGCGGCGCATCGGGCGGCACCGAAAACGCCTCATGCAGCAGCCCCGTTTTGCGTGTGTAATCGACCGAGCGCGCTTCGCGTTCGTACTCCATCTTCGCGCAATGCCGGTAGGCGGCCGACAGCACCGCGCTGCGGCCGTCACCGCGGCTGACGATGCTGACGGAGAAGTGCGGGACAGCCACGGCTCAGATTGCTCCTGAATAGCGAACGGACACTCGTGCGTTCGTCTGGAGCGGCTGGCTGGACAGGCCGTTGAGCAAGGCGTCGCGTCAGCGACGTATAATTGCGCCCTTGGACCGCTCCTTCGGAACGGCGGGATCATCGTCCAGAGCGGCGGCGCAGCCGACTGCACAATAAACGGGGATGTGCTGCGCACTGTCTTTGTCGGCTTGGGCGGCTTGAAGATCTCGTCGGGGACCATCCCCACCGCGCTCAAATTTGACAGCGGCCTCGTGGTGCCTGATCCGTCCTTCGATATCGCACCGATAGTGATCGCGCGCCACGGCAAAGCCGGCTGTTAGGCCATCGTGCTCGATTCCATTGACCCGCGACCAGCTTCAGCGCCCTCGACCGGATCGGTCATTTGGGCGGCACCAAGGAGGAGGAAACTGTGCTGTAGCGACATGGGTGGGGACCGGCCCGCCGAGACAGGCATCGGCCTGGGACGACTTCCTTCGCGCCTCCGCACTTCAGCTCCTTTCCCCGACCGCGCCGACCGGACTTGGGACATGTGCCGGTTCCACGGCCTCACTCTCCAGCCGACCTTGTTTGGCGGCGCATCGGTCATTCCCAACTGGGGTCAGATCGGTACCAACGAACAAGCCATGATCGAAACCGTCGACGAAACCGGCGCGCTCGGAAGCACCTGGAGACGACGATGAGAAGACGGAGCTACCGGGCGCCAATGGACGTGCGGAAGGCGGGTCTTGAGTTGGCTGAGACACCGCTGACGCTCCAAGGACCAGAGCTGTGACCCCGCCTTGTGGGCGGGCCGGCTCCGCGGCTACTCCCGGTTAGGGCGGAACCAGATGAACTGGAGACCCTGCTCGCCTTCCACCTGGACCAGGGTGGCGTAGATAGAAGCCTGGAAGCTCGCATCGTCCAGCTTGACCGACAGGTAGTCGCGGCCGCTCTGCTCGGAGTGCTTCTGCCAGGCGGCGCCGAGTTCCACGTTATGTAGAGCTCTACATAGGACGGATTATGCGTAGCGCGTCGTTATGCGGGGTCGGCGGCTGCGATGCCCGGTTTCCGGGCGTTTGCTGTGTTTTTTGCTCCGCATAATACCGGAGTGCGTGAGGTGGGCACCCCGCCGGTGAGCGGAGCGCCCTTGCTGGTTCATCGCGACCAGATGAGCTTGTGCTCGCCCTTGTCGCCCTGGACCAGGGAGGCGTACACCGGAGCGGTGAAGGACGGGTCGTCGAGCTTGACCGAGAGGTATTCGGCGCCGGTTTCCTTGGCGGTCTTGCTCCAGCCTGCGCCGAGCTCGACCCCGTTTGCGCTGATGCGGTAGTCGGGTGCCTTTTCGTTGTCGCGGTCGCAGGGCTTGATGGTGGCCTTGACGATGAGTGCGAGGGTTCTGATGGTCCCGGCGAAGTTGCCGTTTTCGTCGCGGGTGAAGGTGCCGATCTGAGCCATTTTCGTATCTCCTGACTGTTTGTCCGAAGCCGCCCCTTGCGGCCTCGATGGCGGTCGATGGACGCGGGTTCTGCCGACTGCATCCGGCGGACCGAAGCGACAGCGCAGGACGGCGTCAGCCGACCTTGTTGCCTCGCGAGGAATGGCCTTCAGGCCAGGGGAAGAAGGTCGGCGAAGCCGTTGCAGGCCAAGGCAGGTCCGGCGTCAGAGCAGCCCCGGGGAGAGGTCGCGTGGAGGCTTCGCCGGCATTGTCGTTGGAGAGCGGATGGCGTCAGGCACCTTCGCGGCACGAGCAGCGCCGATATCGTCGGGTCATCCCCCCGCGCAAACCGCCACAGCCGCACATGCCTTCTGGTACCCAATGATGCGCGCCGCGCCCGACATGGCACAGACCCATGTCGACCACGATGCCGGCGAAGTTTCGGCTCGATGTGCGAACGAACTCAGGTGCTCGCGTCGATCAACGCACGCAGGCGCACCTTATCGGCTCCCAATGAAAGAGCGGCATCGGCGCGATCCATAGCCATTCGTGACTGGTGCAGGGCTGCGGCCTTGAACGCGTCATTGCCCATGCGGACCTGAAGATCGGTCGAGGCTTGGATCGGGACGGCTAGGCTGCCGCCGCCCGCAGTTTGCTCGGCAGGACCTTGAAGTGATCGCGGAAGCTTTTCGAGAAATGCGATGACGAAACGAAGCCGCAGGCAACCGCGACGTCCATGATCGGCACCGCCGTCAGCTCGATCAGCTGGCGCGCCTTGGCAAGCCGCAGGCCGAGATAATGCTGCCACGGCGTTGTCGCGAGATGGCGTTCGAACAGCCGTTCGATCTGGCGGCGCGACAGCGTAACCCGCTCCGAGATCTCCTCGAGCGACAGCGGCTCTTCGATGTGCTTTTCCATAAGCTGGATGATGCGCAACAGCTTCTTGCCGGTGTTGCCGTAGCGCAGGCCGGGTGGCACCGACTGGCAGGCCGCGCCATCACGCCAGCGGTCGGCTGTGACGTGTTGGCAGATGCTGCGCGCCAGCTCGGTGCCGCAGCGCTCCTGCACGATGTCGATGGCGAGGTCGAAGGCCGCCAACTCACCGGCGCAGGTGATGATCTGGCCATCACGCACGAACAGCGCATCGTCGATGGCGAGGTCGTAAAAGGTCTCGGACAGCGCCGCCATCTTGCCCCAGTGGATGGTGCAACGGGCGTCACCGAGCAATCCAGCGTCGGCCAGCAGCCAGGTTGCGGTGCCCAAGGCATAGATCGGGAGTTGGGCGCGGCCGACACGGCGCAGGCAGGCGCGCAGTTCCTGCGAGCCGTGCCGTTCCACACCTTCCCCGGCGCAGATCGCCAATGCCGCCTGCGGCTCGAACGGCAGCGCCCTGGCCGCCTCGGCGAAGCTGCCGGAAACCTCAACCGAAATGCCGCTGGCGCTCGCCACCGAGCGGCCGTCGAGGCTGACGAGCTTCCAGCGGAACAGCTCGGCACCGGCGAGGGAATTCGCGAGCCGCAACGGTTCGACCAGTGACGACAGGCAGAGCTGGGAAAAGCCCTGCAAGAGCAGGATGGAGAACGCGGCAGATGCCTGCGCCACCTGGGATCGCGGCACCAGACGCTGGAAACTCACGCCCGGCCAGCGGGCTGCCACATCGAAGTCCGTGTGCTTGCTTGGCACGTTCATGTGGCCCTCCCGGCGCATGCGGCAAGGCAGGAGCTCGACTTTTCCCAGGCCAAAACCGTCGAGGCACAAATTAGCGCAAAATAGCACAAAATGCAACATTACGATTCTTGGTAGCGTTACTCCAGGCAGTCCTGGTTCACTGCCCGACAGCTGCCACGGGCGCAGTAATGCTCAACAGCCAGTCACGGAAAGCCGTCACCTTCGGTGACCTGGCTTTCTGCGCCGTGGCAAGGAACCAGTATGGTGAGGAGATGGACCTCAAGGAAATCGAGGTCGAGGCCTTCGCCACCGCAGCCGGGCGACGATCGTCGAGCGCTGCGCCTACGATCCGGCGGGCGAGCGCGTCCGAACAGACATATACGGCGTTCCGATGTGGCGCCACACTCCACATGCCACATATTGCAACATCTGCTTGCCATAACAGGTGCAATGCCGCCACATAGAGTGCATGTCCGACTCGCAGAACCACAAGGCGCTCGCGCCGCGACGCCACGACGAGATCCTGAGGCGGCTGGCCGCCGACGGCTCGGTCGGCATTACCGAGCTTGCCGCCTTCTTCGACGTTTCGCGCGAGACCATCAGGCGCGACATGAAGCTACTAGCCGAGCGCGGCCAGCTCGACCTCGTCCATGGCGGCGCAACCCTGTTCGAGGCGACCGAACCGACGCTCACCCTGCGCAGCCAGGAGAATGCCGGCGGCAAGGAGGCAATCGGCCGGGCGGCGGCAGCACTTGTCGAGGACGGCATGGTGGTGTTCCTCGATTCCGGCACGACCACGCTCGCCGTGGCGCATGCGCTGACAGGCAAGCAGAACCTGACGATCTGCACCACCAGCCTGACGATCGCGCTGCATATGTGCCGCCAGCAGCATCTCCGTGTGCACATGCTGGGCGGCGAGATCGACCCGTCGGAAGAAGCCGCCGTCGGCATCGACGCGCTCGACTCCATAGGCCGCTTCCGCATCGACATTGCCTTTCTCGGCGGCGGCGCGCTGTCGCCCGACGGCGAGATTACCGATTTCACCCGCAACGGCGCCGAACAGCGCTCGCGCATGGCGGCGACTGCCGCCCGCGCCTATTTCGTGCTCGACAGTTCCAAATTCGGCCGGCTGACGCCGCTGCGCATCCCCCGCTTCGAACTCGCCGCCGGCGTCATCGTCGACGCTCCTCCGCCCGCAGCGATGGTCGAGGCGCTGGAGCGCAAGGGGCCGAAGGTGATCGTCGGGGAATAGATGGCGAAGCGCGGCGCCACGTCGCGCCGCCTTTTGCGTGAACGTCAGGTCAGCTTCCGCCGCCGCTCCAGTTCCGCCTCGGTCGGCGTCTCGAACTCGAACGAGCCGGTGACGATATCGCCGTCGCGGACATATTTGTTGACGGTCACGCCCGTGCCGGAAACCTTGGACGACACCAGTTTCAGCTTCGACGGCAGCGCCGCGTCGCCGAACAGGCGCTTGCCCTTGCCGAGCACCAGCGGAAAGATCGAGACGTTGAGCTCGTCGACGAGGTCGCTGGCGAGCAGGGTCTTGAGGAAATCGGTCGAACCCTGGGTGAGGAGGTCCGGCCCGTCTTCGGCCTTCAGCTTGCGCACGGCAGCTACCGCATCCGGGCCGAGCGAATGACTGTTCTGCCAGCCGAGCTTCAGCTCGGGGTTGCGTGTCGCCACATATTTGTTGATGCGGTCGAACAGCGGGCCGATCGGGTCGTCGGCGTCGACATAAGGCCAGTGCGCGGCGAAGATGTCCCAGGTCTTGCGCCCGAGCAGAAGGTCGAAGGGCCTGGCGAACATCCCACCCACCGCCTCGGTCATGGTCTCGTCGAAATAGGGCGCGGCCCAGCCGCCAAATGTGAAGCCGCCGATCGGATCCTCGTCCGGTCCGCCCGGCGCCTGCATGATGCCGTCGAGGCTCATGAATGCACCCACCACGATCTTTCTCATGTCATTCTCCTTCATCGCCCCTGCCGGCTTTACGTCTTCAAGACGTTCGGCGGCGGCGCGTTCCGACAGCGCCGCGAAAATTTCTGCCAGCCGCGCCACGCAGCCGCAAGGTCGCCATCAGGCGCGTGATCTAATGTGGCTATTTGTTGCATTTTGTGTTGCATTTTGTTGCGATCAAGATATGGTGACAAGCATCACCTTTGGGAGGTTCTTTCATCATGGCGCAGCAATTCCCGACGCAGGCACGCGTCGTCATCATCGGCGGTGGCATCATCGGCTGCTCGGTCGCCTATCACCTGACAAAACTCGGCTGGACCGATGTCGTGCTGCTCGAGCAGGGCCAGCTGAGTGGCGGTACCACCTGGCACGCCGCCGGCCTCGTCGGGCAACTGCGCAGCCACGCCAACATGACCAGCCTGATCAAATACTCGACCCAGCTCTACAGCGAACTCGAGGCCGAGACCGGGCTTGCGACGGGCTGGAAAAACTGCGGTTCGCTGTCGGTGGCACGCAGCGCCGACCGCATGACCGTGCTGAAGCGCACCGCCGCCTCGGCCCGCGCGCAGGGCGTCGACATCGAGGTGATTTCGGCCAGGGAAGCGCAGGAGAAATGGCCGGTGATGGCCATCGACGACCTGGTCGGCGCGGTCTGGCTGCCGGGCGATGGCAAGGCCAACCCGACCGACCTGACCCAGTCGCTGGCCAAGGGCGCGCGCAACCGCGGCGCGCGGGTCATCGAGCGTGTCCGCGTCACCGGCATCCAGACCAGGGACGGCCGGGCGACAGGTGTTTCCACCGACAAGGGAGACATCGCAGCCGAAATCGTGGTCAACTGCGCCGGACAGTGGGCGCGCAAGGTTGGCGCGATGTGCGGCGTGACCGTACCGCTGCATTCGGCAGAGCACATGTACATCGTCACTGGCAAGATCGAGGGTGTGCATCCGGACCTGCCGGTGCTGCGCGACCCCGACGGCTACATCTATTTCAAGGAAGAGGTCGGCGGCCTGGTCATGGGCGGCTTCGAACCCGAGGCCAAGCCGTGGGGCATGAAGGGCATCCCCGACGATTTCGAGTTCGCGCTTCTGCCCGACGACTGGGACCAGTTCGAGATCCTGATGCAGAACGCGCTTGTCCGCGTGCCGCAGCTGGAAACCTCAGAGGTCAAGAAATTCTACAACGGGCCCGAAAGCTTCACCGCCGACAACAACTTCATCCTCGGCGAGGCACCGGAACTGAAGAATTTCTACGTTGGCGCCGGTTTCAATTCGATGGGCATCGCCAGTGCCGGCGGCGCCGGCCGGGCGCTGGCCGAGTGGATCGTCAATGGTGCAGCGACCATGGACCTGTGGCCGGTCGATATCAGGCGCTTTGCCGGCTTCAACAACAATCCGCGCTGGCTGCACGACCGCGTCAAGGAAACGCTCGGCCTGCACTACGCCATGCCCTGGCCGAACCGAGAGCTCGACACCGCCCGTCCCTTCCGCCGCTCCGCGCTGTACGACCGGCTCGCCGCGAAGGGCGCCTGCTTCGGCTCCAAGATGGGCTGGGAGCGCGCCAACTGGTTCGCCGCCCAAGGTGAGAAGCCCGAGACACAATACGCCTTCGGCAAGCAGAACTGGCATGAGGCGGTGAAGCGCGAGATGAAGGCCACCCGCGAGGCATCAGGCATTTTCGACCAGACCTCGTTTGCCAAGATTTTGGTGCAGGGCCGCGACGCAGCTCGAGTGCTCAACCGCATCTGCGCAGCCGATATCGACGTCGAGATCGGTCGCTCGATCTATACCGGCCTGCTCAACGAGCGCGGCGGCTATGAAAGCGATCTTACCGTGATGCGTCTCGGCCACGACAAGTTCTTGCTCGTCACCGGCTCGGCCCAGGCGGTGCACGATGCCGACTGGATTTCAAAGAACGTCCCCGAGGACGCGCATGTGACGCTGACCGACGTCACCTCGTCTTATGCCGTGCTGGCGCTGATGGGGCCACGCTCGCGCGACATCCTGGCCAAGCTGACCTCGGCCGATCTCTCCAATACCGGCTTCCCCTTCGCCACCATCCGCGAGATCGACATCGGCTATGCCACCGCCTACGCCAACCGCATGACCTATGTCGGCGAGCTTGGCTGGGAGCTGATCGTGCCGACCGAATTCGCCGTCGGCGTCTATGAGGCGCTGCACGAAGCGGGCCGCGAGCATGGCCTTGCCGACTGCGGCTACTATGCGCTGGAAGCGCTGCGTATCGAGAAGGGCTTCCGCGCCTGGAGCCGCGAGCTGACGCCCGATATCACCCCGTACGAGGCCGGCCTCGCCTTCGCCGTATCGCTGGACAAGCCTGACGGCTTCATCGGCAAGGAGGCGCTGGTCGCCGCCAAGGCCAAGGGCAAGCTCACCCGCCGCATCGCACAATTCACGGTGGACGATGCGGCACCCATGCTCTGGGGCGGTGAACTGATCCTGCGCGACGGCAAACCAGTCGGTGAAGTGCGCTCGGCTGCTTACGGCCACACGCTCGGCCGCTCGGTGGCGCTCGGCTTGCTGCACAACGAGGCCGGCGTCGACAAGGACTTCATCGAAAGCGGCCGCTTCGAGATCGACCTTGCCGGTGAACGCTACAAGGCAACGGCTCATCTCAAGGCGCCCTACGATCCCAAATCCGAGCGCGTGAAGGCCGACAGCACGGAACTGCGCGAAGCTGCCTGATCATTCCCAGACCCCTCCCCCGACTGCCCCTCCCTCCGCGGAGGGGCTTTTCTTTTGCGTCAGGCTTCCGCCAGCTTCAGCATGGCGATGCCGGCAAGCACGACAATGACGCCACCCAGCTTCAACGGCCCAAGCGTCTCGCCGAACAACACGACGCCCATAATGACCGTGCCGGCTGCGCCAAGACCGGTCCACACCGCATAGGCGGTGCCGACGGGCAGGACCTGAAGTACCTTGCCAAGCAGATAGACGAAGGCTGCCAGCAGAAGCACCGAGACCACCGTCCAACCGGGCCGAGTGTAGCCTTCGGCATGTTTCATCGACACGGCCCAGGCAACGTCGAGCACGCCCGCCACCACCAGCAGGGCCCAGGCAAGTCCCTGGCCCATGGTCAGGCCGCGAGCTTCATGCCTTCGGCCCGCATCGCGTCGCGCACCTTGGGCCGCGCGCCGACACGATCCATGTAGGCGCGCAGTTGCGGGAAGGCGGAGAGGTCAACCTTGGCATAGGCGGACCAGCCGACAATGGTGAAGAGATAGGCGTCGGCGGCGGTGAAGGTCTCGCCCATCAGATAGAGGCTGCTGCGCTCCAGATGGCGTTCGACATAAGCCAGACGTTCGGTGATCTTGCCGCGCGCCACCTCCTGCGCCTGGACGCCATATTCGGGGTGGAACAGCCACGGGCTGTACATCTTGTGCAGTTCGGTGGCGACGAAGTTGAGCCAGGACTGCAACTGGTAACGCTCGCGCGTGCCGGCCGCCGGTGCCAGCCCGGCTTCCGGCTTGAGATCGGCAAGATACTGCACGATCGCTGCCCCCTCGGTGAGGAGCGAGCCGTCGTCGAGTTCGAGCACCGGCACATAGGCGTTCGGGTTCACCTTGGTGAAGTCCTGGCCTGCGCCGGTGACATGCGGCTTCCTCATGATGTCGACGCGCTCGATGTCGAGCGGAATACCTGCTTCCAGCGCCACTATGTGGGGCGAAAGCGAGCAGGTGCCGGTGGCATAGTAGAGTTTCATGGTCTGTCCTCTTGGGTTCTGACCTGACGGTCGTTGCTTCAGGGGACAATCTAGATCTTGCGATCTCGCAACGCTCATTGGCATTTTGCCAACCACGCTTGCATGACTGCAAAGATACGAAGTGCTAGAACATATGCATGGAAGACTGGAATGAACTCAGGCTGGTGCTCGCCGTGGCCCGTGCTGGCAGCCTCACCTCAGCCGCAGCATTGCTCGGCATCGACCACTCGACGGTGTTTCGCAGGCTCAACGGGCTCGAACAGAAACTGGCGGTGCGGGTGTTCGAGCGCCTGCCCGGCGGCATCTACCAGCTGACACCGGCAGGCGAGCGCATGGCGGCGGCTGCCGAGCGCATGGAGGACGAGGCGCTGGCGCTGGCACGCGACATCGCTGGCGCCGATGGCCGGTTGTCCGGGCGGCTGCGCGTCACCTCGTCGGAAACGCTCGCCTACTCCAGGCTGACCAAGCATTTGGCCGGGTTCCGCGCCGTGCATCCCGGCATCGTTGTCGAACTGGCCATCGAGAACCGTGTTCTCAGCCTGTCGCGTCGCGAGGCCGACGTGGCGCTCAGGCCGATCCGGCCCAGGGAAGGCGACCTCTGGGGCCGCAAGCTTGCCGGCGTCGCCTGGACCTTCTTTGCCTCGCCGGCTTATCTCGACGCCCATGATGGTGCGATCCGCGACACAGCGGCGCTCGGACCGCATGCCCTGGTCGGCTGGGAGGAGACGGCGGGCGGCATCACGGCCGCAGACTGGCTGGACCGCAACGTCCCGGCCGAGCGTTTCGTCTACCGCACCAACAGCCTGGTCAACCAGTCGGTGGCGGCCCGGGCCGGCATCGGCCTGGCACTCCTGCCTTGTTATCTCGGCGACGGCGAGCCGGGGTTGGTGCGCGCGCTGGCCCGGCCGATCGAGGAACTGGCCGGCGAGCTCTGGATCGTCACCCATCAGGACCTGAAGGGCACGGCGCGTGTCCGTGCCTTCTTCGACGTCGTCGGCGAGGGATTGGCTCGCGAGCGCGAGCTTTTCGAAGGCATACGCATGTGATCGGCTGCCGTCCTGCCAAGACGGCGACCGGGCAGCTTTTGACACTTGCAGTCAGCGCCAAACAATGGCTCGCTGGTCCGCAATCGGAAGGTGCGGAAGAAGAGAGGAACAACCATGCTGTATGCCATCCTGGCCTATCACGCCGAGGGCGTTGTCGAATCCTGGACCGAGGAACAAGACGCCGCACTTATGGAGGACCTGCTCGAGGTCAATGATCGTCTCGTCGGCGAAAAGCATCTGGGACCGGCAGCGCGCCTCGGGCCGACCGACAGCGCGGTCACGCTGCGCGGAAAGGGACTGGGACTGGTTACCGACGGTCCGTTCGCAGAGACCAAGGAGCAACTGCTCGGTTTCTACGTGGTGGACTATCCCAGCATGGACGGCGCAGTGGCAGCGGCACGCGAGCTGCGTTCCGCCAACCCGACCGCGGTTTACGAAATACGGCCGATCTTGCTCTATGTTCCCGGCGCTGCGATCGCCGTCGACGGCTAGCAGGCATTCTCCTCCGGTTCCGCCTCAGGCCTGCACTGTCAGGCATTCGGTGATCGTCTGACGTCCGGCTCCCGCCATGGTCTGCAGGGCACGGCGCACACCCGGCGTCTGCATGTCTCCCGCGCCAAGGACCCGTGCAACGAGACATGCGCTCAGGGCCAAAAGCTGAAGCAAGGTTGATGCCGTTTTCATAGCCATCGCCAGTCAATAGCGACCTGCCCGAAGCCCGGAGGCTTCGCCACATGGTTCGGTTGCTTGGGTCTGCGAATGTTCGGATGGCGGCCGATTGCCGATCTGATCCGAAGTCAGATAATTCCTAACATGAAATCTTGTTTCACACCAGAGAAAATTTTGACAAAGCGTTGAACCCGGGAACCGCCAGATCGCTAAGACCATGCCTGGGCCGGTGAGCCAATCGTCCGAACAAGAACTGCAACCGATAGGGCAAACAGCAGATAGGCAAGCGCCGCCTCCCGGGCGCCTATGGGTAGCCCCACCAGCAGCAGCGTGTCGTTGCCGCCAGGGATAAGCACTGCCCCGCTTCCCATCAGCGTCCCTCCGACGAGGCGGCGAAGCGCGCCGCGGAGGCTTGGCCATTTGATCCTGGTACGGCCTCTCTCCAACCAGCGACTGCCAACGCTGCCGGCAAACATTGCCACGGTAATGGCTATGGATGCCAATGGAAGCGATTGAGCATGCGACAGCGCGATGGACCAGCCAGGTTTGAGCAAGACGATCGTGGCGTAGGCCACGCCAATGGCCAGCATGGCGCATGTCATCTTGAGATATGCCCTGACGTTGTTTCGCTGGATCACAAAACGGAGGAGGGCAAAACCGACCAGCATCGACAGGGTGACTGGCGCAGCAACCTGAAGAGACATTGACGACGTCATCACTGCGGGCAACAGATTTGCAAGGCTTGCTACAGTCGAGACCGCATACATGCCAAGGAATGTGAAGCCGAACTGGGTATCGCCATTGCCAAGATGGCCGACGCTGCCGAAAGCGCAGGCGCCGTTCACGAAAGCCCCGACGCCGAAGATCAAGCCGCCGGTTGCGGTGTAGGCCAACGCCGACCAATGCGACTGCGGTCCGGACGTCATTTGCCAGACCGCGTAGATGAGCGCGCCCCAGAGCGTGCACTCGAAGAATGCCACGAAGCGCGCCGGCTTGCGCTCCTGCAGGAGCTCAGTCATCGCGATCACTGCGCAGGTCGAACTTCTGTTGAGGACAAAGCCGAGCGAAAAGGCCAGCGAGAGCAGCAGGAGCGAGAGGACGATGATCTCCAAGACGGCAGGCCTCCCAGGCTGGTGGGCAAGACAGCCTAGCACAGGTCGCTAGCGATGCTCATCCCGTAGCCATCGACCTAGCGATATCGAGGAAGACCCGCACCAGTTTGCCGCCGCTGCGCTCCTTGAGGCAGATCAGTGCTTCGTCCATCAGCATTTCGGGCGCAGCGATCGGGATCTGGACCAGTCGGACGTCCTGTCCGAACTCTGCCGCCGATACGAAGCCGACACCGGCGCCCGAGGCGACGATCTCGCGCACCGCCTCGCGGCCTTCCGCCTCGATCGCCGGCTTGAATTCGTAACCCTCCTTCGAAGCGAGGTCTTCCAGCTTGGCGCGGGTTTTCGAGCCGCGCTCGCGCATCACCAGCGGCAGCAAGGACAGTTCGTGCAGCGACAGCGCGACTGGCTGTCGCCAGCGGATGATCGGTCGAGACGAACGCTATGATCGGCGTCGAATTGAGCTTGACGATCTCGAAATCGCGGCCGGTCGGAATTTCGCCGAGCACGCCGATATCGGCTTCGTAGCTGTAGAGGCTGGAAATGACCGTTTCGGTATTGCCAGCGCGGACCGAGACCTGGATACCGGGATACTTCTGGCGGAATTGGCCGAGAATGTGCAGCAGATGGTGGGCGGCGTCCGCGACGATGCGCAGCGTGCCTGAGCGTAGCGCGCGGGATTCCGACAAGAGCTCAAGTGCCTGCTGTTCCGTGTCGAACATGCGCCGCGTGATTTCGAGCAGTTGCAGGCCCGACGCCGTCGGCGTCACCTGCTTCTTGTGACGGTTGAACAACAGCACGTCATACTCTTCCTCCAGCTTGCGCACCTGGTCGGAAATGGCCGGCTGGGTGAGAAACAGCATCTCGGCGGCGCGCGAAAAACCGCCGCACACCGCGACATAGTGGAAAGCCCTGAGCTGCACGTAGCGCATGTCTGATCCCTGATATCAGATCAGACTAGCAATAAACTGGAGCGATAGAAACATCGAAACTAACGATTTGATTTATGGCCTGACATGCCGAGGATAGGGCAGGCGCCACCCTTGCGCGCCGCGCGTTGGGAGGCACGCCACCATGCATCTTCTGTATATCCTGCTGCAGCTGGCAGGCGCCATCATGCTTCTGCTGTGGGCCGTGCGCATGGTGCACCGGCGTCGAGCGCGCCCATGGCGTATTGTTGCGCGAGGCGCTGCGTGGCGCCACCAAGGGCCGCATACGCGCGGCGTCGGCCGGCACTGTGCTCGCCGTCATGTTGCAGAGTGCCACCGCGGTTGCCGTGCTTGCCGCGGGTTTCGCTGCCACCGGGTGATGACCGTCTCCGGCGGGCTTGCCGTCATGCTGGGCGCCGATGTCGGCTCGGCGCTGGTGGTGCAGGCGCTGCTGTCGTTCGACCTCTCCTGGCTGGTGCCTCTGCTGCTTTTCGCCGGCGCCACGATGTTCCTCAAGGTCGAGGCCCGGATCGTCAAGCAGACCGGGCGCACGCTGCTCGGCATCGCCTTCATCCTGATCTCGCTGCGCATGGTCGGCGAAGCGACCGCACCGATGCGTCACAGCGCCTTGCTGCCGATGGCGATCGACTATCTCAGGGGCGATCCGGTGACTGCCTTCGGCGCAGCTGCACTGTTCACCTGGCTGATCCATTCCAGCGTCGCCTCCGTGCTTTTGTTCATGTCGATGGCGGCCCAAGGCGTGCTGCGGCAGAGGTGGCGTTGCCGATGATCCTCGGCGTCAATCTCGGCGCCGGACTGGTCGCTGTCGGCTTGACCGCGGCCAGGCAATCGATTCCAGGCGCATTCCGCTGGGCAACCTGATCTTCCGGGCAACGGCAGCGGTCGCAATTCTGGTTGGCTTGCAGGCGGCTACCCTGCCGATGCCTGGTTCGGCGAGACGACCGCCCGGCAGGTGGTCAATTTGCACCTCGCCTTCAACCTCGCTTTGCTGGTCGTCTGCCTGCCCTTCACCGCAGCGATGGAAAGGCTGGCACGGTTGATCCTGCCCGACGCGCCGGCAGGCGAGAAGACATTCGACCTGATGTCGCGGCGCAAAAGTGCGCTCGATCGCACCGTCATCAAGATGCCGAGCGTGGCGCTGGCGAGCGCCACCCGCGAAGTGCTGCGCATGGCCGAAACGGTCGAGATCATGCTGCGGCCAGTCATGGAGCTGTTCGAAAGCGGCGACAAGGCACGCGTGGCGCAATTGCGCCGGCTCGACGAGGAGGTCAACCGCGCCCACACCGACATCAAGCTCTATATCGCCGAGGTCAATCGCGGCACGATGAGCCAGGACGAGGCGCGGCGCGGCATCGAACTGACGGACCTCGCCATCAACCTCGAACATGCCGGCGACATCATCGCCAAGAACCTTCTGGTGCTGGCCGAGGAGAAGAGCGACAAGAGGCTGAGCTTCTCCAGGGAGGGCTGGTCGGAGCTGACGGCCCTGCATGACCGGGTGCTCGCCAACATGCAGATCGCCATGAACGTGCTTGTCTCGGGCGACCTCGAAGCAGCACGCCAGTTGGTGGTCGAGAAGGAACGCATGCGCAAGCTTGAGCGCGACAGCCATGAACGCCACCTGAAGCGCCTGCAATCGGGTACGGTGCAGAGCATCGAGACCAGCGACATCCATCTCGAAGCGGTGCGGGCTTTGAAGGAATTCAACTCGCTGCTGGTATCCGTCGCCTACCCGATCCTGACCCAGAGCGGCGACCTCTTGGAAAGCCGGCTGGCCAAGACGGCCTGAGCGAAATTGCCGGCGTCATCCAAACATCATTACCCAAACTTATCATTGGATACGAAATAACGATTGTACATATGGATCAGGGGATTCCAAGGTGAGCCATAGGCAATCTCAGGATGACGGCGAGGAGACGAAAATGCTGTCCGAACATAAGCTTGCGGCTCAGGCCCCATTCCCTGCTCCGGCCCCCCTCCCT
Source organism: Aminobacter sp. BA135 (assembly GCF_050859125.1). NCBI lineage: Bacteria > Pseudomonadati > Pseudomonadota > Alphaproteobacteria > Hyphomicrobiales > Phyllobacteriaceae > Aminobacter > Aminobacter sp. BA135. Next base: position 411,956 of record NZ_CP139573.1, read on the forward strand.
GCTCCGGCATTGGGCGAGCCCTATTTGCTCACCCCCGGGCCGTTGACCACCTCCTATGCCGTCAAGCAGGCGATGCTGCGCGACTGGGGCTCATGGGACGGCGACTTCCGGGCGATGACATCAGAGATGCGCCAGCGGCTGCTCGCCATGCTCGGCGACGGAAACGGCGAATTCGACTGCGTACCGATGCAAGGCTCGGGCAGCTTCGCCGTCGAGGCAATGCTCGGCTCCTTCGTACCGCGCGACGGCAAGGCACTGGTCCTCGTCAACGGCGCCTACGGCCAGCGTATCGTCCAGACACTCGGTTATCTCGGCCGCGACCACGTCGCCATCGACAAGGGCGACTACATGCCGCCGCGCGGCGACGAGGTTGTCGCAGCGCTCGACGCCGACCCCGCCATCACCCACGTCATCCTGGTCCATTGCGAGACCAGCTCAGGCATCCTTAACCCGGTCGCCGAGATTTCAGAAACCGTCTATGCCAAGGGCCGCAAGTTCCTTGTCGACTCGATGAGCGCGTTTGGCGCGATCCCGCTCAATGTCAGCGAGATCCGCTACGAGGCAATGGTCTCCTCGGCCAACAAATGCATCGAGGGCGTACCCGGCTTCGGCTTCATCATTGCCCGTAAGAGCGAACTCGAGGCCGCCAAGGGCCGTAGCCACTCGCTCAGCCTCGACGTGTATGCCCAGTGGGCGCACATGAACAAGACCGGCCAGTGGCGCTACACTCCGCCGACGCATGTGGTTGCCGCCTTCCTCGAGGCGCTGCGCCAGCACGAGGCCGAGGGCGGCGTTGCCGGCCGCGGTGCCCGCTACGCCAGAAATCGCGACGTCATGGTTGCGGGCATGCGCGAACTCGGCTTCGAGACGCTGCTCAAGGACCGCTGGCTGTCGCCGATCATCGTCACCTTCTTCTGCCCGGCCCATCCGGACTTTGCCTTCGACCGCTTCTACGAGCTGATGAAGGAAAAGGGCTTCATCATCTATCCGGGCAAGCTGACGGTGGTGGACAGCTTCCGCGTCGGCTGCATCGGGCGGATGGACGAGCATGTCATGCGCAAGGTGGTCGAGGCTGCCGGCCAGTCGTTGCGCGAAATGGGCGTCGATACCGCTGCTCCCCCCGCAGCTGCCATCGCCGAGCGCGCCAAGCTCGCCGCCTGACAACAAGAAGATCACAAAGGACCTCCCCCAATGAACAAGATGACCACGATCAACGTCAGCGCCAACGGCCGCACCTACGAATGGCCGCGCGTGCCGGCGATTGCCATCTGTCTCGACGGCTGCGAGCCGGCCTATCTCGACGAAGCGATCAAGGCAGGCCTGATGCCGAACCTAGTGAAGATCCGCGCCAAGGGCACCGAGCGCACCGCCCACAGCGTCATTCCGAGCTTCACCAACCCCAACAACCTGTCGATCGCCACCGGCCGTCCGCCGGCAGTCCACGGCATCTGCGGCAACTACCTCTACGAGCGCGAGACCGGCAAGGAAGTGATGATGAACGACCCGCGCTTCCTGCGCGCGCCGACCGTCTTCCAGGCCTTCTACGATGCCGGCGCCCGCGTCGCCGTGGTCACCGCCAAGGACAAGCTGCGGGCGCTCCTCGGCAGCGGCCTGAAGTTCGACGACGGCCGCGCCATCTGCTTCTCGTCAGAGAAATCAGATGTCTCAACAAAGGCCGAGCACGGCATCGACAATGCGTCGGCCTGGCTCGGCAAGCCGGTGCCGGAAGTCTATTCGGCGGAACTGTCGGAGTTCGTCTTTGCCGCTGGCGTCAAGCTGCTGAAGGAATTCAAGCCTGACGTGATGTACCTGACAACGACCGACTATGTGCAGCACAAATATGCGCCCGGCGTGCCGCAGGCCAACGCCTTCTACGAGATGTTCGACAAGTATCTCGGCGAACTCGATGCGCTCGGTGCTGCCATCGTCATCACCGCAGACCATGGCATGAAGCCCAAGCACAAGGCCGACGGCACCCCTGACGTGGTCTATGTCCAGGACCTGCTCGACGAGTGGCTCGGCAAGGACGCAGCGCGCGTCATCCTGCCGATCACCGATCCTTATGTCGTCCATCACGGCGCGCTCGGTTCGTTTGCCACAGCCTACCTACCAGAGGGTGCTGACCAGGCCGGCATCATGAAGCGCCTCGCCGCCATCGAAGGCATCGACGTGGTCATCGACAACGCCACCGCCTGCGAGCGCTTTGAATTGCCCTCCGACCGCATCGGCGACATCGTTCTGGTGTCCACCGAGAACAAGACCATCGGCACCAGCGAACATCGCCATGATCTGGCAGCGCTCAACGAGCCGCTGCGCTCGCATGGTGGCCTGACCGAGCAGGCAGTGCCGTTCATCGTCAACCGCAAGCTGCCGACGCTTCCCAATGAGCCGGTTTTGCGCAACTTCGATGCGTTCTATTATGCCGCGCTTGCGGCAGCGCTGGCCTGAAGGAGGACCTGCAATGGTCAAGGCTGAAACGACGTTCAAGGTGCGCCACGAGCCCATGCGCATCGCCGGACGCAAGGTCGATGCCGATGGCGTCGTCAACGTCCACTACCCCTACACCGATGCGGTGATCGGCACGGTGCCGGCCGGGCGTGCCGAGCACGCGCGCCAGGCCTTCGAGATCGCGGCCAACTACAAGTCGAAGCTGACGCGCTACGAGCGTCAGCAGATCCTGTTCCGCACTGCCGAAGCGCTTGCCGCGCGCAAGGAAGAGATCTCCGACGTCATCACGCTGGAGCTCGGCATCTCCAAGGCCGACTCCCTCTATGAAGTCGGCCGCGCCTATGACGTGTTCACGCTGTCGGCGCAGATGTGCATCCAGGATGACGGCCAGATCTTTTCCTGCGATCTCACCCCCCATGGAAAAGCGCGGAAAATCTTCACCACCCGCGAGCCGCTGCGGGCGATCTCGGCGATCACCCCCTTCAACCACCCGCTCAACATGGTGGCTCACAAGGTCGCTCCAGCTATCGCCACCAACAACTGCGTCGTCGTCAAGCCGACGGAACTCACGCCGATGACGGCGCTGATCCTCGCCGACATCCTCTACGAGGCCGGCCTGCCGCCTGAGATGCTGTCTGTCGTGACCGGCATGCCCGCCGACATCGGCGCGGAAATGATCACCAACGACAACATCGAACTGATCACCTTCACCGGCGGCGTGCCCGTCGGCAAGCTGATTGCCCGCACGGCCGGCTACAAGCGCCAGGTGCTGGAGCTCGGCGGCAACGATCCGCTGATCATCCTCAACGACCTGTCGGACGACGATCTCGACAAGGCGGCCGATCTCGCCGTGGCAGGTGCGACCAAGAACTCGGGCCAGCGCTGCACGGCAGTGAAGCGCATCCTGTGCCAGGAAAGCGTCGCCGACCGCTTCGTGCCGATGGTGCTCGAGCGGGCGAAGAAGATCAGGTTCGGCGATCCGATGGACCGCTCGACCGATCTCGGCACAGTTGTGCACGAAAAGGCTGCGACCCTCTTCGAAAAGCGCGTCTACATGGCCGCCGAACAGGGCGCTGAAGTGCTCTACGACCCCGGCCGCAAGGGCGCGCTGCTGCCGCCGATCGTCGTCGACCGCGTGCCGCATACCTCCGAGCTGGTGATGGAAGAGACCTTCGGGCCGATCATCCCGATCGTGCGCGCGCCTGACAATGACGACGAGCTGATCGCACTGTCCAACTCCACCGCCTTTGGCCTCTCCTCGGGCGTCTGCACCAACGACTTCCGGCGCATGCAGAAATACATCGCCGGCCTGCAGGTCGGCACGGTGAATATCTGGGAAGTCCCGGGATACCGCATCGAGATGTCGCCTTTTGGCGGGATCAAGGACTCCGGCAACGGCTACAAGGAAGGCGTCATCGAAGCGATGAAGAGCTTCACCAACGTCAAGACCTTCTCTTTGCCGTGGGCCTGAGCCTTGTCTTAAGCCGGCAAATCAGATGAGTGTCGATGAGGGGGCTGGTGCCCCCTCATTTGCTTGGAGGGGAAATGCCATTGCCAACTGCCGGGGCGAGATTGACCGGATCACTGCCCTCTCCCCTTTTTCGCCTGCCCACCTCGAAAGCCTGATCGATGTCCGGTTTCGCACTTACTATCGTGCTGGTGGCAGCCTTGCTGCATGCGAGCTGGAACGCGGTCGTCAAGGCGGCGACGGACCGCGCCGTCGTACTGGCAGTGGTTTCCGCCACGCATGCCACGCTCGGGCTCGTGCTGGTGTTCTTCGCTACGCCGCCGTCGCAAGCGAGCTGGATCTACATCTTCCTGTCGACCGTCATCCACTACGGCTACTACGTCTTCCTGTTCCAGTCTTACCGGCTGGGCGACCTCAGCCAGGTCTATCCCATCGCGCGCGGGCTGGCGCCGGCGCTGGTCGCCTTCGGTGCCTATGTGATGATCGGCGAGACTCTGCCGCCCTTAGGCTGGGTCGGGCTTGGCGCGATTACCTTCGGCATTGCCTTCCTCGCTTTCCAGCGCGGCGCAGCCCATGCCGATCCGCGCGCCGTCGGCGCTGCCGCCATCAACGGCGTGCTGATCGCCTCCTATTCGGTCATCGACGGCATCGGCGTGCGCCTGTCCGACAGCCCGTTCGGCTATATGGGCTGGCTGTTCCTGCTCGAATTTCCGGTCACGCTATTCGTGCTGTTCCGACGCCGCGGCGCGACCCACACGATCGATCGCAAGACGGTCACGCTCGGCCTCGTCGGCGGCCTGGGCGCCGTCTCCGCCTACGGCCTCGTCATCTACGCCAAGACGATCGCGCCCCTGGGCGCGGTCTCGGCTGTGCGTGAATCGAGCGTCATCATCGCAGCCCTCATCGGCCTGTTCATATTCGGCGAGCGACCGTGGCAGGCCCGCATCGTTTCAGCCGTCATCGTTGCCGGCGGGGTGATCGCACTCGCCTTCTCAGGCTGACAGGCCGGCAAGTTTTTGCGTTTCGATGCAAAACTAACGCCCGTGGACAAGCATGCGGCAGCCTTGTCACATGCCTGTCGCAACCCTGTGCATCGCATAAGCTCAGCCTACCAGATCATAAAAAGAATAGATTTTACTTATTGACCGCCCGTTCCCACTATCGACCATGGACGAGGCGCAAACGGGCACAGCCAAAACGCGGCCCGACAAGACCTCTCCCAATCAGAACGTGCCTAAGCGATTCAAATGGGAGCCACTTCAATGAACCAGAAGAAAACCTTCGCGCTTGCCGCCTTTGCGACGATGCTGATGTCATCGGCGGCCTGGGCGGAGACAGAGCTCACAGTCTACACGGCCATCGAGGCCGAAGACCTCAAGCGTTATGCCGAGACGTTCAACCAGGACCATCCCGACATCAAGCTGAACTTCATCCGCGACTCCACCGGCGTCATCACCGCCAAGCTGCTCGCCGAGAAGGACAATCCGCAGGCCGACGTGGTCTGGGGCCTCGCCGCCACCTCGCTTCTGGTTCTCAAGTCCGAGGGCATGTTGGAAGCCTACGCGCCCAAGGGAGCCGACCAGCTGAAGCCCAATTTCGTCGACAGCGACAATCCGCCGAGCTGGGTCGGCATGGACGCCTGGGCAGCCTCGATCTGCTTCAACACCATCGAAGGCCAGAAGCTTGGCCTGACCGCGCCGAAGAGCTGGAAGGACCTCACCAAGGCCGAATACAAGGGCCATGTCGTGATGCCAAACCCGGCGTCATCAGGCACCGGCTATCTCGACGTATCGAGCTGGCTGCAGCTGTTCGGCGACAAGGACGGCTGGATCTATATGGACGGCCTGCATCAGAACGTTGCCGCCTACACGCATTCGGGCTCCAAGCCGTGCAAGATGGCAGCCGCAGGCGAGACGGTGATCGGCATCTCCTTCGAGTTCCGCGCCGCCAAGTCGAAGGCAGAGGGTGCGCCCATCGACATCATCATCCCCGAAGAAGGCATCGGCTGGGACATGGAAGCGTCGGCAATCGTGGCCGGCACGTCCAAGGAAGAGGCTGCCAAGACCTTGCTCGACTGGTCGGTCTCGAAGAAGGCAAACGAGATGTACAATGTCGGCTATGCGGTCGTCGCCATGCCCGGCGTCGCCAAGCCGGTTGAACACCTGCCGGCCGACATCGAAGCCAGGATGATCAAAAACGACTTCGAGTGGGCGGCCAACAACCGCAACGCCATCCTTGAGGAATGGACCAAGCGCTACGACTCGAAGTCCGAGCCGAAGAGCTGACCTCCATCAGCCACCCTCGACATGCGGGCGTCGCCTCGGGCTGCGCCCGCCCTTTGCCCCCAAGCCGGATGGTTACGATGAGACACGAAACCCTCGCCGGGCAGCCGCGAATTCCGACTGAAGTGAGCGCCATGACCGCCGCCAGCCTGAACGTGAAGCCAGCCTATCTCAAAATCGCGAACGTCTGGAAAGCCTTCGGCGAATTCCATGCGCTGAAGGACATATCGCTCGACATCAGCGAGGGAGAGTTCGTCTGCTTCCTCGGCCCGTCGGGTTGCGGCAAGACCACGCTTTTGCGCGCCATTGCCGGCCTCGACCTGCAGACCCGCGGCTCGATCCAGCAGGGCGGGCGCGACGTCTCGACCCTGCCGCCGTCGCAGCGCGACTATGGCATTGTCTTCCAGTCCTACGCGCTGTTCCCCAACCTGACGATCGCCAGGAATATCGCCTTCGGCCTCGAAAACACCAAGCGCCCGCGCACCGAGATCCAGGCGCGCGTCACCGAGCTGCTCAAACTCGTCGGCCTGCCCGACCAGGGCAACAAGTACCCGGCACAGCTTTCCGGTGGCCAGCAGCAGCGCATCGCACTTGCCCGCGCCATTGCCATTTCGCCCGGCCTGCTGCTGCTCGACGAACCGCTGTCGGCACTCGACGCCAAGGTGCGCACCCATCTGCGCCATGAGATCAAGGAATTGCAGCGCAAGCTCGGCGTCACCACCATCATGGTCACCCATGACCAGGAGGAGGCGCTGTCGATGGCCGACCGCATCGTGGTGATGAACCACGGCGTCATCGAACAGATCGGCACGCCGACCGAGATTTACCGCCACCCGGCGACTCTCTTCGTCGCCGACTTCATCGGCGAGGCCAACAAGTTCGAGGCCAGGGCGTCGAAGGGCACAGTCGGCTTCGGTGCGGCGACTTTCAATTGCGCACAGAACGGCTTCGACGAGGGCGCGCCCGTCATCGCGGCGATCCGCCCCGAGGACGTCATTCCGCATGCCGCAGGCGCTCTCGCCAACGGTGCGACCGCCAACGCCATCGACGTCACCATCAGCGAGATGGAATTCCTGGGATCGTTCTGGCGCACCCGGCTGCACGGCCACGCGCTCGGCAACGAAACCCTGATCGCCGATTTTTCGATCAATGCCGCGCGCCGCCTGTCGCTGACCGATGGCGTGGCGCTGACGGTCGAACTGCCGGCCGAACGGCTGCTGATCTACCCCAGGGGTGCCTGACATGGCGATGGCTCTCGACTCTGCCCTTCCCGTCGGCCGCAGCCTCCGCCTCAGGCTCGACCGCGACGAGCTGATCAAGCGCGGCCTGATGGTCGTGATCGCGCTTTATCTGGTGGTGGGGCTGGCAGCCCCGCTGGCGATCATGCTGTCCAAATCGTTCTCGACCTACAGCTTCAACCTCGCCAATTTCGAGTTCCAGGTCAGCGACAAGGACGGCAACTGGGGCCAACCTGTCACCGCGGCGGCGCTGAACGAGAAACTCGATGCGGTACCGCCGGCCAAGCTCGCCACCAACTCCGACGGGCGGCTGCAGGCGACGAGCTTCTTCCCCGACTTCAGCTTCCGCAGCCCGGTGAAGTACAAGATTCGTGGCACGACGTCTGATGCAACCTACCTCGTCGGCCTCAAGCCGCAGACCGGAACGGAATGGCAGGAACTCACCTCCAACGACTTCCGCCGCGTGATGCTCAGGCCGTCACGGGCGCTCGGACTTGAGAACTACGCCGCCTACTTCTCGACGCCGACGCTGTTCCGCTCGATCGAGAACTCGGTGTTCATCGCACTCGTCAGCACCATCATCACCGTCGGGCTAGCCTTCGGTTTCGCTTATGCGCTGAACCGCAGCTGCATGCGCTTCAAGGGTGTTTTCAAGCTTGTTGCCATGGTGCCGATCCTGGTGCCGTCGCTGCTTCCCGGCATTGCCCTGATCTACCTGTTCGGCAACCAGGGCATGCTCAAGGATCTGCTGATGGGGGCCTCGATCTACGGCCCGCTCGGCATCGTCGTCGGCTCGATCTTCTTCGCCTTCCCGCATGCGATGATCATCATCTCGACGGCGCTGGCGATCTCCGACCAGCGCCACTACGAAGCGGCCGCCTCGCTGCGCGCCAGTCGTTGGCGCACCTTCTGGACGGTGACCATTCCCGGCGCCCGCTACGGCCTGATCTCGGCAGCCTTTGTCGTCTTCACCCTTGTCATCACCGATTTCGGCCTGCCCAAGGTCATTGGCGGTCAGTACAATGTGCTTGCCGTCGACATCTACAAGCAGGTCATCGGCCAGCAAAACTTCGAGATGGGCGCGGTCGTCTCGGTCATCCTGCTCGTCCCTGCCATCGCCGCCTTTATCGTCGACCGCATGGTGACCAAGAAGCAGGTGGCGCTGCTGTCAGCGCGCTCGGTGCCCTACCAGCCCAAGCCGAACCGCGGATTCGACACGCTTTGCCTCACCTGGTGTTCGCTGATCGCCGTCTTCATCCTCGGCATCATGGCGACCAGCCAGTTCGCGGCACTGGTCAAGCTCTGGCCCTACGACCTCTCAGCCTCGGTCTCAAGCATTCGCCTTCGACCGCATGGATGGCGGCGGCTGGGGTTCCTACTACAACTCGATCCGGCTGGCGGCGCTGACGGCGGTCATCGGAACGGTCATCATCTTCGTCGGCGCCTATATGGTCGAGAAGACCGACGGCTTCCGCGCCGGCCGCACGGCGTTCCAGTTCCTCGCCATGCTGCCGATGGCGGTACGGGCATGGTGCTCGGCCTCGCCTACATCTTCTTCTTCAACGATCCGGCCAACCCGCTGCATGCCATCTACGGCACCATGACCATTCTGGTGGTCTGTACAATCACCCACTTCTACACGGTGGGGCACCTGACGGCGCTGACCGCGCTCAGCAGATCGACCAGGAGTTCGAGCCGGTGGCGGCTTCGCTCAAGCAGCCCTTCTACAAGCTGTTTGCGCGCGTCACCGTGCCTGTCTGCCTGCCGGCCATCCTCGACATCTCGATCTACATATTCGTCAACGCCATGACGACCGTGTCGGCGGTGGTGTTCCTCTATTCCAAGGACACGACGCTGGCCTCGGTGGCGGTGCTCAACATGGACGACGCCGGCGATGTGGCACCGGCGGCCGCGATGGCGATGATGATCTTCTACACCAATGCCGCCGCACGCCTGATCCACCTGTTCCTGTCGCGGGTTCTGATCAAGCGGACGCAGGCGTGGCGGATGCGCTGACACTCAGCCTTTGGCGCGATCCGGATGGGCTTTGGCGAAGGCCTCGAGGCCTTCGCAGCGGGCGGAAATCTCCAGCAGCCGCTTCAGGCCCGAAATGTCGACGTTCCAGCGCCGGGCATTGTAGACCTGCGGCACCAAGCAGATGTCAGCCATGGTTGGATTATCGCCATGGCAGAAGGCGCCAGTAGCCGGGTGGTCGAGCAGCTTTTCGAAGGCTGCCATACCATCGCCGATGAACTTCTGCATCCAGGCGTCGCGCGCCGCCTCGCCATTCGGGACCAGCCGCATCAGCTCGGCGATCACACCGGTGTTGCAGACAGCGTGGATTTCCATGGCGATGGCATAGGACAGCTGGCGCACGCGCTGGCGGCCGAGCGGATCGGAGGGAAGGAAACCGGCATGGCGGGTCTCGTCGAGATATTCGATGATCGCCAGCGACTGGGTGAAAGCGTGGCCATCGATATCGAGCACCGGCACCAATCCCTGCGGGTTGCGCGCCAGATATTCCGGCGCCTTCTGCGCTTTAGCGAGCAGGTCGACTGATACGGGGCGATAGGCCTCGCCGAGCATGTTGAGCGCGATGCGAACCCGGTAGCTCGCAGACGAGCGCCAGTAGTCGAACAGGACGGTCTCGCTCATCGGGCTCAGGCCTTTTCGTACTTCGTCACGGTCTGTTCGATAGCGCCGAAGATCGAGTGGCCTGTCTTGTCATGCATCTCGATGCGGATCTGATCGCCGAACCTGAGGAAAGGCGTCTTCGCCGCCCCTGTGTCGATAGTTTCGATGGTGCGTATCTCGGCGATGCAGGAATAACCCGCGCCGCCTTCGGCGACGGGCTTGCCCGGTCCGCCGTCGAGCTTGTTCGACACGGTGCCCGAACCGATGATGGTTCCCGCAACCAGAGGCCTGGTCTTGGCAGCATGCGCCACCAGCTGGCCGAAGTCGAAGGTCATGTCTGTGCCGGCATTGGCGCGGCCAAACGGCTTACCGTTGATGCTGGCTAGCAGCGGCAGGTGCAGCTTGCCGTCGCGCCAGGCGTCGCCGAGTTCATCGGGCGAAACGGCAACCGGCGAGAACGCCGTTGACGGCTTGGACTGGAAGAAGCCGAAGCCCTTGGCGAGCTCGGCCGGGATCAGCCCGCGCAGCGACACGTCGTTGACCAGCATGACCAGGCGGATGGCATCGCGCGCCTCATCTGATGTTGCGCCCATCGCCACGTCGTCGACGATGACTGCGATTTCGCCCTCGAGGTCGATGCCCCAGGCTTCGTCGGCCATGACGATCGGATCGCGTGGGCCGAGGAACGAGTCCGAGCCGCCCTGATACATCAGGGGATCGGTCCAGAAGCTCGCGGGCATCTCGGCGCCCCGCGCCTTCCTGACCAGCTCGACATGGTTCACATAGGCTGAGCCGTCGGCCCACTGATAGGCGCGCGGCAAAGGCGACGTGGCATCGTGCTCATGAAAGCGCATGGTCGGCTGCGAGCCGGTCTCGATGCCCTCGGCGACATTGGCGAGGCGCGGACCGACATGGGCCCAGTCGTCCAGCGCCGCCTGCAAGGTGCGGGCGATGTGGCCGACTTCCGAACAGCGTGTCAGGTCGCGCGAGACCACGACAAGGCGGCCGTCGCGGGTGGAATCCTTCAGCGTGGCGAGCTTCATCTACGTCCTCACTTGATGCTTCACTTGATACCGGGCGTGCCGTCGAACTTGCGCTCGATACCGTCCCAGCAGTCGATGTAATTGTCCTGCAGCGTCTCCAGTTCGGCGGCGAACTTTGTCAACTGCTGCGGGAAACGCGTCTCGAACATGAAGGCCATGGTATGGTCGAGCTTGACCGGCTTGAGCTCGCCGTTCGAGGCTTTCTCGAAACCCATCGCATCAGGGCCATGCGGCAGCATCATGTTGTGCAGGCTCATGCCGCCGGGCACGAAACCTTCCTCCTTGGCGTCGTACTGGCCATGGATCAGACCCATGAACTCGCTCATGATGTTGCGATGGTACCAGGGCGGGCGGAAGCTGTGCTCGGCCACCAGCCAGCGCGGCGGGAAGATGACGAAGTCGACATTGGCGGTCCCTGCTTCTTCGGTCGGCGCCGTCAGCACCGTAAAGATTGACGGGTCCGGATGGTCGAACAGGATCGCGCCGACAGGCGAGAATGTCCTGAGGTCGTATTTGAACGGCGCATAGTTGCCGTGCCAGGCGACGACGTCGAGCGGCGAGTGGCCGATCTCGGTGACATAGAACTTGCCGCACCATTTGACGTGCACGCGGCAGGGCGTTTCCTTGTCCTCATAGGCGGCGACGGGCGTCTTGAAATCGCGCGGGTTGGCAAGACAGTTGGCGCCGATCGGGCCCCGGTCCGGCAGCGTGAACTTGGCGCCATAGTTTTCGCAGACATAGCCGCGGTGGAAAGCGTCATCGCCCAGGCGCGAAACCTTGAACATCATGCCGCGCGGCACGAGGCAGATCTCCGACGGCTCGACGTCGATGACGCCCATTTCGGTGAAGACGCGGATGGTGCCCACCTGCGGCACGATCATCAGCTCACCATCGGCGTTGAAGAAGTAGTCGTCGACCATGTCGCCGTTGAAGATGTAGGCATGCGCCGCCATGCCGACCTGGGTCATCGCATCACCCGCCGTCGTCATGGTGCGGATGCCTTCGATGAAGTTCAGCTTGTCCTTCGGCTCCGGCAATGGGTTCCAGCGCAGCTGGCCGAGCGGCAAGGAATGGTCGTCGAGGCAAGGTGCAGTCTTCCAGTGCGGATAGCTGGCATTGGAAAAGCGCTTGGTGTGCCGAACGCTCGGTCGGATGCGGTAGAGCCAGGAACGCTCGTTGGTGCCGCGCGGGGCGGTGAAAGGCGAACCCGACAGTTGCTCGGCATAGAGGCCATAATTGCACTTCTGCGGGCTGTTCTGGCCTTGCGGCAGCGCGCCCGGCAACGCCTCGGTCTCGAAGTCGTTGCCAAAGCCCGGCATGTAACCAGCGGCAGTCGCGAGTGACGCTTGTTTGGTGGCCTTGTCCAGCATGCCTTGCACCTCCCTGGCGGACGTGAGAACGTCGAGATGGTTGCAAGTGTAACCGTCGATTTTGTAACTATCAAAGGATTGAGATGCCGGACGCATTCGATCTGGAGAGCTTTTTGCCCTACCGACTGAACCGGGCGGCGGAACTGATCAGCCTGAGCTTTTCCAGGGAGTATAAGCAGCGCTTCCAGATGACGCGGCCGGAATGGCGCGCGCTCGCCGCCTTGGGCAGCGTTGGCAGCATGACCGCGACCGAGATCGGGACCCATTCAAACATGCACAAGACCAAGGTCAGCCGCGCCGTGGCAGCCCTTGAAGAGCGCCGCTGGCTAAAGCGCCGCGAAAACGAGGCCGACCGCCGCGTCGAGCACCTCGAGCTGACGCCAGCCGGCCAGAAGGCCTATCGCGCAATCGCGGACCTCGCCCACACCTATCAGGCGACCCTCGAAAAGGCACTCGGCACGGGTGCCATCGAGCGCATCGAAGCTGGATTGGCCGATGTCGAGCGGGCGCTGTTGGCCAAGCGGCGTTAGTCCCCTCCCCACAACGGGACGGGAGCGCATCCGCGTCGCGCTTTGCGCGCCCTACCCCATCGGCAGCGGCCCGAACTGCTTCAGCGTGTTCAGCACGATTGCTGTCTTCACATGCTGGACGGAGTCATGCGGCAATAGCACCTCGTTGACGAAGCGCGACAGATCCGAGAGCCCGCGCACAACAACCTTGATGTGGTAGTCCATCTCGCCGGTCAGCGAATAGGCTTCGAGCACCTCCGGCAGGTCGTTGACCAGGCGGGCAAAACGCTGGGCGTTGTCGCGATTGTGGGTGGCGAGCGTCACCGAGATGACCACCAGCAGATCGAGCCCCAGTCGCTCGCGGTCGAGCATGGCCTGATAGCCGCGGATGAAGCCCTCCGCCTCCAGCCGGGCGCGCCGACGCGAGCATTGCGAGGGCGAGAGCGCGATCTTCTCCGACAGCTCGTTGTTGGTCAGTCGGCCATCGATCTGCAGCTCGCGCAGGATCTTGACGTCGAACTGGTCGAGCGCCTCATTCATTGCATCCAACCCCGCACACATGCACGTTCCGCGCATAGTTCAACCAATATCAGGCCAGAATGCAAGCACATTGCATGAAATCGGGGGCACAATATGCACTACCGAATTTTGAGGAGGAATTTCGATGGGTCCGTTTCCGCACGATGCGCCCCCGGCCAGGATCAGCGCTGACAACCCTGCCGGCACCGACGGCTTCGAATTCGTCGAGTTCGCCCATCCCGAACCCGAGAAGCTGGAAGAGCTTTTCACCCGCATGGGCTACCAGCCGGTGGCTCGCCACAACACGAAGAAGATCAGCGTCTGGCGCCAGGGCGACATCAACTACATAGTCAATGCCGAGCCGGGCAGCCACGCCATGCGTTTCGTCGACGAGCACGGCCCCTGTGCCGCCTCGATGGCCTGGCGCGTCGTCGACGCCAAGCATGCCTTCGACCATGCGGTATCGAAGGGCGCCACCCCCTATACCGGCACTGACAAGGCGCTCGACGTACCTGCCATCGTCGGCATCGGCGGCTCGCTGCTCTATTTTGTCGACAAATACGGCGCCAAGGGCTCGGCCTATGCGGCGGAATTCGACTGGCTCGGCGAAGCCGATCCGAAGCCTGCGGGTGTCGGCTTCTATTTCCTCGACCACCTGACCCACAACGTCTATCGCGGCAACATGGACAAGTGGTGGGACTTCTATCGCGAGCTGTTCGGCTTCAAGCAGATCCATTTCTTCAACATCGACGGCCGCATCACCGGCCTGGTCAGCCGCGCCATCACCTCGCCCTGCGGCAAGATCCGCATTCCGCTGAACGAGTCCAAGGACGACACCAGCCAGATCGAGGAATATCTCAGGAAGTACAAGGGCGAAGGCATCCAGCACATCGCGGTCGGCACCGACGACATCTACGCCGCCACCGACAGGATCGCCGACAAGGGCCTGAAATTCATGCCAGGCCCGCCCGACACCTATTACGAGATGTCGCGGGATCGCGTGCACGGCCATGACGAGCCGCTCGACAAGATGAAGAAGCACGGCATCCTCATCGACGGCGAAGGCGTGGTCGACGGCGGCATGACCAAGATCCTGCTGCAGATCTTCTCGAAGACCGTGATCGGACCGATCTTCTTCGAGTTCATCCAGCGCAAGGGCGACGAGGGCTTCGGCGAAGGCAACTTCCGCGCGCTCTTCGAATCCATCGAGGAAGACCAGATCCGCCGCGGCGTGATCTCCCAGTCTGCCGCCTGACCGGCAGGTTCAAACAGGCCTCTGTTGGGGCGGGTTGCACGCAGGGCAACCCGCCTTCTTTTTTGCCGCCAGCTTGATCCAGCGCAAGGAACGCTGCCGCCCCGCCTGCAACAGTTGCAAGGGTGAGGGTGCCTCGTGACATGTGGGAGATGGCAGCAATGAAAACGGTACCGCAGTCTTACGAGCTCTGGCGATTAGTCGTGCTCCGCTATAAGGACTGGCGCCAGCGCCGTGCCGCGGTGTCGGAGATCAGCCAACTCGGCAATGACGGCGAACGTATGCTGGCAGAGTGCGGGTTATCGCAGTCGGACTTCAGGCAGGCCATGCGTCTTGCCTTCGCCTCAAAGGTTCTGCTGCCCGAGGCCATCAAGTCCAAGGGTGTCGACGCAGAGAGTTTCGAGAACCGCTACCCGGAATGGAGTCGCGACATGCGCCGGACCTGCATGATGTGCCCGGCGCGGCGCGTCTGCAGCGACCGGCTGGGATCAAGAGATTTCGAGGCATCCTATCGGGATTTCTGCCCCAACGCCGACAATCTCGACGCCTTGGCCGGCGTGGCGATTGCAGGTTGGCGAGCGAGAAATTTCACCGTCTAAGCAATTCGCGAGATTCTGTCCTGTGCGTGCAAATATGCGAAAGAACGCAGTCCGGACGGCAACAAAGACTTCAATCAGCAGCCTAGTGAACTGCGGCGAACTGTGAAAAACCGCAGCGAATTGCATAAAGCGTAACCGCGCGGTAACCGGAGGAAAAGGACCTACCTACCTCACTTGCGACGGGATGCTGCATATCTCAGCAAGAGCCGAGCGATATTTGTCAAGCGTCCACGATAAGTCAGGTTGATGATTGGAGCGACTCGGCGAATTCGCTTTCGAGGGCGACGAGGAAGCTCCGATGCGATCTCTTGGATGTCAGCCCAAGTGCGCTCCATGCGCGGCACATCCTCTAGGCGGGAGCCGGCAATGAAGTCTTGTATGGTTGAGCGGAAGAATCTAGGCGCAATAAGATCCCTGAGCCAGTGCGTATGCAGGCGAGGTTCGTTCGGAAACATCCCTTTTAGCTTGCGATAATAAACCATTCGAGAGACGGCCATTTTCATGCTGTACGAGGTAGAGGAGCTGTGAATACGCCACCTTGTCACTGGTTGATCAATGTAAGTGCTTCGGTAGCCTCCACGGAAAATCCTAAGAAAGAGGTCGTCGTCCTCATATCCCGACAATTGCTCGTCAAAACGGCCCGCTTCAAGGATAGCCTTTCGATCGATAAGTGAAGCACCGGGTAGGATAAACATGTCCTGCCCAATGCACTGTTCCAGTGTCGTTCTGGGATGTTTGGTTGAAAAGATATCCAGGCAACTGTGGGCAACCATTTGCCCAGTCACATCGACGTGGTCAAGATTCCCATACACCAGCGCAAGCCGATCCGTAGGGGATGCCCTCTCAAACGGCCGCTTGAGGATAGCAAGGTGCTCAGGATACCACGCATCGTCCTGGTCCAGAAGTGCGATATGGCTGCTCTGGCAGCTCTGAATTGCAAGGTTACGAGCGGACGATTGCCCTCCATTTGCTTTGCGCAGCAGGACCACTGGACGAGTTTTGGCTAGTTCCTCAACGACAGCGGCACCATTGTCTGTGGAGCCGTCATCCACGACAATGATCTCGTCTGGCGGCTCAGACTGAGCGAAAACGCTTTCCAGTGCTTCACGGATGAATGCCGCACCGTTAAATAGTGGGATTACCGCCGCAACTGTAATGACTGGCATGAGCCCCCCCTTGACCGGCAATTCTTTATAATGGCGGCAGACGACTATCAAGCACTGCAAAACTGCGTACACGACCTCGACAACTGGTACTGCATTCGGCCACATGCGAGCATTCGTGTTAATAGCGATCTTGTGGGTGGTTGATGAACGCTCTCAGCTCGACCCCTGCCACGCAGGCGGTCCATATGATTGATGCACTTTGGTGCGACGCGCATGGTGTCTTTGTTAAAGGCTGGGCCCACGCTTATGGCCGGGCCCCCACTGCGATCCATATTAGAAGCGGGGCATATCGCGCTACAACGAACGCACTCTTCGATCGACCGGATTTGCAGCCGTTTTTCCCCACGCTGGTCTCTACCCTCTGTGGATTCGCCGTCTATCTCCCCTGCAGCCCGTTTCGACCGGTAACACTCGAAGTCGAGACTATCGACGGCACCGTAGAGTTCGACGTTACTGAGCTGGGACCAGAGCATCCAATCAACGCATATTCTGCAGATGGTGAGTACCCAATCGACGCGTTCGCATCAGAAATGAAGAGGATTGGCGGCACGGTACTCGAAATCGGTGCTCGGATCGTAGGTCCATCGTCAACTTTGAACGCAGGTAAATTTGAGCCAGAATGCAAATTCATCGGATTGGACATTCACGAGGCTCCCGGCGTTGATATCGTTGAGGACGCTCATTTTCTGAGTGACTCGATTGCTCCCGGAACCATTGATGGCGTCTTCTCAGAGGCGGTAATCGAACACCTGGCCTGCCCCTGGCTGCTTGCGGCACAAATCAACAAGGTGCTCAAACTCGGTGGGCTGACGTTACACGCGGTACCGCACTCGTTCCCGATCCACGAGACGCCCAACGACTTCTGGCGGATGTCCAGTGAAGGTTTGAAGGTGCTCTTCTCGCCGGCGATGGGCTTCGAGGTGATCGAGGTGGGGATGGCCGATCCGGTCAGGATGTTCATTCACCCATCAAAGAGGGTTGGCCCAATGCTCGAGTTCCCTCTCCACAACGGAATGGCATCGTCATGGATATTAGCTCGAAAGACGTTTGATTTGCCGCACGAAACGGTCACGTGGCCACTTCAACGGGATGAATCACTGAGTCAAAGCAAAGCTTATCCATCTCATAAGCAGGGTTGAGCGACTTGCCGGCCTGGTTCAACGACCTTGTTTCGCGAGGGACTGAATTTTGAGTACCAACATTGTCGATTTTTGCGATGGCCAAAGCCGGCAATCGTCATTTTCCTGCCCGGTATGCGGAAGCTCCAACAATAAGTCATGCGTACTCACAGCAAAGAATACGCAGCCGACATTGGACGCAAATTCGACGCTTTATCTTTATCGTTGCGATGCCTGCAGATCTCTAGTTTATCACCCCTACCCCAATATCGATTACACTCAGCATACATCTTCCGAACTCAGTATCCGCGACTATGTTGAGTTCAACGCTGCGATTGATCTCATTTCCAAGAATATCTTGAAAGTTATACCTGACGACGGCCGCCCAGGCAAAATTTTGGATATCGGATGCGGCTTTGGATTTGGTCTAGACTCTGTTCGAAGCATGCTGGCATGGCAAGTAAAAGGCTTCGAACCGTCGCGCTATGGAGACCACGGCCGAGAACAATTAGGCCTCGACATCATCAATGATTTTGCAACCCCGAATCTCAACCAGGAACAACTTTTTGATATTGTGCACTGCTCAGAAGTTGTCGAGCATGTACACGACCCACATGAATTCATTACCATCCTCAAGTCCTATCTCACCGAAGACGGCGTCCTAATCCTGACGACTCCAGATGCAGACCGCATCCACAGCCGAACCAATCCTAGTTCCCTGCTGGCTCTGCTCTCGCCTGGCGCACACACTATTATCTTTAGCGCCGAAGCGCTGATCGAGGCCCTAAAAAAGGCTGGGTTGCACTACGTCCAGGTAGATACAAGCGCACCAAGCATGTTGATGTATGCGTCAAGGTCGCCGCTGAAATATCAAGAGCGTTCGGCCGACCATCTCGCAATGCTTGTCCACCGGTATTTACAAGAAGCTCTCGGAAAGGCGCGCCCCGGTTCTTCGCTCGAAATTGGGCTACGCTATCGTCTTTTCCGGGGCGCCATGGATTCCGGAGACTACGCGCTCGCTGAAAGAGTGTTTGCACCCACTCTGGCGGTTGCGGACCCCTCCCTAGGCGACATAGCGACGCTAGATGACTTTGCCACTCGCTGGCCGCTCTGCATCGCCGCCTCTACATACTATCGAGGAATGTTGCTGTTGATCCATACTGGCGACTACGTTGGCGCCGCAAGCTTCTTTCGTTCGGCGTTTCGCCTGTGTCGCAAGAAGATAGAACTGTCACCGGCGACCGCAGTCGTGGAGTCAGACTTAATCTGGCGGGCCGTTTACCACGAAGCGCTCGCGCTAAAGTACTTGGGGAACAACCTTCGTTCTCTCGCACTGTTAGCCAGTTTCGTCGATTTCCAGCACACTCTTCAACCGCCCGTACCGGAAGACCTGCAACAGGCGGTGACAGCATTGCGCGACGACCTTGGCGCTGAGTTCCAGATGCTCTGAGCCCTTTGCTGCGGCTGCCGGGAGCTGCGGCTTGCCGCCTAAACCAGGGTCGACGGCGCACATATTGATAAGGCTTGGACTCGCTTGGCTACGGCCTAAGATCCACCCGTCATGATTGCTTGACGCCTGCCTTGACGTCTTTTCTCAAACACGACGACGCTATCATATATAGTCATGGAGTCAGTGGACCGCGTGAACTCACTGACCGGGATAACCCCACGCGCATGCATCGCGTTGATGTCGTCGATACGCTCTTTTATCAATTCGATGAAGCTGCCCTGCCGTCGCAGACCGCCGCCGTACTCTTCCCAGTAGCAAGTGTGCAAATCTTCGACCAAGTACAATCCATTTACATCAATACGCGGATATAGATGCTCAAACGTCGCAATCATATCGCTCATGACGTGGCTTCCATCATCTAGGGCGATATCGATCTTTGGGTGGCGTCTCATAATTTCGTCGAGGATTGCTGTATCAGCTTGGCTGCCAATGATAATTTCGATCCCTTCGGCTTCGTGTTGCTTACACTGCGGATCAATGTCCAGTCCTATTATCGTAGTTCGAGGTCCGAAATAATCTCTCCACATTTGAAGAGAGCCACCGCTGCCTACGCCAATTTCAAGAACTACTGCGTTCTGGCCACGGAACCGCTGAAAATGGCGCTCGTAAATGTCGAAATAGTGCAGCCATTTATGGGCGATTTTGTCGCCATTGTTTAAGAACCAACGATGCAGATGTCCCTCGCTCATCTTTGTGATCCACTTATCCACATGACTGCCCCATAACTATTCTGGGACACGCCATTCTTCAATACGGGACGCCGACGCACGGAATTAGAATAGTGAACAGCGCCGACAACGATAGGTTTTGATGCTCTATGTGCGATACGGCAGTGCCTAGGGGTTAACGGGCAGCCGTCGTCACCGATGTTGGCGACTTGAACGCTTGGTCTGAAAGTTCAGTCAACAGCCCTTGGAATACCTCACGGAGGACGGCATCGAGCTTGCCGCAATAGAAGCCCGATTTCACGCGGGTCCGAGCTGAGTACTTGTAACCCGCCGGTAACCCGGACCTTGATGTCCTATTCTCAATTGGGACCAAGCTGCCCCCAGAAACGACGAAGGCCGCGGTGAACCGCGGCCTTTTTTTGGGACATTTGGAGCGGGTGAAGCGATTCGAACGCTCGACCCCAACCCTGGCAAGCTGAAAGTCATACCTTCGGAGCCATGACGCTGCGTATCCGCGCCCGGCGATAGGCATCGGGTATCGAAAGCGCCCAGACGAACAGGCCCCCGGCATGGCGACCAAGGAATGATGTTTCCGGCGTCGTGGTGACGTAGGACAGTACGGAAAACAAAACGACAAAGAAGGCGAATGCGAGCCCGCGCGGCGCGGCGCGTACCGCGACGTGGCCAGCACCGGGCAACACGATCGCCAGAGCCAGCACAACATAAGGATTGATCGGTCTTGTCATGGAACCCTCAAGCCGCCTCATAGACGGGAGCGACGATGTCGACTTCGACCAACAAGGCGCTCAACGTCTTTGCTTCGGCGATGGCCAGCGCCACGAGGTCAGCGGGAATCGCCGTCAACGGAAAACGCACCTGCCTCAGCACCTTATGTGCTCCAGGCTCGCCCTGCGCGGCCTGGCGGATGATACGCGTGCCACGCGGCGTGATGACGGCTTCCTTGACCTTCGGGTCTGCAAACAGGCTCCGGAACAGCGCCGAAACACGCTCGACCTGCCATGCCGTTGCCTGACCATCGCCCCGCATCAGCAGCGAGGCATCGGTCGGCGGCGGCGACAGCCATTCCGGCATATCGTGGACCAGAGAATAGTATTCCGCACCTGTCGGGCGGGCGAGCGCGCCGATTGTCGGCCTGTTGCCTTCCTCGGCTTCGCTCAGCGTTACCCTGAGCCAGAGCTGCGGCAGTCGCCGCGTGACCATCGTGTCGGCGATGAGCTCGATCTTTGCCCGGCGGCCATCGCCGATCCGACCGACGAGAACCGGAAACTGGTCGGAGCCGAACGTAATCTGCGAATTCTCGAGGAGCCGGGCAGCGTCGTTGAGCAGTCCTCTGCGTTCGGCGAGAGCATCGCGGTGCTCGCGGACCGCGCGCGTACCGATCCAGCCGCAGGAAACTGCGATGAAGGCAGAAAAGGCAAGCGTGGTGAACATCTGCGGCGCCTTGTTTTTGTGAAAATGGCGGCGCGGGGGGGGCCGCGCCGCCATGCTTGGGCCTGTGTCAGTAACCCTGCGGCTTCGGCCAGGGCATGGTGAACTGGTCGCCGCGGCGCACGAACTGGTAGCGCCGGAAGTGGAACCAGAGCGAAGCCACGATGTAGAAGCACATCATCGCGCTGAGCTGCGTGCCATAACCGAGGAACACCGCGAAATAGGCCGTCGAGCACAGGATCAACAGCACGATCGTCGGCAGCGGGTGGAACGGATGCACATAACCGCGCTTGATCGTGTCGAGTGGCCACTTGTTGCGGAACATCACCATGTTGAAGGTCATGAAGGTGTAGCCGAGCAGGCCGGACAGGATCGAGAAGGTGACGACCTGGTCAAGCGGCGCGCCGAGCGCGAAGATCAGCGCGATCGGGACCAGGAAGACGATGGCGCGGTACGGCGTGCGGTAGATCGGATGCACAGCACCGAACCAGCTCGGCAGGTAACGGTCGCGGCCCATCGAGAACCAGGCGCGCGAGGCGTCGTTGATGCAGCCATTGGCCGAAGCGAGCGTGGCGAACGTCGTGCCGACGAACAGCAACACCATCAGTGACGTGCTGCCGGTGACGCGGGCGGCGTCGAACAGCGGCGTGCCGGCCTGGCCGAGATATTCCCAGGGGATCAAGCCCGAGCAGACGTACCAGGTCATGGTCGCGGCGATCAGCAGCGTCATGATGCCGGCCATCGTGCCGTAGGGCAGCGAACGTGCCGGCGAGCGCACTTCCTCGGCGGCCTGGCAGGTGCCCTCGATGCCGAGATAGTACCAGAGGCCGAAATGCAGCGACGCGACGATGCCGACCCACCCGTAAGGCAGCGGATCGCTTGTTATGGCTGAGAAGTCGAGCGGCACGTTGGAAGCACCGAACTGCACCGCGATGAACAGCGTGATGATCGAGACGAATGCAATCGCGGTGATGACAAGGTTGAAGGTCAGTGTCGCGAGCACGCCGCGATAGTTGAGCCACGCCAGGAACATGATGGCGAGGATGATGAAGGGCTGCTGGTTGAGCCCCGTATGGCCCTGCAGGCCGGCAACCGTGTCGAGCAGGAAGCCGACGGTGATCGCATTGGCCGCTTCCAGCATGGTGTAGGCCATGACCAGGAAAAGGCCGACGTTGAAGGCCATCAGCGGGCCGACGATGTGCTTGGCCTGGGCGTATTGGCCGCCGGCTGCGGCGACCGTCGAAGTCACCTCGGAATCTATCATGGCGACGCAGGTGTAGAGCAGGCCTGCAACCCAGCAGGCGATCAGGCCAGCGATCATGCCGCCTTTGCCGACCGAGAAGTTCCAGCCCATATACTCGCCGACGAGCACGATGCCGACGCCGAGCGCCCAGATGTGGGCGGGGCCGAGCACGCGCAGCAGCTGGAGCCGTTCGGGCTCGGCTGCGGTTGAAGTCACATTTGCCATCGTCGTCCCCTCAGATCTCGTGGCGTTCTGCGGTCGCCTCGATCTCGCCTTCGCGAGAGGAGATCAACAGTTCGTTGTCATAGGTCGTGTCGATGCGGACGAGGTCGATGAGCATCAGGACGCCAAACAGCGCGGAGAGAGCCCAGGCCGCGTATTCCAGAATGTTCCAGGTATCCATTGTGGCCTCCCCTAGCGCTTCTTGTCGCCGAAGCGTTCTTCGATGACTTCGCGGTATTCCCTGTCGGACAGCCGCACGACCATGACGAAGTAGCCGATGACCAGCACGGCCATGACGATCAGCGCGCTCCAACTAAAGCTGTAGTCGAAGCGGGCGGTGATGATGTCGTTGGCGGCGGCCGGGTCGGTAACGCCGAGTGCTGCCCATTGCTGCTGTTCGGTGGCGTTCTGGCCAAGCGCTTCCCAGGTCGGGTTGGCGATCGGATTTGGCACCTTGGCGGCACCAGCGAGGCCCAGATAGAGCGGGATGTAGAGCGCGCCCACGGTCAGAACCAGCAAGGTCACGACGTCGAAAATCTGGCCGGCGAGGCTCTGTTTCGGAGGTTTGTAAGCCATTATGCGCTCCTCAGCCGCGACGGCGACGCATCTCGTCGAGATGCTTGATGTCGAGGCCATAGATGAAGTGTTTGTCTTCGACGTAGTGGCGCAGCATGGCGACGATGGCCGCCGTGTTGAAGGCCAGCACGAGGCCGCAGGCGATCGACAGGATGATCCGGATAGCTGGGATGGAGATGTAGGACCAGACGCTGAACAGGGCGAACAACATGGTGCACCAGAGCACCGCAACAAATATCACGAGACCCGCTCGATCCCTTCCATGCATCTTGTCGATGCGCTGCTCGAGAGTCGCGTCCCCGCGCTGTTGACTTAAAGTCGCTTCCATTTTTCCTCCTCAACCATGGCCGTTTTCGGCTTCATTTTGGTTTGCTTCTGCGGGAAATTAATTTCCCCTGAGGAATGTCCGGCAAAGTTAATTTCCTGTCAAGTGACGACCGCGCGCACTTGTCGCACTACGACTTTCGATGACGCCGAAGACCATTGAATCGATTGGCTTTTGTTGAGCTGACGCGGTGTCGGAATTTTTACGCCGGAGGTCGCTAACGGGCGGTCCGCGTTGCCCAAACGGGCAGGAACGGCCCTGCACGTTATGTTTTTCCCGAGTGAGCGACAGGAGGAGTCGCGCGAGGTGGAGGCAGCCTCAAACGGCTGCGGCGGCAACTGGAATGTGATGCCGGTCGCCGCCGGTTGTTACAGTCAATGCAAAGATCAGGCGCCGATAGAGCCGATGCGCTCTGCCGTGAGTTCGAGCTTCGGCTCGTCGCTTGTTTCTTTGGTCTGCCGCGCCGACTAGCAGTAGGATGTCAGGCTTGCCATTGCGGCACCAACTGCCGGACAGGACTATGTTCCGGCCGGAGCCTCCGATACTGTCGATGCCTATGTGACCACGACCCAGGCCAGGGCCTCGCTCTCGGAAGCGGAAGAGAAGCAGGCGCTCGGCCCGCCCTGACAGGCTCTATCGAGTGCCCGGCTGCGGGCCGCGCTTGCGCTCGCTGGCGTAGAGCGCGACTGCCATGGCGCGGTTGCGTACGCCCAGCTTGTCGTAGAGATTCTTTAGGTGGTATTTGACCGTGTTCTCGGAGATCCCGGTTCTTGTCGCGATCTGCAGATTGGTCCAGCCGTCCGCCAGCACACCAAGCAGCTCCAGTTCGCGCGTCGTCAGACGAGACAAGGGCGTCTCGTTGATCTTGGCGACATCGATATAGGGGATACAGATGCGGCCATTGGCGACCGCAAGCAGCGTGTCGAACAGAATACACGGATCGTCGAACTGGTAGCAGAAACCCTGCACGCCCAAGCGCACACATTGCTTGAGGATGCCGACGTCGTGATCGTTGGAAAAGATCACCATGCGCGCGGCAAGCTGTCGCCGGTGCAGTTCGGTGAGAACCTCGCTGGCATCCATGTCGGAAAGCTTCCAGGCAACGATCGCGACATCGAACGCCGGCTCGGCCGAGGCCACCGCCTTGATGAAGGCATCGCCGCTCTGCACACCCTCGACGAATGAAAAACGTTCGTCGCGGCTGATCATGTCGCGCAAAGCCGAAATCACAAGCGGGTTGCGCTCGGCGATCAGGACATTCAGCTTCTTGTGTTGCGCCATCAGCCCGCCATCGACATCATGTCTTGGCGCATTCCAGTCGAATTCGCCAAGACATGCCCGCTCTGCAGCGACAGAATTCAGTCGTAGATTCGGAATCGGCTGACCAAATCGTGCGTTTCTTCACGAACGGCAGCCTCGATCTTGGCGTTGCCTTCCTCGCCATTGGCCGCAAGCCCGTCGATGACGGCCATCGTCATGCGCCCGACCTGGCGGAACTCCTCGTTGAGGAAGCCGCGCGTCGTGCATGCCGGTGTGTGCCCAGGCGAACGCCTGAGGTGACCATCGGCCCCTGCGGATCAAACGGGATGCCGTTCTTGTTGCAGGTGATGTGGGCACGGCCAAGAGCTGCTTCCACCGCCTTGCCGGTGAGATTCTTGCGCCTGAGATCGACGAGCATCAGATGCGTGTCGGTGCCACCGGAGACGATGTCGACGCCACCGTCCTGGAGCGTTTCGGCCAGCGCCTTGGCGTTCGAGACGACATTGGCGGCATAGACCTTGAAATCAGGCGTCAGCGCTTCGCCGAAGGCGACCGCCTTGGCAGCGATGACATGCATCAGCGGACCGCCCTGGAGACCCGGGAACACCGCCGAATTGATCTTCTTGCCGATCTCTTCGTCATTGGACAGCACCATGCCGCCGCGCGGACCGCGCAGCGTCTTGTGCGTGGTCGTCGTCACGACATGGGCGTGTTCGAGCGGGTTGGGATGCACGCCACCGGCCACCAGGCCAGCGAAATGCGCCATGTCGACGAACAGCTTGGCACCAACCTCATCGGCGATCTCGCGGAATGCCTTGAAATCGATGATGCGCGGGTAGGCCGAGCCGCCGGCCAGGATCACCTTGGGCTGGTGCTTCTTGGCGAGGTCGCGAACCTCATCCATGTCGATGCGATGGGTGTCGGGCTTGACGCCATAGGAGACGACGTTGAACCACTTGCCCGACTGGTTGACCGGCGCGCCATGGGTCAGGTGACCGCCGGCGGCGAGATTGAGACCGAGGAACGTGTCGCCCGGCTGCATCAGCGCCATGAACACCGACTGGTTTGCCTGGCTGCCGGAGTTGGGCTGCACGTTGGCGTAGCTGCAGTTGAACATCGCCTTGGCGCGTTCCCGCGCCAGATCCTCGACCTCGTCGACATACTGGCAGCCGCCATAGTATCGCCGCCCCGGATAGCCCTCGGCATATTTGTTGGTCAGCACCGAGCCTTGTGCTTCGAGCACCGCCCTCGAGACGATGTTCTCCGAGGCGATCAGTTCGATCTCGTCGCGCTGGCGCTGAAGCTCGCGCCCCATCGCATCGCTGACAGCGGGGTCTGCCTGGGCGACGCCGGTGCGGAAGAAATTGCGGGCGCTGCCGATGCCGGGTCTTGTCGGGATATTCATGGGCTCCTCCTAGCGGCGCCTGAGACGCCTGAAATCTGGGTCATCCGGTCCAGCCGAGACCGGCGGAAATGCAGTTGATCGAAAGCAGAAGCGCATTGACGGCCCGCTTCGGGTTGACGGTCGCGTCGTCCTGGGCGCGCACCTCGCGCAGCAGCTGCACCTGCAGCCGGTGGATCGAGTCCATCTGCGGGCGAATGCGGTCGAAATGGCGCTTGAAGGCCGGAAAGCGCTCGGACAATTTCAGGCCGCCATTGACCTCGGAGATCATCCGCCGGGTCAGCGCATATTCGGCTGAAATCTTGGCGTAGATGCGCTCGCCGACCTCGCGGTCCTGGACCAGCCCGGCATAGAGCTTCCCGATGTCCATGTCGGATTGGTAGAGCCCCTTGTCGACCTCGTCGATGACCAGCCGGAAGAAGCGCGAGCGCTCGAACATCTGCCTGAGCAGATCCAGGCCGGCATCGCCGCGGACATTGACGAACGAGTTCAGAGCACTGCCGATACCATACCAGTTGGTCAGCAGGTGGCGGTTCTGGCTCCAGGCGAACACCCAAGGGATGGCACGCAGATCGGAGATATCGCGGGCGCCGAAACGACGGGCCGGACGCGAGCCGATCTTGAGCAGCGCCAGCTCCTCGACCGGGCTCGCCTGATTGAAGTAATCGATGAAGCCCGGCTCGTTGATCAGCCCCGAATAGGACGCCTGGGACATGCCGGTCAGCGCTTCCAGAGCCTCGCTGAACTCCGGAATGTCCTTGAGTTCGGCCTCGTTCTGCGACTTGACGCTGTGGGCGAAGACGCTCGCGGCGAGAATTTCGAGCTGGTAGAGCCCGGTGCCGCGATTGGCGAATTTCGACGACACGACCTCGCCCTGCTCGGTGACGCGCATTGCGCCGCCAATGGTGCCCGCCGGCTGGGCGGCGATCGCCCTGCCCGTCGGCGCACCGCCACGGCTGACCGAACCGCCACGGCCGTGGAAGAAGCTGATCTTGACCTTGCGCTTGATGCCAAGTGCCGTGATCCGCCGCTGCGCCTTGTTGAGTTCCCAGTTGGAGGCGAGGAACCCGCCGTCCTTGTTTGAGTCGGAATAGCCGAGCATCACTTCCTGGCGGTTGCCGAAGTCACGAACCGAGCGGCGAACGATCGAGACGCCGAACAGCTGGTCGAGAATGTCGGGCGCGGCGCGCAGATCGGCGATGGTTTCGAACAGCGGAACGACACGCAGCGCGATGGTTCCGCTGCCATCCATGGCCGTCGCCAGGCCGGAATATTGTGCAAGCAGATAGACGGCGAGCAGATCGTCGCTCGACCGGGTCATCGACAGGATGAAGGCACCGACAGCACCATCATTCAAGCCGGCCGAAGCCTTGCGGATGACGTCGAACAGATCGAGCAGCTCCTGCGCTTCCTCTGACAGCGCCAGCCTGTCGACCTCCAGCTGCTCGCCGGAATTGAGCGCCGCCCTGATACGCTGCGTCCATTGCGGCGTGTCGGGCGCGGGTGCTGCGGCCGGTTCGGCGAGCTTGAACAACTCGGCCAGCACACGGTTCACCACCGTCGAGTTCTGGCGGATGTCAAGCGATACGGTGCGGAAGCCGAACGTCTCCACCTGCTGGCGCAGCGGTCGGACGAAGCGCCTGGCGATCAGCTTGCCGCCAAGCTGGCCCAGCACGTTTTCAAGTTCGCGCAGGTCGGTCTTGAAGCCTTCCGAGCGTGTGTAAGGCTTGGCGGAAGCCGCGCCGCGCATCGCTTCCAGGCGGTCGAGCATGGCGCCGGCGAACTGGCGCAGCGGCTCGTCGGGATTGCGCGCGACGATCTCCGAGGCATTGCCGGAGCGATGCAGCGCATGCCCAAGCGCCTTGATGAAGGTATCGGGAATGTCGACGACATTGGCGCTGATGCTGAGCACGGTGACCAGCTTGCGCACCTGGCCGATGTACCAGCCGACGATCGCCTGGCGGCACTCGTTGAGCGCATAGGCTGTGATCTTTGCCGTGACGTTCGGATTGCCGTCACGGTCGCCACCGATCCAAGAGGCGTACCGCATGAAGGACGGCACCTTGATATCGTATTCGGGATAATGACGGGCCAGCGCCTCTTCGACGCTGTCATAGAGCTTGGGCGTCGCTTCGAAGATCACTTCGCGGAAGAAGTGCAGGCCCCAGGCGATCTCGCGCTCGACCGACGGGCGCTCGAGCCGAAGCTCGCCCGACATCCACAACAGCTCAATCTCACTCTTGAGATCGTCGATCAGCTGTTCGCGTTCACGCGGCGCCCAACGTTGCTGCTCGAGCTCGGTCAGCTTGCGGTAGATGCGGCGGTGGATTTCGAGGACCGTGACGCGCTTGGCCTCGGTCGGATGCGCCGTCATCGTCGGGCCGACGCAGAGCTCTTCGAGGGTAGTCTGGATCTGCTCGGCCGGGTAGCCGCCGGCTGCTATTTCGCCCATCACATTGGCAAAGGAGCCGATGACCTCGTCGGCCCCGCCCATCTGTTCGAGTTCGCGGCGCGAGCGCATCGCCAGAAGTTCATTGGCGATGGCAACAAGCTGGAACCAGATGCCGGTGGCCTGCAGCGCGGCAATGCGTTGCCCGCTTTCGAGCGCATCAAGGCTCACGCGGCCGGTAAGAACCTCCGCCATATCGGGCTCGCGTTCGCTGACGACTGAAAGCAGCACCCTGAACAGCAGGCTGCGCACGTCTTCGCGAAAGCTGAGTGGTCTGCTCTCCTCCAAGCGACACCCATTCATCTCGAGTTGTTTCCCGTGCCGTTTCGTTGAGCCGGCTGTCGGGAAAGATGCAGTTTTCCTAACTGACAGCAGACAGTTTTTGTGCCGGCTTGAAAACGCCCCGGACGGGTAGATTTCCCATTCGTTCGGGTGGTGCCGAAACTGGCCGAACGATGATCTCCAAGCCCAAATTGGACTATCGCCGCAAGCACACGATCAGGATGTTGGCGTGGATTGGTCCAGCGCGTTTTGCAGTGGACGCGATTTAACTCATGTGCAAATATGTTGCATAATAGGCAAGTACCGGAGGCGCATGAAAGTGAGGTCCACTACCCTGATCCGCATCGCCGCAGCACGATCCAACAGAGCTTGAAGAGGAACATGTACATGCAGAAAGTGCTGCCGGAACTTTACGAAGGCCACGCGCCGATCACCCTCCACAATGCCTTCCATGACGCGCTCGAAGCGCTTGAGGAATGGAAGGAAGGCAATGAAGAGCCTCTCGTAGCCGTCGATGGCTACAACGTCCCCATCAGCCACATCTTCGCGCGCATGAGCGCCTGTACCGACCTGTTGCCGCTGCGCACCCGCGACGTGCTCGAAACCATCGTCGACAAGGGTTCGTTCCGCGTTTCGGGTGGTTCGCTTTATGCCGATGGCGCGAAGCTGGTCATGCCGATCTGCGTCGAGCGTCTGACGCTGTCGCTGCTGCGCCCGACCGCCTCGCTGATCGAGCTGCGCAAGGCCTGCGTCGAAGCCTAAGCCCGATGCAGAATTCTTGCTGCCGCCTCGCGCGGCAGCTTCGCTTAGAAACAAGAGGCTATTTGGTAATATACAGGACCGTGATCGCCCCGCTGTCGACTTCGACAGTCACGCGGTAGCAACTCCACGTGTTGGCGGCTACTGCAACGAAGCAATCCATCGTCCCATTCTGCGATGGAGCTGCCTTCCAAACCGGCTGGCCATCCAGAGTTATCCTGAGAGGTTGCGGCCATCTCTTGTCTCATCCGACATCCAGTCCAGGAGCACGATCGTGTCATGGCTGGCGGGAATGGGGATCTGGTTGAGTATGCCGGCGGGCATGCTTGGACTCTACCTGCAAGGACAGAGCACCGTTGCGGAACCATCCAGAATTGTCAGCAGCCCCGCGCTGTCAGCCGGGGCTTCTGATGTCTGTCTGCGCTCTATCAGGCGGCCCGGGCGCTCGCTGCCTCGACGCCATACTCCAGCGACGCATCCACGATGGTATGCCAAAGGCTGTCGGCGAAGCTGGTGAACACCAGCATGTTGTAAACGGGGTGGCCGTCAGCGCCATTTGCATCGCGCCACAGGTTCACCGCCGTATGGTCGACCGAGGTATTGGCCGCAGCGCCGACCGGAAAGGCCAGGTCATGCAGATCGAGCGACGAGAATTTGGCGATGGCGTCGCGGCCACGTGGGCCTGAAACCCGGATCAAGCAGCGGCCATCCGACTGGTCGGACAAAGATGCTGATCCGGCAAAGACCTGCACCATGGCCGCAAGCTGCGACGCCTCGTCGGTCCGGGGCGCAATGACCGTGAACTGATCGGGGCCCGACCAGATCAGCGTCGCCGTCTTACCGGTGACAGCCTTGGGCGTAGCCGGCGCCTCGATGCCGAACAGCTTCTTCGCGGCCTTCGTGGCGTCCGCTGCCTTGCCACGCCGGGCCATGACCTGCACCAGCACGATGTCGCGCACCTCGTTCAGCGTTACGCCGACATGTGCGCCGGCTGCGCCATGGCGGCCGGGAACAAGCGCCTTCTGCAGCGGCGATTGGGTGTTCCAGAGATAATCAACCACGCTGGCGCGCTCCTTCTGGATCGTAGAAGACTGGGTTGCAGATTTCGGCTTCGTAGTCTTCGCTACGCAACGGGTCGTGGATGCGCACGACTTCGCCGAAGCGCTCGCGACCGCGTTCGACCAGGCCAAGGCCGATCCACTGTTCCAGCATCGGCGAATAGCAGACCGAGCTGACGTAGCCCTGGTCGGTTTCCGGACCGGGGATCGCGCCCTTGGGAACGACATGGGCGCCGGAGCGCAGCCGACGCTTCTGGTCGAGCGGCTTGATGCCGACGACGACCTGGCGGTCAGGTGCCGTCAGTGCTTCGCGACCGGCCATGACGCGGCCGATGAAGTCCTTCTTCTTCGACATCATCTTGCCGAGGCCGAGATCGTCGGCGGTCGTGGTGCCGTTGAGCTCGGGGCCGGCGACGTGGCCCTTCTCGATGCGCATCACACCCAGGGCTTCGGTGCCATAGGGCGTGACGCCCAGGTCGCGGCCGGCGATCATCAGGTTCTGCGCCATGGCAGCGCCATAACGAGCCGGGACCGAAATTTCGAAGGCGATTTCACCTGAGAACGAGATGCGGAACAAGCGGGCAGTGACGCCGCCGCGCAGCTTGACCTCGCGGGCGCCCATGAAGGGGAAACCTTCGTTGGACATGTCCTCGGACGGATCGACGAGTTCCTGGAGCAGCTTGCGGGTGTTGGGCCCAGCAATCGAGAACTGCGCCCACTGGTCCGAAGCCGACGACAGTTGCACGTCGAGTTCAGGCCACAGAACCTGTCGGCAGAATTCGAGATGCGCCATGACGGGGCCGGCCTTGGCGGTCGTCGTGGTCAGGAAATAGTGGTCTTCGGCGATACGTGAGGTCGTGCCGTCGTCCATGACGATGCCGTCTTCGCGCAGCATCAGGCCGTAACGGGCCTTTCCCACGGCAAGCGACGAGAAGGCATTGATATAGACGCGGTCGAGGAAGGTGCCGGCGTCCGCGCCGCGGACGTCGACCTTGCCGAGGGTGGAGACGTCGCAGAAGCCGACGCCGTTACGCACGGCCAGCACTTCGCGGGTTACCGACTCCAGCCAGTCCTTTTCGCCCGGCTGCGGATACCACTGCGCGCGCTTCCACAGGCCGGTGTCGACGAAGACCGCGCCCCGGGCTGCAGCCCAGTGATGCGACGGCGTGAGCCGCCAGGCATGGAAATTCTCGTCGCGATGATGGCCGGCCAGCGCGCCGATCGCCACCGGCGCATAGGGCGGACGGTAGATCGTCGTGCCGGTCTGCGGGATGGTGCGGCCGGTGGCTTCGGCCATGATGGCGAGGCCGGTGATGTTCGACGTCTTGCCCTGGTCGGTCGCCATGCCGAGCGTGGTGTAGCGCTTGAGATGCTCGACGCTCTCGAAGCCTTCGCGCTGCGCCAGCGTCACGTCGGACGCGGTAACGTCGTGCTGGAAGTCGACGAAGGCCTTGCCCTTGGCCTTGACCTGCCAGAGCGGCGAGATCGCATAGACCTCGTCGCCGGCTTCTGACGCCTCGCCGGCATTGCCGGATGCACCACATTCGGCGGCGGCGGCTGCACCCGCAGCATGACCATCGCGCAGGCAGCCACCGAGCGAGAACTCGCCATTGGCGGCACCGGCAGTGGTCATGCCCTTCGGCGAATCCCCGGGAACGAAGGCGGCGATGTCGTCGCGCCAGACCGGCCGCCCGCGATGGAAGCAGGACAGCCCGACATTCGGGTTCCAGCCGCCGGAGACGGCGAGGCAGTCGGCGTCGATCTGCTGCGTACGGCCATTGCCGTCGGTGACGACAACGCCGCGCACGCCGTCGACGCCACCCTTGACGTCCGAAATGCCACCTGAGAACACGCGCAGGTCGGAAAGCTCGGCAAGCGCCTGGTATTCCGCCGGCACGTTGCCACGCGGATCGATCACGGCAGCGATGTCGCCGCCGGCCTGCTGTATCGCCTCGACCGTGCGCCAGCCGTCGTCATTGTTGGTGAACAGCGCCACCTTGCGACCCGGCATCGCTGCAAAGCGGTGGACATAGGTGCGCACGGCGGATGCCATCATCACGCCCGGACGGTCGTTGCCCGGGAAAACGATCGGCCGCTCGATGGCCCCGGCCGTCACAACAGAACGCTTGGCCACGATGCGCCAGACACGCTGGCGGACCTGATGCGGACCCGGCACCGGAACATGGTCGTTGACACGCTCGAGCGCGGCATAGACGCCGCCATCATAGACACCGAACAGCGCCGTGCGGACCATGATGCGGACATTCGGAAGGGCGGTGAGTTCGTCGGTCGTACGACGCACCCACTCCTCGGCATGCATGCCGTCGATTTCGCCACCGTCGCTGAGCAGACGACCGCCGAGACGGCTGTCTTCCTCGACGAGGATGACGCGCGAACCGGCACGGCCGGCCGCCAGGGCGGCCGCAAGACCAGCGGCACCACCACCGATGACGAGCACGTCACAATGCGCCCAGGCCTTGTCGTAGTGGTCTGGATCGGGCAGCTCGGCGCTCTTGCCGAGACCAGCCGCACGGCGGATCAGCGGCTCGTAGACCTTCTCCCAGAACTTGGCCGGCCACATGAAGGTCTTGTAGTAGAAGCCGGCGACGAAGATCGGCGCGGCAAGCTGGTTGATCGACATGAAGTCGCGGCGCAGCGACGGCCAGCGGTTCTGGCTCTGGGCGACCAGCCCGTCATAGAGCTCCTGGGTGGTGGCGCGGGTGTTCGGCTCCTTGCGGGCACCGCTGCGCATTTCGACCAGCGCGCTCGGCTCTTCGGAGCCAGCGGTGATGATGCCGCGCGGGCGATGATACTTGAATGAACGGGCGACAAGCTTGACGCCGTTGGCGACCAGCGCCGAGGCCA
The DNA here is from genome assembly GCF_050859125.1 of Aminobacter sp. BA135. Lineage (NCBI taxonomy): Bacteria > Pseudomonadati > Pseudomonadota > Alphaproteobacteria > Hyphomicrobiales > Phyllobacteriaceae > Aminobacter > Aminobacter sp. BA135. The sequence goes on from NZ_CP139573.1 coordinate 445,670, forward strand.
GCGTGTCGCCGGCAAAGCCCGACATGACCTTGCCATCGAACGAAAACTGCAGCGGCTGCTGACGGTCGATCAGGCCGCCGCTGCGCAGGCGATGCGACTGGCTGGCTGAAGCTGCCTGACTGCGGGCGCTGGTCGGCGCGCCCTCGAGTGCGGCCGTCCTGCCGAGCGGTTCGGATCCGGAATAGCCCGACATCTTTATTCTCCTGCCTGCACCGGCTTGGCCGCGCCAACGCCTGGGGCTGCGGTCACCGACCTGAATTCATGCGTCACCGTGTTGCGCTCGGCGATCAGCCACGAGCGACAGCCACCACCGTGGTACCAGTATTCGCGCATGTAGCCGGCGACGTTGTCGCGCAGATAGACGTAGTCGTAGAAGGCGTCCTCGACACCCTCGGGGCTTTCGCCGCTATCGACTGCGAAGTTGGGCCGCTTGGGCGAAGCGTCGCCGAGATAGGTGAACTCGCCGTTCTCGCGTTCGCCGCAGAAAGGACATGCAATACGCATTCCGCCAGTCTCGCTTTCAGTGCAGGTTGGGTTGGGCGCCCTGGCCCTTTTCATCGATCATCGCGCCGCGGCGGAACCGGTCGAGCCGGAAGCGGGCGGCTTCCGGATGCGGTTCGTCGCGCGCCAAGAGGTGGGCGAAGACGAGCCCCGAAGCCGGCGTCGCCTTGAAGCCGCCATAGCACCAGCCGGCATTGAGGTAGAGGCCATCGATCGGCGTCTTGTCGATGATCGGCGTGCCGTCCATCGACATGTCCATGATGCCGCCCCACTGGCGCAGCATGCGGACGCGGCCGATCATTGGCATGACCGCCATGCCGCCTTCGCAAACGTCTTCGATGACGGGCATGTTGCCGCGCTGGGCGTAGGAGTTGTAGCCGTCGAGGTCGCCGCCGAATACAAGGCCGCCCTTGTCGGACTGGCTGATGTAGAAGTGGCCGGCGCCGAAGGTGACGACACCTGGGATAAGCGGCTTGATCGCTTCCGAGACGAAGGCCTGCAGCACGTGGCTTTCGATCGGCAGCTTCATGCCGGCCATCGCGGCCACGCGGGAGGTGTTGCCGGCGACCGCCATGCCGACCTTGCCGGCGCTGATCTTGCCGCGCGACGTCTCGACGCCGGTGATCTTGCCATTGTGGTCGCGCACGAAGCCGGTGACTTCGCAGTTCTGGATGATGTCGACGCCGCGCTGGTCGGCGGCGCGGGCGTAGCCCCAGACGACCGCGTCATGGCGGGCGGTGCCGCCGCGGCGCTGCATCAGGCCGCCCATGATCGGGAAGCGCGGGCTGTCGTAGTTGAGGAACGGCAGCTCCTTGCGGATCTGCACCGCGTCGAGCAGTTCGGCGTCGATGCCGTTGATACGCATGGTGTTGCCGCGGCGGGCGAAAGCATCGCGCTGGGCATCGGAGTGATACAGATTGATGATGCCGCGCTGGGAAACCATCGCGTTGTAATTGAGATCCTGCTCCATGCGTTCCCACAGCTTCATCGACATCTCGTAGAAGCCGGTATTGCCGGGAAGTCCGTAGTTGGAGCGGATGATGGTGGTGTTTCGGCCGGCATTGCCGGAACCGATCCAGCCTTTTTCCAGCACCGCAACGTTACGGATGCCGTATTCGTTGGCGAGGAAATACGCCGTGGCCAGTCCATGGCCGCCACCGCCGATGATGATCACGTCGTAGTGGCTTTTGGGTGCCGGATCGCGCCACGCCCGGGTCCAGCCCTTGTGGCCTGACAGAGCAGCCTTGGCGAGTGAGAAGATCGAATATTTCATCGCATGTGTTCCGGCGAAATGTGAGGTGTATCCGAGGCCTGCGCCCGGTCTCCACGACCGGGCACAGCCTGTTTGGGTGCCTCAGACGTCCAGCGTGTGGTCGCGTTCCCACTGGGTGAAGTGCGACGCGTAGGAGTTCCACTCCTGGTGCTTGAGCTTGATGTAGGCGGCGGAGAACTCCTCGCCCATCGCAGCCTTCAGCTCGCTGTCTTCGTCATAGGCGCGGAGCGCGTCGAGCAGGTTGAGCGGCAGCTTGGCACCGTGGGTGACGGTGTGGCCCTCGCGGTACATGTCGACATCGCTGCGCGGGCCGGGATCGGCCTTGGTGCGAATCCCGCTGAGGCCGGCGGCGATGATGATCGCCTGCATCAGGTACGGATTGGCCGCGCCGTCGGGCAGACGCAGTTCGAAGCGGCCCGGGCCGGGGACACGCACCATGTGGGTGCGGTTGTTGCCGGTCCAGGTCACCGTGTTCGGCGCCCAGGTAGCACCGGAGACGGTGCGCGGTGCGTTGATGCGCTTGTAGGAGTTGACGGTCGGATTGCAGATCGCGGCAAGTGCGGAGGCGTGTTTCATGATGCCGCCGAGGAAGTAGCGGCCCTTCTCCGACAGGCCCAGTTCCATGTTCTTGTCGGCGAAGGCGTTGGACTTGCCGGCAAGATCCCACACCGAGATGTGGGCGTGGCAGCCCGAGCCGGTCAGGCCCTGGAACGGCTTCGGCATGAAGGTTGCGCGCAGGCCGTGCTTTTCGGCGATCGAGCGAACCATGAACTTGAAGAAGGAGTGCTTGTCGGCGGTCTGGAGAACGTCGTCATACTCCCAGTTCATCTCGAACTGGCCGTTCGCGTCCTCATGGTCGTTCTGGTAGGGCTTCCAGCCGAGGTCGAGCATGGCATCGCAGATTTCGGCGATGACGTCGAAACGGCGCATCACGGCCTGCTGGTCGTAGCAGGATTTCGCAGCCGTATCGTATTCGTCGGCGATCTGGTTGCCATCCGGCGTCGTCAGGAAGAATTCCGGCTCGACGCCGGTCTTGACGCGCATGCCTTCCTTGGCGGCTTCGGCGACAAGGCGCTTCAGCGTGTTGCGCGGTGCCTGGGCAACGCCCTTGCCTTCCATCAGGCAGTCCGATGCGAGCCAGGCCACTTCCGGCCGCCAGGGCAGCTGGATGACCGAGAGCGGATCCGGCACGGCAAGCATGTCGGGGTGCGCGGGCGTCAGGTCCAGCCAAGTCGCGAAGCCGGCAAAGCCGGCTCCGTCCTTCTGCATGTCCGAAATGGCCTGGGCCGGTACCAGCTTGGCGCGCTGGCCGCCGAACAGGTCCGTATACGAGACCATGAAGTATCTGATGTTGCGAGCCCTTGCGAACTCTTTGAGATCGGTCACCTCTGACTGATCGATTTTGGCTTCGAAGGCCGTACCCATGAATTGCTCCTCCCAATCCTTGTGGTTTTAAAAGGGACCCTTACCAGGTACCCAGCTTGTCCCCGCAAGCGGCACGCCAGCCATGGCGGCAGCTTCGATCGAAAGAGCGCAGAGATCTTCAGGCTCGAGATTGTGCAGGTGATTTTTGCCGCAGGCACGGGCGATCGTCTGTGCCTCAAGCGTCATGACCTTCAGATAATTCGCCAGACGGCGACCAGCCGCGATCGGATCGACGCGCTTCATCAGCTCGACGTCCTGCGTGGTGATGCCGGCCGGGTCCTTGCCCTCGTGCCAATCGTCGTAGGCACCGGCGGTGGTGCCAAGCTTCTGGTATTCATCCTCCCAACGCGGGTCGTTGTCGCCGAGTGCGATAAGTGCCGCCGTACCGACCGATACTGCATCGGCACCGAGCGCCAGCGCTTTGGCCACATCCGCACCATTGCGTATGCCACCGGAGACGATGAGCTGAACCTTGCGGTGCATGCCGAGATCCTGCAGCGCCTTCACTGCCGGACGGATACAGGCAAGCGTCGGCTGGCCGACATGCTCGATGAACACTTCCTGGGTTGCTGCCGTGCCGCCCTGCATGCCGTCGAGCACGACGACGTCGGCACCGGCCTTCACGGCGAGGGCCGTGTCATAATAGGGGCGTGCGCCACCGACCTTGACGTAGATCGGCTTTTCCCAGTCGGTGATCTCGCGGATTTCGAGGATCTTGATCTCGAGATCGTCCGGACCGGTCCAGTCGGGGTGGCGGCAGGCCGAGCGCTGGTCAATGCCCTTGGGCAGCGTGCGCATCTCGGCGACGCGGTCGGAAATCTTCTGACCCAGGAGCATGCCGCCGCCGCCTGGCTTTGCGCCCTGGCCGACAACGATTTCGATGGCGTCGGCGCGACGCAGGTCACGCGGGTTCATGCCGTAGCGCGACGGCAGGTATTGGTAGACGAGCTGCTTGGAGTGGCCGCGCTCTTCCTCGGTCATGCCGCCGTCGCCGGTGGTGGTCGAGGTGCCGGAGAGCGTTGCGCCACGGCCGAGCGCTTCCTTGGCCGGACCCGACAGCGAACCGAAGCTCATGCCGGCAACCGTGATCGGGATCTTCAGCTCGATCGGCTTCTTGGCGAAACGCGTGCCCAGAACGACTGACGTGTCGCACTTTTCACGGTAGCCTTCGAGCGGATAGCGCGAGATCGAGGCGCCGAGGAACAGCAGGTCGTCGAAATGCGGGACCTTGCGCTTGGCGCCGGAGCCGCGGATATCGTAAATGCCCGTCGCTGCGGCGCGACGGATTTCGGACATCGCGTATTCATCGAACGTGGCCGACTTGCGTGGCGTCGTCGGAGGATTGTGATAGCTCATAGTGTTCCTCAGTAAGCGTCGGCGTTGTCGATGTTGAAGTTGTAGAGTGTGCGCGCAGAACCGTAGCGCGAGAACTCTTCCGGCTTGACGTCGGTGATGCCGGCGCGATCAAGCAGGTCCTTCAGGATGGCGATGTGCTCGGGGCGCATCTCCTTCTTGATGCAGTCGGCACCGAGGCTCTTCACCGAGCCGCGCACGAACAGGCGGGCTTCGTAGATCGAGTCGCCCAGCGCATCGCCGGCATCGCCGAGGACGACGAGGTTGCCCGATTGCGCCATGAAGGCCGACATGTGGCCGATGTTGCCACGGACAACGATGTTGATGCCCTTCATCGAGATGCCGCAGCGCGACGAGGCGTTGCCTTCGATGACAAGCAGGCCGCCGCGGCCGGTGGCGCCTGCGTACTGGCTGGCGTCGCCCTTCACGATGATCGTGCCCGACATCATGTTTTCACCGACGCCGGGGCCGGCCGAACCATGCACGGTGATCGTGCTGTTCTGGTTCATGCCGCCGCAATAGTAGCCAACGGACCCCTGCACATCGATCGAGATCGCGTGCTCGGCGCCGACGGCAACGGCGTGGCTGCCCTTGGGGTTGAGAACCTCCCAGTTCGATTCACCGGCGGCATCCTTCACATTGTGGAGGGCCTGGTTGAACTCGCGCAAAGTGATCTTGGACAGATCGAAGGTCTTCGGCGCGTAGTTGGCCTGGTGCAGAGGCGCGGTCGCAAGATTTGTTGAATGCATAATCTCAGTGCTCCCAGAAATAGACGGTGGACGGCTCGGGCTCCCAGACCTTGGCGTCTTCGATGCCTGGCAGATTGGCGAGGGCGCGATACTCGGAGCCGAAGGCGACATACTGGTCGGTTTCGGCCATGACGGCAGGCTTGCAGGAGATCGGGTCGCGGACGACGCCGAAGCCGTTCTTGGTTCCGACCACGAAGGTGAAGAAGCCGTCGAGGTCGTTCAGGCTGCTTTCCAGCGCCTCACCGAGGTTCTGGCCATGCGCGATCTTCGAGGACAGGTACGCTGCGGCAACTTCGGTGTCGTTTTCCGTCTCGAAGCGCATGCCGTCGCGGATCAGTTCGCGGCGCAGGTTGTTATGGTTCGACAGCGAGCCGTTGTGCACCAGGCACTGGTCGGGGCCGGTCGAGAAGGGATGCGCGCCGAGCGTGGTGACGGCGGATTCGGTGGCCATGCGGGTGTGCCCGATGCCATGGCTGCCGCTCATCTTGGTGACGTCGAAGCGCTTCACGACTTCGACCGGCAGGCCGACTTCCTTGTAGATTTCGATCGCTTCGCCGGCGCCCATGACACGGACGTTGGGGCGCAGTTCGGCAAGTGCTGCACGGGCTTCGGCGACCTTTTCGGTCGGCACGTCGAGCACGGCATGGGTCGACTTGATCGTCGATGAAACCTTGGCGCCGATCTTCTTGCCGAGTTCGGCGTCCAGACCCTTGAAGTCCACGTCCGGATTGGCTGACTGGATGGTGACCTTGGCATGACCTTTTGTGCCGCCGCCGTAGATGGCAATGCCGGCGCTATCGGGGCCACGATCGGTCATGGTTACAAGCATTTCGGACAGCAATGCGCCCAATTGGGGCTCCAGCGACTTGTCCTTCAAAAAGAGTCCTACAATTCCGCACATCCCGGTTTCCTCACCTGATTGGCTGCCTGTGACAAAAGCTAGCAGGTTCCGGATGCCAATTCAACTGTGATGAATTTTTTATTCCTGTAGAAAAACAACGGAGCCGGCGCCAAATGGCATTGAAGCCGCAAGGGGCAGCCCTCCCCGCCGGGGCGTCAACGTTGCTGCAAGCAGAACCAATGCGTTCGTCAATGTGCTCCGACCCCGTGCTCGATCAGCTCTGAAAGAACTCGATACGGAATGACCGGTAAGCGGCGCCATAGATCCGGCTGGCGGCTAACCCCAGCTCGCCAGTCTTGACCAACGCGGTGGCGAGAGAGCATTGGCCAACTGCGAGTGGCGAAATCGTGCGGCCACGTCAGCTAATGATGTCTAGCACATATGCGAGCCAACAGGTCCAAGCGTTTGCCGCACCTACTTAAATGGGTCGGCGGTCTCTTCGGAGGACAGATCAACAAACTAGATGCAAGTGGTCAGATTGGGCGAGCGAACAAAAACCTCACTCCTGCCTCGCCTCCTCAGTCGCCACCGCGGCCGGGCAGATAAGAAATGATCGACAGATACCTGATCGGCAAATGGGTCAGCTCTTCCGGACCATGCGGAGCGTCGGCGTCGAAGAACAGGCCCTCGCCTAGCGTCATGCGATAGAGATTGTTCCTGTAGCGGTAAACGACCTCGCCTTCCAGCATGCAGAGGAACTCCACTCCATATCGCCCCAATGCACAAGGTACGGCCGGAGGATCGCGTCTTCGTAGTCGCGCGGCGTGCCGGAAATTCGCGATTCGTCTAGGACCTCTTCGATCCGAAGCACATCACGAGCTCCGGCGGGCGACCCCAGACTGCTTCGCCCACGATTCGACCAATTTCTTGATTTCCCTTGACGGTCAAACAAACGCGTAGCTGTCCTGTTCAAACGAAGAAGCCCCCATCTTTCGGCAGTTGGGCAACATTCCGGGCTCGCTGGCGGTTGAATACTCTTCAACGCGCGGGCGGAAGAAGTTGCTCCACTTGCCAGTCTTCGGAATACATACCCGGCCCAACCAGGCCGAAGTGCCGGTGGCTGTTCGATGCCGGCAGTAAGTGAAGCGTTTGCAGATCGTCGGACGCCAGCAGGATTTCGCTTTGATCCGCTTTCAGTACTTTGGCCGGAATGCGATGGTCGTCGTTATCGATCCAAACACTATCCCCAATCGTTAGGGCGGGCGGCGGCGAACTCTTGTCCTGAGGCAAAGCATAAACGCTAAAGACGGTTCCTTCGCGAATCTCCCTGAACGCTCTAAATTCCCATCGCACCGCTAGGTCTCCCCTAAAACGAAATTGGGCTCTAGCTATATCAAATCCCGTTTCAGAAGAACAGGAATGTTGTTTGCCTTGGCGATCTGCATTGCGCATTCTCTGTCGTAAATAATCACGGTAGAACAAAGCAGATGGGCAGCCGGCAAGAAGACTGGCGACCGGCGCGACGGCGCACTCAACAGAGCTACGGCGCGCCGCGTGACAAGTCGAGCGCGGTTTTCAGGTGCATGAGTACTTGCGTGCTCATCATGGTTGCAATTCCAGGCAGCGTACGGAAGCAAGGGGGCACTTTGCGCTCTGCGCGCCCTTTGGCCCGCGAAGCAACCAGCAAACCAGAGATTTATATGGTTGCAAACAGCGCACACCGCAACCTGCTCAACACTATCACGCGAACCGAGTCCGCCTTTGTGATGCCTTTGATTGCAGGCTAGGCCGGATACATTGCAACAAACCATTCACACAGGCATGGAATCTGCTAGATCACTCATGCGGTGGATCCACAATACCAATCGAGGCGCTTTTGACACTCCCTCCCCATTCAGCTCGAACGAAGTTGCCGATCTTGTCGTTCTTGCGCAAACGCGTCGCCGGACAGCCCAACAGGCAAAGCGACTTGATTTTCGACATTGGCATGCATCGCGGCGTCGATACAAAACGATACCTTTCAATGGGCTATCGGGTTGTTGCCGTTGAAGCCAATCCTGTGTTGGCGCAACAATGCGCTACCGAGTTGTCTGATCATATCGCAAGCGGTCGCCTCACGATTGAGAATGTTGGCATTTACAAAAACCCTGGCAGCTTGCCATTCTATCGCAACCTAGCTTGCGACGAATGGAGTTCGTTTGTTCCCCACCTCGGTCAACGGCTCGGACAATTCGACACGATTACGGTCGACTGCATTACCGTGCACGACCTGCTCGCGCGGCACGGAATCCCATTCTTCATGAAGGTTGATGTTGAGGGAATCGATGAGATCGTCGCGGCTGACGTTGGCAAATGCGCGATCCGGCCCAGATACATATCGATCGAAGATGGTGGCTTCCAGAGCTTGTTAGCCTTGCAGAACGCCGGGGTCAGGCATTTCAAGTTTGTCAACCAACCGAAGGCGCAAGAGACTTTCGGCCGCTCGTCCTCAGGGCCATTTGGCGAAGAAATTGAAGGGCCCTGGCTCACAGCACATGAAGCGTTCGCGTTTTATTGCGCCAACGTTCGGCCACCGAATAGCGAGCCGATAGATGGTTGGTGGGATATCCACGGGGAGTATTGAATTGGCGCTTTGAACCACAGCTGCGCGCCAAAAGCGGCCAATTAGGCCCATTGAGCCTCCTCCACTCTTGTAACTTGGTACCTGCAATATGAAACCTCTCTCAGCTACCGGCGAGCGCTACATTCCTGAGTTTTTCTCCGGCGTAATCGCTCTTGAGCACCTTCACCGGTACAAGTTGGCGTTGGAACTTGCTGACGACAAAGATGTATTGGACATAGCGAGCGGCGAAGGCTACGGCAGCCACATGCTGATGGCACGTGCTCGCTCGGTTATCGGAGTTGATATAGATCCGGAGGCCGTTTCGCATGCACAGCTTAAGTATCGGCATGCCGGCCTTTCATTCGTGCAAGGCTCCGCGACCGAGATCCCGCTCGAGGACAACTCAATTGATATCGTTGTCTCATTTGAGACCATCGAGCACCTCGACGATCACGACAAGATGATCTCCGAACTACTTCGGGTACTCCGTCCAAACGGAACCCTCATAATATCGAGCCCAAACAAGGCTGTTTACTCAGACAAAACACATTACAAAAACCAGTTCCACAAGAAAGAACTTTATACCGACGAATTTATTGATTTGATCAGATCTAATTTTGCAAACATAGCACACTATAGCCAGAAAACGACCGCAGCTTCGGTCATCACATCGAACGCTCGCACTCCATTCCTTGTTTATACAGCTGACGCAACACACGCGGATCTTCCAGAAAGTCGGTACGACATTATTGTGGCGTCCAACGCCCAACTCACGCCCCTCGCCCACAGTGTCTACGAGATGCCTGACAGCCAGTTGCAGCCAGAGAGGTCGGAGCTCCTACTTGCCCAGGCAGCTTTGACCGAGGGCGAGCTACGCGCACAACAGAAGACCCTGCAGGATTCCTTTGACGCTCTCCGCCATGATCTTGCGAAAGCGCAAACCAATGGTGAGAATCTAAAACAACAACTCGAAGAAGCGAGTCAGGCGCGATCCATCATGAACCAACGATACCTGGACCTTCTTTCGTCTGCGAGGCAAATGGCCGACGACGCAAACTTGATGGCGCAGGACAAATGGTGGCTACGTTCCAAGTTCTTTCGGAACATCTCCAACTCAATCCGGAAACGGAAAGGGAAGGAAAAGAAGGCATGGCGCACGCACTTCAGCGTCCAGCAGCACGAAGACAACGATCCCCAGAACGCGGTGTCTTACTCGCCTCCTCCGACCACACCTATGCCGACAGTCCTTCCGTCAGTAAGTCAGAAATTTGACCCGCACATCACAGTGGTGGCAATGGCGCGCAACGAAACGCAGCGTGCACACGACGCAATGCGCCATTTCTGCGCGTTGTTTGATCGCGTAGTTGTAATCGATCATTTGTCAGATGACGACACGGCTGCAATTGTCGGCAGTTACAATGGCACCTCAGGCGCCAAAGTTACGGTTCTGAAAGGCGAAGACACCGGGTACTACCAATCTGAATATATGTCGGCAGCCGCTAACGCACTTGCACGAGAAGGCGTCAGCGATTGGGTTTTCTTCCTAGACTTCGACGAGTTCCTTCCGTTCAATTCTGCGCGTGAATTTCGGCAAGCCCTGGTGCCCCTAGCCAGTTGTGATGTCATCCACAGTCATTGGTACAATCTCGCGCTTCGCAATTTGGCAAACGGCTCAGTCAACGGGGCAGAAGTTGAAATCTCAGATACCGTCTCAAACTACGTCAAGATTGCTCTGAACCTGCGCCAGCTTGCCGGCGGCACCATAGCCATAGAGCAGGGCAACCACAGTGTATCAATTGGCAACCGCCGCTCCTACGTCGGCCAACGGGCATTTGGCTTATTCCATGTGCCTATTGTCTCGGAGGAGGCCTTTTGGCGCAAGATTGACCAAGGCGCCAAGGCTTACGAGTCGATCGCTCATCGAGACCAGTCTCAAGGAAGCCACTGGCGCGACCTGAACCTGAAGGCGAGCAAGTTGAGCTCTCAGCCCCCACTCCTGCGAGAAATCGCACTGCGTTACGGAGATCCTGTCGACGCAATTATTGAATCAGTGGAGGCCGGCAATAGCTCGAGGGGACGGTCGTTCAAACTCAAGTTTGCCCAGTCTGAGCGGGCAACGAAGACCTCAAGTGCAGCTACCCCCTCCTTCAATCTAGACTCGATTGATCGCATCATGGCGGAATGCTTTCCGCAGCCCGCCTCGCAGCGCCCGGACTTTGTCACGTCATTGAGCAAGTCAACTTTCTCACAGCTGCCCGAGCGAATAGATCGACTTGATGAAGCCGGGAAAGCGGCTCGCATCCAGCGTGTGATGCTTTCGGCCCCAACAGACCTTGAGGTAATCGTTCCGACAGCCTGGAGCGGGCACAAGCCGTTCCTGTTCACACTAATGGAAGCGACCAAGCCGCGACGCTACGTCGAACTCGGCACCCACAATGGCGCATCGTTCTTCGCTGCCTGTCAGCACTACAAATCCAATGGGAACTATGGCGAAGCCATTGCGATTGATCTGTGGGAGGGGGATCACCAAGCGGGATACTACGACGAATCCACATTCGAGAATTTCAAGTATCTCCTTTCGACGAACTTCCCAAACAGTGGAAAGTTCATCCGCTCATACTTCAGCGATGCGGTAAAAGCGTTTGATTCTGGCTCAATTGACCTTCTACACATCGACGGTCTTCATACTTACGATGCAGTGCAGGAAGACTACGAAACCTGGAGATCACGCGTTAGCGCGAACGGCATTATTCTGTTCCACGACACGAGCGAGTACCAAACTGATTTCGGCGTTTGGCAGCTGTTTGAAGAGGTGCGAGCTTCGGCCACAGCTTCTTTTAAGTTTAGCCATAGCCATGGATTGGGGATTATGGCGCTCGGTGATCCGAATACCAATCCTGCCATTGAACTCCTAAATTACTTCAACGAATCGCCGGAGATTGTTGAGAATTATTACTCAATATTGGGGCGCAACATGTTCCAAGCAGCTCGAATGAAATACCACGAGCCACAGTAACAGCCATGGCACCTCTTGCAGTTCATCCATCGCGACTCATCGATCTTGTTCATTACGCCCAAGAATCTGACACTACATTCGATGATCAGATTCAAGCCTATGAGCATTTTAAGACGAGCGGACAAGGAGCGGGGCTCAACCCCTCCCCCTTCTTCTACACGCGCTGGTACACATGGCAGAACCCTGACGCAACTCAGCATCCCAGCGCTCTGGATCATTTTCTCCACCGCGGCGCTTCAGCACCGCTCGATCCAGCCCCATTCATAGACAGCGTGGGAGCTCTAAGAGCGACCCCACAGACGTCTATTGTGGAAATGTACCTGGCTCTTGTTGAAGGCCGAAGCAAGTCGGTAAACCCAAGCCTTGCCACAAACCTCGCTCGCCTCCATGCAGCGCAGGATGCCGTTCACTCAGCGATCTCGGCGAAAATCTTGCGGAATGAGCCGACCGAGAAAAAGCGCCTTGTGTGGATTCAGGCCGGTACATCGTTCAAGCCGGCGAGATGGTTCAAGCCGCAGGGGGCTCGGCAGTGGGATCTATTGTGCAATTGGTACACTCTATCCTGTATTGACCTCAGGTTTGGAGAAATCCAGATCAGACAATCAGGAACAAAGTTTACCGGCATCAATCACGTCCTAAATCAGTATCCGGAAATCTTCGAACGGTACGATCAGATCCTGTTTCTGGACGATGATCTGATCATCGACCATGACGATGTAGACCCTGTATTTGATGCGGCCGCCACACACAATCTTGACATGTTTCAGCCAAGCGTCGCAACCGGCTCACAATGCGTCTGGCCGGACCTGTTCGAAAAACGGGACGGTGACGTGCGCCCCGTTTCCGGGTGCGAAGTGATGATGTTCGGCTTCTCCAAACGCGCCCTGCGGCTGTGCACTCCACTGTTCTCTCGGTCCGTAAGTGGCTTCGGTCTCGACTTGCGATGCAGCGAAGCAGTTCGTGCGAAAGGTTGGACGTGCGGAGTTGTGGACCGAGTCTCCGTCGATCATCTCGAAGTAATCGACGAAAAGAGCGGAACCTACTATGAGTTCATGCGAGCACTTGGCATCAATCAGAAATTTGAACTGTTTGAAGCCATTCGCGACCACAATAGATTGCCGACTTTCTGCGATCTACGCTCGGCCGACTGCCACAGTCGCGGACATTCGCCAGGGTTTTGATGTCGCCCCTCCGACGAATCGCTCATACCCCTGCCCTACAGGATGATTTCACGAATGGTTAGCTGTACCTTGTGCGGAGGCAGTTCTTTTGACGAAAGGGAGATACTGTGGCCCGAATTGATTGAAGAATGGGACCTGTTACCCCATGAGGTTCAGTACATTAATCGTCAACAGGGCATGTTGTGTGCTTGTGGGGCAAACCTACGAATTATTGCCCTTTCCAACGCAATCAGATCTGCACTCTCCACCGAAATGCTGATCCGAGACTTGGCCAAAGAACCTTGGGCGCGCGAATTACAGATATTAGATCTCAATGGCGCGAGCGCTCTTTCTGAAATGTTGGCTAAACTACCGGGCTACACTCGCGGGGACTACCCTCTTGTTGATATGCTGGATCTCCCCTTTCAGTCTGGCCGCTTCGACCTCGTGATCCACTCGGATACACTTGAGCACGTTTCTGACCCGATCGCCGGTCTGGGCGAGTGCCGGCGAGTTCTGACCGCTAGCGGCCGTCTCTGCTTCACTGTCCCTATTGTTGTTGGTCGGCTTACCCGGGACCGCAAGGGGTTGCCCAAGAGCTACCATGGCAACCCAGAAACGGGTGCAGACGACTACGCGGTGCACACGGAATTTGGCAGCGATGCCTGGACATATCCGCTGAAAGCAGGCTTCAGCGATGTGGCGCTAAATGCCGTGGATTTTCCCTCCGCAATAGCAATCACTGCATGGACAGCTATTCCTGCAGCAGTCACTCCGCAAGCCCGATAGGGGCGATCAACTCCCAGCATTTGCAATCACTGGAGATACCGCCGACACGGAAATTGCGCCCTTGTACCCTTGGAAGCTCCGACCCAATGTGTCAAATACGCCTACATGCAATCTGCCGAATACATACTTTCTGATGACGCTCCCGAGTACGTAAATTGGAGGCTCCGCGTAGGAAGCTTCGTTTCTCCGGATCTCAAATACGTATACATGGACACGCCAAAGTGCGCGTGCACGGCAACCAAGATGCATCTGTGGGAGTTCGAGGGATTGCCTAAGCGGGCGCCGTGGCCAGCAACCGTCCATGAGCGCATCGAGGGTGATGGCCGCATTTCTCTACTGGACCTACCCAAGAAGGATGCGATTTTCGCACTGACTTCCCCATCCGTCGTGCGATTCTATGTCTACCGAAAGCCGGAACATCGCATTGCCTCAGCCTACATGAACAAGATTGCTGATCTAGATTTGGATGCTTACGCAAACCCGCGCTTCGCAATTCAACAAAAATATGATCTAGGACACCCGTCCGAAATAACGCTAGACCAGTTTGCCGAGTTTTCGTGCGATACCGACGACAACTTTAGAGACGCGCATTGGCAGTCTCAGAACACGCTGCTCTTGGCAAATCTGATAGATTACAATCATGCTATCGACATGGAGGATTACGCGGATGGTATGGAAGAGGTATTTTATCAGATAGGCGACATACAGCGGCGAAACTTCCGTGAAGTGATAAATAAGACCGGGAGCAAAAATCACCTGATTTCGGCTCCAATCCTGAGCAAGATCCGCGAGGCCTATGCCCAAGACTATCTACTGGCACCGGAACCCTCTCGCTGGCCAGGTTTTTGGCGCCTGCGACGGCACTTTGTATCGTCAATCCGACGTCTAGCCTCCTATGGCGGCGGTCGGCCGGTCAGCCATGTGTAGGCGCTAAGCAGCCACCCAGCCGCGCCTACAATAGCAATCCCCACCTTGAGCAAATAGAGTCCAGCGGTGCCAGCGCCTTGGGCTTGTGTGCGCAGGCTGAAAACATCGTCAGTCACTGCCTGCATGTTCGCCTGGCTATGCTTGACTACGATCAGGTCGGCTTCGACATGGGTGAGCCGGTTGCTGAACTCGTCGAGGCGACGATGAACCGCCGCCCGGCTTTCATCGGCCATCTTCATCCGGTCGAGAATAGCCTTAAGGTCACCCTCCATCCGGCCCAGCGCTCTATCTATGCTCTGCTCGCTCACAACCGGCTTTCCTTTCCGTGGCGAGCGCATTCGCTTTTGGTCCACACGCCGGCGGCACAGAAGCCCGCCACGGTCTCGTCGATGCCGGCCTGGTCTGCCGGCTCTCTACCCCGCGCGCCGATCAGCGACGTGCCGGCAACAGCCCGCAGGCCGTCAACGGTCACAGGTGCCTCGCTCGAAGTCGAACACCCCGCCAGCATCAGCACAACGGCGAAACTCAGCACGCCAGTTCTCGGCAGCCCTGCCCGCATTGTCGTTCTCCTTGGTGATCTCGGCGGCGAACCGCACCTGTTCGGTCGAGCGGCCATAGCGAAAGGCCGCGGTGTGGCTCCAACCCAGCGCCGCGATGACAGCCACAGCAGCGACGGCAAGCAGATAGGCCCTCAATCCTCCCAACTCCGCCTTGAGCCCTTTGACGGCCTTGAACAGGTCGACGCGGCGCTTGATCGCTTAGGCCGCAAACGCAGCGATGATCACGACGATTGCCAGCTGCACACGCCAGTCCTGGAACACCACCAGCAGCGGCACGATCACGGTGGTGATGATCCATTGCCAGACGGTCTTGCTCTTCATCGGATGCTGCTCGAGTTCGCCGGGATCCGCGACCACAGGCTTTTCGACAACGACAGGCTCGACGATCACAGGCTCGGCGGCGCTTTCGGCCGACGCCGGCGATACATTTCCAGCCTTCTTCATCCGATCAAGCAGCGCCTCGACCGTCTCGGGCTTCACCAGCGACTTGTTCAGCCCATCGCCGGCATAGAACGACTGGCCACGCTTCAGCTTGCGCTTGGCGCCCTTGGTCGGCCCCAGCACCGGGAACGATGCCCACTCCTGCGCAAGGGCCCGGCCGAACGCCGTACGCGACAGCTTTCCAGACATGAAACGCTGATAGCCTCGGCGCTTGAGCAGATGGAACGCCATCCGATCCTGCAAATTCGACGAGAATATCTCTCCACCCGAAAGGCCGAGTTCACCGCTCAGGTCCTCCAGCGTTCCGGGCAAGTCCAGCGTGTTCCGCATGAACTGTAGCGCGCCGGCCGCTGACGATCCGAACCGCTTTGTCCAACTCGGCTGGGCCCGGATCACCTCGTCCAGCGTCATCTGCGTTAGCGGCTTGGCCAGCTTCGCCTGGCGAGCGCCTGCTGGTCTCGGTCTCATATATGAAGTCGAACAGCAGCGCCGCTCCAGGTGGAACGTTCTTGTCCATATGATGCTCCAATGTGGGATTGCCAAAGGCGCGTGTGAGCGGCTAACTCACCACCCCAATCAGGATGGTGAGAGTTACTGTGATTGACAGGGCAAAACTGATCGAAAGTCTGGATGCAATCGAAGGCTGGCTAAGTCCACTAGCGGCGGATTTGACCATCAGGATCCTGCAGCATCAGGAGGCAGCCAAACTTGAGGGGGCTATTGTCGAGATTGGTGTCCACAAGGCTCGATATCTCGCCCTGCTGCATACGTTGGCAGGCCATCGTTCTACGGTCGTTGGCATTGACGCACTCTTGAACAGTGACGCCAACCCATTGACCGAACCCCACCGCACCAACGCAATGTCGCTGATGCGAGCCAACGTGGAGAGCATTTCGGGGAACGCGGACAATCTGTCGCTTATCGGCGCCAACACCCTGGGACTGACCCAACTGGACATTCGCGAAGCGTGTGGCGATCAGTCGATACGCTACGCGCATATCGACGGCGGCCATGACTGCGAGACGGTGCTCAACGACCTAACGATTCTCGTCAAGCAAAAGCAGGTGACGGCGTTCTGCATCTGATGCGGTGACGCTGTCAAACTCGGACGGCAGCATATCCGCAATGGCGTGATCACCTACCGCGCATCAAAAAACGATGTCGAAGTGGTGATCCCTTCCCTCCCGCCTTTGGCCGCCAGCATTGCGGCAACCGAGACTGGCGACCTTGCACTCCTCGTCACTGCCCATGGCCGACCTTTGGTGAAAGGATCATTCGGCACATGGTTCGATGAGCAGTGCAAAGACGCAGGCGTCCCTGGCCGGGCACATGGGCTGCGAACGACTGGCGCGACGTTCGCAGCCGAGTACGGCGCCACGAATTCCAGCTCTCGGCGATATATGGTTGGAAGAGTTCCAAGATGGCCGGAACCTACGTCTGGGAAGGCCAAAAAAGCCATGCGTGCGAAACAAGCAGCGAACGTTCTATTCCCGCACCAGGAATTCTGTGCGGGGAAGCCGTGAAAAGCGCAATGAAATCAGCGGCTGATGACTGGCGATCCCGACAGGATTCGAACCTGTGACCTCTGCCTTCGGGGGGCAGAGCCAGACATAGGCTGCCCACCGTTATAAATGACAGCTGGGTTGAGAAAATGGTCGCAGTGTGGGCGCGGAGCAATGCCTAAATAGGAACCCGCTCCGGGCTTTACGTGCTCTTCGGTTCTGAGTTTCGAGCCAGCCGTACGCCTAGGCCGCCACCATTTGCCGGAATGAACTCGATGCCAGCGGTCTCGAAAGCAGCACGTCGTAGACGATCGACAGTCGCTTCCTTGAGTACCTCTCCTCGTTCAAAGCGAACGATCGTCTGGGTGGACACTGCCGCTTCTCGCGCCAAATCCAACACACCCCACTCCAGCGCGGCCCTAGCCATGCGGCACTGCGCTGGGTTCATAAAATCACCATATTATGATGATTCTTGTTGCCCATACCCCACAAGATGTACCTTTGTTTGCATTAACGGCCAGACACAGTGTTCCAGCACCGCATCTGGCCTAACCACAACCTAGCTGTTGGAGCTCGGATCATGACTGATTCCGACCATAGCATGAGTTTTCGGCGCGTCACGCGGCGGCTGGCGCTTGGCGGGTTGTTTGTCGTCAGCGGCGGGTGGACTTTTGGCGGGGATGCGCAGGCCGGGCGACAGCGGCGACAGACATTGTGTCGGCTCCAGCACCAGAGCCAGCGGTGGCGGTGTGGCGCGATTGGAATGCTGCATATGCGCAAGCAATGTGGCGCTGTGACCGGCTGCAGGAACTCGAGGCTGCGCTTGCCGAGCGAGTGGATGAGCTGTGGACGGTTGTGAGGGTCCCTGGCGGCGAGGAGACCATCGTTTGCTCGAAGATGGCGCTGGACCGGATTATCGGCGAGCGGACCGACATGGCGGAGATCCGCGCCACGGCCGAAGCTGAACTCGACGCGAGACAAGCACATTTCGAGGTGGTTGCGACGGAGATCGGCTATTTCGAGGGACTGAGGGCTGAGCAGGCAGGCTTTGCAAGGGTCGCGGCGCTGCTGGACGCTCTTTCTCGGACACCCGCCGTCTCGCTTGCAGGCGTTGTGGGTAAGCTCGATGCGGTGTTGCGCAACGGCGCGGAGTGGGAAGATCGTTCGGCCTTTCCCTGGCCACAAATTCGCTCGGCGCGCGAGGACCTGACCCGGATCGGGCGCCAGCTGACACCGAATGCGTTTTCCCCGGGCGGTAGACGGTGAGGCTTGCCTCTCCCTGCCCTACCGGACAATTCGCCGGGTGCCTTCATTGCATGTGGCTTCACGGCGGAGCCGGTCAAGGTCAAGGCGGGTTGGCGCCAAAGCCTTGACCGGCGTTTCCGCCATCGCGACAGTCGGCATCCTCGTCTGCTTGGAGAGGGCGCCGAATGCAGGTCATCGCGCTCCACGTTGCTACGACCGACGTTCCAGGGCCGCGTTGGACTGACCTGTTTTACATCGCTGTGGTGTTTGGAGCGGCAGCGGGATCTTCTGGCTCGCCGGCTACTGACCGTATGCCGCCGGACAGATGCACACCGCCGAGACAGTTCCTGGCCTAGGGATTTCCTTTGATGAGGAAGTCGTTCAATCTGCCCGTAGCAGACGGGACGGAGAGGGTTAGATGAAGTCGCTGATACTGATTGGTGGCGTGTTCCTGTTCTTCAACGGAATGTTCACGCGAACCTACAGCTTTGACAACGAAAGCCCGGCTAGGACACTGCTACCAGATGGATGACATCGGCCTCTATGGCTGCTTCGGTAGTCCGATGATGCCGACGCTGATCGCTTGGGGTGCAACCCTGATCGGGGCCGGCCTGATTGCGTGGTCGGTATTTCGCGGCAGGCAAGTCTGCCTGACTACTGCGATTGAGGTCACAAGCTTTTTTGATGAAATGTCGTTCGCGCAGGTGGGGCGGTCAGATGCGAACGCTTGGACGGAGTGCCTCTCCCGGTTGTCCCCGAGCCCCCCTTGGGCACCTGCAGCTTTCGCTTACGGCGAGCCGAGCAGCAGCAGCGCAGTTGACCTGCCCTGAGCGACGTTCCGAACATGCCAGACGAGCGCGCGCGCAAGCCGCGTAGAACTTGCTACGGTCCATCAGGAAACACTCCGAAAAGGGTTGAACATGACCTTGATCATGTGCCGGCGGCCACCGACCGCGGCCAAATGCCAGCCCAGCCAGATCTTGACGAAGCGGTTGCCCGGCAGCATCTGATCGCGACGATAGGAGAAATACTGGCGGCCATTAGCGGCCTGCATCACCACAAGGCGTGAGACAGTGCGACCTCGATCAAAGTCGACAACGCCATTGTCTGACACGATCTGCACGCCGGCAGCGTCGAAGCCGAGAATGTAGGCGTCAAAACCGTAGCCAGGGTTGCGCCATAGCCACTAATACGCGACCTTGAAGCGCTCGAGCACAGTCACTGGCTTCGGCACCGGCCCTCGGCCGATGCTGTCCCAGTATATCGACACACCTGAGAAGGCCGCCCGTCTTGAGGCCAAGTTAGCCGCCGAAAGGAGCGAGCTATAGCTTCAGGCGCGTGCGCAGGAGCGCCGCGGCCTTCCGAACTGGACCGCCCCGCGATCTCGTCGCGGAGAGCTTCATGAGCGAGCGAACGCGAGCAAGGGGGCGTAGTCGCCCGCATCGGCGGCCTTGAGCGCCGCGATATACGCTTTTCGGGTTGCAGACGGATCGACGAGATTGATCTGGCCCCAGGTGAAGCGCGGCTGGCCAAGTTCGATCGCGAGCAGATCGCCGATCATGCGCGAGAAGCGGCCGTTCCCGTTGGGATAGGGGTGGATGGCAACGACCCGATGGCTGAAGCGGACGGCGATCTCATCTGGCGGAAACGTGGAGTGTTCGATCCAGTTTTTCGCGTCGTCGATCGTCTGATAATATTCGACCGGGATGCGATAGGCGTCGATGCCGATGTTGCGCGCCGTCGTGCGATACGTGCCCGCCCACTTCCAGACATCACCATACATCTGTTTGTGCAGCTCGTTCAAAAAGCCCTGGTCCAGCACCTTCCGCTTTCGCCGCCCGACCCAGCGCACGGCGTCCGCGATGTTGGCGAGTTCCGCTTCGTTCAGTTCGTCGCGCGTCGTGATGTAGGATGGAATGAGCTGTTCGCGCTCCTCGGCTTCGAGCGGCGTATTCCCGTCATCGTCACCCTCGAAAAGCGGATCGCTCATTCCTTGTCCCACAGCTTGCGCGAGAAATGCGCGAGATAGTCAGCGACGATGCGGCGCTTTTGCCCCTCAAGGTCTTCGGCGTTCACGGCCTGATTTTCGAGGCGCATCGTATGATTGAGATGCACCAGTTCGTTCCTCACTTTGCGCTCGGCCTGATCGAAGAGAATGTCGTCGAGGGGCTTGGTCGGAACAAAGGCATAGACGAGCTGACAGTCGAGCGCTTGGGCCGTCTCGCGCAAGGTCTTGAGGGTGATCGCGCCCGTGGCCTCTGCTTTTTCGATAGCGGGCACACGGGATGGAGACACGCCCATACGCACCGCGAGCTGGCGCGTCGTCATGCCCAGAGACTCCCGAATCGCTCTCGTCCAACCGCGCGAAGGCGTCAGAATGCGCTCGGCTCGCAGGGGAGTAAGCCGCTTGTCGAGGTTCTTTCTGGCGAGTTTAGCTTGTTTTTCGCTCATATATATGTGTCCATTTCTGGCTTTTCCTAACATATATATGTGAGCAAAACCATTCACAACGATCATCTATATATGGGCAGATTTCTAGATTCCGCTCATATTAACATGAGCAGCATGCGGGCGGGGCTGGAGTAGAAGCCTTCCCCTAGCGGCCGAGCCAAGACCCCGCAACGCCCCCCGGCTGCGATCCGCCCCGTCCGTGCAAGGGTTCGCGACGTCGTGCTCTGATCCCCGGAAACTGGATCGTTCAGGATTGGAGTTTTCCGCTGTAGTTTCCCGGTTGGGAGAGGAGCGGAGAGCGATGAAGGCATCGAAGTTTTCGGACGCACAGAAGGCGTTCATTCTGAAGCAGGGAGCGGACGGCATTCCGGTGGCGGAGATTTGCCGCCGGGCGGGGATCAGCCAGGCAACCTACTTCAACTGGAAAAAGAAATATGACGGGCTGCTGCCGACGGAGATGAAGCGACTGAAGCAGCTTGAGGATGAGAACGGCAATCCGCTTCTCTGTCATGAGGCTCTTCATCTGCCTCAGGTTCTAGATCCGCGTCACCATCCAATTCGTCCAAGACCTCGATCAGGTGCTCTATTGTCGCCTCAACACGACGCCGGAAGAATTCGCTCATAGGACGCTCCATTCGACGATGAAGTGCCCATCCAACTCTTTCACGGCGCGCCATAGGTGACGATTGTGAATACCTCGTGCTGGACTCCAGCCCGCGAATGCGCCGCCTGACTTGCACATTTCGTCCAGGTCTCTCCGTGACATGTTTAAGGCTGCAGCGCGCTGGAAGATGGCGTCCATTACCAAATGCCCTGTGCTCGCCGGCGGTCGGCGACCATAACGAATATTGGCGTACTGCATACGGTTGCTGACCTGGTTGAGCGTCAGCCCGAGTTCCTTGGCGATCTGTTCGCGAGGAACATTCTCCCGGACGCGTTTTCGAAGCAGCGCATCTTCCGTCGTCGTCCAGAAGTGTATTTGCTTTCTGAGATTACATTTGCTGGCGAAGCTCGCAATCGCATGCTGCGACCGGTGTGGGAGCCGCTTTTTGATTTCATCCATGTTTGGCCAGTGAGAGACGACGACCTCGTGCTCTTTCAAAGTCCAGTCTGAATGTCGACGCACCACCCGGTGATGTCGAACAGGTGGCCTCGGCCGCGATCCCTACGACCCGCGCGACAACATCCTCGCAGGCACGGCCTATCTGCGCGAGATGTTCGACCGCTACGGCAATGTCGGCGCGATGCTTGCGGCCTACAATGCCGGCCCCGGCCGCTACGACGAGCACCGCGCGACGGGCCGCCCGCTTCCAGCCGCAGCTTGGAGCACCATGGTTCGAGCTGGCGGGCCTGCCGGTCTATTATCCGCCCCCCTTCTTCTGGTGGTGGTTTTCCTTCGACGCCTACGCGCCCCCGATCTTCGTCGAGGGGGGCATCATCGCGGTATCGAGCGGCTTCCTCGCCATCGCCGCCGCCATCTTCATGTCGATCATCCGGGCGCGGGAAGCGCGCAACGTCGCCACATACGGATCGGCGCGATGGGCCGAGGACAGGGAAATCCGCAGCGCCGGCTTGCTCGGCCCCGATGGCGTCGTGCTCGGCCGATACGAACGGGAGTATCTTCGCCATGACGGTCCCGAGCATGTCTTATGCTTCGCCCCGACGCGCAGCGGCAAAGGTGTCGGGCTGGTGGTGCCGACGCTGCTGACATGGCCGGCATCCGCTACCGCCCACGGATGAAATCGTGATGGTGGCGGGCACGCCGCCGATCCGCGCGACCAAGGCCCGGTATTTCGAGGACGCGCGGTTTCAGGAACGCATCCTGATCCCGCCCGATCTGGTCGCCGCTCCGCTGGCGCCCAGCCCATCCGCCGATGACTGGTCCGGCCGCGTGGTCGCGGCGGAAAGCCATTCCGCGCCGGCCGCAGCAGACGGGGCCGAGGGCGATCCGGCCAATGCCGGCATCCGCCGCGAGCCGGAATTGCCAAGCCAAGAGGAAATCGTCGCCCCGCCGCCATCGCCCGAACAGGAGTTCGAGTTTCTGGACGACGAGCCGGACGTTGACGCGGCCAGCCCGCGACACAGGATCGCCACGGGGCGTTTCTCAACGGCCCGGTGGACCGGCAGACAGTTGCACCGGATCGCGTAACGCCGCCGGCATCGCCTTACATCCTTCAGGCTGGGGCCGTGATCCCGGCCGCGCTCATCACCGGCATCCGTTCCGATCTGCCCGGCTAGATCACAGCGCAAGTGACCGAGAACGTCTATGACAGCCCGACCGGCTCGCTGCTGCTGATCCCGCAGGGCACCCGCATCATCGGCCAATACGATGACGGCGTGACCTTCGGCCAGCGCAGGGTGCTCTTGGTGTGGAACCGCCTGATCCTGCCGGGCGGCCGCTCCATCATTCTGGAGCGCCTGCCGGGCGCGGACGCCAGCGGCTATGCCGGCCTTGAGGATGGCGTCGATTATCATTGGTGGGATCTGATGACGGCCGCAGGGCTGTCCACCCTGCTCGCAGTCGGAACCGAGCTGGCGACCAGCGACGAGGACCGGCTGATCCGAGCCATCCGAGATGGGGCGCAGGATACGGTCAATCAAGCCGGCCAGCAGATCGTCCAGCGCCAGTTGCAGGTCGCGCCGACGCTCACCATCCGGCCGGGCTTCCCGGTCAGGATCATCGTCACCCGCGACCTTGTGTTCGAGCCGGCAGGAGGTTGACCATGACCAAGCTGAAACTTGGCCCAATCGTCGAGGACATGCGCGTGGCACTTTATGCCCGCTACTCTTCCGACCAGCAGTGGGCAGCCTCGATCGAGGACCAGTTCCGGCTCTGCCGCGAACATGCAGCGCGCGAAGACTGGGAGATCGCCGGCACCTACGAGGATGCCGGCATTTCCGGTGCAAGCCAGATCCTGCGGCCCGGCATCCAGAAGCTGGTCCGCGACGCTCAATGCGGGCTGTTCCAGCTGGTGCTGGCCGAGGCCCTTGACCGCATTTCCCGCGACCAGGCCGACATCGCAACACTCTACAAACATTTGAAGTTCGCCGGCGTGCCGATCGTCACCCTCGCAGAGGGCGCGATCTCCGAACTGCATGTCGGCCTCAAGGGCACGATGAATGCCCTGTTCCTCGGGGATCTCGCCATGAAGACCCGGCGCGGATTGCGCGGCCGCGTGGAACTCGGCAAGTCCGGCGGCGGGCTGTGTTACGGCTATCGTGTCGTGAGGCACCTTGGCGAGCGCGGCGAACAGATCAAGGGCGATAGCGAGGTCGACAATGATCAGGCCGATGTCGTCCGCCGCATCTTCCGGGAGTTTGCCACAGGCATCAGTCCACGCGCGATCGCCAAGAACCTCAACGACCAGGGTATTTCAGGACCTGCCGGCAAGCTGTGGAACGACACCACGATCCGCGGTCATGTCGGGCGCGGCACGGGCATCATCAACAACGAGCTCTATGTCGGTCGATTGGTGTGGAACCGTCAGCGTTATGTGAAGGATCCCGCAATCGGCAAGCGCGTCTCGCGCCTGAATCCGGAAAGCGAATGGATTGTCACCGACGTACCGGAATTGCGCATCGTGGGCGACGAACTCTGGCAAGCGGTCAAGGCGCGCCAGAGCGAGATCACCGACAAGTCCGTCAATCTGACCACGGCTGTCCGCGCGCACCACATGCGCAACCGGCTGAGCAGCGCCCGCCGGCCGAAGTCACTGCTGTCGGGACTTGTGTTTTGCGGCTGCTGCGAGGGGCCCTATTCCTTGCGCAGCGTCGACCGCTTCGCCTGCTCCAACCACACTAGCAATGGCTCATGTCCGAACAAGCGCACCATTGTGCGGGGCGAACTGGAGCAGCGGGTGCTCGCCGGCCTGAAGAACAGGATGATGGCGCCGGAAGCAGCCGCGGTTGCGATGCGGGCCTATGCCGAGGAGACGAACCGTCTCAACCGCGAACGCCGCGCCAATGCCGATGGCTGGAACGCAGAACTGGTGAAGGTCGAGAAGCAGATCCGCAGCATCATCGAGGCCATCAAGGCCGGCATGTTTCAGGTGAGCATGAAGGCCGAGATGGACGCGCTCGAGCTGCGCAAGGCCGATCTTATGAACCAGCTTGCCGCCGCCCCCCAAGGACAAGCCGGACCTGCTGCCCAGCATATCTTCACTCTATGCGCGCAAGGTCGCGCATCTGACCGAGGCGCTCAACCATCCAGACGACCGACCGCAGGCGGCAACCGCGCTGCGATCGTTGATCGAGAAGATCGTTCTGACACCTGGCGCCAAGCGCGGCGAGATCGAAGCTACGCTGTATGGAGAACTGGGCACGATCCTGAACTGGACCGAGCGGCAGGCTGTTGGTTCTGCAAACAAAAACACTCCCGGAGCAGAGCTCACGGGAGTGTCGTTATCAATGGTTGCGGGGACACGCAACTACCGATTCCGACATATGCTTCAGATCGCAATTTGAAAGTAATGGCTTCGGCAAACATCCATAGGAGACTGGCGGGCGGAATTCAAAGAAGAGGATGTTCTTGTGTACTTACAAGCGAGCGGACGATTATGTTCCATTCATACTTTCGAGACCTGCGCTAACTTTCGATGTGCAGGCAAAGGCGTACCTCATATTGGGAGCCACACCTTTTGTCTTGCTTCACGATGCGGCCAGAGTCACCGGCACCGTCTTGCTCAAAAACTGAGGGCTGACCTCATTGATACGCCCACACATCTCCCGAACGGCATCTTTAACCGAGGCAGGGGCATCGCGCAGTTGCCTCACCATTTCGGCCTGCGCTGGGCCGCTGTTCAGCACCCGCATAAAGACGATCGACGCCCAGCGCGGCGCCGATAATACGAGGTGAGGGAAAACAGAAAGTAGCGCGCGAACGTAGGCATTGTCATCACACGATTCAGCGGCGTGGATAAGCGAGAACATACCATCATCGTATTCCGCCTTATCTGACAGAAGCGACAACAAATCGCCCGGCAAGTCCTCATTGCCGTCCGCCATAAGCTCGCTTACGGCAACGTCAATCACGGTAGGGCGTGCGCCTCCTGCTTCGATCTCGCGACGTAAATCCGCGAGGTGATATTCATACGCTTCGCTCATCGCTTTCACTTCACAAACATGGTGGGATGATTGGCCTTGTTCATCTGTATCAGGTCTTGCAGGCTAGACCGGATTTGGGGTGTGTAAAGCCCATCTGCACGATAAATCTGGCGCGCATCCCACACGCCAGTAGCCAAGGCGTCACGTGCCTTCATATCGATATCGGCCTTCGTCCCATAGGTGAAAGTGGCCCGATGACGACCGCCCACACCTGGGAATGGCTGCTCCATATTGATTGCGATGCCGTCGCCCTTCGACACCTTTTCAAGCGCCATTCGGTTCGCTGACGGAATGTGGTGCGGGGTGATGTTATCGCCCTTGATGCCCGCTGCAATCAGGTCATCATAGGTTCCAACAATACCTTCGCCGGGAAGCAGTTTAGGCCCGTTGGAGAGAGGAACACTCCGCCCGGCGGCTAGAGCGCCTTCTGCAAATTTCGCGCCCTTAGATACAACCTTTCCTGCCGGCACTATGCCAAGTATAAGACTACCGCCAGCTATTGCTGCCTTTTTGTAGTCTTTTTCCCTGAAACCAACAATAAGATCTTTGGCGTCTCCAAATGGCGTGACTGCCATGAAAAAATTTGTGGCGTTGTCCTTAGTGTCACTAGATGCAATCTTAATTGCTTCTTCTGTTTTTTTGAGCTCCTTGCCTAGATAACTCTTGTAGATTCCCTCTGTAGAAATGTGCCCATTGGGATCACTTCTGTTGACGGGGTCATTAGCGGAGTATGCGTATCGGTTCGTGCCGACACCAGGCAGTGTCGGGTCCCAGTCATCGGGCGAGATGAATCGGCCGAGGATGGGGTCCATGTAGCGGGCGTTGAGATAAAGCAGGCCGGTCTCAGGATCGTGGCGCTCACCGATATAGCCCTTCTGGGTCTGGAAGCCAGAGGCTAGGCGTTCGCCATAGGCGGCGTAGCCTGTGGCTTCGACAGTAGCGCCGCTAGCATCGGTGACCAGCCGCACCGAGGCGAGATGGTCGCGGTGGAGGTATTGTTTTGCCTGGCCGGTGACCTTCACATCGGGATGCGGGTAACGGGTGTAGACCTCGGCGCCTTGTGTTGCCGGGTCGATCTCGACGCCGGCATCCGGATAAAGCGTTGTGGCAAAGGCCGACTGCTTTTTGGCTCTGGCGCCATCGGGTCCATAGAGTAGGTTGACGGTGTTGGAGGCGAGCGTCACCTGCTTCAGCCGGTTGGCCTCGTCCCAGACCAGAGCACGGCTGCCATCGGCCACCATGTTGCCATTGGCATCATAGCTGAGCGGCATCGCACCAACTGTCAGCGGCGTATGTGGCCTGGGTGCGGCGGGCGCGGGATAGACATAGGTGCCCGCCACCCGGCTGCGCGAGAGCATGTTGTCGTTGGCGGCATAAACAAAGGTCTCGTCGAGGCTGTTGTCGCCGAGATTGTCGGCGCTCAGCAGCCGGTCGAGGCTGTCATAGCTATAGCTCCAGCTCTCTGCCGGCGTCAGACCTGCGATCGCGGTGATGCGGCCAAGGGCATCGCGCGTGTACTGATTGTCCATCAATACCGTCGCACCCTTCGACGTCGTCACCCTATTGAGCCAGCGCCGGGTCGGCGAATAGGTGAAGGCTGTCTTGACGCCGTTGGCGTAAGTGATCTCCTTGGTCTGACCATCGGCCTCGCGCAGCGTTGAGACGATCGTTTCAGGGATCGCCGTCAGCGCATTGGCGGCACTGTATTGCCAGCGATTGGTCGAGCTGCCGATATCGAGCGGTCCGGGTAGATACTGAATCCACACCGTCTGGCCCGAGGCATCGCGCCCAGCGACAGTCGTGTGGTCAACCCGTCGATAGTTGTCGCCTGGCTCGCCACCTTGCCAAAGCCGTCATAGCCGAAGACATGGCTGGCAGAAGCGTTCTGCGACCGGGTCAGCTGGCCGATGTTGTAGAGGCCGGCTGCTGCCTCGTCATAGGTGTTTTGGGCAAGCGTGACCGCAC
Organism: Aminobacter sp. BA135; assembly: GCF_050859125.1. NCBI lineage: Bacteria > Pseudomonadati > Pseudomonadota > Alphaproteobacteria > Hyphomicrobiales > Phyllobacteriaceae > Aminobacter > Aminobacter sp. BA135. The sequence continues at coordinate 473,573 of NZ_CP139573.1, forward strand.
TGTTGCCAGGCGCGGTTGCCTGCTTCGAAAGCAGCCGGCCGAGCTGGTCGTAGCTCATGGTGGTGACGACCCCACGCGCATCGGTCTGGCTGATCAGCCGGCCAGCACCATCATAGTCATAACTCCAGGCCCCGAGATCGGGATCGGAGGCTGTGAGCCTGCGCCCAAGCAAGTCGTAGGTGTACGCCCAGCTCGAACCGGAATGATCCAGGACCATGATCAGCCTACCAAACGCATCGTAGCCGCGGGTCTCGCGCACAGCCTGGCCAGCTTCATCACGGATGACCAGAATGGGGTCGCCGCGTGTCGAAGCAAAGCGCGCCGTCTGGCGACCGAGTTCGTCGGTCTCCGTTGCAGCATACAGCCGCGGATTGATCGTCCCCACCGTGCCATTGCGCAGGGTGTGCACTATGGTGCGTTGGCTACTGTCGGGGTTGACCACCTTCACCAGCCGGTCAGCCCAGTCATAGCTGGTTACTGTCCACAAGGCCGTCTCATTGGCAAAGTGCGGCAGGCTGGCGCGCGAGACATTGCCACGGGCGTCGAACTCGGTGTCGACGATGCGCAGGGGCCAGCCGATGTCTCACCTGGTGACTCCACCCGCCAGATCCGGCCAAGGCCGTCATAATAGGAGCGGGTGAACTGCTCGCCGGCGCCATTTGGCAGCGGTGACGATATCACAGGGCCTGGGTCAGCGGATTGCCTTCATTCTCGAAGCGGGTCTTGCCGTAACTGCCGGTCAAGGCAACCGCCATGTTGTAAGGCCGCAGCAGAACGCGTCATAGGTGTGAGGACTGGACGATGCCGTGGGGTCGGTTCGCGTCGCCGGCTGGCCGCATACCACATCGTAGCTAGCGGTCGAGACAAAACGTGTGTCCGCTGCCTGGCCGCCAGTGGCAAAATACTTCGGTGCGCGCTCGGTTACCGGATAGAGATGGTAGGTCGCATCATAGTCCCATTCGGTGCGATGACCCGCACCGTCGACTGCGGCGATCTTGTTGCCGTAGCTGTCGTAGCTGAAGTATTCGTTCACCGAGGTTTGGAGCGCGGCGTCAGCAAAGGCGTGTACCCAGGTCAGGTTGCCCTTGGTGGGCGGCACATTGTTGTCGGTGTGGTTGCCATCATAGAAGCTGTGGCCGTATTTGATCGCAGGCAAGCTCGTGTCAAAGCCGGCCCATGCCTTTTCAAGTCGCGGCAGTGATACGATGTAGGCTGAGGTATTGGGGACGAAGAGGCGCATTGTCCAGGTTTCGTCGCCTGTTACATCGGTACGACCGTGATCCTTAATGTTGGTGACGTTGTTGTAGGCGTCGAACATCCGCTCGATCTTCAGGCTGAGCGCGATGTTCTCGGTCAACGTCGTGTCGGTGGCGGTGTTCTGGACCCAATAAGGCCTGGTCGTCGCATTGGCCGCATAGGTCTCGGTCGTGCTGCGGCGTGCAACACCGGCACCATCTTTCTCCACTCGCGAAGCGACCAGGCCATAACTTGCCAGGTCCTGCCTATAGGTCGTCTCGACCACCGGCCGGCCGGTCTCACCTGCTGCGGCAGGCTTCGCCTCCACTACCGTGCGGAAGCCGAGGAACCGCCGTGCCTTGGGATCGTATTTGCCACCGGCATAGGCATAGTCGGTGACTGCTGCTGGCCCACCACGGCCATCGCTCACCGAAAGCTTGGTCACCGCATGCATCAGGCTGGGCAGGAAGTCGTTGGCCCAACGGCTCGACGGCGTGTATTCCGCCGAAACAACAGCGCCAGTCCCTGTCGTCACCGAACGTAAAAGGTTCGGGTTGCCGGGCCCGGGAGTCGACAGAACAATGTTTGACCCAGTACGAAAATCCGGAATGCCGTCACCGTTGAAATCTCCCATGCTCAACTGTGATTGCCTGTTTAAAGCCGGGAAATGTACTCCAGCGTGGCCTGTTGCCTTGAACTGAAGTGCAAAGACCTTGATAGCGCCCGTTTCGCTTGTCAGGTCTCCATTGCTATTGAATTGAAGGGAAACAATCTCGCTCCGTCCATCGTTGTCAAAGTCCGCAAAGCCAACGGTGCCGCCGTAAGGCTCTGGATAGTACAGGGTTGGGAAGGCCATGGAGAGCTTCTTGAATGCACGGCCCGTCGACAGGCATACAGTCGCGCTCATGCCCATAGCGACGCTCACTAAGTCGGTTGCGCCATCACCGTTGATGTCGACCGGGGAACCGCTGCAGCCATTCTTCTCCACATAGGTTCGCGACCACCATCCAGACGAGTCTCGGTCAGCCCGCCAGAGATTGCCTCCGTCCCAAAAAACTCCGCGCTGTCTGCCATTGCCGAGCAGATCGAATGTGCCGGCGAGCGCAGAACCAATGGCATAGTAGCTGCCATTGGGTTGAACTGTCCTGTGCAGCTGATCGATACCGTCACCATCCATGTCCGCGACGAAACTCGGACGCTTGTTTGGATCAGGCGCGTTAACGCCGCCGACGGGGAAGTTCGCACACACCTGCGCATACTCTTGAGCACAATCGCCGGCACTCAATGCCAGTGTGGGGCTGGTTTTGGCCACCATTGCAAAGGCGCTGTAGTATTGTGTCCCCTGCGAGGTCTCTTGGCTTTTTATGCGCATTGGAATTAAATCGGACGTAATCTTGTTGGCGAGCAAGCGTCCGACCTTGACCTGATAGCCGTCGTCTTGACCGCTTCCCAGACTCAGTTTGCTGCGAGCTTTGAACTGTCCGTCCGGATTGAACGTGATGCTCGAGACATGGGTTCTGTATTCGGTCCAGCTGTCGTTGTCGCCTCGCCTGGGATGATGCAGGCGAGCCTCGCTGACACCATAGAGCTCGTCCCTACCATCGGCATCGAGGTCGCCAATCTGCCTGGGAATTGCTGGACTGTCGAGCGAACCGGATGGGCTAGAGGTCCCAAGTGTGATTGTGCTGGTAGCCCCATAGTTGGCTGCTGCATCCTGATAGTTCATCATCTGGACGAGCTTCTGGGTGCCGCCTGAGATGGCACCGTCTGCTACGACGGTGGCATTGCGGCCGTAGCGGTCGACACGGGCAAGGCGCGAGGTGTTCGACATCGGCGCCTGGTTGTAGCTCAGCTTATAGGCATCACGCAGGACGCCACCGACCTTGATCGAGATTGTCCGGATGCGCTGGGTCGTTTGCGAGATGTCATGGCCATTGGCCATCAGGATGTAATCGGGCCGAACCTCGCGATGGAAACGGATCTCGGTGCCGTTGTAGCTCACCACCTCGGGATAACAGACCGGGCTGTCGGAGCAGCTGTAGCTGTAGGTGACACTGTTGCCATTGGTGTCGGTGACCGCAGTCAGCAGCCAGCGGTAGTTCTGGCCAAGATCATAGGCAGGAGTGCCGACAGCCGGAGTTGTGCCCGACACAGCCGCCACCGAGCGGAAGATCGAAACTGTGCCGTCACGATCGGACACCTTCCATTCATTGGTCGTGCCATTGAACGCGATGCGGCGGTAGGATTCGTTCTCCGTCGTGTGGGTTCCGCCTGTGGCGCAGGAAGGCGAGACGACGCCTGCAGCACATGGCACCAGCTCCATGCCGTTGAACAGGAAGACATCGGATGCATCGAAGGCGGGGACGCCATAACCGACGCTGGCACGTTCTATGACATCAAAGCCCTCTAGGCCCCACGCATAGCCGAGCCAGCCCTGATAGGTTGCGCCTGTCTTTGTCTTGCGCGAAGAATCGTAAGTCAGCGTCAGCGATGGCTCGAGGCCACGGAAACCTGGCACGTCAAGCAGAATGGAGCTCGTCAGATTGCCAGTACCCGAGACGTTGGGCACAGATGCTCTGGCCGAGCTTTGAATGGTTTCGGTGGGCGTGGCCGTGGCGCTGGCAGCAGCCATGGCCGCTGCCTCGGGCTCGCCGTCAAGCGGCTTCGCCGTGCCAGCCTTGTCTTCCCCCTCGCCATCAGCAGGCCTGCCCTGCTCTTTGTCAGTCCCGGCAAGATCTGGCTTTTCGCTGCCCGGGTTTTCCGCCGCCGCACCTTCGGCTGCCGTATCTGTGCCAGTGCCAGATTCAACACCACCTGCCTTCGGCGCGACATCCTTGGCGGCACTTGAGCCAAAGCCAGCGCCGCCATTGCCAAACCCACTAGGCACCGCATTAGGATTGGCAAGATCAGGCGAGCTAGAGGAGGTGTCTTGCGCCTGTGCCGCGAGACCAGTCAACCCCATAATATAAGACGTGACTGAAATATCCGCGCCAAGCACGCCCGCGGCAAAAAATGCCGCGCCGACAATACTACGCCCCATGGTCCCGCTCCCAGAAAGTAATGTAGCGCTTGGTCTTGCGCATGAAATGCTTCGTTCGCGAATCGCGCCAACAAGATATCCACAGGTATTTTTGGAAAAGCGTCTGTGATCCCGACTGCTGTGTGGCAGCGCTCCTAATGGTTTCTCGACTATTTCTGTGTTGTTGAACAGCTTGGCCGCGCCACCAAAACGGGCCGCGGTCACGTGGCTGACATGGCTAGTGAATATTGCAACTGCTGGCGTGGTGATTCCGACGCTCGCTGCCGGTGGCTGGCGTTACCTACTCACGATTTCAATCTGGAGAGCGCTGTCCGGCACAATAACTGTGACAAACTTACTGACATGCCCCATTTCAATTTTTGCTGGGCACTAGGCGTGCATAACCTTCGCTACATTGGCGATGTGAACCGGGGCGATTCGCCAAGGTATGAAGCTAACATGAGTGTATTGAAGGATCACATCACGGATCTTTTCGATTGGTGGCGCCATGAACTGCGTGCCCTTTGTGCGTACCCATTCTCCAAGAAACGCACCATCCCTCATAAGGGTGTTTCGCTTCTGGTGAGCGCAGATAGTATTAAAGTTGAGTTTGGACATGCAGAATCTAGCGTCGTTTCCCGTGACGCCAGCATGCAACAAGTTTTCTCAGCGCTGCAGTTTGCAGTCGGTGCATCCGTAGAACGAGTAGACATTTGCATCCACAGTGACCTGATATTGGCGAGGCAGTTGGTCTCTCACCGCCTTCCGGCAAGGCACGCAAGAGCAATGGCCGAACTGGACCTGCTTGCTGCGACTCCGCTTGAACTTTCGCAGATTCACGTTGTCTTCGCTGATCGACAACGCGCCGGATGTCGCTACCACGTCATCAAGCGCAAGACGCTTGCCTCTGCGCTTGAAGCGATCCGGCTTTCAGGTTTATCGGTCGGCGAGATTTCCATCACGACCGATGATGGCGAAGAAAGAGTTGACCGGTTGAGCTATCGCGATATTGCTCCGCGAACACGAGAGGATCGACTGGGAAAGCTAACTAGCCGCACCGTTGTCGTGCTTTTCCTTCTTGTTGTCGCCGGAACCTACGCTCACGCTCTCTGGCGCTACCGCGTAGCGCAAACCGAACTGGACGAGCAGATTTCCGCCGCGCAAGTTCAAGCAAAGTTGGCACGAAGTCAGGTCCAGAGGCGACAAACGGAACTGGATCTGGTTGCTACCATCCGCCACGAGAAGCAGAACTCGCCGTCGCTGATGCGAACCTGGGCAGAGCTGACACGCGTTCTGCCTGACGATGCATGGCTGACCGACTTGCAGGCTAAAGGCAATGAGGTGACCATCAGCGGCTTTGCGGCTTTTGCTGCAAATCTCATTGAGCCGCTGGAGGCGTCACCGCTCATCGCCTCTCCAGACTTTACAGCTCCTGTCGTCAAGGTACCAGGCCAGGAAGGCGAGCGTTTTGCCATCAAGGCCAAAGTGGTCAGCCCATGACGCTCGCCGCCCAAATTCTCAATGCACCGCAAGCGACGCGGCGAGGATTGGCGATAGCCATCGCCATGCTTGTCGTCGGCCTCACAGTCTGGGCCCTTGTCCAGGCTTTTGCGACCTTGGAAAACGCCAGGGATCAGATCACACAAAAGCGGGAAACGCTTGGGCAGCTTCAAGCAGTGGTCGCGCTCGCGCAAACGCTACAAGAGGCTCAGCTGCCTGCTAGCGGAACTGCCGAAGCCAACGAATTTCTTGTCGGCGAAAGCGATGCTGTCATCCGCAGCAACCTTCAATCGCGGTTGAACTCTGCAGCGTCGGCGAACAGCGTGATTGTCCTTTCTGCGGGCAATGCCCCGATGATTATGGAAGCAGGCGTCAGTTACATAGGCATACGCGGCAGTATTTCGGGTCCGTTGGAAGGCATTCACAACACAGTCCTGGCTCTCGAATCCTCTCTGCCAGTGCTGTTCATCCGCGAGGCAACGCTGCGGTCAACCGTGCCAGGACCGCAGGCTCCCAATGCCGCTGCCCCTGATCTTTTTGCAGAGGTCCTCTTCTATGGTGCTGTACGGGCAAATACCCAGCCCGCAGAGGGGGCAGCGCAGCCATGAACGGCAAAGTACTCTCCGTCATTGCCGTTGCGACCGTGCTTGTGGGGCTATCAAATCTATGGCTGAACGGAAGGCCTTTGGATTTGGCGCCGATCACACCTACAGCCAAAATTGGGGAACGCAATGGCGGACGGGCCGCCAGTGACGCAACGATTCCTGCGCCAGCCACTTCAGACTTCGCCGAAACGTTCGATCGGCCATTGTTCAGTCCCGATCGCAGGCGGCACACAATCGAGATCGAGCCACAGCCAGTTCCGGCGGCCCTCCCGCCGACACCGCCCACCGCAGTCGAAATACCGGTCGTCACATCCCCCGCTCCGCTGTTGCTGGGGATCAGCATCACAGGGCAGACCGCGCAGGCCTTGCTGAAAGTTGACGGCCAGGACCAACCGGCATGGCACCGCTACGGTGACACTGTTGCCGGATGGACGATTGCCGAGATCGGCAAAGACAGGGCTACGCTGCAACAAAATGGCCAGACCAGTCACCTTTTGCTCTACCCGTCAAATGACAGCGGCAATCTCGAAGGAGGATCGAGTGCCCAGGACTAGGGAGACTGTCGAACTTGGAAGTTCGGGGTTCGCGCTGGTCGGCGTCCTTGCATTTCTGCTCGTCATTTCCGCCCTCGTGGTTCCGTTCGCGGTGACGGCGAAGACTAAATTGTTGATCGCCAACAATGAGATCGAGCACGAAAAGCTGTCCCTGTTGGCCATGGGGTTGGTCAATGTCCTGTCTGCCGCCGTTACCAGCGGAACTGCAGCCAATTTGCCTCTGGATTTCTCTCCGATGCGTTGCCGCGCCGACAACTTGCTTGTTCAGGCCCAGGTTCAGGATCACAACGGCCTAATCGACCTCAACGCTGCGGAACCGCCACTGCTTGCCCTCGGGTTTGCCGCTCTCGGTCTCGGCCCGGCCGATGCCTCAAAAACGGCTAGTACAGTTGTTGCGTTCCGAAACAGTGTCAGCGCATTTTCCGCAACAGACGTGTCGACCGACCAAACTTCTGTTCGCGGCGGTTTCAAGCGTGCGCCGTTCGAGTCTGTCTCCGAGCTAAATGACATCGCAACGCTAAGTGGCATCCCAACAAGCCGGCTACATGGCGTGTTCACGGTCAATTCCAGGAGCGGAACAACCAGCACTTTGCACGCTCCGGACATCGTGCGTAACACCATTCGGGCCAACGCGAACGTCGCCTCCATTGTCGCCGATAAGTCTGATAGCCGCGCCTATACCGTCAGCGTGGTCATCCGAAGAGGGGCGTCCGGTTTGGTTGGTGATGCAGGGTACGTGATCGAGCGCGTCGGGGGGCGAGATTTTCGCCTTGTAACGCGAACGCCAGCACTGGCATTTGATTTGGATAGCAAGGCAGCGGATTCGCTTGGCGGGTGCGATGAGCTGTTTGGCATGGAGACGACCCAGATCTTGAGGGAATGGGCCAATGGATAGCCTTGCCCAACCTTCACAGATGGACGGATTCCTGAGTTACCTTGAACATCGTGCCATTCTCACCGCACCGTCCATCCAACGCGTATCAGCGGCGTTCCGTGCTTCCGGTCAGCCATTTGATACCGTTGTGACTGAACTCGGGCTTCTGCGTGAAGACGAGCTGGCGAGTCATCTGTCGGCGTTCCTGGAGCTTCCACCTGCACAGGATGATATCGGCAGCCCTCCCAAAGAGGGTATAGGCGGCATGTCACTCGGATATCTTCAAGAACACGCGCTCTTGCCTCTCGAAATGTCCGAGCAAAAGCTTGTCCTGGCCGTCGCCGATCCCTTTGCCCGTCCAACAATAGATGCGGTCGCCTTTCATTGTGATCGCCAAGTATCGTTGCGCATCTTGCCGAGGCGGGTGATTGCAGAACATCTGGACCATCTTGGCAAGATCGCTCAGGCCTCATCTGAAGGCGATGTTGAAATCGAGAGCGCCTACTCGTTGGCGCAGGACGATCTCGATCGGCTGAAGGACTTTGCGCGAGAAGCTCCGATCGTCCGTTTTGTCGCAGAAACGATCACCAGGGCAGTCGATGAGGGCGCAACGGACATTCATATCGAGCCGCTTGAGGACCAGATTAGAATTCGCTTCCGCCATGACGGCATGCTCACGACCGTAAACACAGCTTCGTTGGCGATGTTGGCCGGCATCTCAACGCGCGTAAAGATCCTGTCGCGGCTGAACATTGCTGAGCGGCGGCTACCGCAGGACGGCAGGATGCGCATTGCCGTCAGGGGCAGAGATGTCGACCTTCGGGTGTCCATTGTCCCATCGGTTCACGGTGAGACGATGGTGCTGCGAATTCTCGACCGTGCATCCGTCGAGCTGAGATTGGGCAAGCTTGGTTATGACGATGATGCGCAACGAAACATTGCGCGCATGGCACAGTCGGCAAACGGCATCGTGCTCGTTACTGGGCCAACCGGCAGCGGCAAGACCACGACACTCTATTCAATTTTGTCGGAAATTACGAAGCCCGACGTCAAGGTGTTCACCGTCGAAGACCCGGTCGAGTACCGACTGAACGGCATCACCCAGTTGCAGATTAACCCGGCGATTGATCTCGATTTTGCAACCGCCCTCAGATCGGTCCTTCGCCAGGACCCCGATACGATTTTGATTGGCGAGATTCGTGACCGTGAGACCGCTCAGATTGCCATCCAGGCCGCACTGACAGGCCATCTGGTGTTTTCAACGCTTCATACCAACAGCGCTGCCGGGGCACTGACACGGCTTCGGGATATGGGCATCGAAGGCTATTTGCTTGGTTCGACGATCAAGGGTGTCATTGCGCAACGGTTGTTGAGGCGCTGCTGTTCAGAATGCACGACGGCCCCTAGCAAACCAGTGTCTGCCGAGATGGCAGCTTGTACACGGTGTAACGGCACTGGATATCGCGGGCGAACAGTGACCTATGAGATGCTGCACGTGTCTCCCGAAATTGCAGCGCTCATCGATGGTGGCGCCAGCGAAGCCGAGATTGAACTGGCCGCAGCAAGAACCGGTATGACCAGAATGCGCGCGCATGCCATGTCTTTGAGCGCCGGCGGCACGACGACGATCGAGGAAGTTCGACGGGTGCTGGACTATGGTGGCAGCAGCTGATGCCTACATTCCGCTACCGCGCCTACTTAGCCGATGGCACTGACGAAAGCGGGCTCTTGGAGGCCGCCACGAAACAGGACGCCGCGCGAGACCTTAGCAAACGAGGGCGCCGATCGTACTATTTGGCACCAACCAAAACAGACCAAAGCGCGGCCAGGCCGTCATCGTTTGCATTGTTTTCGCAAAAGGTGAAGCCTGAGCGGCTGTTTTCCGACTTGTCCGTGTTGCTCAATGCCGGATTCACGATCGACCGCGCGCTTGCGGCAGTGATTGCAAGCGAAAGCAACCGCGCGAGGCAAGGGCAGCTTCAAAGCGTCCAAGACCTAATCGTCAGTGGCCGATCTGTTGCAGAGGCTTTTGCTTCCTTGCCGGCGATGTCGCCAACGACCGTGGCGCTGCTGTCCAGTGGCGAAAGAAGCGGGAGGATTGCGCTGGTCTGTCAGAAGCTGGCAGAGTCCTACCAAGCGAGTGCGCGACGGAAGGCAGCGATCATCGAGGCGCTGACCTATCCGGCCTTCCTGTTGATTGTCATGGTTGGCGCACTCTTCGTGCTCGCGGCCGTGCTCGTTCCTGCATTGGAACCAATCTTCGAGGGCTCAACGTCCGATAAGCCACTGGTCATGTCGATGCTTTCATCGCTGAGGAACACCTTCATCGATTATCCCGCGGTCTTCCCTTTGATCGTATTGATCTGCCTGCTGGCGTTCCTTGGAATGTCGCAATCCGCTCGTGTGCGGGATCTTGCATCCGAAGCGCTGTCGAAGACGCCACTGCTCGGCCCATTGATCAAGAGGACGGCTGTCGCCCGCTACCTTCAAACGCTCTCGTTGCTGCTCGCCAATGGCGTGACGATGTTGGATGCGCTCAAGCTCGCCGGCGACACGGTCGCCCAGGCAGGACTGCGCCCGCATTTTGCAGACATCAAAGAAAACGTCGCGAACGGCTCCAAGCTGCATGACGCCATCGCGAGCCAGCCATTGTTCGAGAAAGCTACGGTGTCACTGATCAGCATCGGCGAAGAAGCAAATGCCCTTCCCGCTGTCCTCGAGCGTGCGGCAGACATGCTTCAGATGCGCGTGACCAGCCAGATCGAAGCCCTGCTCAAATTGTTGACCCCGATTATGACAATTTCATTGGGGTTTGTTGTGGGCAGCCTGGTAGTCTCGGTCATGACGACCATCTTGAGCATCAATGATCTGGCGCTCAAATGACAATCGCCATTCCGACCTTTGTCAAAGCTGGAAACGAGGAAGGGTTCACCCTTCTTGAACTCCTCGTCACCTTGGCAATTGTCGCGCTCGTGGCAGCGCTGGCTTTTCCGGGCATCCAGGCAACTGCGCGATCGCAAAACGCCGAAACGATATCTCGTGAGATCGTTTCGCGGCTCCGCGTGTCAAGAACGATAGCAATTGCACGGGCATCACCTCAATCAGTTGTCATTGCGCCAGGAGCGAGGCAAATCCGCTTTCCCGATGACTTCATGCTCAGTCTTCCGCAGGAGAGTCGAACTGACGATCGTGACAGGCCGAGAAACAGTTCGCGCCGAATCCGAAGCTGTACTCGCATTTCTTCCAAATGGCAGCGCAACGGGTGCTGAACTGTTTCTGAAGGACGCCACCTCTGAGGTAAAGATCGAGGTCAATTGGCTAACGGGTCTTTCTGCAAGACAGCGGGTCCACTGATGCAAACAACTGCGACTTCCGAGGAAGCTGGTTTTTCCGTACTGGAAATGATTGTCGCCTTTACCATCCTGGCGTTGGTCCTGGGCATGGTCAGTCAGTCCATTGCACTGGCTCGACGGAACATTGTGACAGCCGAAGCACAACTTCGCTCGATCAGGGAGTTGCGCGAGGCACTTCTGTTGCGTCAGTTCGGCTCCGCCGCCGACGCCTCCAACACCGACCAAACCGGGCTTGCTGGTTATCGCACAGAAGGGCGTGAGATCGACATCGAAGGCGGTCGCATCATTGCTCTTCGTATTGAGCCAAGTACATCTATCTGGCCTTCCGCAGGTAACAATCGCTTCCTGACGTTCGTGCCAGCACCGGCGAGGCATCCGCAGTGACGGGTCTAGCCACGCGAACCTGGGACTGCCCAGAAGCACGCGGCCGGCAAAGCCATCCGTGCACCGACGGCTTTGCCTTGATCGACATGCTGGTTGCGCTTGCGTTGATTGCGGTGATTTCGTCGCTGATGATCGTCTTTCTTGGCCAAGCGCGTTCGATCATCAGAATTACGAATGCCACAGAGACACAGACAGAAATCGACGCCGCAGCGAACTTCCTGGAAGGTTTGATCTCAGCTGCGGAGCCCTTGCCGTTGCAGCTCTCGTCTCAGGGCAACACGCTTTTTCTTTCGGGAAGCCACCAAAGGCTGGAGTTGGTTGGTGTTCAGGCCACCGGATTCAGTTCATCAGCCTTGAGGCAGATAGCGGTCTTCACTGACAAGCAGGACGGCAAGATTGACAATGACTTGATGCTCGAACTCCTACCGCGGCGGATAAGAAACGCGAATACTGCGTTAGATGCAGAACGCATCGTCGTACTGAATGGCGAAGCAAAGGTAGAGTTCGAGTATCTCGACGGAACCGCCCTACCCGCGAAATGGTCGACGGAATGGACGGTTCAGAAACGTCTGCCTGCCGCTATTCGCTTTAAGATCGCCGTTGTTCGTGACGGTGTCAGCTATTCATCGAATGGTTTGGCTCGCTTGGTCTTGGCAGGTCTGGAGCAGGCCAATTAAGGCCTGAGGCCGCGGTCAGTTGGTGACGTCCTGATCTTCCCCTGTTCCGTCCAGCGTACCATCCCGCCCAAACGTGTGAATCTTGACCGCACTGCCCTCGGCGCTCACTTCATAAAGATAAGGCTTCCCCCACGGGTCATTCAAACCGCTTGTGCCTTTGAGATAAGGACCATTCCAGCCGGATGAGCCTTGCGGAGCCGAAACGAGTGCCGACAGCCCATCGTCAGTCGAAGGGTAACGAGCATTGTCGATATAGTAGAGCTCTAGCGCGCTTTCGATGTTGCGGATCTGCGCCTTGGCGGCATTTGTCCGAGCCGACCCCAAATAGCGCAGCACTTGCGGAGCAGCCAGTGTAGCCACTAGCGCGATGATTGCCAGGACGACCAGCAGTTCTACAAGCGTGAAGCCGGAGTCGTCCTTGTCGTCGCGGCTCTTCAAATTGGCGTCTGCGGCTACCATCCGATCAGTCCCTCACCTAATGCAGTGTATTGTTCAAGCGTCCAGGTCGCTGCCAGGCCAATGGCCAGGAATGGCCCGAATGGTATGCGCGTGGCTGTCGAAACCGAGCCGACAGTAGCGGCGCGGGCCCCTATGAACAGCAAGGCGCTCGCACTCGCCAAGAATAACAAGACTGGCAGCAGCATTGGACTGATCCAGATGGCTGCGGCGGCAGCCATTTTAACGTCCCCGAGACCCAACCCAATTGCGCCTCGTAGTCTGTAATGAAGCTCCCGCACCAGCCAGAACAGCAACCCAAAGCCTATAGCGAAAGCTACCCGAGCGGGTAGATCCCCTGGCTGGGTGGCAAATTGCACGCAGAGCCCAGCAGCACCAAGTACCAAGTTCAGTACGTTTGGGATGACGAACCGGCGAATATCGATGTATGCGATCGCGGCCAAAAGTGTGGCCAAAATCATCGAGGCGACCGCCACGGCAGATTGCTCGTACCCAGGCATCAATAGGCAAGCCTCTTCATCAATAGGCAAGCCTCTTGATGTCCTGTTCGGTACGAGTTCCTCCGCGCCGCTTCTGGATAGGCGTCTTAAGGCTCAACATGCCGCGGAATTCGTCCGTCACCTGCCGTGCCTCGGGGATATTTCTTACGACCCGGGGTCTGATGAAGATGATCAGCTCCGTTCGACGAATACTGTCGGCCTTGCTCTTGAATGCATTGCCAATAATCGGAATGTCACCGAGCAGCGGCACCTGCCGTCTGGTTACGTTGTTGTTCTCCTGAATGAGGCCACCAAGGGCGAGGCTTTCACCATCGTTGACAAGAACACGCGTTGCGATTTTGCGTTGCTGAATTGTCGGTGAATCGATACCGGAGCTCTTCGTTTCGATTACATTGCTGACCTCTTGGGAGATGTCGAGCATGACCCGCCCGGCATTGTTGATCCGCGGGACCACGGACAAGATGACGCCCGTGTCTTTCATCTGAACTGAATTGATGACAGGTGCATTCGGCGCGCCCGTACCAACAGAACTTTGTGTGATGATTGGCACCTGATCGCCGATCTGAAGTGTTGCCTTCTGGTTATTGAGCGCCATAAGCGTGGGCGCAGAGATCACGTTCACATCCGTCACATTAGACAAGGCGTTGAGCGTGACCTGAATGTTGTCAGCGGCATAGCTCCAGCCAAAGCCGGGGATCTGCGAGCCAGCAAGCCCTTCGGCCACGTCCGCCAGAGACACCTTGAAGCCGTTGTTTTCGAAGAACCAGCGCATGCCGAACTTTAGTTCGTCGGTCAGCGTTACCTCCGCGATGACCGCTTCCAGCATGACCTGCGTAGGGAGCACGTCGAGCTGGGCCAGTATCTGTTCGATCCGCTCGTAACTTCGGGCCGTCGTCTGAATAAGCAACGCGTTGTTTTCGACGTCTGCGACCACTTTCGGCGGGGCAGAGCCATCGAGTTGAACCTCAGCATCTGACGATGGCCCCGTCAGAGGCAGTTGCGTAAGACCATCCGAAGCAAGCGCAATAGGTGTCATCTCCGGGGAAAGGCTGGCTCCTGCTTCGATCGCCTTTTTTCCGCGTGACGAGCCGAGCACGGCCGTCAGCACTTCGGCGAGCTCTTTCGCCGGCCGGTTCTGGATTTGGTAGACGAACAACTGGTCTTCGGTGGTCTGGGCGAGCTTATCGAGTTTGGCGATCCAGCTTGCCGCTCGACTGAGATAAGCGGGGCGCGAGGTAATCACCAAGACTGCGTTCAGGCGCTCGTTGGGAATGAACTTGATGACGTTCGCACCCGGCCCGCCGTTGGTGCCAAAAATCGAGTCCAGCTCAGAGGCAACGGCACTGGGCTTCGACGTTTTGAGCGGGTGCAGCGCCACCGACATCCCACGCATCCAGTCGACATCGAAAACCGAAATAGCCTCTCTGATTGCCGTAAGATCAGAATTGTTGCCAGCAACCGTGATCAGGTTGCGGGTCGAATCCACACGAAGCACTGACCCCTGTCGGGTTATTGGCTCCAGGATCGTCTTCATTTCCTCCGCCGCGATGTATTGAAGTTCGATGACCTGCACCTTCACCCCAGGGCCGGAAGGCGTAGTGCTCGGCACACTCACTGAAGGCGTACTCGAGAGCGTGTCGGACAGTGGGACAATCTGGTAAGTGTTGGCGCGGCGGATAATCCCTGCCCCGTTGACCGCTAGTGCGGATTCGAGGACGTCGACGAGTGCGTCTTTCGAAACCGGTTTTGACGTTTGGAGCGTGACCGTGCCCTGGACACGCGGATCGACGACGTAGTTGACCTGCAGAGCGTTGCCAAGCACAGCCCTGGCCGCATCCGCTACCGGCGCATTGACGAGATTGAGCTCATATTGTCCGGCACCACTTCCGGTGACCTTCGCCACGGGCGCACCGTAGGACACGAAATTGCCTGAGCCTGTATACTGGGCGCCGGAGAATTTCGCGGCCGTTCCGCTTGCTGAACTCAGTGATTGAGAGTGCGGAGTTCCATTGCGCAGTGGCGAGTTCTTCGCATGAAGGCTTTCGACGGTCTCGGAGAAGAAGTCCGACCCTGATGAGGAGCAACTGGACACAAAAAGCGCCATGCACAGTATTATGTGGCTTCTGCGCTTCATAAACTTCGATCCGATTCCATTTGGAATCGAGACTAACCATTTTCTAATAGCCGCCGCTGATATTGTGGCGTTTCCGCGACGCTATCCACAAGCTACGCACGTCTCGACTCCAACACGGAAAGTTTTGCAAGCTCAGGCGCTGCGTGGTCCGCCATAAACGCCCGCAGCAGGCAGCCCGGACCCGACACCCGCGATTGCTTGGAACGGATCATTGGCCAATCCAGCTTAAAGCATTGCTCCTCTGTTTGTTCGGCTATATCCATTAGCATCTTCAGTGCATCTGATGCATCAAAGCTGAAAATCGCCGCAAGCTGAATAAATTCGACGACGTCCACTCGCCGCTGGCTGCCCGACCGCATCCGCCTTGAAATCATCACTCAAATTGCCAGACCGCTTCACGGCCTCCTTGCCTCAATGTTAGAGAAGAAGGCGTCCAAAATTTTAGGGGCTAATTCCGTTGGCTGCTGCGGGACTGCTGGTCCACGGTCACCGTACGAATGTACTGGCCTTTCCCTTGAAGCCGTTGCTCCATGTCCGCGAAGCTATCCGGCTCCCATCGGGTAACCCCTCAAGACGCCAATTATAAGCACCTTCTGCTTGATCAAAGCACATAGATCTCGAGGCCACGATATGACGTATGAAAGATTAGCATATCCCCGTACATGCAGCGGCCTTCAGCAGTTTCGGCGGAAATTTCTCTAGTTGACGTAAAATCGAGCTGAGGGGCCTCGCGTCGGCCAAGAAACTATTTTGCTTCAACTTTCACAACTCGTTTCCGCTAAGTGGAATATAGCCCTTGCCGTCGGCCTGCACTCAGCCGACAGCCTCGGATATGCCCCTACCCACAGACGACGTTAGCCCAGCCAAGGCGGGAACCTGTCAGCACACACTACGCTCTTCTCAATATCCGCTCGGTCGCCTGGTACAAGTCCATAGTAAATGCATCGTATTTTTTTTCGTCGGCGCCATTTTCGACACATCTATCTCTGTACATTCTTGCAAAGAACGGAAAGTCCCAAATTGACTTTGCAATATTAATCCATTCTGCATCGTCTATATTATTTACTTCAATTGACTTGATCGCACCAACTACTTCTTCTGATTTTGCCTCGGAGAAATTTTTCTTTCTCACCTCGAAAAAGAACCCACCCGGTTGAAAGTACTCCGAAAACATCAGTTCCATCTCTATTTTCTCCGCGTGGCAAAGCTTCCCGTTATCGCCTCCGGTCCAACTCGTCCTTCGATTAGAACTTCCTTGTCGCCGATCGCTAAGCTGTCGGCTCGAGGGTGTCCAGTTCCACCTTGTGAAAAGTCACGGTATGATTGAACCCGATTGAGGTCTATTTCGACTACTATACCACTTGAACCAGGGTTCTGCGCATACCTCTCTGCCACAATCCGGTCATAGGACGAAGAAATCCACTGACTGTCCCACCAATCGAACGCTATGTGCATGTCGGGGGTGATGTTCGCTCCTGGATTCCTTGCCTTGAGCCCCATGTGAAACGGCACCTCGTCCGGCCGCAGGGCCCGATACACAGTTTTTGGTTGTGGCTTTAGGCTGTCAACAAGAGCATTTAGCAGGCTCCCGAGCGTGGATGTGGTGTCCCTTTGCCATTTCTTGTTTGCTGGTGACCCAGGCACGGCCACCTCTGGAAGAGGAATACCCGGCCCGAGCGGAATAGCTTTTTGGCCATAGTCTCTCTTGTAGGATGCAGTTTCAATCTTGGAAGCGGAGTTTCTATCGCCTCCTCCTCCAAATAGGTCACGGATTGCGCTGCCAATGCGTTCGAAAGCCTTGCCGACTTCACGGAAGAAGTCACCAACAACGCTATGCCCGTTCGGATCGGCTTTGTTCACCGGATCATTCTGGGCGTAGGCGTATCTGTTTGTGCCGACGCCTGGCTGTGTTGGGTCCCAATCATCAGGTGAGATGAAGCGGCCAAGCACGGGGTCCATGTAGCGGGCGTTGAGATAGAGCAGACCCATCTCAGGATCGTGGCGCTCACCGATGTAACCCTTCTGGGTCTGGAAGCCGGAGGCGAGGCGCTCGCCGTAGGCAGCATAACCCGTGGCTTCGACAGTGGCGCCGGTGGCATCGGTGACTAGCCTGACCGAGGCAAGATGATCGCGGTGCAAGAACTGTTTGACCTGACCCGTGACCTTCACGTCGGGATGCGGATAACGTGTGTAGACCTCGGCCCCTTGTACTGCCGGATCGATCTCTGTTGCTGCATCGGGATAAAGCGTGGTGGCAAAGGCCGATGCCTTCTTGGTGCGCGCACCATCAGGACCGTAGGACAGGTTGACCGTGTTGGAAGCGAGCGTCACCTGCTTGAGCCGGTTGGCCTCGTCCCAGACCAGCGCACGGCTGCCATCGGTGACCATGTTGCCATTGGCATCGTAGCTGAGCGCCAGCGCACCCACCGTCAGCGGCGTATGCGGCCGTGGTGCAGTCGGGGCGGGATAGACATAAGTTCCCGCCACCCGGCTGCGAGAGACCATGTTGTCGTTGGCGGCATAGACAAAGGTCTCGTCGAGACTGTTGTTGCCAAGATTGTCGGCACTCAGCAGCCGGTCGAGGCTGTCATAGCCATAGCTCCAGCTCTCCGCCGGCGTCAGCCCTGCGATCGCGGTGATGCGGCCAAGGGCATCGCGCGTGTACTGACTGTCCATCAGCACCGTTGCACCCTTTGACGTCGTCACCCTGGTGAGCCAGCGCCGGGTTGGCGAATAGGTGAAGGTCGTCTTGACGCCGTTGGCGTAGGTGATCTCCTTCGTCTGGCCATCGGCCTCGCGCAGCGTCGAGGTGATCGCATCGGGGATCGCTGTCAGTGCATTGGCGGCACTGTATTGCCAGCGGTTGGTCGAACTGCCGATGTCGAGCGGTCCGGGCAGATACTGGGTCCACACCGCCTGGCCCGAGGCATCACGGCCAGTGACGGTGGTGTGGGTCAGGCCGTCGATGGTTGTCGCCTGGCTCGCTACCTTGCCAAAGCCGTCATAGCCAAAGACATGGCTGGAACTGGCATTCTGCGATCGGGTCAGCTGGCCGATGTTGTAGAAGCCTGTGGCTGCCTCGTCATAGGTATTCTGGGCAAGGGTGACCGCAGTCCCGCCAGGCGCGGTTGCCTGCTTCGAAAGCATCCGGCCGAGCTGGTCGTAGCTCATGGTGGTGACGACACCACGCGCATCAGTCTGGCTGATCAGCCGGCCAGCCCCGTCATAGGCATAACTCCAGGCCCCGAGATCGGGATCGGAGGCTGTGAGCCTGCGGCCAAGCAGGTCGTAAGTATAAGCCCAGCTCGAGCCGGAATGGTCTGTCACCGCAATGAGGCGGCCGAGCGCGTCATAGCCACGGGTCTCGGTGACGGCGAGGCCGCCAACATCGCGTAAGATCTCAACCACGTCACCCCGTGACGAGGTCGTGGTTGTCGTTTGCCGCCCGAGCTCGTCGGTGACTGTTGCCGCATAAAGCCTGGGGTTCGGGCTTGCACCGCTGTCGAGGCTATAGGCGATGGTGCGCTGGCTGTTGTCGGGATTGACCGTCTTGACCAGCCGGTCGGCCCAGCCATAGCTGTTGGCCGTCCACTGGGCGGTCTCATTGGCAAAGCGTGGCAGGGCGATGCGCGCGACATTGCCGCGGGCATCGAACTCGGTGTCGACGACACGCTTGGCGCCCGCCGCCGTCTCGCCCGGTGTCTCGACCCGCCAGATCCGGCCAAGGCCGTCGTAATAGGAACGGGTGAACTGCTCGCCTGCGCCGTTGGGCAGCGGCGATGAGATCACCAGCGCCTGGGTCAGCGGATTGCCTTCATTCTCGAAGCGACTCTTGCTGTAGCTGCCGATCAAGGCAACCGCCGTGTCATAGGGCCGGCAGAATGCATCATAGGTGAAGGTCTGGACGATATCGTTGGGGTCTGTCCTGCTCGCCGGCTGGCCGCACACCACGTCATAGGTCGCGGTCGAAACGAACCGGGCATCGGCCGGCTGGCTCCCAGTGGCAAAATACTTCGGCCCGCGCACGGTCACCGGATAAAGGTGATAGGTCGCATCATAGTCCCATTCGGTGCGGTTGCCCGCACCATCGACCGCGGCGATCTTGTTGCCATAGCTGTCGTAGCTGAAATACTCGTTCACCGAGGCATGCGTCGCCGTGTTGGTGTAGGCATGCGCCCAGGTCAGGTTGCCCTTGGTCGGTGGCGCGGCATTGTCGGTGTGGTTGCCGTCATAGAAGCTGTGGCCGTAGCGAATGTAGGGAGCTGATGTATCCAGCCCCGAATGCGCCAGTTCGGCACGCGGCAACGACACGATATAGGCTGACGTGTTGGGTGCGAAGAAGCGCCTCGTCCAGATCTCGTCGCCGCTCACCGCCGGCCGGCCGTAATCCTTGATCTCGACGATGTTGTTGTAGGTGTCGAACACCCGCTCGACTTTCCAGCCGAGCGCGATGTTCTCGGTCAACGTCGTATCGGTGGCGGTGTTCCGCGCCCAATAGGGTTTGGTCGTCGCGTTGACGACATAGGTCTCGGTCGTGCTGCGGCGCGCAACACCGGCGCCGTCTTTCTCCACTCGCGAGGCGACCAGGCCATAACTCGCCAGATCCTGGCGATAGGTCGTCTCGACCAACGGCCGGCCGGTCTCGCCGGCTGCGGTAGGCTTTGTCTCCACCACCGTGCGGAAGCCCAGGAAGCGCCTTGCCTTGGGATCGTATTTGCCACCGGCATAAGCATAGTCGGTGACCGCAGCCGGTCCACCGCGGCCGTCGCTCACCGAAAGCTTGGTCACCGCATGCATCAGGTTTGGCAGGTAGTCGTTCACCCAACGGCTCGATGGCGTGTACTCGGCTGAAACAACCGCGCCAGTGCCAGTCGTGATCGAGCGCAACAGGTTCGGATTGCCGGCACTTGGAACGGACAGCTTGGCCGTTTGGGCCCCAGTGATGATGTCGATGCGACCATCACCGTTGAAATCGCCGCTACCTTTGTAACCGGTCATTGCAAATGGGGTGTACTGAACAAGTGCGTTCTGGGCGCCGAAGCGCAGAGCATGAAGGCTTATGTTTTTCTGACTGTTGACCAGCAGGAAATCGGCCTTGCCGTCATTGTCGTAGTCATCATGAATGCGCCCCAACTCGCCATAGACCGGCAAGGCCGACGTGTTCACCAGTTTCAGTGAGCGACCGGTGGACAGATGCACATAGGCTGTGTTCTGCGAATTCGCGGCAGCCGGCCGGTAGTACTGGATGACGTCGGTTGCCCCGTCGCCGTTTACATCTGCCAACGCACATGAATAGTTGGGCATAGGCAAAGGCTGTGACGAACCGTAGTTGCTGCAATCTATGCTCGATAGAGAACCGGTGCTCCAAGCGCCATTGAGTTCGGCCTTGATGATGCCAGTGGCGCCATAGCGAAAGAGCATCGCCTGGCGCGCGTTGCCGCGAAGATCCGCAACCCCAATAGGGAGCCAGTTCGAATTCAGCCAAGCAACGCTGTGGGCAGAGTCGGTTCCGTCACCTTCGGGATCAAAAACGAAAGTGGCTGGCGTCGAAGGCCGAGTGGGGCGCTGCCAGGCTTCCGCAGGCAGTGCGTTGCAGGCAGCCGCATGAGGTCCCGTAGCTGAACTGCACGATGTTTTTGGACAGTCCAGAGTCGAGCCAGTCTTACAGTAGTACCGGTTCAGGTCGAATGCGGGATAGTGGTCGTCGCCGCGCCGAACCTGATACTCACGTAGAGTGTAGCTGATGCCGTCTTTGAAGTTGCGTGTGGCGTCAAAGCGACCCGTGGTGCCGGTGTGGATCGACGTAGAATTGCGGCGGGTGACTGTGCCGTTGCTGTCAAAATTGAGCTGAAACTGATAGCCACCAGGCTCGTCGACCCATTTGAGCCTATATCGCTCGTCCTCATAGACCTGCTTGTATTTACTGAGCGTCGTTTGGCCAAGCAACTCGTCTTTGCCGTCAAAATTCAAATCCTGTTGGGAATCAAGTTCGCCTTTGGTCCAAATGGTGCCGACAACGTGAGGAGGCGTTCCTACTGTGAATGGCAACAGACCGCTTGGTAGGTCAGAATAGCTTGTCTCGACGTCTTGATAATTCATCTGCTGGACGAGCTTTTGCGTGCCGCCTGAGATGGTGCCGTCTGGGGCGACGGTCGCATTGCGGCCATAGCGGTCGACACGGGCCAGCCGCGAGGTGTTCGACATCGGCGCCTGGTTGTAGCTGAGCTGATAGGCATCCTTGAGAACACCGCCGACCTTGATCGAGATCGTCCGGATGCGCTGGGTCGTCTGCGAGATGTCATGGCCATTGGCCATCAGGATGTAATCAGGCCTGACCTCTCGATGAAAGCGGATCTCGGTGCCGTTGTAGCTCACCGTCTCGGGATAACAGACCGGGCTGTCGGAGCAGCTGTAGCTGTAGGCGACACTGTTGTTGTTGGTGTCGGTGACCCCAGTCAGCAGCCAGCGGTAGTTCTGACCAAGGTCATAGGCAGGGGTGCCGGCAGCCGGGGTTGCATTTGAGACTGCCGCCACCGAGCGAAAGGTCGAGACGGTGCCGTCACGATCGGTCACCTTCCATTCGTTGGTCGTGCCATTGAAGGCAATGCGGCGGTAGGATTCATTCTCCGTCGCGTGCGTGCCGCCGGTGGCACAGGAGGGCGAGACGACACCTGCGGCACAAGGCACAAGCTCCATGCCATTGAACAGGAAGACGTCAGTTGCATCGAAGGCGGGGATGCCATAACCGACGCTGGCACGTTCGATGACATCAAAGCCGTCAAGGCCCCAGGCATAACCGAGCCAGCCCTGATAGGTGGCGCCGATCCTGGTCTTGCGCGAGGAATCGTAGGTCAGCGCCAACGACGGCTCCAAACCGCGGAAGCCAGGCACATCAAGCGGGATGGCACTGGTCAGATTGCCGGTTCCTGAGATGTTGGGCATAGAAGCCTTGGCAGAGGTCTCGACGGTGCCAACCGCATCCGGTGTGGTGGTGGCCGCAGCCATGGCCGCTGCCTCGGGTTCAGCCGCAAGCGGCTTCTTCGCCGTCTCAGCCTCTTCGGCAGCGTCCTTGGCAGGATTGCCCGTCTTGTCCTTGTCGGCTCCGGCAAGATCTGGCTCTTTGCTTAGACCCGGCGCAGCACCCACGCCCTCAGCCTCGGCGCTACCGCTAGCATCCGCGTCACGTGCCACTGGCGCCACAACCGCACCACCATCTGAGGCAAAGCCAACTCCGCTATTGCCGAAGCCGGCGGGCGCTGTCGCAGGCTTGGAAAGATTGGTCGAACCAGATGACGCGTCCTGGGCCATAGCCGCAAGACCAGCAGAGCCGTATACATAAGACGTTACTGAAATATCAGCGCCAAAGACACTGGCAGCGAGAGCTGCCGCGCCAACTAGACCACGCTTCATGACCCCCCCAGACAGCGATGCGCTTACGATTACTCACTCATCGCGCACAAATTGTCTGATCGCGATCACACAACCATGACATCCACAGCTATATTTTTTGGCTGGCGGATTTGAGGTCTGCTACGCTCAGTCAGTCCGCAGATGATCCCGCGCACTCATGAGCGCAAAGCCGTCCATCATTAGCGGGTTGGTGCCCCCAGAAGAACATGAACTTCAAGTGCACCTTCGTTTGGAATGCCACCTCAAGTTGGGCACGGTCATAATCCATAGGCTGATCCTCCTTTGCAGCAATGTCGAATGCCCGCCATTGGTCGTTTTCCAACCGGCCTTTTCTCACCAAGCCCGCTTCTGGTTCAAATCAAACAGGAGCCGATATGAACCGGAACGCACGTCTGCCCAGCAGAAGGCGAGCGTCACGCCGCTTTTGTCGGCCAGCACTCGATAGCCGCCATAGCGGCCGACCTGCGAGATTCCCGTGAAGCCCGCAAGATGAGCGATCGGACGCTCGGCCTTTCGGTCCGGCGCATAGACATAGGCGACCCCCGGCGGGTCGGCGCACCACGATCACACGCAACTGCGCCGGCACGATGTCGAGCCGCTCGCTCACGTCTTCGCCGATCCGGTGCAAGCCAGTGCGGCAGCCCGGGCAGGCATGGTCCTCGATGTCGACGACTATCTCCGAGCGTGGCAGATGCAGTGGCAACGCGCCGCGGTTCGTTCGCCGTTTCGCAGCACGGATCTGAAGTGCGGCGGGATCGGACTGTTCCTTCTCTTCCTCGGAGGCCGCCTCGATCTGCGCGGCCTCTTCGAGCCCCAGCAGCAACTGATCCTCGGGGAGAGTCTCGGCTCTTCGGCCGAAGCGGTGACGCTGCAATTCCTTGATGATCTGGATCAGGCAGGCGTTCTCGACGTCGCGCGCCAGGACCATCGGCTTCAGCGCATCCGGATCGGCGGGAAGCTGGTCAGCCGTCATCGCCATGACCGGATCAGACCATATTCGCCGATAGCCCGCGACAGTGAAATCGGGGCTGATTCACTTCGTCGCGGGTCAGCCCGCCTGAACCGCAACGCGGGTGCGACGCGCCACGTGGACCCGCCGCCCGGCGAGCCCTTCGAGTAGCGCCGACAGTTACGCGGCCGTCAGCCGCATCGCGCCGTCATGCACTTTCGGCCAGCGGAACTCCCCATCATCCAAACGCTTGGCATATAGGCAAACCCCGGTGCCGTCCCAGAAGATCAGCTTGATCCGGCCTGTCCGCTTCGCCCGGACGTAGACGGCCCCGCTGAACGGGTCGGCCCCCATTGTCTCTCGCACCCAGCGCCGCCAATTCCTCCGCACCCTTGCGGAAGTCAACGGGCTTCGTCGCCACCATGACCTTGACCGCCCCCGTCGACTCTATCACGACGTCGCCTTCAGCTCGGATCACTGCCGCCACCGTCTTGGTATCGGCGCCCCGACCGACGCGCATCGCGATGCCGTCGATCTCAAGCTCGATCATGCCGGTATCTCGGGTGGCTTGCCGCTTCCGCTGCTTCGGTGAACGGCTGGCCACAGGTTCCACCGCTGCCAAAACCGCCGGCACAAAGGCAGGAGAATCTTTCTGCACCGAGACGGCCTGTTTGCGCGCTTCGCGGCGCCAGGCGAAGACCTGCTGCGGCCTGAGGCCATACCGACGGGCGACCTCGGAAATGATTGCGTTCGGACCCAGCGTCTCCGCGATGATCCGCGCCTTGTCATCCACAGACCAGTGACGCCGCCCGGCGGCAACGTTGATCACCTCGAAACGCCGAAGCTGCCGCTCCGGGGGCACGCGTAAGGTCAAGTCCAGACACAAGCCGATCTCCGATCCCAATACAGGATCGGCAACCTCACAGATCGTGACCACTCCCGAAAGGTGGTCCGGAAACACCGCTTACATTCTCTTCACACTGACATGGCAAGCGCCGCGACCGCCGCAGAACCCATTGCCTCATCGGAACCTAGAGTAGTTTCCGTCCGGTTGGGTAGCGGAACGAACCCGCCATCGGCCCCTTCATTTCGTGTCGGGATCAATGTCACGGTCTCAGCGTCATTTGCCTCGATCTCGACGCATTTCGCCGATTTCACGAACGTACCGAACGATTTGACACCCGCAAGATCGAGCACCGGATCGAAGAGATTTGTGAACGACACTGGGTGAGGGACGCCTTCGCGGGATGCGGCCAGACACTCCTTAATTGAGCGTCCTACCTGACCGATATCTTCCATTTCAAGGGCCAAAACAGGGGCATTAATAACCCAAAGTCCTGCGGTCGTTTTTGAAGAGCTATGGACGTACAACTTGCCCTTACGCTCATAGATTGTTGCAGCTTTCATTGGATCAGGTTCGCCTCATTTACGGGGTTATGACATTAACGGTGACGCCGCGCGAGGCTCCGTACTTAACCGATTGATCGATGATACGCTGTTGAGCCGCCGATCCACCATGGGGAATCGCAAGGTCGAGCGAGCGCGCCGTAATATCCTGTGATCGAATGCTAACACCAGCCCAAGTTTGCCCCTGAAAGCCCGCCACTTTATCGACATAGCTGGTTAAAGTTCTATTGAGCGTCGAGGCGTTTTGGTAGATCGTGTCCCGGGGCGTGGTGTAGCTGACGGCTTTGGTCGCCGTGCTCTCCGGCATGGGCCGGGCTCATCAGCGCGCCACTGCCGGCAGGCTGATGAGCGGATCATCGCTCATCTGGCTGATCGTTTCCAGCGTCATGTAGCGGGCCCGCTGGACGGCCCATTCATCGTTCTGTTCAAGCAGCAGAGCGCCAACGAGACGCACGATCGCATCGTCGTTGGGAAAGATGCCGACGACCTCGGTGCGCCGCTTGATCTCACCATTGAGACGCTCGATCGGATTCGTGGAATGCAGTTTGGCGCGGTGTTCCTTCGGGAAGGTCATGTAGGCCAGCACGTCCGGCTCGGCGTCGTCCATGATTGTCGCGAGCTTCGGCACCTTCGGCCGGATCTGATCCGACACCGCCCGCCATTGCACGCTCGCAGCCTCTGCGGTCTCCTGGGCGAAGGCGGTGGCGATGAAGGCCGAGACGACGCGCCGTCCGCTCTTTCCGGCGTGCGCCAGCACGTTCCTCATAAAGTGCACCCGACAGCGTTGCCACGTCGCCGACAGCACCTTGGTGACGGCGGCCTTGAGGCCCTCGGGGCGTCGGAGACGACGAGCTTGACGCCGCGCAGGCCGCGCCGGGTCAGCTTGCGCAGGAACTCCGTCCAGATCGGCTCGGCTTCGGATGTGCCGACCGACGAAGCTGCCAATCCGCTTCCTATCCGTTATCAAAATGCCAGGCAGCAGTCAGCCAACTGTCGCCCCGATCCTGCCTTGGGCATTTCCATAGCTAGGTAAGATTGTGAGACATCGACCTCGCGTGTGACTGCAGCTCGCACAGCGTATCGAAACGGGGCTGCGGACTAATAAGTTCAACACCTAGACACTACTTGACATTTCGAGAATTCAAGATCGACATACGAACTATATGATCATAAGCGATTCCAATACATCGAAATCGCTACTTTAGAATTTTCGAATACTTCTTTAGTCAATTCTACCCGGAGGGTGGGGCATGAAGAGTAGTCTTTTGGGTGTCGCGACCTTTGTAACGGCTATCGCCGGCCTAAGTCCATTATCTTTTGTAACTGGCTTCGTCGGCCCTGCCGCATGGGCAGCAGAGGCAGTGGGGCCAACACCTAATTTTGAACAATCAACTGACCTAGGCAATAGCGGCGCTTCTTTTGGCCCTGTCGCAATAGGAGGGGTCGAGGCCGAAAGAACGTCAGCTGGGGCTACCACCGATAATAGTAAGGCGGCGGACCCCGCAGCTAACAGCAAAAGTAAGCCTGCTGAGATGGAGCAGAAAGGCGACAACGCAATCGCGGTAAGCGCGGCCGCCGCCGGGGCTCCGTCGGATCAACTGAAGGCACCGCCAGAGAAGGTCACCTTGCCTAATATGTCAGGTGGTGACGGCAATCTCAGCTATAGATTTGACATCGAAGTGCCTTCGTTCCACGGGCTCGAACCAGCGATCGCCCTCAACTACAACTCTTCCCGCAAGACCAAGTTGAGCGCCGGCTATCAAGGTTGGCTTGGTTATGCTTGGGGGATTGAGGGCTTCGATGTCATCGAACGGGCAAGCCCCGGCTACGGTCTGCCTAACTTCGATGCGAACGACGTTTATCTGCTCAATGGGGTCGAACTGGTGCCTTGCACTGCAGGTGTCACCTCGCCATCATGCTCGACTGGCGGCAGTCATGCGACTGAAAACGAATCTTACCGACGCGTTGCATTCAAGGCAGGTGTAAATGAATGGGGGGTAACGGACCGTAATGGAACCGTTTCAACCTTCACTACGATTGCGGCAATCGCGGGCACATCTCCAGCAACCGGAACGCCGGAATTTGATCTGGGTCGGAATGCTCGTTGGTTGCTAACATCCGTCAGCGATACCCGCGGCAACACTGTTGTTTACAGATACACTTGCCCCGAGATTGCCACCTCGCCGAGAACGGCCGTGTGTTACCCAGACACAATTGCTTACAATGGCACCGTCATCACATTTTATCGCGAGGCAAGACCGGACGCTATCCTCATGGCCAACGGTCGTGACATTGCGGTCACCAAGCAACGGATCAATACGATCAGCGTTAGGGTTGGAACCAACCTACGTTCCGCTTACAAGCTAATCTACGATCAAGAACCGATGTCCAATACGTCGCGGCTGACTACAATCACCCGCTTTGGGACAGACTCGTCTGTCTCTTTGGCTGGCGCGATTTCAGGCGGCGTTTCCAAAGTTGTCGCTCAGCTCTCATATCAGAACGTAGATCCTGCCTATACGCGCCTCGATGGCGGGGCGAGCGGCACTGTATCTTTTTCCAGGATTGATGATCTAAACCTTGACGGATACGACGAATACTACAGCGCCTCGATAGCGAACAACAATATAGATGTCGGCAGATTTGACAAGAACGGCAATTTGACGAGCATCGCGCGAATAGCTAATGTAGACACAAAACGAGGTGTGTCTGTTGGCCGGTTGGACCCCAATGTAGCGACTAAGCAGATAGTATTCTCTGGAGCTACTGGAAAGAGGTATGTCTCTATCGACGCCAATCTCAATCCGACGTTGGTCAATTGCCCTCCTGGGGTTTCGTCTGTTTGCAATCAAATACCATCGGCATGGTGGCAAGGCACCGCTGTCGATCCCGAAGGGGATGGCATCGAGGCACTTTATACCCACACCTACCAATCGAATTTCCCCATGATACTTGGTGCCGGCGATTTCAAAGGGGATGGCCATCAGCAGGTTCTGGTTCACGATGGTAATGCTTCAGTCTACTCATATGCCGCCGGTGCCTGGACCAAAAAAACCAGTATCGCAGCCAAGTGCCGCTATATGTCGCTGCCGGGTTCATTTTGTTCCGTAGCGGACCTGAACGGCGACGGCGCCTCGGATTTCGTTTTGTACATCGAACCGACCGTTGTGTTCTACTTGTCTACGGGAAGTGGATTTAAGGTTCTAAATACTAACTTTGCCAGTCCGCCTAGAGCCACCGGTGCCTTTCGTGACATCGACGGCGACGGCAAGGCAGACGCCGTCGTCGTGGATACAAGTAACGATTCCGCCGCAATTCACGGCCCTATCAAGTTTGCTTTCTTTCAATTGTCGGGGGCGACCATGGTGGCAAAGACCACCGGCATAAGCGGCCAAGGCAGCGTTCTCACCGGCGACTTCAATGGCGATAGCTTACCTGACTTTTTGACCCGCGACTCTAATGGCCGGCTCAAAGTCACAGTATCGAGTCCTGAGCGTTCGGCAACGAACCTGCTGAAGGCTGTCGTCGGGGAAGCGGGAGCCATCGCGAAATTTGATTACACTCCATCTACTCGTTTCGCGAATATATATCTGCCGCAGATAGTACAAACTGTGACCAGGCTTTCGGTAAGCGACGGGCGTGGTGGGCCGGCAGCGGTCACTGACTATGCCTATGCCGGTGGCAAATATGATCCCAAGGCACGGCGGTTCCTCGGCTTCCGCACAGTGGTGGAGACAAGGCCCGCAGCCGCTGGCGAGACCGGCCGTCCAGTGGTCGAGACGACGTATCGGCAGGATCTGGCGAGTTATGGCCTGGCGGAGAAGGTCACCGAGAAGGACGGCGCCGGTGTTATCAGGCGCGAGACGACACAGACCTATGCGGTCAATGCGACAACCAAACCCTACTGGGTCCAGAACACCGTCACCGACACGGCCTTCATGGAGAACATCGGGCTTGGCTGGAAGGTCGAGCGAGTGTTCGACGCCTACAACAACATCGTCCAGATCAAGGATTACGGCCGGCCCGCGGTGAGTGGCGACGAGATCTGGACCGAGCGCTACTTCTCGCCCAACACGTCGTCCTACATTGTCTCGGCCCTGATCGCCGAGCGGGCTCGGGCCAGCTTCACCGCTACAGACCCTTTCGTGAGCTACAGCCACAACTACTATGACGGCAACACCGATGTCTGGGCAGTGCCTGCTAAGGGCAACCTGACATGGAAAGCCAGCTTTAGCGCTATCGCGCCGTCGATAGGCATGAACGAGTACTTCAGCTACGACAGCTACGGCAACAAGATCGCCGCTGTCGACGGTGCGGGCAACCGCACCGAGTGGGACTATGATGCGACCTACCACCTCTATCCGGTAACCGAGCGCGGCCCGAAGTACTTTGCCACCGGTGGCCAGCCCGCCGATGCCCGCTTTGTCTCGACCGCCACCTATGATGCGGTGTGCGGTCAGCCAGCAAGCAGGACTGACCCCAACGGCATCGTCCAGACCTACACCTATGATGCGTTCTGCCGGCCCTATGACACGGCGGTTGCCTTGACCGGCAGCTACGGCAAGACCCGCTTCGAGAATGAAGGCAATCCGCTGACCCAGGCGCTGGTGATCTCGTCGCCGCTGCCCAATGGTGCTGGCGAGCAGTTCACCCGCTCCTATTACGACGGCCTTGGCCGGGTCTGGCGGGTCGAGACACCGGGTGAGACGGCGGCAGGGGCTAAACGTATCGTCGACACCGAGTTCGACGCCCGTGGCAATGTCGCGCGCATTGCCCTGCCGCGCTTTGCCAATGAGACGGCGTTGTGGACGGCCAACAGCTATGACTGGGCCGACCGGCTGGTGAAGACGGTCAATGCCGACAACAGCCAGCGCACCATCGTGCACTGGCTCGACAGCGGCGGCACCGTCAACCCAAGGCTTTATGCGGCAACGCTGACCGACGAGCTCGGACGCCAGACCATCACCTCCACCACATCGCGCGGCGACGTTGCTGCGATCGTGCGTGATGTTGCCGGTCAAAGCATCAACGAGACCCGCGCCTACGACGCCCTCGGCCGGCTCATTGCGGTGACCGACCATTCCGGCTCGAGCTGGGCCTACAGCTACGACCTGCTTGGCCGCCGGTTGACGGCCTCCGATCCCGATCTCGGGGCTTGGAGTTATGCCTATGACGGGGGCAGCCGGCTGATCAGCCAGACCGATGCACGTGGTGTCGTCACCACCATGAGCTACGACCAGCTCGGCCGGATGCTTTCGAAGCAGGCAACCGCCCCTGGCGGGACTGCGGTCACCCTGGCCCAGAATGCCTATGACGAGGCAGCAGTTGGCTTCTACAACATCGGCCAGCTGACCCGGTCGCAGAACGCTTCGGCCACCCATGTCTTCGGCTATGACGGCTTTGGCAAGGTGGCGAGCCAGGCGACAACCATCGACGGGTTGACACACACCACAGTCACTGGACGCGATGCCTCGGGCCAGACGGTCTGGACCCAGTATCTGCCCGGACCGCTCGACATCGGCAGCGCGTCTAACCGCTGGCAATACAGTGCCGCCAATGCGCTGACGGCGATCCCCGACACGATCGTCTCGACCATCAGCGAGGCCGATGGTCAGACCAAGGAGATCACCTACGCCAACGGCGTCAAGACCACCTTCACCTATTCGCCGACCCGGCGCTGGCTCAACAGGGTGACTACGTCAAAGGGTGCCACGGTGCTGATGGACAGTCAGTACAGCCGTGATGCCCTTGGCCGCATCACCGCGATCGCAGGGCTGACGCCGGCGGAGAGCTGGAACTATGATTATGACAGCCTCGACCGCCTGCTGAGCGCCGACAATCTTGGTGACAACAGCCTCGACGAGACCTTTGTCTATGCCGCCAACGACAACATGCTCTCACGCAGCCGGGTGGCGGGAACTTATATCTATCCCGCACCGACTGCCCCAAGGCCGCATGCGCCGCTGACGGTCGGAGCACTCGCACTCAGCTACGATGCCAATGGCAACATGGTCGCCGATGGCAGCCGGGCGCTGGTCTGGGACGAGGCCAACCGGCTGAAGCAGGTGACGCTCGCCTCCAACACCGTCAACCTGTTCTATGGCCCCGATGGCGCCAGGGCCAAGAAGCAGTCGGCCTTTGCCTCAACGCTTTATCCCGATGCATCTGTCGAGATCGATCCGGCAACACAAGGGGCCGAGGTCTACACCCGCTACCCGCATCCCGACGTGAAGGTCACCGGCCAGGCAAAACAATACCTGCACCGCGACCATCTCGCCTCGGTGCGGCAGGTCACCGATGCGACCGGCGCCACCGTCGAGGCAACCGGCTACGCTGCTTATGGCGAACGCCTGGCCTCAGGCTTCCAGACCCAGAAGGGCTACATCGGCGAGCGCCACGATCCTGAAACGGGCCTGATCTATCTCAACGCCCGCTACCTGGACCCCATTCTCGGCCGCTTCATCTCGCCCGATGACTGGGACCCGACAAAGCCTGGCGTCGGCACAAACCGCTACGCCTACGCCCAGAACGATCCCGTCAACAAGTCAGATCCAAATGGGCATGCTGCGGGTGATCCTGGATATTGGGCACCGGGCGCTGTCCCGGCATTCAACACAGGCTCTCGCTCTGCTGATGTTTTCCTGAACTCATTAGGTTCAGGGGTAAATACGATTGTGAACCCTGTCATTGATATAGCTGCCTCTGCAGCGCCGTATTCACCCGCCCTTGACAACTTCGCCATGACCGCTGCTGGTATGGGGCCGCCCGGCGCACTGACAGGCGCCGTTGCACAGGGAACAGGCCGGCTCGCAGGCCTGGGTGGCACCATCCGTGCAGGAATCCTATCTAGACCCATAACGCCAGCGAGCGCGGCTGCTTCGGCCGCAGAAAGTGCTGCGGTAAAACTCATCAATCCCGCTGAACTGAGATGGACTCAGACTAGCGCAGGCGGCAGTGGGCGCGCCTCAATTTGGAGGGAACGTCTAAATCCCTCCAGCACCTATAATGCCTATCCTCTTGAGCCTATCGATGTTGTTAGGACAGCCGACGGGTTGACCACTCTCGATCATACGCGCGCTGCTATTGCTCTTGAATATGGCATCACGAACATACCAGCACGCGTGCATCTTCCGGGCGCTTCGTTGCCAACGAGCATGAATGCGCGCTTCGGGAAAGCTACAACATGGGGAGAAGCTGCGGCATATAGAGCGGGTAATCAACGGCCTCCGCTTTCGTCTACCGGCACCACGACTCCTCCACGCCTTCCGAGAGGGAATTAAATGAATCCGAATAAGAGTGAGCTGATAGAAAAATACTCCGGCTATCGTTGGCTGATAGATCGAGGCCTTGTGGGCTTCGAGCCATTTACGGCCCTACAACCGTGGTTTTTTGAGCCTCAGGAGCGCCAATTTTTTGTTGCAGAGCATTGGCCGGCTGGGCCCAGCGAGGCTCCGCTCTTGGTTTTTGCGCGCAGACAAGACTGCGATGATCTTGCTTGCCTGAAAGCGGGGTCAGGAAATGCCTTGGAGGTTGTAACGATCCAAGGCTGGACCAGCGGCGGCTATGAAATAATCGAGACGTATCCGACCTTTTGGGAGTGGGTGAAGTCTGCCATCGATGATGTTGCCGCTTGGAGCGCGTTACCTGATAGATAAGATTAGTACAATGGACTTCACCACCCTCAGCCGCGCCGTATCGCATGCACTGCGCCATGAGCCGTGGCTTTATGAGCTTGAGCTGGACGCCGAAGGCTGGGTTACAGCTACATCTTTAATCGCGGCGCTGCGCGACGAAAATCTGTCTTGGTCGGCACTGGCCGAGGCCGATCTGGAGCAGATGATCGCAAGGTCGGAGAAGAAGCGGCATGAACTTCGAGATGGAAAAATCCGTGCTCTCTATGGTCACTCGGCACCGCAAAAGCTGGTCAAGGATCGGGCGGAACCACCGGCGCTTCTCTATCATGGCACCGCTCCCGAAACGGTTGAAATCATCCGCAGCGAGGGGCTAAAACCAATGGGGCGGCAATATGTTCACCTGTCCGCCGACGCGGAGACTGCGGTAAAGGTCGGGGTGCGCAAAGCGAAGTCCCCGGTGATCCTTTGCATTGATGCCGAGGCCGCATCAGCAAGTGGCGTTCCCTTCTATCATGGCAATGAAATGGTCTGGCTAGCGGATGTAGTTCCTGCCCAGTTTATCAAGGAACTGACAGGGGTTGGATGCGCTGAGGGGCCATTGTGTTAAAGGCTCTCATAATCGACGAGTGAGCGTCGAAAATGCCGAGGGTGAGAGAGCTAGGTTTTTGCGGCGGGGATTCGTGAAAGCGGAAGGCCCTCACCCGGTGGATTTGCATGGCCTCGGAACCCCGCGGTGGGTCCATTGCGGTTCTTCGGGATGTCGGCGAACTGGATGCCGTTGTCGGTCAGCACCGCGTGGACCTCGTAGGCTGCAACCAGCGCTTCCTGGCGTCTGACTGAATAGCCCCTAGATTTGTAGACGCCTTCTTACCTAATTTTGAGGCAGGAAGAGCATTGAATAGCCCCGAGTTTCGTAGACACCCTCGGGTTAGATTTTCTGCTGCTGACGTGCCACTGAACTGTCATCCAACGGCGATTAGAGCCTCGGCCGTTTCTGTTACGCCGTAAGGCGCGGGTTGAGCAACCGGCAGAGACGCGAAGCGCGCATTGAGCGCAGCGTCGGAGCCGGTTGCAGTGAGGGTTCCAGCGAAGGCCGCCGGGGTCTGGTATCCGAGCGAGGAATGCGGTCTCGCAGTGTTGAAGTCTTGCCTCCATTCGGCGATGGCGCTTCGGGCATGGTCGAGGCCGAAGAACAGGCTCTCGTTCAGGAGCTCATCGCGCATCCGCCCGTTAAAGGATTCGACGTAGTCATTTTGCATTGGCTTACCCGGCGCGATGTAGTGCCATTCAACGCGATGATCCTTCGACCAAGCGAGGATCGCATTCGAGGTGAACTCCGTGCCATGGTCGGAGACGATCATGCCCGGCTTGCCGCGCCGGGCGATCAGGTCCGTCAGTTCGCGAGCGACGCGGCGGCCTGAAATAGAGATGTCCGGGATCGCGGCCAGGCATTCGCGGGTCACGTAGTCGACGATGTTGAGCACACGGAAGCGCCGTCCGCAGGCGAACTGGTCATGCACGAAGTCCAGCGACCAGCGTGCGTTCGGCTTCGCCTCGACCAAGATCGGCGCCCGCGTGCCGACCGCTCGCCGCCTTGCCCTGCGCTTGCGCACGGTCAGGCCTTCCTCGCGGTAGAGCCGATAGATGCGGTTGACCCCTGATGGCTCGCCCTCGCGCCTGAGCAGAATGAACAGGCGTCGATAGCCGAAGCGGCGGCGCTCATTGGCAAGGTCGCGCAACCGTGTGCGCAACTCTGTCTCCGGCGGACGCCTTGACTGGTAGCGGACCATCTTGCGATCCGCGCTGACGAAGGAACAGGCCCGGCGCTCCGAAAGGCCCATGACGGCCTGCAGATGCGCGACGGCTTCGCGCTTGGCGGCGGGCCCTACCATTTTTTTGATAGAAGCTCGCGAAGTGCCGAGGCTTCCAGCATCTGGTCGGCGAGCAGCTTTTTCAGCTTCGCGTTCTCGTCTTCCAGGGCCTTCAGGCGCTTGGCATCGGACACCTCCATCCCGCCATACTTCGCCTTCCAGTTATACAGCGTCGCCTCCGAGACCCCATGCTTGCGGGCAAGATCGCCCGCCTTGGCACCAGCCTCATGCTCGCGCAGAACCGCGATGATCTGCTCTTCCGTAAATCGCTTCCGCTTCATCAGTCCGTCCTTCGATCAAGGACCGGACTCTAATCTCAGATGGAGGAAAAACTCAGTGGCACGTCAGCATTTGCGCAATGACGGCGGTCGTTGCAATTGCGGTGGCTGCCCTTTTGCCATGGGCTGATGGACCGTGCGCGGGATCCTGCTCCAGTCCAGAAAGTTACTCAGGACACACTCAACTGAGGCCGACTTCTGGGGCGTTCGTTTCGGCGGTACGCACGATGAAAGACATCAAGATTTGCACGAGGCCGCCACTTTCTTTGAGCGTGACAACAGTCAGCTGCCGCATGGGATGGCATTTGATCACCTGTCGCAGGCCCTGCGGCACGCAGCGAATGTCCCGCTAGGCAGGCGACATTTCCTCGGCCAAGATAATCACCCGCTCAGGCGCTCAGTACCGCTGGGAAGAGATCAACGTTCTACACGACCATCTGCGGGCAACGGACAGCAAGAAATAACGCACGGTCCGCTTGTTTGGCCGGGTTGGTGAGCCCGCTCGACAGGCGGCCAGAGGGGTGGAAGGATGCGCGCCTCAACTGGAAACACCCTATGTTCATAAACTTGACGCTACATGGAGAAGCCGCGACGGCGATCTTCATCAACGTGAACCACATCATTAGTTTCGCACGGAAAGCCGGCGTGAGCTTCACAGAGGTGCACTGCAGCAGCATGGGCGGCGACTATACAACCAACTACCTGGTGACCGAAACTGTCGAAGAGATCATCGACTTAATCGAGGCAGAGGGTGACTAACCGGGGCTGAACGAAATCGAGACCGCGGCTGCAACCGAAACGGTTTTGAGCGCCGCGAACGACTCGGCCACTGAGAACGTGCGCATCGACGTTGAGAGGATCATCCGTATCAACGCCGCCGGCACGATCATTCCGCAATTCAAGTTCTCGGCAGCTCCTGCCGGCGCCCGACGATTAAGCGGAGTTCCTTTTTTGAGATATGGCCGCTGGGGTTCGGGGCGGTTACGGCCATGGCAACTGGGGCTAATCACCACCTCCAATTCGAGGCGGACTTGCTGAACGCGGCCTGCACCGCATTCAGCACCCTATGCGGCAATCTGTTTTGCGGTAGGCATTACCCGAACAAAGAGAAACGCCCGGGGGTGGTCTGGCTTGCCATTCAACCGCTGGATCGTCCCCGAGATACGGCGCGCCTTTAGCCACGCGAGAAATGTCGGCGCCTGAAGCCTATTTATGTTGCCAATCTTACGGTCGCCCACATGGACGCTC
Organism: Aminobacter sp. BA135; assembly: GCF_050859125.1. Classification (NCBI taxonomy): domain Bacteria; kingdom Pseudomonadati; phylum Pseudomonadota; class Alphaproteobacteria; order Hyphomicrobiales; family Phyllobacteriaceae; genus Aminobacter; species Aminobacter sp. BA135. Next base: position 509,662 of record NZ_CP139573.1, read on the forward strand.
ACCGCGCCAGCATCATGGGGGTTATGCGGCTCTGCGCGTAGGTCAACCGGGTGATCAATCCCAATTCCAATCGGATTGCCCGCTACATAGTACCGATAGCCGGCCACCTCGAGCATCAATTCGCACGCGTTTACACCGGGGTCTAGCGGATCGACCAATGAAAAGCCGTCACTCGGCAGCTTAGCCTCTGTGTACCCCAAAAGCGCAAAATCTGTAGGATTCGAGCCAACCGGAAACCGGAATTGGCGCATATAATGATCAAAATCTGCTCGGTTCCGGGGCGGCAATCGACGTAAGAATGTGGATATCACGCCTTCATCGTGCAAATGACGCCGCAAAGTGAATGCAGGATAGCCATCATAGCCAAGCGACCTAGCTTGTTCGAAAGTCCGCCCTTGGTTGAACGCTTCAAATTCAGCCCCAGGATCGAGATATCGCATGGTCTCGCGTCCATCGTACCGCTCCAACAGACCCACGGCCCAGCGGAACCGGTCCTTCATGTGATCTGGAGCCTGCCACGCGAGTACGAGCTTCTTAGGCTCCGAAATGTTTTCGATCCAGTTTTCCATCTCAGCCATCTAACAGCGCCTCCAACCGGCTTCTGCGAGCTTCAATCAATGCAGTAACGAAATCGGCGCGTTGATTGGTGAACGGCGTTGCGACGTCAAATCGGGTGCATTCAGCGACGATTTCTTCGATCTGTCCTATTTTGAAGCGAATCACATTTTCTACGAAAGCGCCAGAACCTTCGTAGGTTCCGACTACCTTTTGCAAAAGGTCGAAATGAGGGGTTGGGCAATCATTACTGACATCCCAACAACAATGGTGGGTGCCCTTGTTTAGGTAATGCGAGAGACGCGCTGGTTCAATGATCTGCGCCAACTTAGCCTCGGGCATCTCGTATCCGAGGCTGGTACCGTTGTCAAAAATCGGTGCCATGGCGAAATTGTTTTTGGCGTGCTGGCGTCTCACCAAGAAACCCCAATTTTCGGGATGGCGATCAGTGTTCCCGATCAGCGCATCGAACGCCAAGGCTGTCGACCACCATGCGACGCCAACCGCCTCTCCAACAATAAGCTTGCACAGGTGCATATTGAGGCGAACCGCATGAGGGCGCCCGCGCTTTTTGTCTGCCAAAACGCGTGTCATCAAATCGGCAGCGTGAACCAATCGGGCCGGTGATTGCTCACCTGGATACCCATAGAAAAATTCTACCAGCACCCCAGTCTCACCGGTCGAGGAATCGATGGCGATAAAAGCAGGCGGCACATCCAACCCCAACACTTTGCCAATTCGATAACTGACAACTTCTGACCAGACCTGCTGGGCTTGCCAGCCCACTGCGGTCTTAAAAAGGTAGGCGTGGTTGGGAATCAAGAACGGCTCTTGTGTGACTTCAGGCGAGACCAGCATTCTTTTCGGCTTTGAACCGATGGGGAACACAGGAAAGTCTTCGTGCTGGGCCCATTGGCTCACGTCGATCGGGTTATCAGCCTGTGGCTTACAAGGAGTATTCGCCAAGCAGTCCACCTACGTTCAAGGTTAGTGCGGCGGGAAATAGCATCAATCGGGGTTGAAGTGGCATTCGCCTTTCACTTTTTCTATAAGACCACGCCAATCTGGCTGAAGCTTACCCATTTCCCTCGGCGTCGCCATCTTCCTCAAGCGTTCGAACAGCCAGATATTCGCCCGTCTGCAGCCACTGCGGACGACCCGGCCGAGAATGTGGCAGTGTTCGTGTCGCTTATACGCCCATACGTTAGCGCGTTGTGAATTTACTCCACAAGGCATTTGTTCATATTTTGTTCTCATATCCCTGCTGTCAGAATTTCCATCCGGTCGCGACGCTGACGGCTGCCGTTTATCGGTAACCGCTCGGACGCGCTGGGCGGCCGACATTGGAGACTTTCCTGCCGTTCAAGAGCGCCGGACCGAATGTCAGCTCTTGTTTGGAACAGACATTCGGCGTTTTGCCTGCGAGGGCGTTGTTGCCCCACCACGCAACGACAGACCGCTGCGGGTTCGGGCAATGGACCTGTACGAGAAGTTGTTGAATACGGCGGTCTATTGGGAGCAAGGGGCGGCCGCAACCCGCAATGCGTCGCTGCCCCGTCTGCCCTTCCAGCCCGTCCCCGCAATGAGGGCGTTGCGATTAGGGGAGCCGTTCACGTCAAGAGCAAAGCTCTCCGATTTCCCGCTCGACCAAGCGGAAGCGCTCCTTGACCTCTTCACCCGCATAGAAGGCAAGCATATCCTCCTTAGTAAGTGTCCCCTCGGCGAGGAACTTGATGAGGTAGCGCTGATTGAATTCGGCGAGGAGGATGCCTTTCTCGATCTGCGCGAGGATCTGCTTCATATTGTCGATATTGGCGGTGACGAGATGCTTTACCAGCGCCATGTCGCGCGCATCTTTGATCAGCCGATTGACGATGATCTTGAGGACATCGGTGTCCAGCTCCATCGTCTTTGCGTTGAGAGCTATGTCGCGCGCCAGCATGTAGGCAATGGCGAGGTTGCGATAATCACCCTTCTGAGAATCGATGATCGCGATCAGGCCGATACCGGGCAAGAACTTCAAATCCTGCACCGCAACCAGGATGCTGTTATCGACGAGCGATGCGTCGAACACGATGATGCCAGCCTGGCCGTCGCGATTCGCTTGCGCTTCGAGGAGTTGGCTCCAGGCCGTGTCCGCTTTCTTCGTGAAGATGTCCTTGGTCTGAATGTCGCCAAGGCGGATACTCTTGTCGAACTTGCACTCGATCGCAATCCGTTTGCCGCTGTCGCCGGCCAGATGGCAGACGATGTCGCCCGTCTTATTCCGACGAATCGCACCGGCCCGGTCGCCGGTCAGCTCGATCCGGTCAGCGATCTTCTGGCGACCGAAAAACTCGGACAGGAAGTCGGCGATGTCGTTTCAGCGAGCACGCCCTTGACCGCGGACCGATAGAATAGCTCCTTCTTCATGTCGAAGATGAGCTTCAGACTTTCGAGCTCGGTGCCGAGCTCGTTCGCGGTTCTCGAAAGGAAGCTCGAGAGCCGGTCCTCCATCAACGCTAGAACGCCGATATAGAGCGCCGCCGCCCCATCGTCGAACAGACTTCGATGGCATTTGTCCACAGGAGGGTGCGTTGAAATTGGCACGGCCTCATGTGCTTCCGTAGTGCTCCGCGCAAAATTCGCGAGGACGCCCGTCAAACTCGACATCAACTAAATTCTTGATATTTATATCTAAATTGGCGAGCCAGGAAGATTTAGATCAGAGCCCTTCGCCTTCGGTGGCAGATCCAGACATATCTGCCCACCGTGATGAATGACAGCTGGGTTAAGAAAATGGTCGCACTGTTGGCGCGGAGCAATGCCTAAATAGGAACCCTCTCCGGGCTTTACGTGCTCTTTGGAGCTGAGGACCGAGCCAGCCGCACGCCTGGGCCGCCACCGTTTTCCGGAATGAACTCGATGCCGGCGGCCTCGAAAGCACTTCGTAGACGATCGACAGTCACTTCCTTGAGCACCACCCCTCGTTCAAAGCGCACGATGGTCTGGGTGGACACTGCCGCTTCTCGCGCCAAATCCAACACGCCCCACTCCAGTGCGGCTCTAGCCATGCGGCACTGCGCCGGGTTCATAAAATCACCATAATATGATGATTTTTGTTGCCCATATACCCCACAAGATGTACCTTTGTTTGCATTAACGGCCAGACACAGTGTTCCAGCACCGCATCTGGCCTAACCACAACCTAAGCTGTTGGGAGCTCGGATCATGGCTGATTCCGACCATAGCATGAGTTTTGGGCGCGTCACGCGGCGGCTGGCGCTTGCCGGGTTGTTTGTCGCCGGAGTTGGAAGGGCTTTTGGAGCCTCACGCGCGACAGTGCCTTCTGACGTAATGCCACCTCCAGCATCAGACCCGGCGATGATGGTATGGCGCGATTGGAATGCCGCATATGAGCAAGCTATGTGGCGCTGTGACCGGCTGCAGGAACTCGAGGCAGCACTTGGCGAGCGAGTGGATGCGCTGTGGGCGGTTGTAAGCGTCCCTGGCGGCGAGGAGACCATCGTTTGCTCGAAGGCAGCGCTGGACCGGATTGTCGGCGAGCGAACGGACATGGCGGATATCCGTGCGAAGGCCGAAGCTGACCTCGACGCGAGACAAGCACATTTCGAGATGGTTGCAACGGAGATCGGCTATTTCGAGGGGCTGAGGGCTGAGCAGGCAGGCTTTGCAAAGGTCGAGGCGTTGCTGGAGGCGCTTTCCGAGACGCCCGCGGTCTCACTTTCAGGCGTTGTGGGCAAGCTTGATGCGGTGTTGCGCAACGGCGCGGACTGGGACGATCGGTCTTCCTTTCCCTGGCCACAAATCCGCTCGGCGCGCGAGGATCTGATGCGGATCGGACGCCAGCTGACACCGCATGCGTTTTTCCCGGGCGGGTAGACGGTGAGGCTCGCCTCTCCCCTACCCCACCGGACAATTCGCCGGGTGGCTTCATTGCATGTGGCTTCACGGCGGAGCCGGTCAAGGTCAAGGCGGGTTGGCGCCAAGGCCTTGACCGGCGTTTCCAGCGTCGAGACAGTCCGCATCCTGCGTCTGCTTCGGAGAGAACGCCGAATGCAGGTCATTGCGCTCCATGTTGCTACGACCGCATTTTCCCCCTTCCCGGCCAGCATATCTGGCAGCTTCATCCCCGCTTCTACACAACGAAGCGAGGAAGCCTATGGCAGAAGACAACATGACGGCGGCCGACGCGCTGCACTCTCCGAACGAGCGCACCGACAGGCCCAAAACCCATCCGGCGATCCTGGCTCTCGCCTGGCTGATCGGCCGCGGCATGGCAAGAGAGCGCTTCGCAAACGCAACGGACGGCAAGGACGCCCCCAAATCTCACCCGGCCAAGGCAGAACCACCGGGCGCAAGACCCAACGACGGCAACTCCGACACCAGCTAGACCGAGAGCATTGTTCATGACCATGCGCGTAGCCCTTTATGCCCGCTACTCTTCTGACCAGCAGCGGGCAGCCTCGATCGAGGACCAGTTCCGGCTCTGCCGCGAACATGCGGCGCGCGAAGACTGGGAGATAGCCGGCACCTACCAGGATGCCGGCATTTCCGGTGCAAGCCAGATCCTGCGGCCCGGTATCCAGAAACTGGTCCGCGACGCCCAATGCGGGTTGTTCCAGCTGGTGCTGGCCGAGGCTCTTGACCGCATTTCCCGCGACCAGGCCGACATCGCAACACTCTACAAACATTTGAAGTTCGCCGGCGTGCCGATCGTCACTCTCGCAGAGGGCGCGATCTCGGAACTGCATGTTGGCCTCAAGGGCACGATGAATGCCCTGTTCCTCGGGGATCTCGCCATGAAGACCCGGCGCGGATTGCGCGGCCGCGTCGAACTCGGCAAGTCCGGCGGCGGGCTGTGTTACGGCTATCGTGTCGTCAGACGTCTCGGCGAGCGCGGCGACCAACTCAAGGGCGACCGCGATCGACACAGCTCAGGCCGACGTCGTCCGCCGCATCTTCCGGGAGTTTGCCACCGGCATCAGTCCACGCGCGATCGCCAAGTACCTCAACGATCAGGGTATTTCAGGACCTGCCGGCAAGCTGTGGAACGACACCACGATCCGCGGTCATGTCAGGCGCGGCACGGGCATCATCAACAACGAGCTCTATGTCGGTCGATTGGTGTGGAACCGTCAGCGTTATGTGAAGGATCCCGCAATCGGCAAGCGCGTCTCGCGCCTGAATCTGGAAAGCGAATGGATTGTCACCGACGTACCGGAATTGCGCATCGTGGGCGACGAACTCTGGCAAGCGGTCAAGGCGCGCCAGAGCGAGATCACCGACAAGTCCGTCAATCTGACCACGGCTGTCCGCGCGCACCACATGCGCAACCGGCTGAGCAGCGCCCGCCGGCCGAAGTCACTGCTGTCGGGACTTGTGTTTTGCGGCTGCTGCGAGGGGCCCTATTCCTTGCGCAGCGTCGACCGCTTCGCCTGCTCCAACCACACTAGCAATGGCTCATGTCCGAACAAGCGCACCATTGTGCGGGGCGAACTGGAGCAGCGGGTGCTCGCCGCCTGAAGAACAGGATGATGGCGCCGAAGCAGCCGCGGTTGCGATGCGGGCCTATGCCGAGGAGACGAACCGTCTCAACCGCGAACGCCGCGCCAATGCCGATGGCTGGAACGCAGAACTGGTGAAGGTCGAGAAGCAGATCCGCAGCATCATCGAGGCCATCAAGGCCGGCATGTTTCAGGTGAGCATGAAGGCCGAGATGGACGCGCTCGAGCTGCGCAAGGCCGATCTTATGAACCAGCTTGCCGCCGCCCCCAAGGACAAGCCGGACCTGCTGCCCAGCATATCTTCACTCTATGCGCGCAAGGTCGCGCATCTGACCGAGGCGCTCAACCATCCAGACGACCGACCGCAGGCGGCAACCGCGCTGCGATCGTTGATCGAGAAGATCGTTCTGACACCTGGCGCCAAGCGCGGCGAGATCGAAGCTACGCTGTATGGAGAACTGGGCACGATCCTGAACTGGACCGAGCGGCAGGCTGTTGGTTCTGCAAACAAAAACACTCCCGGAGCAGAGCTCGCGGGAGTGTCGTTATCAATGGTTGCGGGGACACGCAACCAACACTAATGGCGACTGGTTGAGCGCCTATCCCGAAGCTTGCCGTGCCTAGGCTGAGTGCTCCCGCAGCCAATCTCGGATGGAGCGATCCCACTTTTGGACCAAACTCCTAATCTGCAGGCGCAGATCCGATTCCTGTCGGGATCCAGGATTCAGACCTGTGGCCTCTGCCTTCGAGGCGTAGGTCGACAAAACGATAGATGCAAAGTGATCAGGCTGGGCGAGGGAGAAAAAGCTTATCTCGCCTCGCCGCCCTCAGTCGCCGCCGCGGCCACGCGGATAGGAGATGATCGACAGATACTTGATCGGAAGATGTGTCAGCTCTTCCGGACCGTGCGGCGCGTCGGCATCGAAGAACAGGCTGTCGCCCGGCGTCATGCGATAGAGATTGTTGCTGTGGCGGTAAACGACCTCGCCTTCCAGCATGTAGAGGAACTCCATACCGTCATGCTGGAAGGTCGGGAAGACGTCTGAATCTTCCGACAAGGTGATGAGATAGGGCTCGACCGTCACGCCCGATGTATCGGAGCCGATATGGCCGAGCAGCGTATATTGGTGCCCGGCGCGCGTGCCGCGGCGTTCGACGTCGACGCCCTCGCCCGACTTGACGAAAACGGCGTTGCGCTCTTCTTCGAAGCGGCGGAAGAAGGCGGTGACCGGCACGCCAAGCGCCCGCGAAAGCGCCTGCAGCGTCGTCAGCGACGGCGAGGTGATGCCGTTTTCGATCTTCGACAGCATGCCGAGCGAAATGTCGGTGGCCGAAGCGAGGTCGGCAACGGTAATGCCAAGCTTCTTGCGGAAGGCACGCACCTCGTGGCCGATCGCCACTTCAAGCACTTTTTCGCGCGTATCGCGTACGGCGTGCGGATCCTGGTGCAGCGGCGGCGAGACGTGAGCCAGAGCGGACTTTGCGGCGCCGACCGAAACCGCGGCCGCCATGGCCTTGCCGTTCTTCTTCGAATGCCCGTTCTTTTCTGCCGTCTTAGCCTTGCTCATATCGATGCCGCCTGCCTCTACTCGCTGAATCTATTTCACCGAGAGTAAACATTTTCAGCGGCACGTTCAACAGTATCTGACAAACGCAGCGGTGCGGCGGCCAACAGGACAGTTGTCAGCCGATCGCCAACCAGGCCGATTTCGAAAGTCGCAGGTACGGCTGCTACTGCATCAGCAGTATTTGCAGGTCGGCGACATTGGTGCCCGTGGCACCGGTCATCAGCAGGTCGCCCGACGACGCGAGCGCATGATAGGAATCGTTGTTCTGCAGCAGCGCCACCGGATTGCAGCCGAGCTTGCGCATCCAGGTGGTCGAGCCGGCGTCGACGATGGCCCCCGCCGCATCCGTTGGCCCGTCACGGCCGTCAGTGCCGCCGCTCAGGAAAACCCAGGGGCGCTTGATCGACGTCCACTCATTGAGCAGCGCAAACCGCAGTGCCAGCTCCTGGTTGCGCCCGCCTTTGCCATTGCCGGCGACCCGCACCGTCGGCTCGCCGCCGGCGACAATCGCTACGGGGCCACGTTGGCTGGCGGCAAATACCGCCATGCGGTGCAGCGTCTTGGCGACGTCGGACACATCGCCGCTCAGCCAGTCGTCGGCCTTGACGACGACGGGATAGTTGGCTTCGGCGCTATGCATCACCCTTTGCAGGCTGATCCCATTGCTGCCGATGACGATGTTCTCGACATGGTCAAAGCTGGTCGGCACCTCGGCGCGCTCGACGAGCAGGTCGAGATGCGTCTTGAGCGCCGGCGACAACGTCTTGACCAGGCCGTAGCGGTCGAGAATGGCGATTGCCTCGGCCTGCGTCGCCGAAGGCTGCGCGGTCGGACCGCTGGCGACAGTGCCGACATCATCACCGGGGACGTCAGACAGGATGAGCGACAACACCTTGGCCCGCGACGCGAGTTGGGCGAGGCGTCCGCCCTTGAGCCGCGAGAACAGCTGCCTGACGGCGTTGATTTCGCTGATGTCGGCCCCGCAGCGGATCAGCGTGTCGTTGAGCGCGATCTTGTCGGCGAGCGCGATACCGGCAGCTGGAGCGCAGGTGAGCGCTGAACCGCCGCCGCTGACTAGCACCAGCACCAGGTCGCCCGGTTCGGCCGACAGGGCAGCGCGCTCGATGACCTCGGCACCCCTGATGCTGCCTTCGTCGGGCAAGGGATGACCGCCTGATATCATTTCGACGCCTTCGATCTCCGCCAGGTTCTCGAAATTGGTCACAGCAACGGCGGCAACAAGCTTGTCGCCGATGAACGGCAAGGCCGCGCGCGCCATCGGGCACGCCGCCTTGCCGAAGGCGATCAGGATGACACGCCTTGCCGCGGCGATGTCATCGGTTCTCGTTTCAAGCGTGGAAGTGACCGCCTGCTCGGGATCGGACGCCGCGATACCTTCGCGAAACAGGGCGGTTGCCTGCGCACGAAGCTTGACCAGTGCCGAGACCGAGCAGTCGAGGTACATCACACCACCTTGTCGGGTAAGGCGCGGCCCTCGAAGAAGGCGGTCAGGTTGTCCACCGCCTTCATGCCCATGGCCACGCGGGTTTCCTCGGTGGCGCTGCCCAGATGCGGCAACAACACCACATTTTCCATGCGCATCAGGGCGCCCGGCACGTCAGGCTCGCCGTCATAGACGTCGAGGCCGGCACCCCTGATCGTGCCGTTGTCGAGCGCTGTCACCAGCGCCTTCTGGTCAACGACGTCGCCGCGCGCCGTGTTGATGAGGAAGGCGCTGCGCTTCATCGCAGCAAGCCGGTCGGCGTTGATCAGGTGACGGTTCTCGGCACCGCCGGGGCAATGCAACGACACGAAGTCGGAAGCGGCCAACACCTCTTCGATGCTTGCCAGCTGGCGCGCGCCCATGGCGCGGGTTTCCTCGTCGTCGACCGTCGAGCGGTTGTAGAAGACGACATCCATGTCGAAGCCGAAATGCGCGCGCTTGGCCATGGCCTTGCCGATACGGCCCATACCGATGATGCCGATCGTCTTGCCGGTGACCTTGGCGCCGATCATGTGGGTCGGGCACCAGCCCGCCCACTGGCCGGCGCGAACCTGGCGCTCTCCCTCACCTGCACGGCGGGCGACCGAAAGCAGCAGGCTCATGCCGATGTCGGCGGTGCAGTCGGTGAGCACTCCAGGCGTGTTGGTCACCACAATGCCACGGGCGCGAGCGGCGTCCGTGTCGATATGGCTGAAGCCGACGCCGAAATTGGCGAGGATCTTGGCGCGAATGTCGGCATCGGGGAAGACCGACGACGGCAGCTTGTCGCTGACGGTCGGCAGGATCGCGTCAAAGTTCAGGAACGCCGCCTTGAGCTCGGTCGGGCCGAGCGGCGCATCGCCCTGATTGAAGGTCGTGTCGAAGCGCTCCGCCAGGATCTGCTCGACTGCCGCGGGCCAGCGGCGGGTGACGATAACGCGAGGTTTCATTTCAATTCCTTGGTCATGCTTGGAGCGCCACGCATCCTGGTCGGACGCGCGAGGCGCACTTTAGCAGTTCGAAACGACACATCATGCGATGGATCATCGATAATCGGCCGGTGCACCAGACGGGCAGAAGGGAGCCGGTCGGCGCCGGCTCCCCCGAAGGCCGGGTCAGGCGGCCTTCTTCTGCTGCTCGAGCACGCTGGCGACGGTCGGACCGAAGGCTGCCGGGGTCGGCACGATGGTCACACCGGCTTCGCGCAGGATCTCGACCTTCTCCTGGGCGGATTCGCCGAAGGCCGAGATGATGGCGCCGGCATGGCCCATGCGCTTGCCCTTCGGCGCCGAAAGGCCGGCGATGTAGGCGATAAGCGGCTTGCGCATGTTGTGCCTGGCCCATTCCGCGGCCTCGGCTTCCTGAGGACCACCGATCTCGCCGATCATGACCACTGCATCCGTGTCCGGATCGTCTTCGAACAGCTTGAGGATGTCCTTGAAGGACGAGCCGTTGATCGGGTCGCCGCCAATGCCGACCGAGGTCGAAACACCGATGCCAAGCGCCTTCATCTGCGATGCGGCTTCATAGCCGAGGGTGCCCGAGCGGCCGACGATGCCGACGCGGCCCGGCAGGTAGATGTTGCCGGGCATGATGCCCATCAGCGCCTGGCCGGGCGTGATGACGCCGGCACAATTGGGCCCAACGAGGCGCATGCGGTCTTCGTAGCGGAAGCGGCGCATGTAGCGCTTCACCCGCATCATGTCCTGCGAGGGGATACCGTCGGTGATGCAGACGCAGAGCTTCAGGCCGGCTTCCGCCGCTTCCATGATCGAGTCGGCAGCAAAGGGCGGCGGCACGAAGACGATGGAGGCTTCCGCACCGGTCTCGCGCACGGCACCACGAACGGTGTTGAACACCGGAATGCCCTGATGCACCTGGCCACCCTTGCCGGGAGTGACACCGCCGACCACATTGGTGCCGTAGCGCTTCATGTCGTCGGCATGGAACGAGCCGATCTTGCCGGTCAGACCCTGGACGATGACGCGCGTCCGGCGATTCAAGAGAACTGCCATTTCGACCTCCCTTAGTTCTTTTTTGATTTCGCGTAGGCGCGCATCGCTTCGACCGATTTCTCGGCTGCCTCGGCGAGCGTATCGGCGACGATCACCTTTTCGCCCGACTCGGCGAGAATGCGCCGGCCCTCTTCGACATTGGTTCCGGCGAGCCGCACGACCAGCGGCACGTTGACGCCAACCTCGCGGATTGCCTTGATGACACCCTCGGCCACCCAGTCGCAACGGTTGATGCCGGCGAAGATGTTGACGAGGATGGTCTCGATGTTCTTGTCGGCGAGGACGGCGCGGAATGCCTTGGCGACGCGCTCGGGCGACGCACCACCGCCGATGTCGAGGAAGTTGGCAGGCTCGCCGCCGGCGATCTTGATCATGTCCATCGTCGCCATGGCGAGGCCGGCACCATTGATGATGCAGCCGATGTTGCCTTCGAGGCCGACATAAGACAGGCCACGGTCGCTGGCGAAGGTTTCGCGCGGATCCTCCTGTGACTTGTCGCGCAGCTCCGAAATCTCGGCGCGGCGGAACAGCGCGTTCTCGTCGAAGGACATCTTGGCGTCGAGCGCGATCAGATTGCCGTCCTTGGTGATGACGAGCGGGTTGATCTCCAGCATCGAGGCGTCGAAGTCGCGGAAGACGCGGTAGCAGCCGAGCAGCGTGTCGACGGCCTTGCCGATCAGGCTGTTGTCGAGGCCAAGACCGAAGGCGATCTCGCGGGCCTGGAACTGCTGCATGCCGGCGCCCGGATCGACGATGGCGCGGATGATCGAGTCGGGCTGCTTTTCCGCGATCTCCTCGATCTCCATGCCGCCGGAGGCGGAGGCCACGATCATGACGCGCTCCGACTTGCGGTCGAGCACGATGCCAAGATAGAGCTCCTGGCGGATGTCGACGGTTTCCTCGACATAGAGGCGCGACACCAGCTTGCCTTTGGGGCCGGTCTGATGCGTCACCAGCTTGCGGCCGAGCATGGATTCGGCGGCCTCGGAGACCTCGTTGTCAGTGGTGCAGATGCGGATGCCGCCGGCCTTGCCGCGGGCGCCGGAATGGATCTGCGCCTTGACCACCCATTTGCCGCCGCCGATCTCGCTGGCGCGATAGGTTGCCTGCTCCGGGCTGTAGGCCAGGCCGCCGCGCGGGATCTGCACCGAGTAGCGGGCGAGCAGTTCCTTGGCCTGATATTCATGAATATCCATGTCGAACTCCTCCTCAGTTTGGCAGGCTGTTGCGCGACCGCGCCGACTGCTCGATTGCGTCGTGCATGACCAGGACGTTGCGGGCCATACGTTCGGATGCGGCGTCGATCATCTTGCCGTCGAGAGCCGCGGCACCCTTGCCCTGCTCCTCGGCTTCCTTGAGCACTTCGATGATGCGGCGGGCGCGGGTGACTTCCTTCTCCGGCGGCGAGAACACGGCGTTCGCCAGCTCGATCTGCGAGGGATGGATCGCCCACTTGCCTTCGATGCCGAGGGCTGCCGCACGCTTGGCGGCGGCGATGTAGGCCTCCGGATCGGAGAAGTCGCCGAACGGGCCGTCGATTGGACGCAGGCCGTAGGCGCGGCAGGCAACCGTCATCCGCGACAGGGCGGCGTGCCACTGATCACCAGGATAGTCGGGGTTGAGGCCACCGATGCTGACGGTGCGCGCCTTGCAGCTGGCGGCATAGTCGGCAACGCCGAAATGCATCGCCTCGAGCCGACCGCCATAGGCAGCAATGGCCTCGACATTGGCCATGCCGAGCGCGGTCTCGATCAAGGCTTCCAGACCGACGCGGGTCTTGAAGCCTTTTGCCATCTCGATCTGGCTGACCATGGCATCGACAGTATAGAGATCGGCCGGGACGCCGACCTTCGGCACCAGGATGGTGTCGAGCTTGTCACCTGCCTGTTCCATCACGTCGACCACGTCGCGGTACATGTAATGGGTATCGAGGCCGTTGATGCGGACCGAAATGGTCTTGCCTTTGGCGCGCCAGTCGATTTCGTTCAGCGCCTGGATGATGTTCTTGCGCGCCCGCTCCTTGTCAGGCGGCGCCACCGCATCCTCGATGTCGAGGAAGATGTAGTCGGCTTCGCCGTCGGCGGCCTTGCGGATCATCTCCGGATTGGAGCCCGGAACGGCGAGCTCCGAGCGTTGCAGGCGCAGCTTGCGGAGGTGGTGGAGTGTATGGCTCATGCGATCCTCCCTCAGGCTGCCTTGGCGACGGCCGGCTGAGCCGACAGGCGGTAGTGCTCGAGTGCGGCACCGACGCCGGAGCCCGGCTGAACCTTGACGCCGCAGTCGCGCAGCGACATCTCGGCGGCCGAGATGGCACCGCACATCATCACTTCGTTGACCCAGCCGAGATGGCCGATGCGGAACACCTTGCCGGCGACCTTGTTGAGGCCGACGCCGAGCGAGGTCTGGTAGCCGTTATAGGCGCGGCGGACGATGTCGGCGCTGTCGATGCCTTCCGGAACCACGATCGCGCTGACCGTGTCGGAATTCCACTTCGCTTCCTTGGCGCAGACGCGCAGGCCCCAGGCGTCGACCGCCTTGCGCACGCCGGTCGCCAGCCGGTGGTGGCGTTCGAAGATGTTATCGAGGCCTTCTTCCTGGATCAGGTCGAGGGCAGCGCGCAGGCCACGCAGCAACTGGACCGCCGGCGTGTAGGGGAAGTAGCCGGTGTCGTTGGCACGGATCTGGTCTTCGAAGGAGAAGTAGCAGCGGCTGAATTTTGCAGTCTTGGCAGCGTTGAGGGCCTTCTTGCTGACCGACAGGAAGCCGAGCCCGGGCGGCAGCATGAAGCCCTTCTGCGAGCCGGACACTGCGCAGTCAACACCCCACTCTTCCTGGCGGAAGTCGATCGAGCCGACCGATGACACTCCGTCGACGAACAGCAGCGCCGGGTGCTTGGCGGCGTTGAGGGCGGCACGCACGGCGCCGACATCGCTGGTCACGCCGGTTGCGGTTTCATTGTGGGTGACGAAGACCGCCTTGATGCGGTGCTCCTTATCGGCTGCCAGGCGTTCGGCATAGATCTCGACGGGAACGCCCGTGCCCCATTCGACATCGACGACGTCGACATCGAGGCCGAAGCGCTCGGCCATGTCGACCCACAGATGCGAGAACTGGCCGAAGCGCGACATCAGCACGCGATCACCGGGGCTCAGCGTGTTGGTGATGGCGGACTCCCAGGCGCCGGTGCCCGAGGACGGGAAGATGAAGGCGCGGCCGGTCTCGTTGCGGAAGACCTTCATCAGATCGGTGAACAGACCGCGCGTGAAGGTCGGATAATCCGGCGCCCGCATGTCCTCCATCGGCATGTTCATCGCCTGCCGGACACTCTCCGGAACGTTGGTCGGTCCTGGAACGAAAAGCTGATTGAAGCCGGCCATGAAAAGTCCTCCCGAATAGTGTTGCGGCGTGGCGCCTGTCTGTGGCTTTCGGGAGGATGATCGGTTTTGCACCGCCGGCTCACAACACCTGCCGGGATAGATTCGCGGACCTTTGGGCGTTGGACCGGGCCTACTCTTTCAGATGTGCCGACCCCCTGTCGGATAGGGTGAAACCTACCCGGCCACCGCATGCATGGCGCCAGTTCCGCTCACGCAAACTTGTCAGCAAGGGGGCTCGTCCTGCCGCCGCTTAGGCCGATAATGGACCGGAGAAGGAACCGCCCATGGACATCAAGACCCTCGGCTTCCTCATGGCGACAGCCCTCCATCTGCTGCAGCCTTTGGCAGCTATGGCGGATGAGGCACCGCCGAAATCGGGCAATGCCGTCTTTGACCGCGCCGTCGAGCTCGTCATCGACAATTTCCACGACGCCTCGGCGCTGCCACGGTTCAGCGCAGCAATCAGGCAGGAAATCGGCACCGGGCCACTCAACGCGAGCAATTCGGAGACGCGGATCGACAAGGCGATCGATACCGTGCTTGCCAGTCTTCAGGCCTCCCACACCGGCCGTTTCGAACCCGACACGATCGCCTATTTCGAGCTCGCCGACATCTTCCGCTTTGCCATCCGCAACGACATGCGGCGGCTGTTTCCGCCCGACGGCCAGGTCAGCTATCCCGGCATCGGCATGATCGCCGAACCGCTGGCAGGGTCGCTGTTCGTCAGCGACGTCTATGACGGCTCCCCGGCGGCCCGGGCAGGAATCCTGACTGGCGACGAGATCCTTTCGGTCGACGGCGCGCCCTATCATGAGATTGCATCATTCAGCGACAAGGTCGGCCGCACCGTCGAGATCAGGCTGCGCCGGAACGCCGGTGCCGAACCCACGACCGTCACGGTAGCGGTGGAGCGGCTGCGTCCGCTCAGGACATTCGAGCAGGCGATCGAGGCAAGCGTCGGCGTCTCCGAGCAAAACGGAAAGCGCATAGGCTATGTCAGGCTATGGACCCTTTCGGCACCTGATGGTCTCGACATCGTTGCCCGTGAAATGGCCGACGGTCGCCTCAAGGACGTCGACGGCATGGTCGTCGACCTGCGCGGCCGCTGGGGCGGCGGCCCTTCCGATGCGGCCGAGCTGTTTGTCGGCGACACACCGACATTCCGGCTCATCCCGCGCAAGGGCGAGGCGACACTTGCCAATGTGCGCTGGCAAAAACCTGTTGTCGCGATCATCGACGAAGGCGCGCGAAGCGGTCTGGAACTGTTCGCCTATGCGTTGAAGAGCAACGGCATTCCGCTCGTCGGCGCCCGCACCGCCGGCGCGTTGCTGGCCGGGCGTGCCTATCTGCTGCCCGACGACAGCCTGCTCGAAGTGGCGGTCTCCGACGCCGTCATCGGCGACGATGTGCGGCTGGAGGGGATCGGCGTCGCACCCGACATTCCGGTGGCTTTCAGCCTGCCCTACGCCGCGGGCCGGGACCCGCAACGCAATGCCGCCGTGCAAGAGATGCAGCGCATCCTCGCCGGCGGCTGAGCCCATCACACCCCTGTCGTCGGGCGATGTCTGGTGCCGTCGATGAAGCGCTCGTAGCGAAAAGCCGTGGGGGCCACCAAAAGCCTGTCGCCGGTGACGATATCGGCTGTAAGTCGCCCGGCGGCCGGGCCAATGCCAAAACCGTGGCCGGAAAAGCCAGTGGCGATGACCAGCCCGGGCAGCGATTTGACAGGCGAAATCACCGGCACGGCATCCGGCGTGGCGTCGATGAAGCCGGCCCAGCGCTGCAGCGTGGGTACGCCTTTCAGCACCGGGAAGACCTTCTCCATGTTGGCGCGAGCAGCCTCGAGCGGGGCAACTGCCGGTTCGGGATCTAGCGTGCGGTGCCGCTCATAGACACTGCCCTCGCCTTCCAGCCTGGGCGAAAGCCCGAATGGGCCACCGAGGAAATCGCCGAAGCGCAGGCCGATGGAGCGCCACTCCCGCGACAGGATCGGCAGGAAATCGGTGAAGTAGCGGAAGCTGTCGGGGTTCACATGATGATAGCTGATGGTGCCGTCGGCGATGGTGTAGCCGCCGTCGAGACGCTTGCGGTAGGCAAAACCTTCCGTCCAGGCAGCGCCATCGGGACCGCCTTCGACAGGACCGGTACGCATCACCGACGAGCGCACGGCAAGTTGCGGCAAGCGGATGCCGACCGATCGACAGAGGTGGCTCGACCACGCGCCGCCGGCGACGACGACGGTGCTCGCCCGGATCGGTCCGTTCTCGGTCACCACGCCCGAGACGCTGCCCGCCTCGGTCTCGATCTCGCGCACCGCGCAGCGCAAAAGTATGCGGGCGCCGGCACGCTGAGCGGCACGGGCGATCGCGGGTGCTGCTTTCTGCGGCTCGGCCCTGCCGTCGCTCGGGGTGTACAGTGCTGCCCTAAACGTCTTTTGCGCGCCGGGCATGAGATCGGTCAGCGCACTTCCCTCGATCATCTTCGAGTCGAGCGCATAGTCGCCGGCGCGTCTCACCCATTCGGCATGGTGCTCGACGTCGCTTTCGTCCTGGCAGAGATACAGGATGCCCGTGCGGCGAAAGCCCACATCTTCGCCGACCAGCTCTTCGATGCTGCCCCACATCTTCAACGCTTCGACGATCAGCGGCAGCTCGCGGGGGTCGCGGCCCATTCGCCGGCACCAACCCCAGTTGCGGCTCGACTGCTCGCCGGCGACGTGGCCCTTCTCGCAGACGACGACCGAAATGCCCTTTCTCGCCAGGAACAGCGCAGCACTGACGCCGATGATGCCGCCACCGACGATGACGACGTCGGCGCTCTTCGGCTGGATGTCGCCAGCGGGCACCGGATCGACTGAAGGCCCCATTCATTTCTCCCCGATGTGCCAACGGGAGGTCTGCCAGCCCGTCTTGAAAATAACATACAGTACTGTATGCATTGACGTCCAATCCATGCAATGCCGCCGAAGCTATCCGGCGATCGAACCGGGGGGAAGAGCCATGTCGCCGCGAAAGATCATCATCGACACCGACCCCGGCCAGGATGACGCCTTTGCCATCCTGTTTGCGCTGGGCTCGCCCGAGCTCGAGGTGTTGGCGCTGACCACCGTCGGCGGCAACGTGCCGCTGGCGCTGACCTCGCGCAACGCGCTGCAGATCGCCGAACTCGCTGGCCGGTCCGACGTGCCGGTTTATGCCGGCTGCTCGCGTCCGATGGTCAAGGCGCTCAAGACCGCCGAATATGTCCATGGCCCAACCGGCATCGACGGCTGCGTCCTGCCCGAGCCGGAAAAGCCGCTGCAGGACAAGCATGCCGTCAACTTCCTTGTCGACACGTTGATGGCCGCCCCCGAAGGCGAAATCACCGTCTGCACGCTTGGACCCATGACCAATCTCGGCATGGCGATGGTGATGGAGCCGCGCATCATCCCGCGCATCCGCGAAGTCGTGCTGATGGGCGGCGGCTTCTTCGAGGGCGGAAATGCCACGCCTGCCGCCGAGTTCAACATCTGGGTCGATCCCCATGCGGCGGCAGTCGTATTCGATTCCGGCGTGCCGGTGACGATGGCCGGCATCGACTGCACCTACACCGCCCAGATGACCCCGGAATGGCTGCAGCAGCTGCGCGCGCTCGGCACCCGCTCGGCCATCGAAGCCGCCAACATGGCCGACTTCTACCGCCAGTATGGCTCTCACAAGTTCCCGACCGAGGCCCGGCCGATCCACGACGCCTGCGTCACCGGCTACCTGCTCGCACCGCATCTCTACGAGCAGAAGCAGTGCAACGTCACAATCGAGTTGATGTCACCCGAGACCATCGGGATGACCGTCGTCGACTGGTGGCACGTCACCGGTCGCCGCAAGAACTGCAACGTGCTGCGCCGCATCGACGCCGATGGTTTCTTCGCGCTGATGCTGGAGCGCTTCGGCAACCTCCCCTGAGGAACGACGAGATGAAGCGCAGCCCGACGTCTCCCGAACGATCGGCCAGGTCCGAAGCACGGAAAACGCTGTCGCGCGAGGCGTGGATTGCCGCTGCCAT
Organism: Aminobacter sp. BA135; assembly: GCF_050859125.1. NCBI lineage: Bacteria > Pseudomonadati > Pseudomonadota > Alphaproteobacteria > Hyphomicrobiales > Phyllobacteriaceae > Aminobacter > Aminobacter sp. BA135. Next base: position 528,208 of record NZ_CP139573.1, read on the forward strand.
CGCTGCGCTGGAAAAGAAGGGCATCGCCAACGTCAAGATCGATCACCTGTCGAAACAGCTGAAGGTCACGCGCGGCAGCTTCTACTTCCACTTCAGGAACCTCAAGGATTTGCTCGACAGCCTTCTCGAGGAATGGCGTCAGCGCAACTGCAAGCCGTTCGAGGCGCTCATCGATCAGGAGGTCATCGACGGCCCGACCTTCTTCGACGCGGTAACCGGCGTGTGGATCAGGGAGGACCCGTTCAGCCCGCGGCTTGATCTCGCCATCCGCGACTGGGCGCGCGGTTCGGCAGTGATCGCCCGCAAGGTGCAGGCACAGGACGATTTTCGTATGGCGCTGCTTGTCCGGGCTTTTGCCGCGATGGGCTATGACCAGGACGAGAGCCTGATCCGCGCCCGCATCACCTATTTCCAGCAGATCGGCTACTACGCCACTCACTTCAAGGAGCCGCCGGCGGACCGCAAGCGCTTCCGCTCGCTCTACACCAAGATCCTGATCGGCTCCGACTAGACTTCAAGGAAACGAAATGTCCCTGCCAGTACCTTACCTGTCCGCCCGAACGCTGACCGTCGTCAAGAAAATCGACACCACGGGTGCGGCACGCGTCGTCAATCTCGGCCTCAACGAAAGCTGGCTCGGATCGGCGCCCGGGGTGGTCGAGGCTATTCGCGAGGCAGCTCCCAACGTCTATCGTTATGCCGACCCGAACTGCGGAACGATGCGCGCGGCGATCGGCAAGCAGTTCAATCTCGACCCCGCCCGCATCGTCTGCGGCAACGGCTCGGAGGAATTGCTCGATGCCGTCGGCCGCGTCTATGCACGCGCCGGCGACGAGATCCTGTTTCCGGCCTATTCTTTCCTGCAGTTCGCCATCGTTGCCTACCGCCTCGGCGCCAAGGCGGTCGAAGCACCGCTTGGCCCCGACTTCTCTGTCGATGTCGATGCGCTGCTGGCCGCCGTTACGCCCAAGACGCGCGTCGTCTTCCTCGCCAATCCCAACAATCCCACCGGCTCGGTGGTGCCGATGGACGAGGTGGCGCGTCTGGCTCGCGAACTGCCATCACACGTCGTCCTGGTGCTCGACGCCGCATATGCCGAATATGTCGACCCGGCCGAGGCGGTCGCGACCTTCGAGATCGCCGATCACCACCCCAACGTCATCGTCACCCGCACCTTCTCCAAGGCCTACGGCCTGGCCTCCGCACGCGCCGGCTGGGCCTATGCTTATCCGGAGGTGGTTTCGGCGCTGAACAATGTCCGCGGCATCGGCAACGTCAACGGACTGGCGCAGGTGGCGGCTACTGTCGCGGTCGGCGAACAGGACTTCGTCCAGCACGTGCGGACCCGCACCGCCGAAGAACGCGACTATCTCGAAGGCGAACTGCGCAAGCTTGGCTTCGAGATTTCGTCGAGTGCCGCAAACTTCGCCTTCGTCCGCCTGCCCGGCGCCTATGCCGGTTGGGCCCAGGAGACCGTGGCGCGGCTGGCCAGGCAAGGTTTCATCATCCGCTCGAACGAAGACTACGGCTTGCCGGAATGGCTGCGCATCTCGATCGCCGACCGGGCCGATCTCGATGAAATGCTCGCCCTGTTGCGCATCGAGGTACGTGCCGCCAACGGCTAGGTCGCAACAAACCCAGCTGCTTTGCGCCGGGAGGGCGAAGCGTGAACGGCGTCCGCACCTAGGTGGTCCTTCTGCTCTTTGGCTCCAGTTCTGGTGAAACCCAACCTGGCAAGACCAAGCCGGACTTCATGTGCCCCCATGAACAGCTTCCACAAGAGCCCGGTTCTGTGGTTTTCGATCATTGCAACGATGGGGCCCTGGTTTATGGCCAGATAGGTCCGGGCATACCAGTTGCGGTTTTCGCAGAACGCATCGACAAAGCCGAAACGACCCCAGATACGATCCCTCGGCTTGGTCAGGAAACCGCGTAGGGCGGCCATCGCCTGGTCGGGCACATAAGGAAAGCTCGACAGGGCCGCACTCGGCGTGATGACCCCGACATCCCTGTCAGGAGCATGCGCGATGTAGGCAGTCGGCCCATGAGACGCGGTAAGCCCCCAGCAATCCGCGCCATAGCCTTTGTGACCATGCGGGTTGAGCACGCAATGCTGGTGGTTGATCAATGCGTGGCAAGTATTTTGCTGCCAATAGTCTGCATAGCGATCGCTGAGACCGTTGGGATCGAGCCCGCAAAAGGAGTAGTGCGTGAAAAAGAGCGGCCCGCCAAAGTTAGGTCCAAGCGGCAGGACGATTCCGTTGTAGTTACGCCCGTTTTCAAAGGTTGGGGCGCGAGCAAAACCGTCGTGGTAGCAATCCGGATCAATGGCATGATGCTGCGATCCCGCCGCAAGAACGAATGCAAGGAGGCACTCGTTCCAACCCTCGATCGGACTGTTCATGGCCCAGCCATGTCTGGGGCTCCAGTGCCAGTAGAGCTTGCCTTTCCGCGCAAACCAGTCCCACTCGGCCTGAGCCAGCAGCGTGTTCACCCGAGCGCGAAAGCGCTGCTCCTCGCTCGCAGTCTGATCAAGATATTCGCGGGCACAAATCAGGCCCTGAAATAGAAACGCCGTCTCGACGATGTCAGCGCCATCGTCCTTTCGTCGGAACGGAATGGTGTCGCCCGTACTGCCGTTGATGAAATGCGGCAACATGCCGTGGTAGCGCGGCGAGCCCTCAAGCAGATCGAGCATCCGATGCAATCGATGAAGGGCTTCAGCGCGATCGACCCAGCCGCGCTCCACCGCAACGATGATGGCCATGATCCCGAAGCCGGAACCACCGATCGCCACGAGATCGTTCGGCGCATCGCCGGCGGTCTTCTGGCGGTCGCGGGCAAGACCGCTGACCGGATGGGCACCCTCCCAGAAATAGCGGATCGTCTGCCGCTGCACGATATCGAGCAGCGCGTCATCAGCAAATTCAAGCGCATCGTTTGGAAGGTCGGGCATCCGACAGGAGGCAAGAATCATGAAGCCAGTATGCAGCCAAATGCGTCGTTGAGATGCTCATTCGCGCAAGCTATCCAGACGCACCCCAATCCATACGCCCTCGGCACTTGACTTTGCCCAGCGCAAGCAAATCCAAATGCAACACGCCACGCATTACGTGGCTCTGCTCTTTGCCATTTCAGAATTGTTTGCCGCGCGAAATATTTCACAATCCGCATAGACGGGAACTTGATAAAGGCGCAGGGTCGATTGTCGGCCGCTCGTCTTAGGGCGCGGCTGATTGAGGGCGGCCATCGTGCCCTGGCCCCAACTGAAAGGAGGACACCCTTGTCTTCCAACTGTCTGAATTCCGAAAACATGAGCGCGATCGGCGCCCCTGATTAGACCCGCGAACCGATTTCCAGGCGATGGACGTTTGGGTTCCGATCCGCAGGAAGCCAAAGCTACCCCTGGGACCTAGCGCCTTGGTGGCTCACCATTTGTTGGGCGCCCTTCGGCAACCTGATCTTCCCGACGACATTGTATTGGAGCAACCGATGACACTTGCCTTTCCCAACAGAAGCCGCAGTTATGACGCCACGAGAAAAGCCATACGTTTCCTTGGATACGACGGCACGTTCGAAGTTCCGTTTTTCGTCGAGGTCCAGGCGCTCAAAGCCAGCCAGCCGGCGGTTGACAATGAAACACGATATCTTGCCGCCTTCGATGCAGCTCGCATCTCAATCCAGGACGTCGCTCGTGAAGTCTATTCTCACGGGCGCAAGCGCCTGTATGTGCTGACCGCATACGACTTTAAGTGACGCGCTTCCGGCCGGCCTGAGGTCGGCCTTTGTCGGAGCCGCCACAAGGACTGCTCCGACAGGGACAGCTAGGCCTTGGTTGCGGCAACCGCAGTCGATGGCTCGCGGCCGGCATGACGATGCTGCCACCAATCACCGAGCAGGAGCAGGATCGGTGCTGCGATGAAGATCGACGACGTCGTTGCGATGAACACGCCGAAGACCATCGGGACGGCGAAGTTCTCGACCGCGCTGCCGCCCCAGATCGCCATCGGCAACATCGACAGCAGGATGGCGACGGAGGTGTAAATACAACGCGCGAACACCTGATTGATGCTCATGTCGATGATCTCGCGCAGCGGCATCTTCTTGTAGAGGCGCAGGTTCTCACGCATGCGGTCGTAGACGACCACCTTGTCGTTCACCGAATAGCCGATGATGGTCAAAAGCGCGGCGATGGCCGTCAGGTTGAAGTCCAGCCCGAACAGCGCGAAGAAGCCGACCATCTTGGTGGTATCCAGCACCAGCGTGGCGATGGCGCCGATGGCAAAGTTCCATTCGAAGCGCCACCAGATGTAGACAAGCATGGCAAGGGCTGCCAGCACCACCGCCATGATGCCGGACTGCGCCAGCTCGCCGCTGACCTTCGGTCCGACCACTTCGGTGCGTTCGAACTTCACGCTCGGGTCGAGCTTCTGCACCGCTGACTTGATGGTGTCGACGGCAGCGGTCTGCGCCACCTCGCCGCCCTCCTGGCGCTGGACACGGATCAGCACGTTGCCGTCGCTGCCGATCTGCTGCAGCGCTACCTCGCCGATGTTCAAGCCGCCCAGCGTGCTGCGCAGTTGCGCCAGGTCGGCCGGCGTCGACGTCGCGATCTCGACCTGAATGCCGCCCTTGAAGTCGATGCCGTAATTGAGGCCCGGCTTGAAGAACAGGCCGATCGAGGCCAGCGACAGGAAGATCGACATGCCGATACCGAGATAACGCGCCTTCATGAACGAGATCGAGGTCTTTTCCGGGAAGAAGCGGACCAGCGGTTCGATGGTGATCGTCTTCAGGCGCCTGCGGCGAACGACTGCCGCCATCAGGATACGGGTCACAGAAACTGCGGTGAACATCGACAGGCAGGTGCCGAGGAACATGGTAATGGCGAAGCCACGCACCGGACCGGAGCCGAACATGAACAGCAGGCCGGTGGCGATGAGCGACGTCACATTGGCGTCGACAATCGTCGAGTAGGCGCGCTTGAAGCCGTTGTCCAAGGCGGCGAAGGCGCTGAGCCCCTTCTTCGACTCTTCCCTGATGCGTTCATTGATCAGGATGTTGGCGTCGACGCCGAAGCCGATGCCGAGAATGATGCCTGCAATGCCAGGCAGGGTCAGCGTGCCGCCGATCAGCGTCAACACACCGAAGGTCAGGATCAGGTGCAGCAAGAGCGCGAAATTTGCGATCATGCCCCAGGTGCCATAGAGCGCCACCATGAACAGCACGACGGCCACGAAGCCGGCGATGCCGGTGTAGATGCCCATCTTGATGACGTCGCCGCCCAGGTCGGGACCGACGGTGCGCTCTTCGATGACGGTCAGCGGTGCCGGCAGCGCGCCGGCGCGCAGCAGCGCCGACAGCGTCACGGTCTCTTCAACGCTGAAGCTGCCGCTGATTTGGCCCGAACCGCCGGTGATCGGTTCGCGGATGTTTGGCGCCGACAGCACCTTGCCGTCGAGCACGATGGCGAATGGCTTGCCGACATTGGCGGCGGTGATCTCGGCGAACTGGCGCGCGCCGACGCTGTCGAAGCGGAACGAAACGAGCGGTTCCTGAGTGCGCTGGTCAAAGCCGGCGCGCGCATCGGTGAGGCGTGCGCCATCGAGCGCGACACGGTCCTCGACGGGATATTGTGCGCCGGACTTGGCGTCGGGCAGCATGGTGACGCCACGCGGCAACGGTTCGCCATTGGCGACATTGGCCACCATGTGGAACGTCATCTTGGCGGTGCTGCCGAGCAGCTCACGCAAACGGGTCGGATCCTGCAGGCCGGGTAGCTGGACGAGCATGCGGTCGCTGCCGACCCGCTGGATCGTCGGCTCGGCAACGCCGACCTGGTCGACACGCTGGCGCACGATCTCGAGGCTCTGCTGAAGGGCTGCGTCGAGCTTGTCGCGCTGGCCAGCCTCGGTCAGCACGACCTTGATCTGCTTGTCGGCAGTGGTGACCTCGATGTCCGGCTTGCCGCCGCCAAGGCCGAGGCCGCCACTGACGGGAACAGCCAGTGCCTGCAGCGTTGCCAGCGCCTTTGCGCGCTGCGCATCGTCGGCGATGTTGACGACAATGGCATCGCCGGCAAGCCGCGCCGAGGATGCGTTGATGCGCTCTTTGCGCAGGGCGCCGCGCACATCGTCGAGCAGCGAGCGCAGGCGGTCTGTCTTCAGTGCCGCCGCATCGACTTCAAGCACCAGGTGCGAGCCGCCCTGGAGATCGAGGCCGAGCGTGACCTGCTGTTTCGGGAACCAGCTTGGCAATGCCGCCAGTTGCTTGGCGGTCAGAACGTTGGGAAGCGCGGCAATGATGCCGGCCAGAATGATGATGGTGTATGTCCACACCACCCATCGGGAGGTCCGCATATGATCTATCCTGCAAAGGCCGTCGCCGCGGCGTCGGGACGCGCGGACGACGGCTGTTCGTTCAGCGGCGCGGCGTCGGGCCGCACCAACCACAAATGGTCAGGAGATTGCTGGCGGCGCGCGAGCGCCATAGGTCGGCCCAGAGGGCAAGACATCCGTCTCCAAGACGAGATCGGCCTGCGGACGGGCAATGGCCATCGCAAGCGTGTCCATCCTGGAAGGGATGATTGCCGACTTGCCGTCATCGTGCTGCGGCATCGCCTTGACGCTACGCCAATCGACGACGACGAACGATCGTTCGGGAATGGCGGGGCCGCCATGCCGTCCGCGGGCGTCCATCTGACCCGAAGCGGGCTCTGTGGCACCCGATGCCTGAGGCAGGCTGTCGACCAGCGACCCGCCAAGCATCACCGCCAAGCACAGCAGCATGGCCGGCAAAAAGCCGGTCGCAAGCGATCTATATGCCTTGGTCTGGTGCATCAGGCGGTGGCGCGGTCCGTGATCTCTGGAGCTGAATTGCCCAAGAAGCCTCCCAGTACGGCATTTTGATGGATACGCCAAGCAAGTCTCGCTGCCTGAGGCGAGCACACCGGTGCAAACGCAAGGCCTGTTGCCTGATCAGGCGTAGAGATATCCGACCCCGCGAATGGTCTTGATCACCTCGGGCTTTGTCGGGTCAGTCTCGATTTTCTTGCGCAGCCGCGAAATTCGGATGTCGATGCTGCGGTCGAACGGATCCCAGCCCCGATCATGCGCAAGTTCGAGCAACTGGTCACGGTTGAGTATCCGCCCACGGTTCTCTGCGAACACTTTGAGCAGCCGGAACTCCATCGGGGTGATCGCAATATCAAGGCCATCGGCGTCGAACAGCTTGCGCTGCTCAAGGTCCAATCGACAGCTGCCGAACTGGGCACTCTGGGGCCCAAGCGCATTTTCTGAAACACGATCCCTGCCCGTTGTCCTGCGCAGCACGGCCTTCACCCGCGCCAGCAATTCGCGCAGGTCGACCGGCTTGCCGATATAGTCGTCGGCACCGATCTCGAGACCGACGACCCGGTCGATGATCTCAGCCGAGCCCGTCAGCATGATGATCGCCACCTCGGAGTGCTCGCGCAGGTAGCGCGCCAGCGAGAGGCCGTCTTCGCCGGGCATGCGGATATCGAGGATCACGACATCGACGGGCTGGCTCTCGACGATCTGGCGCAAGGCCGGCCCGGCATCGGCTGTCGTCACAGCATAGCCGTGGCGTTCCAGATATTCCGCGACCATTTCGCGGACATCGGGCTCGTCATCGCAAACGACGATCTGCGAAATGGCAGTCACCGGGTCCTCACCTCGACTGGAAAACTACCTCGCTTCGGCGAGGGCGGCAAATCAAACGACATCCCTCACACCTGCCTGACGACCAGGCCTGAAACAAACCGGCGCAGTTCGATCGGCTTCACCGGCTTTTCCAGATAGGGCCGCTTGGTGGCGCGCAGGAACACCTGCGCTTCGGGGCTGATCGTGTCGCCGGTCAGGAAGGCGAGCCTGTCGACTTCGGCCGGGTGGTAGTCGGCGATGTAGTTGTAGAGCCGCCGGCCATCCATGCTAGGCATCTTCAGGTCGCTCAGGATGACGGCAAACGTCCGCTTCCTGAGCTGCGTCAGAGCCTCTTCGCCTGACCGCGCGACGACGACATTGAAGCCGTCGCGCATCAAGACTTCCGCGATCAGGTCGGCAACCTCGCTTTCGTCATCCACCACCAGGCATGACAGGCCGGCTGAGTTGGCCGGTTCTTCGTCAGCGGGTCCTGATGTTTCGACGAACCGGTCGGAAGCCGGCAGCGAGACAATGAAGGTCGAGCCACCGCCAGGCACGGTTTCAACCTCAAGGGTTCCCTGATGGGCCTGGATGATGCGATGGCAGAAGGACAGCCCGATGCCCGTACCGGCGCCCACCTCCTTGGTGGTGAAGAACGGCTCGAAGATGCGCGGCAGGATTTCTTCCGCAATCCCTGGGCCAGTATCGGTGACACTGATGGTGATGTTGCCGCATTCCGGATGCCTTCCCGTGGCAACGAGTATCTTCCTTGACCCCTCCCAATGGTGGAGCGCGTGCTCGGCATTGACCAGCAGGTTGATCAGCACCTGGCTGAGCTGATCGGGGTCACCCCAGATCGCCGGCAGATCCGGCTCGAGATCGAACATGAGCTGGATGTCGGAAGACCGGATCGAATAGTTGACCACTTCGAGAGCTGCCGAAACAACCTCGTCTATCGACACATTCGTGGCGCGCGTCGGCTGCTGCCTGGCCATTGCCAGGAAGGTCTTGACGATACGGGCGCAGCGTTCCGCTGCCTTGCTGATCTTCTCGGCTCGCTCGACCGTCTTGGCGTCGACCGATGTTTCCTTCAACGTCAGCGACATGCCGAGCACCACCGACAGCGGATTGTTCAGCTCATGGGCAACGCCGGCCAGCAACCCGCCAAGCGCCGACAGCTTCTCGTTCTGGTGCAGTTTCTCGCGCTGGTGCTCGACCTGCTTCTGCAACTCGATGCGGTCGCTCAGGTCGTGCGTATGGGAGACGATGACCTGCTCGCCATGGAAATCGATCAGTCGCGACGAGATCGAGCACCAGAATGTCTGGCCGTCGCTGCGCTTGAGCTGTGTTTCGAATTCATCGACAGCGCCATCACGCAGCAGGCGTTCGACATATTCGTCGCGATGCGCCTGACTGGCGAAGTGGTCGAGCGCGCCAACGACGTCGCCCAGCAATCGCGTCGTCGCCGGACTGCTGTAGAGCTGCTTGCCGTCATGGGCACGCGTCATCTGGATGCTGACGGGGCTGGCCTCCAGGACCCTGCGCACAAGATCGTCTGCTTCCTTGGCCGCCAGTTCGGCCCGCTTGCGCTCGGTTATGTCGAGGCGGGTGACGACGAAGCCGCCCTCCCGGGTCGGGCTGTTCGAAACGAAAAACCAGCCGCCGTCTGCATGCTGGAATTCCTGCTGCCGGTACTCGCGCCGGTCCCTCGCCCGCTCGGCCAGCCACTCGTCGATCTTGTCGCCGGGAACACGGAACTGGCTGCGTTCAGCAGTCACCCGCAGGAAGTCGAACCAGTTCACCCCGGGGACCAGCACGTCGGCGCAGATGGCATGCATCTTCCTATACTGGCTGTTGGCCAGCACCAGGCAATCGTCCTTGTCATAAAGCGCGAACCCTTCGGCCAGCGACTCGATCGCGTCGGTCAGGCGGTTGTTTGCCTGGCGCGTCTGTTGCTGCGCCATGATCATGGCGTTGATGTTCGTCGCATTGGAAACGATCACCTTCTTGCCCTGGAAGTCGATCAGCCGCGCCGACAGCGAGCCCCAGAAGATAGTGTCGTCGGAACAGTATTGTCGCACACGGAAGTCGTCGATGCTGCCCTTGTCGAGCAGTGTGCTGACCAGAATTTTCCGGTCGGCCGGGTTGACATAATAGTCCGCGATGTGAGGGCGATCGCCATAGAGTTCCCGGCTGGCGGGATTGGCATAGAGAGTCTCGCCTTCGATCGTCGACATGCGCGTCGGCGACGGGCAAGCGTCCAGCACCCGCTGCATCAGCGACGTCGCCTCGCGTTCCGCTGCTTCGGCTTTCTTGCGCTCGGTGATGTCGAGAACCCCGATGACCAGCGACGGGCGCGAACGAAAGACGCTTCGCCGCCAGTTCGTCGAGCACCAGACATGGGAGCCATCTTCGCGCTGCATCTCAATCTCGCAGTCACGCAGGATGTCGTTGCCGTAGACATGGCGACAGGCCTGATCGAATTCGTCCGGGTTCACAAAATGGTCGGTGAGGCGCTGTTGCTGTTGCGGCTGCCATTTGCGGCCAAGCAGGTGCGACCCGTCGAGGCTCTCATAAAGGATCTGTTTGCTTTCTTCGTCGACGACCCAGACCGGCAGCGGATGGCTGTCGGTGATACAACGAAAGATCTCGGCGCTGTTGAGATGTGCGATCTGGGCCAGCTTCATTTCGGTGATGTCGGTGCTGATCAGCGCGATGCCGGTGCCAAGGCGGGGGTGGCTCGTTAGCAGTTTCCAGGCGCCGTCGACGGTTTGCGCCTCGATCGGCGGCACGTTCGGCTGCCGCCAGCGCAACGCGGCGCGCCGAACGAAGTCATCGGTCTGTTCCACCGCGAGACCATCGAAGCTGATGAATTGTCTGAGAACCTTGGCGACTGCCGAGATGATATTCATCGGCTGCTGCTCGCCGCGCGGCTGGATCATGCCGCCGAAAATCTCGGCGTTGGCATCGACAAGCATGTCTTCGCTGTCGAAAAGCGCGTAGCCCGTCCGAACATTCACGGCCGGATCACCAGCTCGCATGATGGTCTCCTCAATCCTAGGCGCGGCCACATCACGGCGGCGTGAGCGCGGCGGATGATTACAAGCCCTCTGTTTCGATATGAGGTCGAAACTCACTCACTTTGTTTCAATTATTTCGGCATGAGAGCCATTTTCGCGCAATCGCGCGAACAAACGAAACCTTTTTCCTAGACTCAGAAAAAGCGTCGAAACAGGCCTGAGCTAACTTCCGCCATGTCGACTTCGTTGGGTCGGCTCCGGCATGCGGAAGCATCCAGTCTATCAAAAACCCACGGGATGTTGATAGGCGGCCCTTCCGCAGGCGAGGCGCCCGGCAAGGTCGAGAACGCGAACGTCCCCCAAGGAGACATGAGATGCGATCGACCATTCTAGCCTTTTGCGCTGTACTGCCGACCTTCGGCATGGCGCATGCTTACGACATCGCTTCCACCTTTCAATTCCCACCCGCCGGGATGATGTCGTCACTGCACGACCCTGCTAACGCAACGTCCCCGCGCATCGTGAAGAAGCAGCGAACCGACGTCTATTCACGTGTGTCGCTGGGCGCGACACCAGGGCGGCTCACGTCGCGCCGCCTGTTCAGCGGCCTGCCACTGTCAGCAACGGGCGACAACGGACGCGGCTCGATCGGGCTTTCGTCAGCAGCTTCGATGGCGGTTGACGTCCCTGCTCGCCCGGGCAGCCGTCATGCGCCCTGCGGCAACCCGCAGATCGACTAAACATCGCCACTGAAACAAACGAAACACTTCTCCCGATGCCGGGAACATGCCCGAAACAGGAGAGGTCTAGATCAGTATCGCCGACTTGGCACAGCTCAAAGGAGTTCCAGGACATGACTACCCTGACCATCCGATCACCCGCAGCCGGCCTCGTTTCGTCGCTGGCTTCGCGGATCGCGGCCGCCCATCGGGCATTCTGGCTGCATCGCGCCCATCGCCGCGCGGTGTGGAACCTTGGGGAACTTGACGACTACCTGCTCAAGGACATCGGCGTGGCCCGCTCTGAAATCCAGTCGCTTGTCAGCAATCCATCCGGTGACCGGAAGCGCGGCCATGAACACGATGTGGAATAGCGCTAGCTGGCAGTCCGACCCGGGCCCAATCTGCCAACCTATACTCAGCAACACCGTACTCGCGCTGCACGGCTCTGCGAATACAGGCAGGCTGTGGCAGGGCACCGCGGACTACCTGCGCGGCCGCCACCGGCTGATCGCGCCTGATCTGTCTCGTTACGGCAGCAATCGGACGGCCGGCAACATCCCCGATGTTGCCGGCGTCGTCATTGGCGCGATGGCGGAGCCGATGCACCTTGTCGGACATGGGCATGGTGCGGCAGTGGCGTTGGAAATAGCGCTGTTACGGCCGCAACTGGTCAAAAGCCTGACGCTGATCGAGCCCGCATTGTTCCATCTGCTGCGCGCCGGGGCTCCGTCGGATCTGGCCTTGTTCGCCGAGCTTGCCGGCATGGCCGAGAAACTGGCGACAACAGCACGTGCCTCCGGCCCGTCAGCCGGCATGCGCGCCTATATCGACTTCTGGCATGGCGCAGGGGCCTGGCGCCGGACCAGCGAAAGCCTCCGGCAAGAGCTTGAGCATCATGCGGATCAAGTGGTTCGGGATTTTGCCGCAGCACTTGCAGCAGCCTGGCCGGCAAGCCGCTGCCGCCGGCTCGATTGCCCGACACTTGCTATAATGGCACTGGACAGCCCTGTCGCCAGCTTGCGTGTCACCGAAATGGTGGCCGAAACCGTTCCCGACGCACGGCTCGCGATGGTTGCCGATGCCGGGCATATGGCGCTGCTGACCGACCCCCACATCGTCAATCCGATGATTTCAGCACATTTGCGAGCCGCCGACCGCGTACCCTCCGTCCTAAAGCCGCGGCGTTCTAGGGTCCAAACCCATAAAAATGTTGGCATCGCTTCGGGTACGACGGTGCCGAATGGGCCAAGTCACGACGCTCGCAGGACCCGTTTTTGGTCTGATTAAACTGATCCAGAAGCATGTCATTAATACTCGCCGGGTCCGACATCGTCTCCAGCGGCAGCAGCAATCCCGTGCCCAAGGCGCGCAGGCGCTCGGCTGGGGCTCCCATGTCGAACGTGCAGACCGGATAACCTGCCTCCAGCGCTATGGACAGCGTATAGGAATAGGTCTCCGGCCAAACGGAGGGCAGCAGGGCGACATGCGCCTTCACATCGTCTAGCGCGTTGAATACCTCATCCTCGTTGTAGCCGCCCGTAATCTGGATCTCCGAGGAGCCATTAAGCTTGGGGCTACTCGTGAAACCGACGATCGAAAACGCGATAGGAAGCTCGCGGCCTCGAGCATCGTCGATGCAGGCTTCCAATATGCGGGCGCCCTTGTGGTCGCCGATGGCACCGATGGTGACGACTTTCAGCACGCCGCCTACGTATGGAAGAGCAACCTTACGGGCAAACGGCCTGTCCGACTCAGCGTGCGGACGCAGGACGATTTTGCGACCGGGATGATAGCGCGCCATGCGCTGGATGACGTCCTGGCTCGGCGCGGCCACTTCATCGGCTCCCGAAATGAAGTCACTGTATCGCTGCCGCCAGGCGTCAATGTCCGCCATGTCGGCGGAATGCCAGTCAGGATGAATGGTGCTGGGGGATGTGGGGTTTTCACCGATGCACCGGTTGCACTGCTCGGATCCTGTTTCACCGCAATAGTGCCCCGAGCTGTCGATCAGGGTTATCTGGGGGCAGACGGGCACATAGTCATGCAGCATGACGCCATAGGCTACGCCCAGCTCGCGCGCCAGATCCGGAACCAGATCGAGGATCTTGCTTGACCAGCGAACTGTGCTGTGGACCTGGATATGCGAAACGATGCCCCGGAGTTGCTCGGCAAGCGTCGAAAGGCTGCCTTCCACCGCAAAGGGTTCGAGATTTGCGAAATCGCCCTGCGATGCGGCATTGGTGATTCTGAACGCCGTGCCATCCCGCACGGGCACGGCACAAAGCAGCGCTTCTCCGCTCGACATGCCGGCAGCCGCACGGTCAGCAAGGTAGCGATCGATGCCGCCACCCCAGCCGTGGGTAAAGCAAAGCACGACACGAGCAAGTCGACCCTCGACCAGACGGGCGATGTCCAGCCGTGCACGTGCAGCTTTGGCGGGATCGGCAGAGAGGTAACGCGCGACAGCGCCGGGGTATTGAGGGTGCTTCTTGACCAGCGCGCGGTAGCCGTCCTTCTTGGCCTGTGCAGCCCCCGAGCTGAATGACGTCTCGCCTGAATGGAAGACAAAGACATCCAGCGCGTGCAAGTTGCGCATGTTCTGCGCCTCGGCCCGAACGCAGAAATCATTCTCCTCGCCATAGCCGCGGCCAAAGGTCTTGACGTCGAAGTCGCCGATCTTCGTGAATGTTGCGCGCGTAACATACATGCAGAAGCCGACACCCGTCGGCACCTCGACTGCGGTGCCCCGGTTTGCCGCAGCCGCATACTCGTCGATCTTGGCGAAGGGAACATCCAGTTCGCCCGGATTGTCCTTGCAGAATTTCGGATAGCTACAGATCGTGCCGTTGTTGGTGAACGGCGTCACAGTCGCCACCTCGCCACCCGTGACGTGATCTTTAAGCCGGTCGAGCCAGTCGTTGAAGACCAGGGTATCGCTGTTCAACAACAGCACGTCACGATCGGGGTGCAGGGCGATGCCGCGGTTCACTGTCGCGACAAAACCCAAATTCTTCTGGTTTCGCAGCAGCGTGATGAGGCCCATCCCGGCAAGCCGATCGAGCGCGCGCGACAGCTCGGGCTCCGGCGAGGCATCATCGACAACGATCAGCTCGAGATCGGTCCTGTTTGTGCTCATCAGCACCGACATGATGCAAGCCAGCGTGTCGTCGTAGCCGCGATAGACAGGAACAATCACGTCAACCGTGGCAGACGACGCGACGGGAGCAGCGATCTGAGCGGCCAACGCCTCGAAATCACCCCAGTCTGGAGCTGCCGGGCGAAATGACGGCTTGAAATGGTCGTCGCGACCGGCGCCCTGAAGATGCTGGCTTAGCAGCATCTTCGTCCTGTCCGCATTCGGATTGGCATTGAGATAGGATGCGGGATCGAAGTTTTCGTTCGGCCACCTGCCCTCCTTCTCGCCACGCTCGATGTAATGCAGCAGCGGGTTTCCGCCCCAGTTGCGGATGTCCGCATTGTTTTCAAGGTAGTAGGAGGTATCAAAGCCCTTGCATGGATCGCGCCCTTCATAGGCGCCGAAAAGCACATAGTGGACCACCGGCTCATGCCGGGAGGCGCCGACATCCGGGTAGCTGTCCTTGTACCACTTGCGGTCAAACAGTCCCGAATTGACCAGAGTTCGACAGATCTGCGCCAGTTCCGAACGTCCGAACTTGCGCGCCAGGGTTCCCAGTGCACTTCGCCGACGTGCGGCCAGCTGTCCGTCCGAAATATATTCAGACAGGCGGTCAAGGCGAATGCGATACAGGCTGGCTGCCTCATTGAGCCGCGCGATTTCGCTTCGGTGTTTAGCAGCTTCGGCCTGAAACCTGGATGCAGTGGCCTCGGCCTCGGCCAGCGCGCGCTGTACCACCGCCAGCTGTTCAATGAGGGGCCGGTCGGGGTCCGCATCATCCGAATAACGGAATGCGGCCGCAGCTTTGGCTTCGGTCAGCGCCCGCTTTGCAACCGCCTGCTCTTCATTCAGAGCGTCCAACTTGCGGTCACGGTCAGCATCATCGGCATGCCGAGACTTTGCGTCGGCCCTGGCTTCCGCAAGCGCACGCTTTACAACGGCCAGTTCTTCATTGAGGGCAACCCAGTTCCGATCGTGGTCCGTATCGTCGCCATAGCGCGGAGCAGCAACAAAGTACGGCACCAGCTCATCTATGCCATCCACCCTCTTGCACACGCTGGCGCGACCTTGCGACGGGACTTGATGATCTGCCGGCAGAAACAACAGCGCAGTCTCGTGTGCAACGCCGAATATGTTCTCCGGATCCCCATTGCGGTTTTGCGTGTTGTAGGCAGACGTTGATACAAAGTACGAGACGTAGTCGTGCGCGGACATCACATCAAACAAGCTGGAAGCATGTCCGATGGAGTTCACTTCGCAAAAGATCGCCGGCTTGTCGCGATCGATCGTCTTGGAGGCGCCTCTCAGGGCAAAGGACTCATAGCCTTCAATATCCATCTTAATGAAAGCAACCCGGTCGAACTCATAGTCATCGATCGCCCTGACTTCGACGGCGATGTCATTTGAGCCAGCTACGCTCCTTACCGACTGTGCGCCGGCATTCACGTTTCGATCGTCAGGCAGCCTCCCGATATATGCACGTCCGGCCCTCTCGCCGATGGCCCCTGGATGAACACTGATCCGTCCTCCAAACTTCTCCGCATTGCACGACAGCAAGCCCGCCAATTGTGGCTGCGCTTCAAAGGAATGGACCTTCACATCATTGCTAAGGCTGGCAAATGCACGAGCGTGAAGTCCGACATGGCCGCCGACATCAAGGACCAAGCTGCCCGGCGAAATGAACTGGGCAAGGAAGTCGATCTCGATCTGCGCCCATTCGCCGTACTTGGATAACGAATCTGCAATTGGACGGTCGTGTGTCTTGATGAGCACAGGCCCATATCGCGTGGAGAACTCTGTTGTCCCCGTGGTCGCATTCATTCAGCAGCTACTCTTTTGAAATCCCTTGCATGCGCACCTCCGACCAATCAGCTATCCGAAGGCGAGTCGAAAACCTATCCGCTAACATCGACTAACGAGTATATATCCAGCGCATCCGCTCCGGCCAAGTAGACATTGTAAAAAGGCGCTGCTCCCGACATGGCATCGGCGGCGATCGGCCAACACGTGACCTGATTTTGCTTCCCCCTTTACCGTCCGAAGCCGAGCGATGCGCCTTCACGGCGGACGAGTCGATCGGAACCTGCTCGGGCGGACCACCGGCACTGGCAAGCGCGTGAAAGAGATCAGTCCACACACCCTTGGCCGCCCAGCGGACATACCGATTGTAGAGCGTCTTGCGCGGCCCGTAGTCCGGCGGCGCATCGACCCAGCGCCCGCCCGACTTCAGAACCTGAACGATACCGCTGATCACACGACGGTCGTCGACGCGTTCCTTGCCCCGCGTGTCAGTCGGAAGATGAGGTTCGATGCGGCGAAACTGCTCTTCTGTAAGCCAGAAATGGTCCCGATTCATCACTTCTCCCTTTCGGAAGGCGTGGATCACAAACCCCAAGCGATGCCAACATTTTTATGGGTTCGGACCCTAGAACGCCACTCCCCCATTCACTCTGACCGACCGGCGCTTGCCGGTCGGTGCACGTGCGTTTCCGCCCGATCGACGGATCGCGTTCGGCACCGCGAGATGCGGTCAAACCTCTCCGGTCTCGCCCCACCTTCCTCATCCCGTCGCCTTGAAGTTGGCTCGACAGAGCCAGGACGGCGCGCTCACGCTTGGCTGCAGTGATCGCGACGATCATCTCCCTGATTGACCCACGCCCAATCGTCCCGCGCCTGTGCCTGGCCAGCCTGCACGGCTGCGATGGCACGACCTCTATTCCAGCAGCACAGGGACCTGCCCTTCCAGCTAGCAAGCAGCGCCATGTTTCGCATTCCACCAAGGACTGAAACAAACGAAACACTTATCGCCGTGCTCTGAAAACAGCTCGAAACGGGACGCCGCTAGAAATGGGACGTCGCCGATGTTGGCGTCACCTCCCAAGAAAGGAAACTACCAAATGAAGAAGATCATCCTGGCTGCCGCATCCCTCGCCTTGATGTCGGGCGCAGCGCTCGCGTCGTCGAACAACGGCGTGGTCATGGAGTTCAGCCCGGCATCTCGCGTCATTACCCTCGACAACGGCCACAGCTTCACCGTGCCGCGCGACGTCGGCCTTCCTAATATCCAGATCGGCGAGAAGGTTTCGATCGGGCTCAACGATGAAGGAGACAAGGTCACCAGCGTCCTGCGCTGAACGACATCTCCCCACCGCCAAAGGCAGCTTGATGTTGCCGCAAAGCCATGGGCCGCCCCTGCCCATGGCTTTTTGCTGTTGGTCGCCACGGCGGCAGGGCTGCGCCGAATACTCCGCCTGATCAGGCGGCCGGCGTCTGGCCATTCTGCTGCTGGCCCTTGGCCTTGGCGTGCCAATCGAAGTCGATCGAGCCCTCCTCGGCCTTATGGAAAAACTGCGAACACACCAGCCAGCCCTTGAGCGGTCGCAACAGCGCCATGCAGCTCAGCACGGTCAGCGGCAAGGTGATGAACAGGTGCACCCATAGCGGCAGGCCGAATGCCGTCTGGAACCAGGCGCCGAAGGCGAGCGCCGGCACCGCGGCAATGGTCATGGCGAAGAAGGCCGGACCATCGGCCGGATCGGCGAAGGAATAGTCGAGCCCGCAAACCTCGCAACGCGGCGCAAGCTTCAGGAAGCCCTGGAACAGGTGCCCCATCTGGCAGCGCGGGCAGAGCCCCTTGATACCCGTCTTCATCGGGTTGTCGGTGGGGGTAAACCCCTCCGCCGTATATCTGGACCGAGACATGCGCGTCTCCTCCTTGCGGGTCGCAAACATGCGGGCAACGCCACAGCGCGCCCCTACGCCCCGACACATAAGGCGCTTCAGCCTTGCCGGCAAGGTGCAATATGCATATAATTCACATACATTCCTGACAATTGATGAATGTATGGATCTATTGTATGGAGAATGAGCGCGCCGTAAGACGCCTGCGCGGGTCCGCCACATGGGGCAAAATGTCCCCCGGGGTGCGTCGACTTTCCGCGCTGCGCAGATCAAGATGGGGGTCTATTGCAAGGTGTGAGCAATACCTGACGACAATCGACGAGTATTACGCTTCGACCAGCAATCGCGCTCAAGCCGATTGTACATGCAAGAGAGGTCCTTGATGTTCGGCCTAACCGCACTCGAACTGGCCCGCATACAGTTCGGCTTTACCATCTCCTTCCACATCATCTTTCCCGCAATCACCATCGGCCTCGCAAGTTACCTCGCGGTGCTGGAAGGCCTGTGGTTATGGAAGCGCGATACCGTCTACCGCGATCTCTACCATTTCTGGTCGAAGATCTTCGCCGTCAACTTCGCCATGGGGGTCGTCTCGGGCCTTGTCATGGCCTACCAGTTCGGCACCAACTGGAGTTACTTCTCCGCCTTCGCCGGCTCGGTGACCGGGCCGCTGCTCGCCTACGAAGTGCTCACCGCCTTCTTCCTCGAGGCCGGCTTCCTGG
The DNA here is from genome assembly GCF_050859125.1 of Aminobacter sp. BA135. Classification (NCBI taxonomy): domain Bacteria; kingdom Pseudomonadati; phylum Pseudomonadota; class Alphaproteobacteria; order Hyphomicrobiales; family Phyllobacteriaceae; genus Aminobacter; species Aminobacter sp. BA135. The sequence continues at coordinate 547,150 of NZ_CP139573.1, forward strand.
GCGTCATGCTGTTCGGCTGGAACCGGGTCGGCCCTGGTTTGCACTTCTTCTCCACCATCATGGTTGCGGTCGGGACGCTGATTTCGGCAACGTGGATTCTCGCCTCCAACAGCTGGATGCAGACCCCGCAAGGCTTCGAAATCGTCAACGGCGTCGTCATCCCGGTGAACTGGTTCGAGATCATCTTCAACCCGTCATTCCCCTACCGCCTGGCGCACATGACCGTCGCCGCCTATCTGGCGACCGCCCTTTTCGTTGGCGCATCGGGCGCCTGGCATCTGCTGCGCGGCAACGACAACCGCCATGTCCGCACCATGATGTCGATGGCAATGTGGATGCTGCTGGTTTCGGCACCGCTGCAGATTGTGATCGGCGACCTGCACGGCCTCAACACGCTGAAGCACCAGCCCGCCAAGATCGCAGCCCTTGAGGGCCATTGGGAAAACAAGCCCGGCGAAGCCGTGCCGCTGACCCTGTTCGGCTGGCCCGACATGGAAAAGGAAGAGACGCTTTACGCGATCAAGGTTCCGAAGCTCGGCAGCCTGATCCTGACACACAGCTGGGACGGCCAGTTCCCCGGCCTCAAGGAATTCGCCAAGGAGGACCGCCCGAACTCGACCGTAGTGTTCTGGAGCTTCCGGGTCATGGTCGGGCTCGGCATGCTGATGCTGCTGCTCGGTGCCTGGGGGCTGTGGCTGCGCTGGCGGGGGCAACTTTACGAAACGAAGCTGTTCCTGCGCTTCGCCACCCTGATGGGTCCAGCCGGCCTGATCGCCATCCTGGCTGGCTGGTACACCACCGAGATCGGCCGCCAGCCATGGATCGTCTATGGCGTGATGCGCACCAAGGACGCCGTGTCGAACCATTCGGTGCTAGCGATGAGCACCACCCTCATTGTCTTCGTCGTGGTCTACTTCATCGTCTTCGGCATCGGCACGAGCTACATGCTCAAGCTGGTCGGCAAGGGCCCCGAAGTCGACGAGCATGATCCGGGCGACGACGACATGACCGGCCGGCCGGCGCGCCCGCTATCTGCCGCCCACGAGCAGATCGACATGTTCGCGCCGACCCACGCCGACAGGAAAGGCTGAACCGATGGGCATCGATCTTCCAGTTGTCTGGGCCGTCATCATCGCCTTTGGCCTGATGATGTATGTCATCATGGACGGGTTCGATCTCGGCATCGGCATCCTGTTCCCCTTCGTCCGCGACCGCGAGCAGCGCGACACAATGGTCAACACCGTCGCCCCGGTCTGGGACGGCAACGAGACCTGGCTGGTGCTCGGGGGTGCTGCCCTGATGGCCGCCTTCCCGCTTGCCTATGCCGTCATCCTCAGCGCGCTCTATCTGCCGCTGGTGCTGATGCTGCTCGGGCTGATCTGGCGCGGGGTCGCCTTCGAGTTCCGCTTCAAGGCCGACCAGCATCACCGCGCATTCTGGGACAAGGCCTTTGCCGGCGGCTCCTATGTCGCCACCTTTTTCCAGGGTGTGTCGCTCGGCGCCTTCCTCGACGGCTTCAAGGTCGAAAACAACGCCTATGTCGGAGGTGCGCTCGACTGGATCACCCCATTCAGCCTGTTCACAGGCTTCGGCCTGATCGTCGCTTATGCGCTGCTCGGCAGCACATGGCTGATCATCAAAACCGAGGGGCCACTCTACGACCGGATGGTTGCCGTCACGCGCCCGATAACGCTCGCCTTGCTCGCGGTGATCGGGGTGGTCAGCCTGTGGACCCCGTTCGCCCATCCCGACATTGCCGAACGCTGGTTCAGCTTTCCCAACATCGTCTTCTTCTCGCCGGTGCCCATTCTCGTGCTTGTCGCCACATGGCTGATCCTGCGCAGCCTGCAGGGCGCACCACATGCCGGGCCATTCATCCTGGCCCTCTTCGTGCTGTTCCTCGGCTACAGCGGGCTCGGCATCAGCCTGTGGCCGAACATCATCCCGCCTGACATCACAATCCGCGAGGCCGCCTCGCCGCCGCAGAGCATGGGCTTTGCGCTGGTCGGCGCGCTGTTCATCATCCCCTTCATCCTCGGTTATACCGCATGGTCCTATTACGTGTTCCGCGGCAAGGTGAAGGCTGGCGAGGGCTACCACTGATGGCCGCCTCCTCACAGGCACCGGCATCGTGGCCGAAGCGGATCGGCTGGCTGGTCCTCATCTGGACAGTCAGCGTCCTGGCGCTCGGCGCCGTGGCCTACCTCTTCCGCCTGCTGATGAATATCGCCGGCCTCACCGTGTGAATTGCAGAACGATCCGATGTACACCGACGTCATTCAACCACCCGGCCCGCGCGGGCTTCATGACCGGATCTATGCCGGCGACATTCTTCGCTTCGGCGCGCTTGCGCCGATGGCCGACCTCGTCAGCTTCACCCAAGCCTTCCTGCAGGATGCGTTCGCGCCCTTCGCACCGGTGGAGATCCATCGCCACCTGTCGCATCACGAGCAGACGGAGAGCTTTGCCCAGCGCCAGCGCGATTTCGCCCGGTCGCCGGAGGTCAGGCGGCTGTGGCGCGATGTCTTCGAGGCCTGCGGCCTGGAGGCGGAAGGGCTCGCACGAGATACCCTCTATCTCAGGTTCCAGCCGCACCAGGATCCGGGCAGCGTCGTGCCGCGTGCCCGCACCACCGCCACCATTGCCTTCCACCGCGACACCTGGGGTTCCAACCTCTATGCCCAGACCAATTGGTGGGCGCCGGTCTACGACATCGATGAAGGGCGCACCTTCGCGATCTAGCCCTCGCTCTGGGATCGTCCGGTCGCGAACACCAGCGCCGACTTCGACCTTGCCGCGCTGCTGGAGCGGTCGAAGGGTGGTGGTCGCAACGCTGTCGACGCCGACGCGGCGATACCTCATCTGACCGAGGAGCTTGAGGTCGCAGACGCTACGCCGGTGGTCATCGCACCGGGTCAGATCATCGCGTTTTCCAGCGCTCATGCCCATGCCGGCGTGCCGAATTCGACCGGCCTGACCCGTATCTCGCTCGAAACACGCACCTTATGGATCGACGATGTTCGTTCAGGTCGCGGCGCGCCCAATGTCGACGGCTTTGCGCGCTGGATGTCGCCCGGCATGTTTCGCCGGGTGAGTGACGAGACCCCGCTGCATCAAATCCTTGGCATGAACCGGATCGAGCATTTCGCCGGCCCACTGCCGAGCGCCATCCCCTAGACGACCATCAACGACATCGCCGACTGCTGCACGAGCAGGTCAGCGACTGTCCCAAGGCTTGCGGCAAGCGACGCCTGATTGGGCGCTGCCCCCAGCCCGAGGCGCACTGCCTCGGGTGCAGGCCCCGAAACCGAGAACGCATCGCTGGTGACGACGCCGATGCCGGCCGAGCGCAGGCGCGCGGCAAAGTCGCTCCGGCTCCAGCCAGATGGAAGCTTCAACCAGACGTGGAAGCATTCGGCATTTGCCTGCACAAGGCTGGACGGCAGCAGTTGCGACGCGATCGCTTGCCGCTGCCTGGCTTCGCTTCGAATTGCCGCCAGCACGGATTGTGCAACCCCAGTCTCGATCCAGCGCGTGGCAAGCGAGGCCGTCAGCGGCGAGGCCATGCCCGCGGTTGCGCGGATGGCGCCGGCTAGATGGGCGACCGTGCGCTCCTGCGGCACCACCACATAAGCCACGCGCAGCGCCGGCGCCAGGCACTTGGCCAGGCCGGCAATGTGATAAGTGATTTCGGGTGCGAGGGCCGCGAAAGTGGCCACCGGATTGACCGGCAAGGCGCCATAAGCGTCGTCCTCAACGATCAGCACATTGTGCTGGCGCGCGATCGCCACGATCTGCTCGCGCCGTACCTGCGACAGCGTCGTTGTTGTCGGATTGTGCAGCGTCGGCGTGCAGTAAAGCAGCTTCGGCGCGCGCTTGCGGCACACATCTTCGAACGCTTCGGGAATCAGCCCTTCCTCATCCATCGCCACGCCGGTGACGCCGATGCGCAGATGCTCGGCAACAGCAAGCAGGCCGGGGTAGGTCAGAGCCTCGGCGCAGATGGTTTCGCCCGGTGCTGCCAACGCCCCCAGCAGCCCCAGCAACGCCCCTTGCGCGCCCGGACAGACCATCAACCGACCAGGGCCGATATCGCCCAGACGCGGCGCCAGCCACATGGCGCCCGCGGCGCGGTCGCGCAGCGTGCCGCCGGCTTCCTGGTAGCGCATCAATAGGCCGAGCCCGTCGCCGGCCTGCAGTTCGGCGATGCCGTCCCACATCTTTGCTGCGAGCTCCGGATCGTCGAACCGCGGCGGCAGGTTCATGCTCATGTCGACGATACCGGTCACCGTCGACGGCGAGTTGGACGGACGACGCATCCTGACATAGGTGCCCTGCCCGACCCGACCTTCGACCAGCCCGCGCTTGCGCGCCTCGGCATAGGCACGGCTCACCGTGGTGAAATCGATGCCAAGCTGGTCGGCAAGTGTCCGCTGCGGCGGCAGCCGAAAGCCGCCGGGCAAGCGGCCAGACGCGATGTCGACCGACAAGGCGTCGGCAATCGCCAGATACAGCGGCCCGTCGGCCTTCGAGATCGCGGGCGACCAGACGTTGACTGTCATGGTGCAACAGGTTCCATCATTGTCGTCCATATATAGGCATAATGTATGCCCAAAGCCACCATCAATGCGTGGGTCTGGTTGCTGAACCCCCAACTGTCCGATCCGCAGACCCCTGTGGCTCAATCGCGCCCGGTGGACGACGCCGAATTCGCATGGGATCATTCTGAAACCAATTGTTTAGGCTGGCTCCGGCCTGCCCACTCATGTGGGCGGCCGCGAGAAGACAGGCCGTCTGCGCGACTTGTCGAGACGCTAACCAGGCAAGTTGTTGGCCGGCCTTGCGATCACTCCAAGGGTTGGCTCGTCGATTGGGTTAGGAGTCGACCGCGACCAAGCGTGTGTCGTCTCGCAGTTGTGGGCTCGCTACGGTATATCCGTCTCTCGTATGAAAGCTCGAACCGTTTCAATGTCCCACGACAGTGGGCGATCGTCGGCATAGTGCGCGACACGTTCACGAACCGATCGATAGATCGCATCCGTTCCAGGCGCGCGCGTTTCGTCGCCAGCCAGGAAGTCCTGCGCCTGAGCAGCCGCCATCAATTCAATTGCCAGGATATATTCGGCGTTGTCGATGACCGCCAGCAGCTTGTTGGCGGCAACGGTCGGATGGGCGAGGAAATCTTCCTGCAACCCTGAGGTAACGCCTCCGTCGGTTGCAGCTGGGGCTGCGAGGCGGCGGTTTACATTGCTCAACGAGGCGGCAGTGTACTGTGCGATCATGAAGCCGGAATTGCAGCCGCCTTCGCTGGCGAGAAATGCTGGCAGATTGTTGACGAGAGGGTTGACCAGACGATCAATCCGCCGTTCGCTCATCCCCGCCACCTGGGCCAGCGCGATCGTCAGGCTGTCGGCCGCCTGGCCCAGTGCCGGCGCAACGGCATGAGCCTCCGAAAAGACCAGCGGGTTTTCCAGCGTACCCGATACCGCCGGATTGTCGGTGACTGAGGCGAGCTCGCGATCGACAAGTTGCGCCGAGCGCTCCATCACCTCAAGTGCTGCACCATGCACATGAGGAACGGCGCGAAGGCTGAGTGCGTCCTGCGTCCGGCGCCCGCGTGCGGCGCCTATCAGGCCGCTACCTTCGAGCAAAGCACGCAGCGTGACGCCCACCGCCTGGATGCCGGGTGACGGCCGCATGGCGAGCACCCGCTCGTCAAATGCCTCCATTTGACCACCCGCGGCTTCAAGCGTCAGCGCCGCCGCAGCATCAGCCCAGCGCAATAGCCGCTCGACGCGCGCCAGCGCTACACACAGGAGCCCAGTTGCGCAGGCGGTGCCGTTTACCAGGCTCAATCCTTCTTTGGCGCCAAGCACCAATGGCTCAACGCCAATGGCGGCCAACGCATCACGGCCATTCATTCGGCGCCCGGCAACTTGCGCCCTGCCCTCACCGATCAAGACCAGCGCAATGTGAGCATTGTGCGTGAGATATCCGGCTGACCCTCGTGACGGAACTTCCGGGATGCAGTCACATTCCAGGAAGCGCAGCAAATGCAGAACGATCGCAGGGCGCACGCCAGAGTGACCATGTGCAAAGTTGGCCACCTGAGATGCGATAATGGCCCGGACGCTGTGCTCAGGCACTGGTTCGCCCACCCCGCAGGCATGGCTGAGGATTATGTTGCGCGACAGTTTTTCCTGCAAAGCTGGTTCGACCACCGTGTTCGAAAGCGCGCCGACCCCAGTGTTCACACCGTAAGCACGCACGCCGTTCTCAACGATACGCGTCACGATACGATTGGCATGTGCAACGCGTTCCCAGGCGGCTGGGGCAAGAGCCAGCATCTCACCTGAGGCAACCCGCGCGATATCGCGCCAATTTGGAGGGGTATCGATTGATATTACCATGGCATGCTCGCGAGATGGCTCATTGGTGACAGATGGCAGATGGCTGGCATTGGATTTGAGACGAGCCGCGACAACGCATCGGCTCGCACCAGTATTCCTCTGTCGGTGCCAACAGGCTGCAGACGCGCCTCCGCTAACTTGAGGTTCGCGCGCTGGAGCGAAGGACATTCCTGCAGTCGCATGAGCAGCCATTGTGACGCCTGCCCACGCTAGCGTTTTTGATAAATGAGCGGTTCCGACAACCAGGCTACGAAAGCGACCTGGACCGGTCGAAAATGCTGCACCAAGAGCTGCCAGACAGGCTGGGCGGAAGATAGCTGTCCTCCACTCCAACCCGGAAGCGGGTGGGCATACCAACTCCGGCGCTACAGCTCGGCTCAAGGCATTCTGACCACGACACCCAAGCTGTCCGGCTGCGCCAGCAGCGGCCGGACAGCGGATCGAGTGCTCGCCTCCCTCACTTACAGGTGCAAAAGCCCAGATCTGCCGGTTAAAAACCGCAATCGACAGGCTATTCCTTGCAGCCTCCCGATCAATCTGATTCCCTGAGCCGGTCCGATTCGGGCAGGGGCGCTGCGCAGGAAACGGAACCATGAACACTTCCAAGAAACCTGAGATCTCGGAAATGAGGCCGAAGCTGACCGTTATCGGTGTCGGCGGCGGTGGCGGCAACGCCGTCAACAACATGATTGCCGAAGGTCTTGAGGGCACAGAGTTCATCGTCGCAAACACCGATGCTCAGGCGCTGACCATGTCGAAGGCCTCGAAGCTGGTTCAGCTCGGCGCGATGGTGACCGAGGGTCTCGGTGCCGGCTCCATGCCGGAGGTCGGTCAGGCGGCAGCCGAGGAATCGATCCATGAAATCATGGATCAGCTCTCCGGCACGCATATGTGCTTCGTGACCGCCGGCATGGGCGGCGGCACCGGAACGGGCGCCGCACCTGTCATCGCACGGGCAGCACGCGCGGCAGGCATCCTCACCGTTGCCATCGTCACCAAGCCGTTCACCTTCGAAGGCAAGCGGCGTATGCAGATGGCCGAACAAGGCATCGAGCTTTTGCGCCAGGCTGCCGACACGGTCATCGTCATTCCGAACCAGAACCTGTTCCGCATCGCCAACGCCAAGACCACCTTCGAGGATGCTTTCGGCATCGCCGACAAGGTGCTCTACTCCGGCGTCAGCTGCATCACCAACCTGATCGTCAAGGAAGGCCTGATCAATCTCGACTTCGCCGACGTGAAGACGGTGATGCGCGACATGGGCCGCGCCATGATGGGCACCGGCGTCGGCAGCGGCGAAAACCGCGCCAGCAAGGCGGCCGAAGCGTCGATCGCCAACCCGCTCATCGACGAAAATTCGATCAAGGGCGCCAGGGGCGTGCTGATCTCGATATCGGGCGGCATGGACATGACGCTGTTCGAGGTCGACGAAGCCGCCACCCGCATCCGCGAGGAGGTCGGTGATGAAGCCGACATCATCGTTGGCGCGATCTTCGACAATTCGCTCCAGGGTCAGTTCAAGGTGTCGGTGGTCGCCACCGGCCTGGCAGCCCCGACCTCGCAAGGCGAGCCGGTCGTCAACATGCGCGGCGAGCCTGCACCGGGTTCGATGCAGCCCTACCACTGAGGCCGAAGTGCCGGACCCGGCCGCCGCTGCGGCCGGGAGGCCAGATAGGTTGGCTCAGTCCCTGTTTCGCGTCATCTCGGCGGCAAAGGTGAAGTGGCGCATCACCAACGCCTGCAGATGCTCGGACAGGCCGGCCTTCGCCACCGCCTGGCGCATGCATGTCAGCCACAAATCGCGCAGTTCCGGGCCAATCGCCACGTGCTCGTGGATTTCCTTCAGCCGCGAATGCCCGTGCTTCTGAACGTAATAGCTCGGACCGCCAAAGAAGCCTGAGAGATAGTTGAACTGTTCCTCACGCGAATGCGCGACGCCATGCCCCCTGCGATGCAACAGATGCAGCTCGGCCGCAGCCTCGTCCTGCTCGACGATATCGTAGAAGATTTCGACCAGCCGGCGTACGGCCTCTTCGCCTCCCAGCTCGAGATAGAGCGAACGTCCCTTTGGCTGTACAGTTTCATTCACGACAGGCGACCTCCTCCCAGTTGCGATCCGTGTCGCACTGACTGTCCGGACATCCGGCATCGCATGGTCAAAGCCTAGCAGCAGAGCCCCTGACGACAAGGGTGGCATACTGCGACTTATTAGCCATCGCTCATTCGTCCATCACTCATTCGTCGGTGACGATGATGTCCATCGGAATGTCGTGCGGCTGCGGATAGATCGTGGCGATCCGGCTGCCTGCGTAGCCGACGCCGACGACGAGCGGTCGCTTGGGCATCGCGGCAAGGGTGCGATCGAAGAAGCCGCCACCATACCCCAGCCGGTAGTTCGCATCGTCAAACCCCACGACCGGCGCGATGACGACATCGGGCAGGATCGCCGGCCCGTTGGCGGGAACGAGGATGTTCCAGACCCCGCGTTCGAGCGGATCGCCCGGCGACCAGGCGCGGAATTCGAGCGGCCAGGCTTTTCTGATGACGACAGGCAGGGCGATCCTGCCGCCGCGCCCAATCACCCGGACGGCCCAGTTGCGCAGATCCGGCTCGCCGCGGAAAGGCCAATAGACACTGACGATCCGGCCGCTGACCTTGCCGATTGCCAGGTCGAGTTCGGCAGCGATGCGCTCGGAGCGAGCCTTGCGTTCCTCGGGATCGGCAAGCAGTCGCTCGTCGATCAGGCGCGCCCGCTCCGCCTTGCGCCATCGCGCGACATCAGGCCACGCGTCCATGGGAGCCGTATCAGTCCGGAAGCCCGGTTCCAGTTCATGCATGAAGCAAGGAGGCGAAGCGTATTCGCGCGTTTCAGGAGGAGCGCCTTTTTGGTCAGACATCATCTTCGTGTCCCGTCTTGGCGGCGAGATCGATCTCGACACGGAAAAGCTGCGCTCCGTCACTCCGAAAGGCAAACGGATTTAAATGCTGCATTGATGCAATTTTTTTGCACTAATGGCGTATGGATATCGACCGCGCCCGCACGTTTCTTGAGATCGTTCATTGCGGCAGCTTCCTCAGGGCCGCCGACCGGCTCCATGTCACCCAGACGACCGTCAGCGCCCGTATCCGCACGCTCGAGGACGAGCTGGGCCGTCAGCTGTTCGTGCGCAACCGCAACGGGGCACAACTGACCCCGGCCGGCCGCGAATTCGAACGCTTCGCCCAGTCGTTCGTTCAGATTTGGGAACGCGCCCGCTACCAGTTGGCCATTCCTTCCGGACGGACAAGCGTGGTTGCGCTGGGCGGCGAGCTCAGCTTGTGGAACCCGCTGCTGCTCGACTGGCTGGTGTGGATGAAGAAGACCAGACCCGAGATTGCCGTTCACGCCCATGTCGGCGTGCCAGACCAGTTGCTCGACCAGCTCAGGAACGGGGTGCTCGACATCGCCGTGCTCTATGCGCCGAAGCTTTTGCCCGGCTTCAAGGTAGAGATCCTCCAGGAAGAGCAGCTCGTGCTGGTCAGGACCTTGCCCGGCAATGGCAGACCGGAGGCCGACACCTATGTCTATGTCGACTGGGGGCCGCTGTTCGCCGCCCAGCACGATGCCAGCTCGACGGCGTTTGGCGAGCCCGGACTTGTCGTCGGCCTCGGCCCGCTCGGCCTGAGCTACATCCTGCGCGCCGGCGGAACGGGCTACTTTCGCAAGGGCGTGGTTGCCCCGCTGATCGCCGCGGGCGAGCTGGAAACCGTCGAAGGCGCGCCCGAATTTACCTATCCGGTCTACGCCGTCTGGCCCGAAGCCAGCGAAGCACGGGCCGACGTGCAGGAGGCGCTGGCGGGGCTGAGGCAGACTGTCCGGTAAAGAAGCGCCCCAAGGCAGGAGCGCCCGCAACTCGGGTCAGGCGCTGCCGATGACCCGCATCAACCGCAGATCGTGACTGCGCCGATGTTGCCGGCACGCGGCCGCAAGGGCAGCACCAAGAACCTCGATGTCGGACACTTCATGAGGCCGCCAGCCGCAAGGGCAGCCATCGGGGCAGGCATGAACGTCGGCCACTTCGCGGTAGATCGACCCGACCGCCTGCGCGGCTAGCCGCATCACCGCAATCGGAGACAGGCCTGTCTTGTGCATGACTTCGCAAAACTCGTTCATGATCGTTGCGCGGATATGCGCCGACGCCTCTTCACTGCGGCGTTCGATCTCGGCCATCTTTGACACTCGATAGTCTCCAGCTGATATGTTGTCCCGCGACAGTCCGGCCCTTCCTCAGGCAGGACGGCGCAGACCCATCGGGACGGTTTTGTCCTGATCCGTGACGAAATCGGAGGCGATTGCCCGCAGCGCCCGGCGCGCTGCGTCTAACTTGCGCATCGCCTCGAACATCGTCTCGCGGTCGGCGCGGTGGCGCTCCAGCTCAACCGCGAAAACGGCATTGCCCACACTGTGGGGTTCCGGCACGGCATTGACGCGCTTCAGGCTCAGATCAGCGTGACGCCTTGCCCGGCGAACCTGGGCGCCCAGCGCTTCGACCTCGGCGAACGTCTCGCGATATCGGCGCATCCCATCGCCCTGCGCCTCGCCGGCATCCTTGAAGGGGTTGACAGGCATCATGACCTGCTGGCCCCTGGCGCAAGCTTGTTGTCGCGGATGCGCGGAAAAGTCTCGCGACCAGCGATGACGACCGGCTCTTCCGCGGCATAGGATTCGGTCGAAAGCGGCTTGGGCTCGACACCCTTGCCGTATTGCAGTTTCTGCCAATGCCCAGGTTGTGGGCGAGCTATGTCATGACGATCGCAGGCCTGCGCCACCTGCTGGTCACGCACGCCAAGCTGCACGGCGATCTCGGTCATCGGCCGTGACCAGACCAATTGATGAAGCTCGGCCCGCGTCAGTTCGACAGCTTGGCTGGTCGCACGCTGACCCAGCCTGCTGATCCGATGCGTCCCAACATTCATCGCCGAAAGAGCTATTGCCACGACCTGGTCCCATCGCGCCGACGGTGGCCGTTGCGGCCGTCCTGTCCCGAGCACAACCGGACCTTATAAAACATGACTATAAATATCAAGTTTAGTTTGGCCCCGAATTTTGCTCTGTCGGCGACGGCCGGAGCCTTCGCCGACGGGCACGAGTTTGCGCACCGAAGCCTTAGGCCGCGTGGTCCGGCGCGTCGTCGTCCTCCGCCTCCGGCTCCGATTGCTCGAAGCTGGCTTGCCAGGTCGTGATCCTTTGGCGGCGTGCTTCATCTCCCAGGCACTCGGCCAGACGGACCTTCTGTCGCAGCGCGACACGCAACGCAGCCCGGGCATGGCGCCCGGCAGGCGCCTGGCCGGCATCGAGGTCCCTGCCCGTCTCCAGCGCGTCGTCGACATAGGCCTTGCCGGCGAGAGCCTCGGCGGTGCCGAAACGGCTTATCAATTCCTGAAACTCGCTATGCAGGGTCAGGTCGAACGGCCGGTCCTTGCCCAGCGGATCGATGACCGGATTGCCCGGATGCAGCGAGCCGACTGGCAACAGGCCAGAGGGGATTGGCGTGTTGGCCGAATGCGTGCGGCCTCCCTTCAGAAGCTTCGGCAGCAGATGGGTATGCGGTCCCTCGGGAGAAACCCCCACCCGTGTCGGGTCCACCGATCTTCTGGTAGACCTCGACACGGCCGATATTGGTCAAGGCGATCCGATGCGGATGGACCGCAAGGATCGCCGGCATTGCCTCATTGCCATGCTCGAACAGCGAACGGCCGAGATTGGCGCGCAAGACGGCCAGCAGCTTTGGCTCGCTGGTGCGGATGCAGAAGTCGCATTGCGGCAAGGACAGGCCCATGTCGAACAGGATGCCGGTGCGGTCAATACCCCGGATCGCGTGATCGTCCGGCCCGATCTCACTCAGCACGCTCCTGCTGCCGCGCCGCGCCTTGACTTCAGGAAGGCACAACGCCACCGCCTGGCTCCAGCGATGCCGCTTCGGACTGAGCGTCTCGTAGGCGACAGGCACCAGTTCGCTCAACGTGCCGCGATCGACACGAATGCCGCCCCGCCGGGTAGCCCGGGTCAGCAGGTGGGTGTCGTCTATCACCGCAACCTCGCCGTCATCCTGATGGAACTCGGCGATGGCGCCAAACGTGCCCATGCTCCATCCGCTGCGCCAGTCGGTCAGGTGGTGACGCAGCAACTGCTCGAGGTAACTCATGGTCGTGCTCCGGTATCGACGGCAACGAGATCGAGCGGCTGGACAACCAGCCCGCCCGCTGTCTCGCCGAAGAAGGCTTCAACGCCATAGACGTCGCGCAGGGTTTGGGCGGTCAGCACTTCATCAGGCGGGCCGTCGGCGACGATCCTGCCGGCGTCGATGAGCAGCAGTCGGGTGCACCAGCGGGCGGCGAGCCCGAGGTCGTGCAGCGAAGCCACGACGCTTCGTCCGCTGCTCGCGAGATCGGCAAACAGGCGCATCAGCGTGATCTGGTGCGATGGGTCGAGGCCTGATGTCGGTTCATCGGCGAGCAGCAGCGGCGTCTCCTGTGCCAGCGCCCGGGCGATCAGCACACGCGCCTTTTCGCCACCCGAAAGCTCGGTCGCAGCGCGGTCCCGAAAGCTGTCGACTTCCATCTTGCGCATTGCGGCGTCGATGGCGTTGCGGTCGGCAAGGGCGAGCGAGGCGAAACTTGGCCGATAGGGCGAGCGACCGAGGCCGACCAGCATCTCGACCGGCACGGCCCAGGCGATCTCGCGCTCCTGCGCGACGTAGGCCATATTCCGAGCGCGCTCCTTCGCGGAGACATGAGCGGCGGCGAGCGCACCCAACGCGATTGCGCCGTCTGCCGGTATCAGTCCGAGCAATGCGCGCAGCAAGGTCGACTTACCGGCTCCGTTCGGGCCGATAAGGCCGACAAACTCACCCGCCATGACGGAAAAGGACACGCCGTTGAGCACCGGCCGGCCGCCGAGCGACGCCCTGAGATCTTGAACATCGAGCAGCATCAGGCAAGCTTCCTTCTCGTGCGATAGACAAGCCACAGGAAGAACGGCGCGCCGACGATTGCGGTCAGAACGCCGAGCTTGAGGTCGCGGCCGGGCGCGACGAGCCGGACAAGGATGTCGGCGGCAAGCAGCATGCAGGCCCCGCCCAAGGCGCTCGCCGGCAACAGCCGCGACGGCCGCGCGCCGACCAGCGGCCTCAGCATATGCGGTACGACGAGCCCGACGAAACCTATGGCGCCCGACACCGCCGTTGCAGCGCCGACGGAAGCCGCGGTGCCGAACACGGCCAGCAACTGCACGCGGCGCATGTCGATGCCCATGCTCGCTGCCGTCTCGTTGCCAAGTGTCAACGCATCGAGCGCCCGGCCGAGCGCCGCCAGCATAGCCCAGCCGACGAGCATGAACGGCAAGGCGAGCCAGACATGGGTCATCGACCTGTCGGTCAGCGAGCCGAGCATCCAGAACATGATCTCGAGCGCGGCGAACGGATTGGGCGACAGGTTGAGCGCCAGCGAAGTCATCGCGCCGGCAAAGCTCGACACGGCGACACCTGCCAGGATGATGGTCAAGGTGCTGCCGCGCAGGCCGGCAAGTGCCTGGACCACGACGACGGCGAGCACGGCGGCAGCCAATGCCGACAGCGGCAAGGCAAGCGGGAAGACAATCGTCAGGCCGGAATAGATGGCGATCACCGCGCCCAGCGAAGCTGAAGCGCTGACGCCGATCAGGCCCGGCTCGGCCAGCGGATTGCGCAGATAGCCTTGAAGTGCCGCACCGGAAAGCCCGAGTGTAGCACCGACCATCAGGCCTAGCAGCGCGCGCGGCAGGCGGATCTCACGCATGATCAGCTCGATGGCGCCGGCCTTGTCGGAAAACAATGCAGCGATGCTGTCGCCGAAGCCGAGGCCCGCCGGACCGACGGTGAGCGAAAGCAGGAACAGAATGGTGGCCAGGATGGCAAGAAGGGCAAGCACGAGCCTGTAGCGGGAGATGTCGCTCACTTGGCGTCCCCCTCGGCGGCATCGCGCAGCAGGCGGGCGGCTTCAAGTGTAAACGGCGCGCCGCAAATGGTGTATCGCGACGGCACCGCCACCGCCCTGCCCTGCCCGGAGACCGCCCGATAGGCCGGGTGGACGAAGTTTTCCTGGGCGAGTGCCGGGGCGCCATAGTCTTCGCCGCCACCGACGACCAAATCTGGTTTGGCCAGCACCAGCATCTCCAGCGGCAACCGCGCCGTGCCGCTGAGCCCGAGCTTGTCTGCAATATTGACCAGTCCGGAAAGCTTGACGATCTCGTCGACGAGCGTTCCGGTGCCCGAGGTGTAGCTGTTGGCGTAGTAGGTCGCGACGGTCTTGCCCGAGGCGCTTTCCTTGCCCAATTGGGCGACGCCACGATCAAGCGCGGCGACATGTTTTGCCGCTTCTTCGCGCCGCTCCAGGACCTCTCCCATGCGCAGGATGTTGGCCCTGATGTCGGCAATGGAGCTGTCCGGCGCGAATTCCTCGACCCGGATGCCGAGGCGCCTCAGCAGCTCAACCGTCGTCCGTGTCGTGTAGGCTCCGGCGAGCACCAGGTCAGGCTGCATCAGAAACACTTCCTCGGCAAGGCCATGATTGACGGCAAAGCCGTTGGTCCGATCGGCCAGCACCGACGTGTTGGGATCGCTTGCGAGATAAGACACTGAATGCAGCTGCCCCTCGGCCGCCAGAAGCATCGCCAGCTGGTCGGTGCAGACATTCATCGACACGACGCGTTTCGGCGGCCCAGCGGCTGCCGGCGCTGATGACAACGCGGCCAGCCCCGCGAGAGCGGACAGCCACGCTCGAAACCGAGCGCAACTGAAACGATTGGTGGGCATGTTACCTCGCATCAGAACACACGCGTGAAGCTCAGATTGAAGCTTCGGCCCGGCGCGCGATAGTTGGTGACGGTCGAATAGTGTTCGTCGAACAGGTTCTCGACCGAAAACTTCAGGCTCGCCCGCTCGTCGAACGTGTAGTTGGCGGCGAAATCCACCGTCACATAGTCCGGCAGCTTGACGGTGTTGGCGGCATTGGCGTAGCGCGCCCCGCCGTAGAGCAGCTTGGCGGTGAGGTCGAGGCTGTCGGTCGCGGCAAAGCTCACCTCGGCGGCCGCCTTGAAGCGATCGCGATAGGGAATGTAGCGGCCGTTGTCCTCATTCTTCGGCGAGCGGTAGTCGATCGAAACCTTGCCACTCCAGCGCTCGTCGAACGCATGCGACAGGCTGGCCTCGATACCGGTCACCTTGGCGCGCGCGACATTGAACGGCAGGTAGGTCGGCGGGTTGGAGGCGATCGCGTCGGTCAGCCAGGTCTGGTAGAAGGCGACGTCAAGCTCGGTCCCCTCGCTTGGACGCCAGTTGATGCCGATCTCATAGGACCGCGACTTCTCCGGCTTCAGGTTGGGATTGGAGTAGTCGGGGTAATAGAGGTCGCTGAACGTCGGCGCCCGGAAGCCGGTGCCGTACGAGGCGCGCGCCACAAGCTCGGGAACGAGCTCGCAGCTGGCACCGATGTTGTAGGTGGTGGCGCCTCCGAACTGTTCATTGTGATCGTAGCGCAGACCGCTGTCGATCGTCAGCGCGCCATAGTCGAGCGAGTACTGGCCGAACACCGCCGCGAGGTCGCGCGAGCCGACACCGAAATCGACAGTCGAAGCCACCACCTCGCGATAGGCCTCGGCACCGCCGACCAGGACATGCCTGACTTCACCTGTTTCAAAGGACTTTTCCGTCGACGCGAAGATGCCGTAGCGCCTAGTGTCGAATTCGCTGCTGCCCACGACGCCGTCACGGACATTGGTCGAATAGTCGAGGTTGCCGGAAAGTTCGACGGTCGAGCTCCAGCTGTCGGAATGCTTCACCCGTGCGCCGATCCTGCCGGCGAAGGTGTCGGTGTCGACTTCATTGGCGGAAGGCGCGGAGGCATCGTACTGGCTGCGGCCCCGGGCAAACAGGCCATCGGCATATAGCCGGCCCCAGCCATACTCCTTGGCGGCTGCGACGTTGAGCGAGCCCTGCAGGAAGCCATCGTCGTCAGGCTCATGTCCCCAGGCCAGCGGCGTGGTGAAGTCGTAGCCGCGCGTGCCGAGGATGGAGCCACCGACGGAGTAATCGATGCCGTCCTCGGTGCGTCCGCGCAGATCGCCTGAGAGATAGCCACCCCAGGGATGCGTGACGCCCGAGGTGATGCTGCCGCAGGCGTTACGGCCGTCGGCACACTGGCCGCCCTGTTTGGTGATGATGTTGACGACACCGCCGATGGCATCGGCGCCATACTGCGCTGAGTGCGGTCCCTTGGCGATCTCGATACGCTCGATCGACGACAGCGGAATGTTGAAGATCGAGCTCGTACCGCTGGTCGCCGACGAACTGCGGACGCCATTGACCAGCACCAGCGTCTGGCCGGCCGACATGCCGCGCAGATAGACACTGGACGACGCCCCCTGGCCGCCATAGCCGATGATTGAAACGCCGGCGTAGCGCTTCAGCAACGACGGCAGGTCAGCTGCCGCGGACTTTCGCAATTCTTCCTCGTCGATCAGGGTGATCGACGACGTCGGGCGAACAAGCGCGGTTTCGCGACGCAGCGGCGTAACGACCAGACGCGGCAGCACGGTCACGCCGCCTGCAGCGGGCGCCTGCTGCGCGCTGGATGGTGTCGGGATGGCCAGCATGATCGCGCCGATGCCCAGGATAAGTCTCTGCATTTCTGCCCTCAAATGGTTTGGGGGGCGCGACAAGGATCGCACCCGGTTTCCAAACCGCAGGCAAGACAGGTCGGCAGGCAGACTTTGGGACAAGATTGACCCGACGGCCTTCCGCATGCGGCAACACTTTCGATGTCACCGCCACGAGCGACCGCGCCTGACCACACCCCGTGGACAAGCATGGGTGACTGGAACGGGCAGGTCTCCTGACTTCCGTGTCACAGCCTTTTTCCGCCTTCCCGAACGCGCGAATGCGTTCAGTGGCATGATGGAAGAGGCTCAACGGTTACAGTTGCGGGGGCAGTCGCGGATTTGGCCTTCGGCCTCACCGTGTTCCCTTTTCATCCGCCTCTCGGCGGAACCGATTCCGAGGCGGACGCTACTCAGGGATGCCGAGGCTTGTCAATCGCAATCATGCGATCGGCCATAAAATATATTGATTTTCAACTAGATAGGATCATTGGACACGGACAAACAGGGCAACTTGTGCAATCGCCCCGGACGCGGCAAGCCCTGCATGGGACCGCCAATTGGACGGCACTGCCCCTCGTGGACAGAGCCACCAGCACATTGCCAACGGGGTCGCGGAAACTGCCGACGACGTGCGCGCTACGGCCATCGACATCATCTTCGCCGCGTCGGTATCATCCGCGCATGTTCAGCCGAGCAAGGTCCTTGTCAGCGCATGATCCTTGTCGGCAAGCCCGTCGATGACGCTGAAGTGATGCCGGTCGGGCTCGACCACTGTAGCGGTGGTGGCGCCAAGCCCGGTCCAGATATTGGAAAGCAATGCGTTCTGGCGCAGGAACTCGGCGCGCTCGCCACCGCCGACCCAGCAGGTGATGCGGACGTTGTCCACCGGCCGCAGCAGCGCCGGCTTTCAGCCAGCGCCTCGGTCTCGTCGATGTGGAGCGTCTTGTTCATGCCGGTGTTGATCAGCGGCCTGAGATCATGAACTCCCGAGAGCGAAACGACATGACGGATACGAGACTGCACCTCGGGCGCAAGCGGCGAAGCAGCCGCGACCATGCGCGACACGAGGTGCCCGCCGGCGGAATGATGACCGGTCAGCATGATCGGCCTTCGACCAACGCGGCCGCCTTGCCTATCGCCGCACCGACCGACCTCGCGCACGATATCGCCGATCCTGACTTCCGGGCACAAGCTGTAGGACGGCATCGCCACCGCGTAGCCGCTGTCGATGGAACCCTTGGCGAGATGCGACCAGTAGCTCTTGTCGAGCGCCATCCAGTAACCGCCATGGACGAAGACGACGAGCCCCTTCGGCGTGCCTTCAGGCAGGAACAGGTCAAGCAGGTTGCGCGGCCTGTCACCATAGGCGATGTCGAACTGCGCTCTCTCATCTGCCGACAGGGCGTCGCGAAACGTCTGTGCCGGTTCCACCCATGCAGCAGGCCAACGATCGCCACCGGCGATGTTGGCGCCATTGCTGTAGGCGTTGTCCCAATCGGCGATACGGCGTTCGAGCATGCGGGCATCCTTCCAAGGCGGCAGCAATTCAGGCGCATAGCAATGGCCAGCGTGCCGGATTGCGTCAATGGGCCAGCGGCAGAAACTTTATGCTTGAAATAATTTTGGTCCGGTGCAATTCTCAGCTCAGCC
>NZ_CP139574.1:0-343446 GCF_050859125.1 Aminobacter sp. BA135
TTGCAGGATCAGGTCGTAGCGTCGCACGCCCGCCCCATCGCCGCTTGTCGTCACGACAAAGGCATCGGCCTCGGCAACGACGCTTTCGACGCGCGCGCCCAGAAGGATCGCATCGAAGCGGTGGGCATTGCGCTTGCGCCAGACATCGACCACGTCGCGGTCGACATCGGGCAGCAGCTTGTCGAGCTGTTCCACCACGTCGACACGCGCGCCAAGCCCGCTGTAGACGGTGGCCATCTCCAACCCGATGATGCCGCCGCCGATGACCAGCATGCGTTCGGGAATGAAGGGCAGTTCGAGCGCGCCGGTGGAATCGACGATGCGCGGATCGTCAGGCAGGAACGGCAGCTTGACCGGCACCGAGCCTGCGGCAACGATTGCCTTGGCGAAGACGATCCTGCGGTTGCCGCCGTCGAACAGCTCGACGTCGACCGAGCCGCTATCGGCGAACTTCGCCGTGCCTCTGACAACCTCGACCTTGCGCAGACGGGCCATGCCCTTCAGCCCATCGGTGAGCTTGGTGACGACGCCGGCCTTGAAGCTGCGCAGCCTGTCGAGATCAAGGGTCGGCGTGTCGAAGGCGACGCCATGGTCGGCGAGGCGCTCGGCCTCCTCCTTGACCGCGGCGACATGCAACAGCGCCTTGGAGGGAATGCAGCCGACATTGAGGCAGACACCACCGAGCGTGGCGTCGCGCTCCACCAGGATCACGCGTTGTCCGAGATCGGCGGCGCGGAAGGCAGCGGAATAGCCGCCCGGTCCGCCGCCGATCACCAGCACGTCGCAATCGGGCGCGGCACCCACGGCAAGTGATGGCGTGGCTGCTACGATCGGCTTCGCAACTGCGGCCGGCGCTTCATGAATAGCCGCGGGCTTGGCATCGCCTCCGCCCGCTGCCGCTTCCACGATGGCGATCAGCGCGCCCTTGGAAACGCGCTGGCCGATGGCCAGTTCGACTGAAGCGATGCGCCCGGCGGAGGGCGACGGCACGTCGATCGAGGCCTTGTCGGACTCGAGCACGATCAGTGTCTGGTCGAGCGCGACGTCGTCGCCCGGCTTGATGTGCACCTCGATGACGGCGACATCCTTGAAGTCACCCATTTCGGGCACCCTGATTTCGGTGATGCTCATCTTCGCCTCAAACGATCGCGCGGCGGAAATCGCCCAGAAGGGCGGCGATGTGACCAAGGAACCTGGCCGCGGCAACGCCATCGATGACGCGGTGATCCCACGACAGGGAGACCGGCATGATCAGCTTCGGCCGGAAGCCCTCGCCGTCCCAGATGGCTTCCATCGCTGAGCGACCGGCGCCGAGGATCGCCACTTCGGGCGCATTGATGATCGGTGTGAAGCCTGCCCCGCCAATGCCGCCAAGCGACGACACCGAGAAACAGCCGCCCTGCATATCGACGGCCGACAGCCCGGTACCGTGCGCCTTGTCGGCGAGCGCGCGCATTTCCGTTGCGATCTCAATAACGCCCTTGCGGTCGCAATCGCGGATCACCGGCACCATCAACCCCTTGGGCGTGTCGGCGGCAAAGCCGATATGGACGTAGTTCTTGAGCACCAGCTCCTCGCCGTCGAGCGAGGCGTTGAAGCGTGGGTACGCCTTGAGCGCCAGCGCCGACGCCTTGATCAGGAAGGCGACCATCGTCACCTTGGCGTCCTTGTTGGCTGCGTTAAGCTCCTTGCGGAACTCCTCGAGCCCGGTCACATCGGCCTTGTCGAAGTTGGTAACATGCGGAATGGTCAACCAGTTGCGGGTGAGATTGCCGCCCGAGATCTTCTGGATGCGGGACAGCCGCTGGCGTTCGACGGGGCCAAACTTCTCGAAGTCGACCGCAGGCCAGGCCGGCAGGCCGGCGCCAATGCCGGAACCGGGCACCGGCACCGGGGAGCCTCCAGCGAGGCGCTCCTTGATATGCGCGGTGATGTCGTTGCGCAGCATCCTGCCCTTTGCGCCGGAAGGCTTGACCATGCCAAGTTCGACGCCAAGCTCACGGGCGAAGGCGCGCACCGACGGCGTCGCATGGGCTCCGACAGCGGTCTCCGTCGTGACCGCTGGCAAAGTGCTCGCCATTGCTGCTGCCGGGGCCACCTTCGCTGTCGCCGGCGGTCCTGCCCTAACCGGTGGAGCCGCGGGAGCGGCTTCGGTTTTTTTGGTTTCTGGCGTGGCTGCCAAGGGCGCCATGGCAGGCGCGTCGGCATCGATCGTCAGCAGCAGCGCGCCCTGCGACACGCGGCTGCCGATCGCCACTGCGAACTCTCTGACGGTTCCGGCAACAGGCGCCGGAATCTCCATCGTCGCCTTGTCGGATTCGACCGTCATCAGCGGGTCTTCGACCGCCACCACGTCGCCCGGCTTCACCAGGAGTTCGACGACCGGCACATTCTTGTAGTCGCCTATGTCAGGCAACCTGACTTCCAATTGTTGGCTCATATCAACTCTTTCAGAACTGGAAATCGACCGGATCAGTGCTGCCAAGGCGCATCGATCGTGGTATCGAGACCGTAGCGGGCAATGGCATCGGCGACCGTCTGACGCATCACCGAACCTTCGGTGGCGAGCGCTGCAAGGGCGGCCACCGCGATGTGGCGATGATCGACCTCGAAGAAGTCGCGCAGCGCGGCACGCGTGTCGCTACGACCGAAGCCGTCGGTGCCGAGCGCGGTGAACGGCGCCTCGACATATGACGCAATCAGTTGCGGATAGGCGCGGACATAGTCGGTGGCAGCGATGATAGGCGCCTTGCCCGGCAGGCACCCGGCGAGATGACTGACCACTGGCTCAGCGAGCGGGTTGTAACGGTTGTGTCGCTCCGCCTCCCTTGCGTCGCGCGACAGTTCGGAGAAGCTGGTGGCGCTCCACACTTCTGAGGCGACGTCCCAATCGTTGGCGAGCATCTGTGCTGCCTCGATCACCTGCGGGAGGATGGTGCCGGAACCGAGCAGGCGAACGTGCCCGGCACTCTTCTTGGGCTTGTGGCCGGCGATCCGGTAGAGCCCCTTGATGATGTCGGCCTCCACGCCTGCCGGCATCGACGGCTGGGCGTAGTTCTCGTTCATCGCAGTGACGTAATAGAACTCGTCCCTGCCCTCTTCCATCATGGCGCGGGCGCCATGGTCGAGAATGACCGCCAGCTCATAGGCGAAGGTCGGGTCATAGGCGCGGCAGTTTGGAACGGTCGACGCAACGAGAAGGCTCGATCCATCCTGGTGCTGCAAGCCTTCGCCGGCCAGCGTGGTCCGGCCTGCGGTCGCCCCGATCAGGAAGCCGCGCGAGCGCTGGTCGGCCGCTGCCCAGATCAGATCCCCGACACGCTGGAAGCCGAACATCGAATAGTAGATATAGACCGGCAGCATGGCGAGGTTGTGCACGCTGTAGGACGTGGCGGCAGCCACCCAGGATGAGACTGCGCCCGCCTCGGTGATACCCTCTTCGAGCAGTTGCCCGTTCTTGGCTTCCTTGTAATACAGCATCGAGCCGGCATCCTCGGGCTCGTAGAGCTGGCCGACCGGCGAATAGATGCCGACCTGGCGGAACAGATTGGCCATGCCGAAGGTACGCGCTTCGTCGGCAACGATCGGTACGATGCGTGGCCCGACCTCCTTGTCCTTGATCATGTTGCCAAGCAACCTGACCGCGGCCATGGTCGTCGACATCTCCTTACCCTCGGCATTGAGGGCGAAATCGGCGTAGCTGGCCAGCGGTGGTATCGCCACCGGATCGGCCATGCGGCGCCGCGCCGGCAGGTAGCCACCAAGCGCCTCACGGCGCGACCGGAGATAGGTGAGCTCGGCGCTGTCTTCAGCCGGCTTGTAGAACGTGACCTGCTCTGCCTGCTCGTTGCTGATCGGCAGGGCAAAGCGGTCGCGGAAAGCCAGCAGAGCCTCGACGTCGAGTTTCTTTGACTGGTGTACCGTCATGCGCGACTCGCCGGCAGCGCCCATGCCAAAACCCTTCTTGGTCTTGGCCAGGATGACAGTCGGCCGGCCCTTGGTCGCCCTGGCCGCTTCGAAGGCTGCAAACAGCTTGCGGAAATCGTGGCCACCGCGCTTCAGGGCGTCGATGTCGCTGTCCGACATATGGGCGACCAGCGCCTTGACCTCGGGATCCTCCTCGAAGAAATGGGCCAGGTTGTAGGCTCCGTCCTTGGCGCCGAGCGTCTGGTACTTGCCATCGACGGTGGCGGCAAATCGACGGAGCAGTGCGTGCTGGGTGTCGCGTGCAAACAGCGCGTCCCATTCCGATCCCCAAAGCACTTTGATGACGTTCCAGCCCGCACCGCGGAAGGTGCTCTCCAGTTCCTGGATGATCTGGCCATTGCCGCGCACCGGGCCGTCGAGCCGCTGCAGGTTGCAATTGATGATGAAGGTCAGGTTGTCGAGCTTTTCACGTGCCGCGATCGACAGGCCGGCGATCGATTCCGGCTCGTCCATCTCGCCGTCGCCGAACACCCCCCAGACGTGGCGACCTTCGGTATCGGCGAGGCTCCGGTCGTTGAGGTAGCGCATGAAGCGGGCCTGGTAGACAGCGGTGATCGGACCGATGCCCATCGACCCAGTCGGTACCTGCCAGAAATCGGGCATAAGCCAGGGATGCGGATAAGAGCACAGGCCGGTGCCACCGATCTCCTGGCGGTAGTGCTGGAGATGCTCTTCCAAAAGCCGCCCTTCGAGATAGGCGCGGGCATAGACACCCGGCGCAGAATGCGGCTGGAAGAACACGACGTCACCATCGCCCGCACCGCTATCGGCTCTAAAGAAGTGGTTGAAGCCGACCTCGAAGATCTCTGCTGCAGAGGCATAGCTGCCGATATGGCCCCCAAGCTCGCCATAGGCCTTGTTGGCCTTCACCACCATGGCCAGCGCATTCCAGCGGATGATCGCGGTGATGCGTTCCTCCATGCCAAGATCGCCTGGGAACGCCGGCTGCTTTTCGAGCGAAATGCTGTTGCGATAGGGTGAATACGGCAGCGGCTCATGCACGATGCCGAGTTCCTTGGCCTTGCGGTCGAGTTCTCCGAGGATGAATTCGGCCCGCGTGCCGCCCGAACTGACGAACAAGGACTCGAGCGAGGCCAGCCAGTCGGCTGTCTCCTGCGGGTCGCCATCAAATCCGGCGCTGGCATCACCGATGGGGGCGGACGGGGTCTTGGTGAGCATGATGGCGCTCCAGCTCCTTGAGTTTCCACTTGCGCGCGAGGATAGCCGCAAGGCTCCGGCATTTCCTGCCGAAGGTGTTGCAAATCTCAGAAAATGCAGCAGATACTGCTGCAGTACATTTTTCATTCAGCAGGATCTGCTGCACATGCATCTTGATGCGATAGACATGCGTATCCTCTCGGAAATCCAGGAGGACGCCAGCCTGACAAACGCCGAGCTTGCCGCACGTGTCGGGCTGTCGGCCTCCCCCTGCCTTGCCCGCGTGCGCGCACTTGACGCGGCGGGCATCATCACCCGCCGCGTCGCCCTGCTCGATCCGATGCTGCTGGGCGCTGATGTCAGCGTCTTCATCCAGGTGACACTGGAGAAGCAGACCGAGGCGTTGCTCGATGTTTTCGAGGCGGCGATGGCGGGCTTTCCCGAGGTCATGGAGTGCTATCTGATGACCGGCGATTCCGACTATCTGCTGCGCGTCGTGGTGCGGGACACGGTTGCGCTCCAGCATTTCATCGTCGACCGCCTGTCCAAGACGCGCGGCGTCGCCAACATCCGCTCGAGCTTTGCCCTCAAGCAGGTCAAGTACAAGACGGCCCTCCCACTGGAGCAGCTCGCCAGCCCGCGCGCGCGTCGTTAGCGCGACCGCGTCTATGTCGAGGAACATCGCTGTCAGAGTCCCTGTTAGGCGCGGCAACGCGTCCGGCAGAGCCAGAAACATGACTGTCTCATTCGGGTCGGCTTCATGTCCGGCATTGCTGGCGCCGATGGGGGCGGAGCTCTGGCAAACATGATGGCGCTCCTTGAGCTGCCCGTTGCGCATGAGGAGGCGATCAGCCACAGGCGTGGTGTCAGTGCATGATCAGGTCAGGGTTACGGTTGCGGCATCACGCTCGATCCGCTGTTGAGCAGCGAGCACTTGTGCTCGAAGGCTTGCCCAATCGACGCCGATCATCTCGCCGTGTCGCTTGCGCGCCACGCCGCGCACCCAAACGCTATCAATATCGGATAGGCTGGCAAAATTCACGACACGATCCGCCAGGCTGCCCAAGGTGGCAAAGCCGATGCGCGATGTCCTAAGAAGTACCAGGTCGGCATGCTTTCCAATGGCGATTGACCCCGTTGCGTCGCCCAGGCGCATCGCCTTGGCCCCCCATCTGGTCACGAAGTCCAGAACGTCGGCAGATTCATACCGCTTGGCAATTTCGGAATATTCCGCTGAACGGTAGAGACTCCAAAAGCCTGCCCTGACGTGCTCGAAATAGTCGTCTGTCAACGCCATATTCACGTCTAGCCCAAGCCCTGCAGGGATTCCCATCTCCCTTGCCTTACCGTGAATGGAAGCTGCCGGATAAGGAAACTCCCCCATCGCACACGAGCAGATCATGCCACCGGAATCGCGGAGCATAACGAGCTCATCATTCGACATCTCCACGCCGTGGGAAACCTGAAAATCCGGGCCGAGCAGTCTCGCCGCATGAAGGTCGGCAATGCCGCGATAGACACCAGAGGGGGGCATTGGGTTCGGTTTGTGGAGATGGCAGCATATCAAGTGCGGATTGAACGACCGAGCGCGCTCAAACTCCCGCTTCATGTCTGTCATGCTGCGTTGGCCCAACCCCTCGCTGATGGCGATGCCAAACTTCACCGGCGCATCGCTCTCCTCGGAGAACATGTCGCGAAGCAGTACTGCCGTCTCATAGTTGGACTCTTGCGGCGCCCCGTTGCGCTCGGCCGTTGCCTGCGCTTCTGGCACTGTATCCCCGGGTCCATAAGTCGGATTGTGAGATGCCTGGTAGCAGAACACCCCGGAGACGCCGGATGCGATGAAACCGCGTGCCCCAGCAAGCGCCTTTTCATTGGTGTGATGGGCATGGGCGTAGTCCAGCACGCTCGTCACCCCCGAGTTGATCGCCTGAAGTCCGCCGACATATCCGGCCAGATGGAAATCCTCCGGTGTCATGCACACCATCGTGCGCATTTTCCATCTTTGATAGCCGGAGTATTTCTGCGGATTGGTCTTCACGAGTCTGCCGGCGTGCAGGCCCAGCCAAAGATGTCTGTGACCGTCATTCATGCCCGGCATCAGGATCATGCCGGACGCATTGATCCTTTCGGCATCGTCGACATTTATGCCTATTCCGATGTCAGCGATCTTTCCGTCCCGGATCAGCACATCCGCACCAAGTAGCTCGCCCAGCTTGTGGTCCATCGTCAATACGTCGGCGCCTTGGATTAGTATTGCGCGCTTTGCTCCCCCGACTGCCGCAACAGCGGGCGCAGGGCGGTTGGACGAGGCTACAGCAATGACCGCAGCCCCTTTTGCGCCCAATTTAAGAAACTCCTTACGTGTGATGTCGGTCATCTGGTTCTCCCCCGTCGATACAAACTGGAAAATGCGGGCGCAGCAGCTATTCGGCTGCCATCCGAGATGGTCGCACTGTGTCCTGGTCAGCAACAGGCATCAGTTCTGGAACTTAGAATTCCAATTCCGCCACGCTTTTTGGATGGATAGCGAGATTGCATCGCCAGGCTGACGTACCGGCGTAGCATTCGCACAAGAGAGCTTGCCCGCTAACGCGTGCGTGCAAAGCTATTGTAGGGTCCGTCGTTAGAATGTTGGCGGCGTATTGATCCAGAGGACCACTGCTTCGCCCGGACCAGGATTGTAAAACGAGTGGGGCGCCTCGGAGCGGAAGCAGAACGAGTCCCCTTTGCCCAGCACGTGGGTCTGCTTGTCGATGGTTAGCTCGATAAAGCCGTCCATGACAAAACCGGCCTCTTCTCCCACGTGCGAATAGTCGCCTGCTGAGCCATGGCCAGCGGTAATGGTAATCAGATTTCCCTGCAGCGTGCGTTCGGGCGAATGAGGAATGATCTGCTCGATCCTGACCCCTTGATGCGAATCTCCGAGATAGTCGAGCGCAACCTCTTTCCGTTCACTGGCACGAACCAGCATACAGCTCTCGTTTTCCGAACCGGATAGGAAGGAAGCCATGCTGGTACCGAGACCGGCAACGAGCTTATGCAGTACCGAAAGCGAAGGCAGCAGTCGGCCGTTTTCAACCCGCGACACCAAACTCGCCGAACATTTCGCCTTGGCGGCGAGATCGACCAGAGTAAGGCCTTGTGCCCGCCGCATAGTCTGCAACCGGCGACCTATGCGCACAGCCTCAAGTGCCGCCGGCTCGGTGGTCTCGACAGCCGCAACCGTCTCATTGCTCGGCAGCGTTTCGGCGCGCCTTTTTCGTTCCGGCCTCACCTTGCTGGCAATGCTGTCGGCCACAGTCTTCAACTTGGAGCTTGAACCGTTCTTCATAGGGAACCGATTATCAGATCAGCCGTAGAAGTCATCTGGGTCAAATCCTCACGCGTTCGAGTGAAAAGAGACACCGGCGCCACGATGCCCATCGCATTTCGTAGCGCCGGGTCGTGCGCCTCTACGGGCGCCATCCTTTGGGAGGATGCATATTGGCCCGGTCCACGGTTTCCAGATTTTCCATCGTGACGGCGATCAACGGCACGTCGATGATCTTTGGATCGAGCTTGATGCCTTTCATCAGATCCGCGACCACGCGGACCTCGGTGCGTCCGATCAGAACTGGCTGCTGGGCTACGACATAGTCTGCACAGCCGGCTCGCATCATTTCTTCCGCTTCCTCACCAAGAACCGAGAAGATCACCTTGGTCTTGCCGCAGCGGTCCGCAGCTTTCACCGCGCGCGCTGCCCCGACACCGAAAACGTCATCGGCGCCGTACAGCATGTCGAGTTCGGGATTGCGCTGAAGCATCTCGCTCGCGCGGGTCAGCGATATCGCCGCATCCTGCTCGCTTGTCATCTCAGCCACCACGTTGATATTTGTGCCCGAAATATCCTCCTTGAAGCACCTCAGCCGTTCAACTGCCCAGAACGAACCTGCAGGGCCGGCGAGCAAACCGATCGTACCGCCTGCCGGCAAAAGCTTCTTGGCGCCTGCAGCCAGTTCGCGACCGATGTTGCAATGACTAGAGGACACGGCCGCGTCAGGCTCGACGTCGCTGGCAACCACGTTCACGCCGGCGCCGACGAGGAATATCCCTGCCCCTCGCGCCTGCATCGCGACACCATTCAGAGCCGCCGGATCGCCCGGATCGATCAAAACCGCTTTGACACCCTTGATGACAAGGTTCGAAACCTGATCAAGTTGCTTGTCGATATTGGCGTAACCGCCAGCATCCTGAACCACGACCTCGAAGCCAAGCTTTTTGGCCTCGTCGAGTATGCCGTACAACTCGGCGGTGGGGTATGGCCCCTTCAGGTTGGGCTTAGACAGCCCAATCACCGGTTTCGCGTCCTGCGCAGCGACGGGCCCCGCGAGTAGCGCACCGAGTGCAACCGCCCAAGTCAACCGGCTAACGATCCTTTTATACCTCATTTTTCCTTCCCCTTTATGGTTGTTGGTTGCCGCTTGCGTTCCGTGCGGCGCGGTCAGTGTCCAGATTTGCGGCGCATTCCCGCCTGGTCCAACGCGACGGCTGCGATCAGCGACATTCCGATGATCATCATTTGCGTGTAGGATGAGACGTTGAGCAGGTTGAGCCCATTTGCGAGGATACTGATGAAGGCGACGCCAAAGGCGACATTAATTGCCGATCCTCGACCGCCAGCGAGTGACACACCGCCGAGTACGACCGCGGCGATCGATTCAAGCGGCAATGTGGCGCCGAGTGTCGGCTGACCCGACGAAACGCGCGCCGTAAGTATGATCGCTCCGACAGCTGCCGTCAGGCCGCAGAAAGCGTAGGCGGCAATCCTGATGCGTTCGACCCGGATACCGGAAAGACGGGCCGCTTCCTCATTGCCGCCGACGGCGCAGACATGGCGCCCGAACCGCGTGTAGCGAAGGGCAAGCTCGGCCAACACTAGGGTCACCGCCGCGATAAGTACCGGCATCGGAATGCCCAAAATAGATCGATAGGCGAGCTGTCCGAAGCTTGAGGGCAGTCCGGGAATCGGAACCCCGCCAGCCAGATTGAGCGCCAGGCCTGCAGTTACGGACAGCATGGCAAGCGTCGCTATGAAGGGCGATACACGCAGCCGCGTTATGATCAGCCCATTCACCAATCCGACGCACGCACCGCAGATCAGCGCGGCCACAATCCCCGGCGCAATGCCATATTCGCGCATGACGAAAGCCAATACGACACTGACGAGGGCCACCGTCGAGCCGACGGAAAGGTCGAGTCCGGCCGTCAGAATAACGAATGTCTGCCCAAACGCCACCGCGGCAAGCGCAGCTGCAGCGACGCCGATGTTCCTGAAGTTTTGGGCAGTGAGAAAGACCTCGGAGAAAACAGAGAACAAAATGACCATGCCGATCGTCGCAGCCGGCAATGCAATTTCCATCCCGCGTTCACGCACGACGCGCGCCAGCGTCTCGCGCCAGTGGCGTGCTTCCTCAAGCGATTGTGTCTTTTCACCGAAAGCCTGCATATCACCAATTCCCCTGCGTTCTTGCGGCGCTACGCTGCCGAAGCGGACATGGCATGCCCCTTGAAGGCTGCCGCCAGAATACGCCGCTCGTCGAACTCGTCTTCGAGCAGCTCGTCTTGAATCTCTCCCGCCGCCACCACGAGAATTCGGTGGCACAGATGAACCAGTTCTGAGATTTCGGACGAAACGACGACAATGGCAGCACCTTGACCGGCAAGGTCCTGGATAAGTCGATAGATCTCGGCCTTGGCGCCGACATCGATGCCACGCGTCGGCTCGTCGAAAATGAAAATCTCAGGGCGCGACAACATCCATTTACCGATCACCAGCTTCTGCTGGTTGCCGCCGGAGTTGGTCCGCGCCGATTTGGCCAGCTGGCCGCGAAACTGCAACTTCCTAGCGATCTCACGCGAGGCAGTCTTGGCTCGGGCCCAGGAAATGAACCCACCGCGACAGTGATCGGCCATCGAAGCCATCAGCAGGTTCTCATGGCCGGAGAGGCTGGTAACGAGGCCCTGATCCTTTCGGTCCTCGGGGATGTAGGCCAGGCCGTTGCGAATGGCATCGGTCGGAGTCCGGATTGTTATCGTCACCCCGCGTTTGGCAATGTCTCCGCGATCCCGCGGATCGGCACCAAAAATGCTACGCATGATCTCCGTGCGTCCGGCACCCACCAGTCCGGCAAATCCGACCACCTCGCCGGCCTTCACATCAAAGCTGACGTTGTTGAATACGCCGTCGCGGCCGAGATTGCGCACCGTAAGCACCGGTTCTCCAATGCGACGGTTGCGCCCTGGAAAAAGCTCTGTCAGCGGACGTCCCACCATCAACTCGATCAGGTCGTGGGCGCCCTTCAGCGATGATGTCGGCAGCGTTTTCACGTGCTGGCCACCACGCAACACAGTGATGCGATCGGCAAGGCCGAGCACTTCGTTCAGCCGGTGAGAAACATAGAGGATCGCCGTGCCTTCGGCTCGCAACCGCCGCAGTATTCTCAGTAAGGCTTCCGCTTCCTTGTCGGAAAGAGAAGCCGTAGGTTCGTCGAGGATAATGATCGGCGCCCTGAGCACCAGTGCCCGGGCAATCTCGACGATCTGTTTCTGCCCGGTGGACAGCGAGCCCGCCAGCGCGCACGGGTCGATCTCACCTTCACAGTCGAGCGCGCGGAACATGTCGCGGGCAATGTCTTCGGCGGCACGACGGTTGAAGAGTTGGCGATCGATACCCGATCCTGGCTCGTTACCGAGCACTACGTTTTCGGCGACTGTCATGCCGGGGACGATCATCAACTCCTGAAAGATCGTGACGACGCCGCTCCGTCGGGCCTCTCCGGGCGAAGCAAAGCTGACAACCCGTCCATCGAGGATCACACTGCCTTCACTCGGCTGGGCGTCACCCGACAGGATGCGGATCAGCGTTGATTTTCCCGCGCCATTCTCCCCAACCAGCGCGTGGACCTCGCCGCGGCGCAGGTCGAGACTGACCTGGTGCAACGCGCGCACACCGGGATAGTCCTTGCCGACAGCGTGGACGGCCAGGACCGCAACTTCGCCTTCCAAGTTGTCAGACTGCGCCATCAATTGTCCTCCCAGACTATGTCGATGCAGCATGGATACGCGGCCGCCAGGTTTCGCATTCTAGAATTACGCTGTCGGTATGGCTGCGATCATATCCAGTTCGACCCGCGCGCCTGGAGCACTCAGATTGTTGACTGCCACAAGCGTTCCGGCCGGGCGCCATTCTCCGAAGTGCTCGTTGAGAACTGCGTACATGTCGTCCATGTCGCGCATATCAGTGACATATTTCGTTAGCTTCACGACATTGCGCCATGTCAGTCCTTTCGCATCCAGGACAAGCTTTATGTTGGCCAATGCCAGGCGCGTCTGCTCGCGCATGTCATGAGGCAGCACATGCTCCTCCGCGACATGTGGATGCTGATGGTAGAGGGGGGAGGCCGTGGCGCCGGCGATAAACAGCAATCCGCCAAAGCCGGTCACCTCCACTGCGGGAGCGTAGGGCATGTTCGCTGCCTCTTCCGGTCGCGGATGCACTGGTTGTATCGACATCATGGCCTCCTCCGTTTCGTTGTCAGGCTGCGGTGCGGATGCTGCGCCAGTTGACCTTCTGCGAGCGGGGCGGCGTGATGCGGTTGCGCAGGACGCCCAGGCCGGCAGCTTCGAGTTCGACGACATCACCGGTCGAAATCCACCGCTCGAGTTCGAAACCGCAGCCATGATTGACCGTGCCGGAACCGATCACGTCACCAACATTCACCGTCTCGTCCTGCGAGGTGTAGGAGATCATCTCCTCGAAACTCCACTGCATTTCGCCGGGCGTCGATTCAGCCCAGACCTCGCCATTGACCAGCACGCGCATCGGCGTGTTGAGAACGTCTGGCATTTCATCAGGCGTTACAATCCAAGGCCCGAGCCCCCAGG
This sequence comes from Aminobacter sp. BA135, assembly GCF_050859125.1. NCBI lineage: Bacteria > Pseudomonadati > Pseudomonadota > Alphaproteobacteria > Hyphomicrobiales > Phyllobacteriaceae > Aminobacter > Aminobacter sp. BA135. Next base: position 13,072 of record NZ_CP139574.1, read on the forward strand.
CAAAGTCCTTGCCCTTGAACGGACCGGTATTGTTGGCCATCTCGCCTCGTTGGGTGTCCCGCGCCGAAAAGTCGTTGAGCAGCGTGTACCCAAGGATGTGCTTACCAGCCTCGGCCGCATCGACGTTCCGCGCCGACAGTCCCACCACAGCAGCAATCTCGAGTTCGAAATCCAGCTTCTTGGTATATTCGGGCCACTGGACGTCGTGATCGTGGCCGACAATCGAGGTTGGATTGGCCTTGAAGGCAAAGGGACGTTCATACCATTCCGGGGGCAGCTTCAGGCCCATCTTGCCGAAGGTCGACAAGAGATGGTCTTCGAAGGCGGCGAAGTCGCGCAAAACCGGCACCTTGATCGGCGGCATAAGCCTTACATCCGCAAGCCGATGCGCGAGCGCTTCGCCCTTCGGTCCGCGCAGTTTGGTTGCGGCGATATCATCCCACTCAGCCACAAGCCAGTCCTCGATTTCACGAACCGGATCAAGGGTGGGCCCATATAGGAGCGCTACGGCATGGAGATCGGCTGGAGCGAAAGCGTCGGCGCGCAAAGAGGGGCTCGGTTTGCCCTTGGCCGCCGAGAACGCCGCGTAGGCCGCATTGACGTCGACGATCCAGCCCTTGCCATCCCTGGCGGCCGCGATTGGACCGCTGTTGGCAGCATCGACCCGGACGATGCCGAACCTGTCGACCGGGCCAAGCGGGCCATCAATTCGGAATGTTGCAATCTTCATTGTGTCACCTGCGCAATATCAACCTTGTCGTCGGCGTCGGTGCCGGGGAAAGGTCCCTGCTTGATCTCGATCAGACGCGTTCTTGGCTCAAGGAACTCGACCTCGTGGCCTTCGGCCATCAACAAAAGGTCGTTGGGTTCGAGAAAGACGTCACCCAAGGACACGCCTTGCCGTGTGAAGATGCCGACCCGAGCGCGTCCGCTCTGACACATGAGAATCTGGTGTCTGGTAGGCAGCGGGGGGAGTGGCTCATTCGGTACGTGATAGTGAGGAAGGGTGATCGCTCCCTTCTGGCGCTCGAGCATGATGATCTGCAACGGCCAGCCATTGTCCGTCACATGGGCTTTCGTGGTGCGTTCGAGTGTCGGGTCCGCCACCTTGTAGGCTTCCTGGACATGACGGATTTCATCCTCGGTTTCCATGAATGGCGGGAACCTGTCGAACGCGCTGAAGTGGCCGCCGATGTAGATAGCGATCGTCCTGTTGTCGTCCGGCGCGCGGTAGAAGCGCACATGGTCAATATTCTGGTCTGGATGAGGGCTGGACATTTTTTCCTTCATTGCGTTTGCCGAGATGAAGCGACCTTGCGCCAGCGGGGGCTCTATCGATTGCTTGCCGCCGCCGCGCCTCTCATCGCTACCGTCCCACCTGCCCATGCGAGCCACCAGACTGCAAAATCGGAACTTAATGTTTCGATTTTGACCACCACGTCATCATTTTTGCAAACAAAAACGTATGACAATAATAATTGCTTATTGCGAAATTTTCTGCCATTTTTTGCATGGCGATAAGAACCGCACTGCAGCGGCAGAGGTTGCAAGGCGCCAAGAACCTCGATGAAATGAGGTACCACTGGCCGGCCAATAATCCGGAATGGGAGAAATCATTGATTAATTTCAATGACTACTACTACTTTGCCCAAGTCGTGGAAAATAGTGGGATCACTGCCGCCAGCAAAGTGCTCGGCCTGCCGAAGTCGAAGCTCAGCAGGCGGATCGCTGAGCTAGAGGCGCGATTGGGGGCAAGGCTGATCCAGAGAACCCCGCGCAGCTTCCTCGTTACCGAATTAGGCAGCGAATTCTACGAGCACGCTCGTAAAATGATGCTGGAAGCACGAGCGGCTGAGACGGCCGTCAAGCGCAGGCTCGTCGACCAGACGGGCACGATCCGGCTGTCGAGCTCCCCTACAGTTTCGCGCCTTTGCTTTGCGCAAATCATGCCAGCGTTCCTGCGTAATTTTCCAAACACCCACGTCAAGCAGGAAGTGCTGAATCGGCCTGCGGATATCATCAACCGGATGTCGGACCTGTTCATTCTGTCTCATGAAGATACGCTCGATGACTCAACCATGATCCAGCGTCGGCTGCTGATCGAGCCACGGCATCTGGTTGCCAGCCGTGAATATATTGCACATTCGAAATCGCCGACCGGTCCCGACGATCTTATGTCACACCAAATGCTCGCAACATCCGAGACGTCTACCCAGATTAGGTGGGACCTGACCGAAACCTCGACCAATCGGCAATCATGTCAATGCCTTACGCCCCGCCTTGCCAGCAACGACATTTTTGCTGTCGCTGCGGCAGCCCGCGCTGGCGCTGGCATCGCCGCGTTGCCAGCATCTGTCTGCGGCGATGACATCAGGACAGGCGAACTCATACATATACTGCCCGAATGGACTGCGGGTGCGACCATGGTCAGCGCCTTGCTGCCATCTAAGCAGGGTGTGCTGCCAGCCGTTCGAGCATTGCTTGACCACATCACCGAACAATTGCCTCCAATTGTCGCCGCCCTGCACCCGCATAGGCAGGCCGCAAGGGCGACTCAGTAGACTGACATCCAGATCTGGAGACACGCAATGATATATGAACTACGCTACTACGAATGCGTGCCGGGAAAGCTACCCCTGGTTCTCAAGCGTTTCGAGGATCATGCGTTGCCGATCTGGAAGGAGTTGGGTATCCGGTCACTCGGTTTCTGGACAACGGCGATCGGCGATAACGACCAATCTCTCCACTACATGCTAGCTTGGAAAGACCTCGCCGACCGAGAGGCGAAATGGCCCGTCTTTGCTACGGATCCGCGGTGGCAGTTGGCAAGGAAGCTCAGCGAGCCCGCTGGTCCACTGGTCGCCAAGATCAGCAACTCGATCCTCAAACCAGCTTTGCATGGCACAGCGACCGCCTTTGCAGCGCCCGAATGATCGGCATGCGCAAGCGCCATTCAGAGACTATCTGTATGCCGTCTCGCGAGGTGCTTTTCCGCCCTAACCTTACCCTGTCAAGGTTTTGGGTGGCGCGCGGTGTCGAGGCAAACTTGGATCGGCAAAGCCGACACGAGGCAAATCTCCGTCGAGGCGGCATATTCGCAACTAAACGAACAACCACCGACGCACCAGATATCAAACAACTCGAAGGAATAGCCCGTTGGACGGAGAACGGAAAACGGGCGCCAACGGATGAGCTCCAATGAAGTGGCTGGGCAATGTGCGCTTCTCTTCACGCCGTTATGGCTTCGGCCAGCAACTAAAAGGACTTGGACACCTTGGTCACCGGGACCCTTGAGCCGCACGAGTGATTTCGCGACATCCGGTTCAGTAGAACGCAAGTCACTCGTTCTTCGCTAAAGCCTGCCGGCGGATATTAGAGCGCTGTAAGTCCTGTTGGGCACACCGCCGTGCTTATGGGGTGCCGACCGTCTCAAACGCGCTACTCGAAGTGAGAAAGGCTCTCAGACATGGATGGCTCTTGAGTAATTCACGTACGGCCTCTTGCCGACTGACGTTCGGAAGATACTCGTTCCGGTACGCATCGATTGCATCCAGCACATCAGCCGAAAATCTGAGATGGACCGCTTCCGTACCAATCGCAGGACGACCACGCTTTCTACGCCCCTGCTTCAATGTTCTAGACCCCTTCTGCTTCCCAACGGAATTTGCTTTAGGAATCTGGGAAGGTCCCGTCAATATAAGAGTTTAGGAATATACTGCAGCCCACGGCAGTCGATACGCGGCAAAATATGAACAACAATATCTGCACCAAGAGCGAATTCCTTCGAGCGCTCGAACGCTGGGCAGCAGCGGACAACCTGTTCAAAAAAGAGCAGCGCATAAGGCGCCGACATCGGCACGTCCGCCAGGACTGACATGCCGGGGCGATGTCGAAGCAAATTCGCGCCCGGCTCGATCGGTCAACAAGGTGACCTAAGGAGGTTCAGCATAGCGCAGCGGAGCGAGAACCGGGACTGATCACCTCCGACGAGCGGTCAATTTGCCGATGCGATCTTGGCGCCGGCAGACATTATCTCATAGTTCGACAAAGGCTGTCGGTAGCTCTCCGTCACGATGCGAGTACATGGATTCTCACGCCTGGAACAACCTCGCGCGCAATCTCGCACAGGTGTCGATGGTGCGTGAGGTATATTACCTGGCCGGTTTTGGCCATTTCGCCAAACAGCCTGAACACTTCCTCCGACCTGACGTGGTCAAAAGTTTCCATGATGTCGTCAGCAATGAACGGTACTGAGGAGCGAACTTGCCCGAACTCGTAATAACCAGCCAGTCTCAGCGCGAGATAGAGTTGAAAGCGAGCGCCCTTCGAGAGTGCGTCGGCCACCTTGGATTGCCCGTCACGTTGCATGGCAATTAGGACTTCCCCACCTTTGACGGGTTGGGTCGTCAGGCCGGTGTATTGTCCTCTCGTCATCAGCGTAAAGGCATCAGAGGCGCGTGCCATCATGCTCGAGCGATGACGTTCCCGGTAAAGGCGCAGCGCGTTTGCCGCAGCCATAATACCCAGTTTCAGTTCGATGAACCTGACTGCCTTTTCTTCGATGTCGAGTAGCATGGTCCGGCGTTCGGCATCGATACGAGCAACCGCACTGTCTCCACCGATAGCCTCCAGCCTGTCGGCCGCCCGCGTCAACCGAACGAGCTGCGCCTGGATGAATTCGTCGAAATCAGCAAGCCGCCGCTCAATTTCAGCCTTTTCGACCTCCAGGGAATCTAAGGTTAGGCCCTCCATGGCCGCCATTGCCTGAACTGTGTTTTCAACTCCGAGCTCGATGCAGAGCTTCTCCTTGAGTTCGATCACCTGACGACCCAAGCGGTCCCGCTCGCGCAGCTGTTCCTCACGCTCGATAACTTCTGCGAGCGTATCAACGGCGAAGATCTCAAGCACTTCGCTCTTGTTTTGGTCGTGGGCTACAGCCTCTTGCTCGAGGCTTTCCTTGACATCTTTCAAACGCTCCAATTCGATGAGGAGGCTCGCCTTGTTCTCCCTTGCACGATCGGCGAGCTCCAGGCGCTGTTGAAAGGCCACCACGAGCTGCGCCGGATCGTCATCATCGACACCATGATTCACTTCAACTGCAGCAGCTGCGACCTCAACGACGAATCTATCCCGGTCTGCTTGCATCTTGTCGATGCGCAGTTGCAATGCCTCGCGATCCTGAAGAGATCTAGATAGAAGAGCCAACTGGTCGAGGACGCTTCCAAGACCCGGTACCGAAACGCTACCCTCGAGCCATGTCCCCCTGATCGTCTCGGCAACGGCAAGAAGCCACTCCTGCTCGTGCCGTTCCGCCAGTTCGACTGCGCGCCGTCGGTTTGCTAGCTCCTCTTCCTTGGCAGCTACTGTCCGGAACGCTTCGGCCCGCTCGGCATCGATCCTGGTTTGGCGCGCCAAGAACTGGTCGGCTACGGCCATTGCCGTCTCCAGACTGTCTCCGGCGTTCGGGGCGATGCCGACGCTCTCCAGCGCCCCAGCCAGCGCAAGCAATGTGACCGCTCCTTCATCACTCGCACGCTCGGCCCTCTTGCGGGCGAGGTCGATCTTCGACCAGGCCTCGAGAGCGTCCTTGCGAGCTGCAGCGTGATCCTCGACTTGTTCTATCAGACGCTCGGCTGGGACGTCCGGCTTGTGGGGAAGCAGATCGCTTGCTGCAGCCACCACCTCTGCCAGCAACGCTTCACTATCAAGGCGGTTCGCGTCAATGGCAGCATGCGCTCGGGTAAGGACAGCCTCGGTTTCAGCGAGTCGTTGCCTCGCTGCGCGCAATTCAGCAAGTACTTGCGCATTGGTCAGTCGGCCAACCCCAGCAGCGTCGTCGCGTGCAAGAGCCAAAGCAAACTGATCGGCCGTTTCACCAACCAACTCGCTCCTGTGCCTTTGCCAGGCCTCGTCGCGATCGCGACGGATCGCTGCGGCCGTCTCGTCATCCGGAACGTCTGCGGAGGAACGGAAGGCGTCAAGCCGACCCAATAGCAATGCTTTCAGGTCTTCATGCTCGGCAATACGCGTGGCAAGCACGGCCTTCGCCTTGGCAAGCTCGGCCAAACGCCCTTTCCACGCGTTGACTTGTGAAGTGCTCGGAACGGAGACCGCAGACAGTGACCGAGCGTCCCCCTCCCATGGATACAGGCGGCGCAATGCGGCCTCGCACAAGGCGGCGTTTTCATCCTCGATATCGCGCGCCGCCCGGATTTCGCGAAGGTGGCCGCTTTCCCTGGCCTTCGAAAGCGACGCCATCACCCGCGCCCTGGCTGGAGCTGGCACGGCCGGCTCCTCGCCAACACGCTCCCGTGCGGCCTGTAGGGCGTCGAATGAGGCCGTGGCCTCATCGCGTGCGACACGCAGACTGGTTGCGACGCCCGATCGCTGTTCGAGCAGGTGGCGCAGCGCCCCCACAATCGCCGCAGGTACAAGCAACTTTTCGGGATCTGTTTCGAACGACCGGCCAAGGGCTGATAGGCAGCTCGCCACCGCATTGTCGAGGATCTGCAATTCGGTTTTCCGTGCCGGCAAGTCGAGGCCAGCCGAAATGTAACGCGCCTTGGCGTCTGCCATGGCGTGCACCCGTTCCGACACAGCAAGGATTTGTTCGTCCAGCTGGATTGATCGTATCCTGCCATGAACTCTTTCGAGCTCGTCAGCAATCGCGGACTGCCTCGTCCTGAGGCTTGCGTCGTGGTCGATCATCTCTGCGACGCTGCCCGTCCACTTCAGGGCAGGCTCGACCAGGTCCGGCAGTTCTGCCAGACGCGCTTTCTTCTGCTCTAGCTCTCTCAGCATTGGGAATGCGTGCAGGAGCCTCGAAATAGTCCCCAGCCGTCCGGTCAGGGCCGCGCGTTCAGACACGCTGCGATCATACTGTTCCTTTGCGTCACTACGCTCGGATTCCAGGCTCTCGTAGGTCGATGCGAGTGTGTCTATCGCCTCGCGCGCGGCCTTCAGTTCGGCAAGGCGCTTCTTGAGGAGCGCAATCTCGGTGTTCTGTGCCTGCCTGCGGTGGATTTTGTCCGCATCCGTCTCAAGAGCGCCAAGGATGTCGCTGGCATGACCAAGTCCGGCACTGGCCGTAAACAGCAGCTTGCCCAGATCTCCACGCGACTCCAGTATCGCCCTCCCACCGGCTTCCAGCGTCTCGTCATCGAGCGAGAACATGGTGGTGTAGGCATCCCGGGAAAGACCTGCGAGATGAGCAGAAAGCGCAACTTCGCTGACCGGTTGGCCGACCTCATTGAACAACGAATTGTTGCGCTGCTTGGTGCGGGCGAAAACCTGCTCCTCGCCAGAAAGTTCGATCACCCCGCCAACACGCATGGCGCCATACTCATGCAGGAAATTGTAACGGCTGCGCTCCTCGATCCCGAACAGGAGATCGAGATAGCCTGACAGTGCTGTCGACTTGCCGGCCTCGTTGAGCCCGAAGACGATATGAAGGTCGGGCCCTTGTTCCGGCCTTCGCCCGAAATCGATCGTCTTGTCGGTGAACTTGCCGTAGCGGACCAGATCAAGGCGCCTGAGCCTCATTGCGCGCCACCTGCCTTGAGACGGGCTGTCACCAGCTCGGCGCCACCAGCAAGCACCCGGTCGAGAAACTCCTCCAACGCTGTTTCATCCTTTCCCGCGAAACCGCGTGCGTCGGGTGGCAGGTCTCCGAGTGTCCTTATCACGAGCGCCTTCGCTTCCTCGCGAAAGGCTTGGGACCTGATGTCGGCGCCCATGGTTTGGGCAAGCTCGAATATCGGGTCGGCAGCGCCTTCAGACGTCTGAGAACTGTTCTCCGACAGCTCAAGTTCGAGCTTTTCCACCCAGATATCGTCAATGTGTTCACCGAGCTGTTCGGCCTCAGCCAGCAGCAGATCCCTGTCGCGGATAATGCTCCACGACAGTGGCGAGGAACCCATAAGCCTCAGACGGATCACGGCATGACGCGACCTGACAGTCATTCTAACCTTTTCCAAGGCAATCCGAATGCGCCCTACGGCTTCCGCCCATTCCACTGTTTCCGTCAAGTCGACGTCCACACGCTCGAACTGGGCAATGCCTACCGCCCTCTCCTCGATCTCGATCGAACGGTCATCTCTGACGGTCACCAGCGTAACCGACTTTTCTCCTGCCTCGTTGATGTCCCTGCCCTGCGGCATTCCCGGCATCACAATCGTAGCTGTCCCAGGATAGACCTTGCGGACATGGATATGGCCGAGCGCCCAATAATCGAAACCATGCCGCTGCAAGTCGGCTACGCTGCACGGAGCATAGACATCGTGGCCGGGAGAGCCGGCAAGGCTGGTGTGCATGATGCCGATATTGACCACACTTTCCCGGGCAGCCGCATATTTGGGAAGAAGGCTCTCGGGCGCCTTTGAGCTGGCAAAGCTCAAGCCATGGAAGGCGACGTCAAGCCCACCAGCTGTCTGGAGCACTGTCTGAGCCCGGCCGCCAAATATGGTCACGGTTTCAGGAAAGGTGAGCTGCTTGGATATCCGCGACAGTGCGTCATGATTGCCGCGGATCTTGTAGACCATGACGCCGGCCTGATGAAGGCGCATCATCTGGGTGGCCAGAAAGCGTGCAGTCTTCATCGACGTCTGGTCGCCATCATAAAGATCGCCGGCGATAATGAGTGCATCGACCTGCTCCGAAAGGCAGAGGTCGACGATTGCGACAAAGGCCTGCCGGCTCGCATCGCCAACAAGCTCAGCAAGCTCGGCATTCCGCAGCGCCAGCGAACGCAACGGCGAGTCGAGATGAACATCGGCCGTGTGAACAAATCGAAACGCCATGCAGGTCTCCAGCCACAGAAGGCGAGCATGTCTGCGGCGACTATTGATGTGGCGCACCGGAACAGCTTCCGCTGCGAGTGGACGCAACGCTCCTTATTGCGTTGGAAAAGCAGCTTGTCAAAATTCAGGCAGGGCCGGGCGGAAGAATATCAACGTGGTGCCATAAACGCTGGCCCAGCCTGCAAATTGGCTGAAGCTATCCAATCGCAGATTGCGTTGTTCAACTGTGTGAGGCCATAGCCATCGCACCGGCGATGAGCCGGACCCGGTGGCTGATCGCTGCCAGGGTTGAAGTCATGAGTTGATCAGGAAAATTGCCTGGCAGTGAATTGACGACAGCTTGTGCCTGACGCTCAGCGTTCGCCTGAATGTCTTCGAAGATTGCCTTCATCGTCGGGGTACCAACACCCGCGAGATCCGCCGTCTGCATGAAATGACGGGGCACGATGTCATGAATCGCGTAGTGATGGTTTTTTCCGACCGACATTGCGAGCTTAAATTTCTTGCGGGAGACTTGGCCCTGGTCAAGGCTCGGCTGTGCGGTCAGGACGTCGTAAAGCGGTGTCATGCGGAACCGTCCGCCGGGCCCTAGGAAGATGCTGAAGTTCTTCGCGTGACCATCGGTCGCTCCTAGTAGCCAGAATATGATACTGGCGCGCATGAAAGTCGCGACGTCAGCTTCAGGCGTGTCGCTGCCTTTCAGCAGGTTGATGATCTCCCGCATGCCAGGCCCACCATCCGACTGGTATTTTTTGGTGGGAGGGATCGATAGAGCCTGGCAGGTGTCTTCTTGAGGCAGCCGGAGCAATCGACCATCCTTCGTCCAAAGACGGTCAAAACGTTCAACGATGAGTGTGCGACGTCCCCCAAAATCCGCGATCTCGACTTTTGCGGATGGGACACCGAGTGCATCCAGCAGCTTGAGACAAAGATACTCATTCTCCACGCTGTTGGAGAGATCGATACCATTAGGGAGCTGGCCGATCTGCGGTTTGAGAATGTGGCTGGTAGCAGTGGTGCCGGTGGGTTTGAACCACCGTCCATCCTTGCGCAGCAGCGCTGTCTTTTCCTGTGCCCCAGCAATCGAGATGCGGAAATCTTCATCCTCGCCCATGCCGAGCGGTGCTGCGTGGAGGTTCTTGACGATACCGGCGATGTCGTCGTCACTGACCGGCTTTCCGTCGGTGCCACCGGCAGCGCCGGGGTCGAGGCCGTCGGGCAGAAATTGCAAGGCGCCCACACAGTCATGGCCGAGGGCGGTCAGCAGACTAAAAGCGTCGGTACCGTCGGCGCCGACGCGCTCGGCGACACGCCTGCGGATATGGTCGCCATCCGGCAGCAGATTGTCGAATACATTGATGACCGCGGTGCCTATGTATCGGTCTTCGCGCAGCGGCAGGGACAGTGAGACGGGAAATGTGCCACCCCAGTCCAGCCAGTCTCTTCCATATTGAAAGTCGATCGCGCCTGTCGCCTCGCGGCGCAAAACGCCGACATGGCGACCGTTCAGGAAAGCATTGAGAGGGACGTGAGCTCGCTTCCGTGCCATCAGAATAGGTTCTCGATGTCGCTGGCGCTGCCCTGGCTGCGTGGCCGGACGACGATCTCCAGGTTCAGGGCCGACAATACTTCCATTACGGTGCGCAACTGGACGGCGGGTTCCCCAGCCTCGAGTCGCGAAATCGTGCCCTGCCGCAGATGGATTTGTTCCCCCAGTGCGCCCTGGCTCAGTCGCGCCTGCTTGCGGACGCGGCGTAAGATGGCGCCGAGTTGCTTTTCCGTGCGGGCAATCTGTTCGTTCAAGGCAGCCTCCATGCCCTGTATACGCGATGGCGTATATATCGTCAATATACGCGAATGCGCTTAATCCTATGCTATACGCGAGATTGTATAAAAACAGTATATACGCAAACGCGGATAACTCATGCCGAGTCGGGCCGCGCCCACAGGGCAGGCCAAGTTGGCATAATTGGCTGCGATTAGGCGACGCCTGCCCGCACCCAAAACTCTTCCCGAAAGCTGCCAGTCCAGTTTCCACAAGGTTCGCGTTACGCCGCCACTCGGGTTGTGCCAGATACGGTGGCGGCTCACGTCGAAGCCCATCCCGATTGGGAAGACTGGCTCTCGAACACCGGGGAGACGCCCGGCTCGTGGTGGCCGGAATGGACCGATTGGCTCGATGGGCATTCCACGCCTCCGGCCAAAGTTGGGGAATACGGTTTCAGAGCGATCGGCTCGGCGCCCGGCACATATGTGTTCGAGAAGTGAAAGATGCTGCGGCGATTTTTGATCCCGATCAAGGTTGGTTCGTCGCTGTCCTGCTTGGATGCGGGTCGTCAAACGCATCTGCAGGAGGCATTCATGTTTACCAGCAACGTCGGCCCTTTAGACCGCGGCATCAGGATCGTTGTTGGGCTCGTGGTCCTGTCGCTTCTTTTTATCTATCCGACGAGCGACTGGCGCTATGCGAGCCTGCTCGGCCTTGTCCCGCTGCTAACCGGCCTTGCCGGCACGTGTCCGCTCTACAGCATGCTCGGCCTTTCGACCTGCTCTACGCAGCGCGGCTGAGTGGCCTGACTGGAGAGGTTCCGCAGCCGGCTTGAACGAATCGCGGCACCTCGATGCTCGACCGTCAGAACGGACGCGGACTGGCTTCGGCGGAAGCTGCCCAGCGTCCCTGCCGTACCTCAGACGCCGGACCTGTCTTCCCGCATGTTCCGGTTCGGAAACGATGCCAGCATTGTGGCTCGTTAGTGAGTCCGAAGTCGACGTCCGTGTCCAGAAGATGGGCTAACTTGTCTGCTTTGCCAGGCGTACAATGGGTGAGATGAAGCACCAGGCGATTCCACTTATCGATCGCCTTCAGTGCGATCTCAGCATGCTTTCCGGGGAGGACCGTCCAGTCCTGCCAAGCTTGGAATAGGCTGACCGGGGAGATGCCAAGGGTCAGCCTTGGACGTTTTCATCCGCTTCATCGCTGCGGTCGGGCACGAAGGCTAGCCCGTACCCGAACAGGCGACCAACCCTCATAATCGTCTCATAGGTCGGGTTAGCGTTCCCGTTTTCCATCTCAGCGACCTGTCGGCGGGTCAGTCCGATCAAGGCAGCAAACTCCTCTTGAGACTTTCCAAAGGTCATGCGGATCTCCTTAAGGTCATCCGGAAACCGCAAACGGCCCGCCGCTGCTTTTTCGCCGAGCGCCTTTCGACGTGCCCTGACCTCTTCTTTGCTTGGTCTGCTGAATCTCGCCATATCTACCTCACCGCCCGGCGCAATGCCTCAACCACGTCGCTGCACCTCACTGTTGCTTGCTCTACTGCCTCAGCAAGCGCACCTTCCTCGATCGCGATGGCTGGCGCAGCTTCAAGAGCGTCGGCAAAGGCCACGAGCCCTTCGGCCAGCGCCGTTCCCTCAACCCCGTCACCGGAGACGGCGTCGCATACACGCGACCAATCAGGCGCGTAATCGGAGCCTTTGTCTTGCATGCAACGCCATTTAGTTGAGCGTGCGATCACGTCATCCGCCAGCTTCATCGGGGCGAAGTCGTAAAGGGGAGAGAGCCTCGCTGCGCCGTCGGAATATTTGGACATTGCAGTGTTACGGCCATGGTTATCGGGATTTCCCATGGCTAGGTTGGTTGCATCTCGTTTGAGATACTCGAGCACATCAGCCTGCGGATCCGCGGAATAGGCCTTCACGATTTCCACGTAACGTTCGTGAGCATCGATGTGACCGAAATCTGAAACGCCGACTGCGGACGTCATGCTCTCCTGACCAACCCTGGCTGTGCGCCCACGTTCGTCCACGTATCTGTCGAAACGGGAGATTATCATTGTTCCGTTTCCGGCTGTCGATGGTGCGTGGACATGCAGCCCAATGCGGGCGGCCACCTGCGAGTAAACAGCCTCTGTTTTAAGAATGAGTCCGTCAATGTCGCCGCCGCGCTTAAGCTTGACGATGAGGTGTTCGACGGCCTCATCATCAGCCACCAGAGGGTCGGGATAGTACAGTCCGTCCTTAGCAAGCGTCAGCGCAACCTTTGGCCACTCGCCTTGAAGGCCACTAGAACCGGAGGCGATCATGGCGTGGTTGTCGACGACTTCCACGAACAGATCCGTGCGATCGAGGATGTCGTCAAGGGCTAGCCCCGTGCGAACAACACCTTGGAGTCGTTTGGCTTCCTGTTCGGCTGCTTCCTTGATCCTGACATTGCCGATCGTGCTGCCCCCGGATCGCATCAGTAACGGTAGGTCCGAGGCACGGCTGTCTGGTGGAAGTCCGAGTGCCTTGGCGAGCCTGATACGCGCATGGCCTTGTGGGAGGAGGTCAAGCAGGAATGGAGGCCAGCGCGGAGTGCGCTTATCCGCCAAGCTTAAAGGATATTTGAAAGAGACAGCCCGGAAGTCCGTGACGGGGCGTTCATCTGCGAATTCGACCGCACCTTTTTCAGCGAAGTAATCGACATCGTAACTGACGGTCGCTCCGGCGAGGAAACCAGCGTCGGGCTGCTCAAAAGAAACCTCTGCAGCGTCGAACCAGCGGCCACCCACAAACGTCTGAAGCGTGATGATCATGAAACAACCCTCATGATGGGTTATATAATCGTGATAATACCAACTAACAACCCATCAAAAGGATCATAATCGGAGAACCCATATCGGAGGTCAGACTTTTCACTCCGACTAAACAGCGTTTTGTGTCCTAGGGGTGCCTTCGCGGTATCCGGCCTGCAATCCATGTGCCACTGCTTCTTCCGGTTATTGGCTTGCGAAAACAACCGACCCATCAGCTTGATGAACATCGTCACGGCATCATCGGTGAGCTTCTGGCCGAGCTTAATAATCTGCGCCACGATCAAGGCGTGCCGGCGACTGGCGTTGAAGTCATTGGCCAGCCAGGCCGCCGTGGCGTTGCCCTCACGAATCATCTGGTCCCACCGTCCCGAGGGAACACGCAGCTGCAAACTCAGGTCGATCTCCAGCGTCCGCAGGAATGCAACCCGTTCAATCAGCCCGACCACGCAGATACCAAGCGTCTGGCAGGGCGCTCTCATCTTCGGCGCGACCGGCGAGGCGCACGGCTGCGGAGGCGCATTTCAGTGTCAGCCGCCGGCGCCTGGCGCCAGCCCAGAGCGGTTCTGAACGCATCAAAGTGCCGAGCGACGTCAAGGCTGCGCCGGCAAAGAACACGGCATCGGTTGCGTGTTCGACGGGTCCGCCCGGCAAGGCCCAAGATGGCACACGCAGCGGCGGAGGCGAAGCGGTGAGCGATGGGTCGGTTCGACTCATGCGGGACATGATGAATCGGACGTGCGCTTTTGATCAACTAGGGCACAACAAAGCGCACAGCCTGTCGACCACATCAAATGAACGATAATGTTGCCTTATCATTCATTTGATGGCCTACTGCCGAAATGGCCTCTAACGTCGAGCAAAATCCGGAAAACCGTACCAAACTGCACTCTCCTCGACGAGAGCGCACGTCGGAAAACGCTGTTCCGGCCGGAAACGGCCCCGCTGACGCGGTTTCCGTCGACGATTTGCCCGACATCGTCGATGTCGTGATGGCAATGGGCAGGCAGGCAGAAGCGGTGAGCGAGCCGGAAGCTGTCATCGTTACGGGTGACGGAAACCCCTCCCTGCCCTGCCTGCCGAAGTCATGCCCGCAGGTCGCCTTCCAGGGCAGCTCGGCGATCTGGCCGAGCGTGCGCGCGGTTATGTCGAGGCGGCCAGTTCCGCCAACACCCGCCGCGCCTATGCCGCCGACTGGAAGCATTTTTCCGACTGGGCCCGGCGCAGGGTTTTGCCACCATGCCGCCGGATCCCGAGACCGTCGGGCTCTACATCACCGCACTCGCTCCGGCGCCGGCAGCGGCGACAAAAAATCCGTGTCGACCATCGAAAGACGGCTCTCCTCGCTCGCCTGGAACTATGCCCAGCGCGGGGCAGAAAAACTCGACCGGAAGCATCGTGCCATCGCCACCGTCATGGGCGCATCCGCAATGCCCACGCCCGCCCTCCCCGGCAGAAGGAAGCGATCCTGCCCGAAGATCTGATCGCCATGCTGGAGACGCTCGAACGCGGCACGTTGTGGGCTTGCGCGACCGCGCCATGCTGCTGCTCGGCTTTGCCGGTGCGCTGCGCCGCTCCGAGATCGTCGGCCTCGACTGCAGCCGCGACCAGACCGAGGACGGCCGCGGCTGGATCGAAATCTTTCCCGGCAAGGGCATCCTGGTGACCTTGCGCGGCAAGACCGGCTGGCGCGAGGTCGAAATTGGCCGCGGTTCGGCCGACATCACCTGCCCTGTCGTGGCTTTGGAGACATGGCTGAACCTTGCCCGCATTGGCCATGGCCCATTGTTTCGCCGTATCACCGGCCAGGGCAAAAGGGGTCGGCACTGAGCGGCTCAACGACCAGGAAGTCGCCCGCCTGGTCAAACGCACGGCCCTCGCCGCGGCGTGCGCGGCGACCTGACCGAGGCCGAACGGACCAGGCTTTTTGCAGGCCATTCGCTGCGCGCTGGCCTTGCGTCATCGGCCGAAGTCGAGGAGCGTTACGTGCAGAAGCAGCTTGGCCATGCCAGTGCCGAAATGACCCGCAAATACCAGCGCCGCCGCGACCGCTTCCGCGTCAACCTCACCAAGGCAAGCGGACTCTAATTGAGGGAACGGCCCTCCTCGCCCGCTTAAGCGGCGCGAGCGTCCATATCAGTTATGACCATAGGCATCAGCGATCCCCCCCTATTGCGCTGCAGTTCAGCTCCACCCCGCAAGTAGCCGCTGTGAGCTCCCTCTGCAGCACTCCATCACCCTGCTATTAGCGAGATTTACCTTGCATTTATGGATCCATGCTCCATAAATACAAGGATGATTGTCCGCAGAATTACCCTGAAGTCCTCGAAATGCTCGACACGTCATCGGCCGTTGCGCTGCTGGGACCCCGCAGGTCGGCAAGACCACGCTTGCGCTGGAAATCGGCAAGACGAGGCCTTCAATTTATCTGGACCTCGAATCTGTTGCCGACCGCGCCAAGCTGATCGAGCCCGAACTCTATCTCACAAGACATGAAGACAAGCTCGTCATCCTCGACGAAGTCCACCGGCTCCCAGGGCTGTTTCAGAACCTGCGCGGCCTATCGACCGCGGTCGCCGTGCTGGCTTGCGGACCGGACGTTTCCTGTTGCTCGGATCGGCCTCCATCGATCTGATGAAGCAATTGAGCGAGACGCTTGCCGGCCGCATTGCCTATCTAGAAATGCACCCGTTCGATGGCCTGGAGGTTGCCCCACGGGACCTTTCCTCTCTTTGGGTGCGTGGGGGTTTCCTGAAAGCTTCCTTGCGCCTAATGACCGAGCCAGCCTGCGCTGGCGACAGGATTTCATCCGCTCTATCTGGAGCGCGACATACCTATGCTCGGGCCTCGCATTCCGGCTGAAACCGTGCGCCGCTTCTGGACAATGCTCGCCCACCACCAATCTGGCTTGCTCAATGCCGCGGAATTTGCCCGGGCACTGGCATCGATGGCAAGACGGTCGCTTCATATCTCGACCTTCTTGTCGATCTGCTGCTCGTCCGCCGCCTCGAGCCCTGGTACTCCAATGTTTCCAAACGTTTGGTCAAATCGCCCAAGATCTACGTCCGCGACAGCGGCCTCACTCATGCACTGCTGGGTCTCGGCACACAGGAACAGCTTCTGGGTCATCCTGTCGCCGGCGGCAGTTGGGAAGGTTTCGTCATCGACCCTGTCGGCAGCAGTTCCCGAAGGCACTGACATAAATTTCTACCGCACATCGGCCGGCGCCGAAATCGACGTCCTCTCACCTTGCCAGGCGCAGCCGTGTGGGCGATCGAAATCAAACGCAGCCTGTCACCGAAGGTCGAGAAAGGTTTCCATTTAGCAGCCGAAGACATCAGGCCAGACCGCCGCATCCTCATCTACCCGGCACGGAGACCTATCCGCTGCCCCACGACGTCGAGGCGATGCCGTTGACCGTGGTCGCAGCTGAGCTCGCAAAGCTGCACTGATCTATCCCGCTTTGGCCTGTGCCCCTCCCTGCCGCGCAGCAGCGCCATCAGCACCGGCCGATCGAGAATTCTCCGGCCTGTGCCTTCGCCGTCAGGCTGCGCAGATAGCCGCCGGGGCTGGAAATGGCCTCGCCCTTCTGCAGCATCGCCGCCACCATGATCGCGGCATCCACCGCCCCCATCGCCTCGCAGGCCTGGTTCCACGCATCCGGCTGACGCCGAGGGCGCCGCGCACCAGATTTGCCGTTTCCACCAGATCCGCCCAGCCCGAAATTCCGTTTCGTGCGTAATCGGCAATGTCAGGGCAGGCACGCAGCACCATGCCAAGCGGATAACCCGTGGCGGCTGGCTCCTGGTTTCCGGTTTCACCGCAGCGGCCGTCCTTGGCCTTTTTCGAGCCGGGTTCAAGTTCATGGGGGTATGTATTTGAATTTTGTATGTGGCGCTCGGAATGAGACTCATTGGCGCTTGTTTCTTCAGATTTTATGTGCGTTTCCAGCGCCTTGCGTACCTCCTGGGCAAACGCAGCCAGCTCGGCGGCAATCGGTTCGAGCTCGAGCCGGCTCGCCGTGCGTGGAATACCCGCCACGATCTCGCGATAGCTGAGATGCAAGCGCTGCCAATCGGCCGCAATGCCCTCCTCGAGGCCGAAGGCAATCATCTTGGCGATGTCACGACGCAGGATGGTGATGCGCTCGCGGACGAGCAGAAGCGCCCGCCGCTCAGCCCTCACTGCCTCAGCCATGCGCTCGAATTCTTCCGCACGGGCCAGTAGCGGCGTCAGGTCGAAGCCAAAGGCCTGCTCGATCGCACCGTCAAAGCCCTTGCGGGCATAACGCTTGCCATTGGGCTGTCGCGGCGCACCACCAGGCCGCAGTCGACCAGCCAGCACCGACAGATGCCGCCTGAGCGTCGCCGGCGCCATACCATGCGCCCTCAGCGCCAGCTGGGCATTGGACGGGAACACCACCAGCCCCTCCCCTTCCACGAGATCCGTGTCGGGATGGAAGCTCAGCAGCGCGTTGAGAACGGCAAGGGCGCGATCGCTGGCGCCAAGCAATTGCTTGGCCTCGCAGACGGCACGAAACACCTGCCACTTGTTGGAGCTGGCGCCAGGCGCGCAGCTGTCGGCCGCCATCTGACCTGCCACCATGGCAAGCGACAGCGACCGCCGCCCAAAGGGCGTCGTCGAGATATGCGGGTCCATAATTTCCCTGCCTTTCAAAGAGGCAAAAGAAATCTGCTCACCAGTTAGGTGCCGTGACTCTTGACACTGATTCGGGGAAATGCGATTCTCTAGTTCTTCACGCTATGAGAAGGGCTTCCACGACGGCAACGTTTTTGGGGGCCTTTTTCTTTTGCGGTATGTCTCCGTTTTCTACTTTTCTGACCGCCTGAAAGCCTCGTAGAGGCTGTCCAGCTGGTCCGTGATGAAATCAGCAAAGCGCGGGCCGTCCGCGGCCTCAACAGCAATCAACGCCTTCTTCGGTGTCTTCTTCACCGACACGCAAACCGATTTGTCGCCGGCGGCCCAGACATTGGGCGCTGCGGACACCTTGGCTTTCTTGGGTACTCTCTGAGACTTCAGGAAACCCAGAAGGGCGTTGAAGGCCTCATCGCTCGCATTTCCTGTCGCAAACTCCTCCGTAGCAACGAACGCGACGGCTTTAGCGGCATTGGCTGGGACCTGCACGATCTTCTTGAGTTCTTCCCACCGATCGCGCCCAACGCCCTTTGCAGCACCCACTGCCTCGAGGATTGCCTCGGGAACGGTTTCTGCAACCGAACTCATACGAGAGAGTAGCGTATCGTCGATGGTCAGGGCGGATTTGACGACATCCTTTGTCATGCCGCTGTCGAGAAGCTTTCGCGCGAAAAGAGCCTTTTCGATGAACGACAAATCGGCGCGGGCCGTATTCTCCTGCCCTTGGGCGAGGACATGCTCGATATCAGCCAATGGCTTCACCACCGCTCGCACGCTCGTGCCAAGATCCCTGGCAACCTTCGCGCGACGATGCCCGAACACGATCATGTATCGCTGTGTGTCATCAGGATGCGGCCGGACCAGGATTGGAGTCGATTGCCCCGAACGCCGAATTGCATCGCGCAGCTGCTGGTATTCTTCATCGTTGTCGCCAATGCGATCAGCAACAAACGACCCATCAAGCAATGCCGGATCAAGCGATACAACCGTTTCGCCATCAATCATCCGCAGCGAGTTCTCGGCCAATTCGTCCAATGACTGGATCATGGAACGAGAGGCGCCGCGCATTGCATACTGCGAGCGAGCTTCCGAAGCCGAATGGGCCGTTTCACTCTTGTCGCCAGCCATTGCCGCAGCCACACTTGCCAGAAGATGCTTTCTAGCCATTGCCGCCTCCGAAACTCCAGCTCATCAGTTTGATTTCACGCAGAAAAACGGCGTTCTGCACGGCTGTCAAAATTGTCATCTGCGTCCCCATGCCTGGTGGACGAGCCCGGTGATTTCAGAGTTCACCAGGTTGAGGCTTTCCATTGCCCGGTCGTAGGTCGAACGCGTAAACTGGCTCTTCTCTACTTCGTACAATGTCTGCTTGGTTATGCCCGCATCCGAGATGGCGGTGGATTTCAGCATCTGGTTCTTGAGCATCCGTTTGTTAAACAGTGCCTGCAGAAACCCGACCATCTGAGCCTGTGGTCCATCGGTCGGTTCGTAGCGCGTGACGAGGTAGCGGAACCACTTCAGCTTGACCCCTGCCCCTGCCCCCTTGATGGACTGTAAGATGCCTCCGAGCATCAGCAGAAACTGGCTCATCGACATGATGTCGAGCATCTGCGGATGGACGGTGATGAGCACTGACGTCGAAGCCGTCAGTGCCGTCAGCGTGAGATAGCCCAGCTGCGGCGGGCAATCGATGACCACCACGTCATACCGATCGTCGACCTCCTTGAGGGCATTGGAGATCCGGGTGAAGAACAGCTTGCCTTCAGTGGAGTTCTTGCTGGTCGCAGCCAGCGGTGTTTCGTATTCGTATTCTTGCAGCTCGAGGTTCGCGGGCACGATATCGAGCCCAGGGAAGTTGGTCGGCCGGATCACGTCCTTGATTGACTTCCGTTCGCCGTCATAGCGAAGCGCCTCATAGAGAGACGGGTTCTTGTCGAGTTCTGGCTGTATGCCATGGAGAGCTGACAGAGAGGCCTGGGGGTCAAGATCGACGGCAAGCACGCGATGTCCGGTGAGAGCCAGATGCTGCGCTAGATGTGCTGCGGTCGTAGTCTTTCCGCTGCCACCTTTGAAATTGACGACGGAGATGACCTGCAGCGCCTCACCCTGACGGCGATGCGGAACATAACGCTTGAAGTCGGTGCGGCCATGCTTGTCGAGGTATTGCCTCAGTTCGAGCATCTGCTGCGCCGTATAGGAGCGGCGGCCAGACGGGGAAACCTCAGGCGCAGGCCCCTTCCCTTCCAGGTGAAGCTTCTTGATATGGTTCTGAGTGACACCGATAAAGTCCGCGACTTCAACCGACGAAAACTGCCGTAGCCCTTTCAAGGCATTTGGGGGATATTGCTCCAGACGGAGCATGTTGAGTTTGTCTGAGATGAGTTCCCCTTGTTCGAGAATCTCCTCATCAAAGTCGAACTCGACGTCGTGGTTGGGTACCAAATTCATAGTCGCCGACTTCCGGAATAACGCTTTTCTCAAGCGATTTGCTTTTCAAGCGTGATTAATGCTTGATTCTCTCCTTCCGGCAAGAATTTTTTAGTTAACAGCAGATTAACGCCCGATCGAAGGCTCGGTTTGATACGGCTTGAACACATCCAGCTCCCACACCGCCATTGAGGCATGTCGGCCGACCATGGATTGCTGGCGGCACGTCCATACGCTTCGTAAGCCATTGTTTTTATCGGAAAAATGCGCGTTCTGCACGGCTGTCAAATTCGACAATTCCTCGACCCCGCGTTTTCGATGAATGCAGAGATATTGCGCTCGCCTACCGACGCCTCCATCCTCGCTACCGTCGCAGGCCAACAAAGACGCGCACGAGATGCCCCTTTCCCTCGCTTAACGAGACCTGACGAGCAGATCAGGGACGAAGGATCCGACAATGACGCCCAGAGCTCGGTCGGGTCGGTCGCGTTGTGCTCGCCAGCCCGCAACCGGCCGCGGTGGCGACGTGGCCGCTACGGTGCTTCTGTGCATCCTTGGAGGTAGGGGCGCTTTTGAGAGACGTTAGGGACTGCAGCAGCACAGGCTGACAATCCATTCCGCAGGCAGCGGAGCCACGGCGAGGTATTGTCCAACCCTACTGCACCACCGCGCTCAAGATCCGGAAGGCCTTCGACAGCCAGCGGTAGCGTCGCGATAGGTTTGCCTGACCTGACCTGAGCTCACCAGTCAACGACCCGGACGCGCAGTTCGCTAAAGAGAGCTACCAAAGCCGCAAGGATCGGTGATGCCAAGGTCGATCCCAAACTCATGAAACGCGTCGGCACACTTGTCGGTCGCGTCTGAAAAGTTGTCCGCGGACAACTTTTTGCCCTTCAACCAGGTAATGACCGCTGCGCATAGACAGCCGACGAATGCGCGGGGCACTTCGGCCCTCGGTCAAAGCCACCAATCGACCCTCAGTTCAAAAGTTGTCCGCGGACAACTTAGCCCTTCAACCAGAAAAACAATGACCGCTGCGCGTAGGCAGCCGACGACTACGGCGCATTTCAGCGCCAAGCCGAAGCCTCATTCGAACCCGCTTCAAAAGTTGTCCGCGGACAACGCCGCTATGCGATCCCGATCAGCGCAGTCCGCTCGCATGCCGGCGACCGCTAGTTCAAGAGTTGTCCGCGGACAACTCAGCCGATCGACGCCTAACATCGCTTCTCGCTTAGATTGACGCGCTTGCCGCAATGACGTCATTGCGAACATTCGTCGCTGCCGCTAGGCACCTTAGCTTCACGCCAGCCCTTCCACATTGAACAGGCGACCAGCTCTAAACCGCAACACCAACCCATTGCAGTCGGCCGGAGCTGTGGCGCATCCGATGACGGACCTTCCCGAGGCGTCGAAGGCGGCCTCGACGTCGTTCCGCAGTTGAGCGCCCAAGACACAGCGTGTCCGTCGCTCCTTCCTTCTTGGGAAGGTGGAAACGGCAAGCAAGCAGCGCGTCGGAAACTGTTCACTTGGTTTTTTTGGGGGGGATGTGCTCGACCGATGACAAAGTTGACGGAGCTTCTCGACCTGCGTTGCGATATCTTCGAGGCACTCAGGGGCTTTCTTATACGTCGCCCTGAGCCACCTAGCCACGGCTGCGGTTTCCTCGGCGCTTCCCTGTATCCCTACGATGCGTCTGTCGAACGTGCCTAGTTAGGAGATAGATACTCTTGCTTGTCCCACCCTGGATCGACAGTGCGTCCGGCCCAAGCTCGGTGAGAAAGACTATCAGTTCGGGCAAACCTCCGGGCAATGGGTAAACGGCGAGCCCTTACAAGGCCTCCCTTTGATCTCAGCCTCCGTGAAGCGTGTGCCGTGCTGTCTCATCAGGGCAAAAGTTCCGCCGATTTCAAAAGCGCCGATATGGTGGACCGAACGCGTCACCCTGCTTCTGGCAAAAGATGACGTCGAGGCCGCTACCGGGCCGGCGACCGGGTTCTGCACGATCGCAGTTCAGCGCCGCACCGCTGCCGGCATCGGCTGGCAGCCATGCAGGTGTCTCAGATCGAGCAGTTGCGCCGCCAGCGCATGACGGGGCCGGCGATTGCCCGGTCCTTGGGCCTGGCGCGCTCGACGGTGGGCCTGGTGCTGCGCCGGCTGGGACTGAACCGGCTGGCCTGGCTTGATCCCCGGCCCCCGGTGCTGCGCTACGAACGGCAGCGGCCGGGCGAACTGGTCCACATCGACATCAAGACCCTGGGCCGCATCGACGGCGTTGGCCACCGGATCACGGGCCAGCACCAGGGCCATCATCGCGCCCGAGGTATCGGCTACGAACACCTGCATGTCGCCATCGACGATGCCTCGCGCCTCGCCTATGTCGAACTGCTGCCAAGCCTGGGCCGGGAAGATGCCACCGGTTTCCTCAACCGGGCACTGGCCTGGTATGCCAGGCTGGGCGCCAGGGTTGAGCGGGTGATGACCGACAACGGCTCGGCTTATCGCTCCAAACTGTTCGCCCAGGCGCTCCAAGGTGCCGGTGCCCGACACATCCGCACAAGACCCTACACCCCGCGCACCAACGGCAAGGCCGAGCGCTTCATCCAGACTTCGCTGCGCGAATGGGCCTATGCAAGGCCATACGCCTCATCGAACGAACGCGCCAAAGCCATCCACCACTGGGCAGCTAACTACAACCTGGAACGCCCACATTCCGCCCTTGGCGGCATCAGCCCGTTCCAAAGACTGAACAACCTTCTTGGAAACGACAGCTAGGGCGCGCGAAATTGCTAGCGACATCGGCAAAACTGGCCCAGGACGATGTACTAAATTCCGAGGAGCTGGGGCGTCGCCACTCCAGCGGCATTTAAGCCAGTGCCTAGTCTCAGAATTGGGTATTCTGCCTCAAATAACGAAGCCGACTCCCCAGAGGCAGAGTGGTAACGGATTTTCCTTAGCCGAGTGCTAGCGTTGCGAGCACCAGTGCTTCGGCAGATGCTTTGGCCTCGCCATCGAGAGACCAGCCGTTAGCGCCTCATCCAAGTTCGAAGTGAAAAATGCGGTTTCGGGACTTCCCCCAAAATGATTGACCCGTAGTTCGCATCCCCGCTTGCTGATCAATATCCCGACGACCCTCAGTTGGTCCCGAACATTCTGGAATTTCATTCGTCACTCCCACCTCTGAACCTCCCTCAGCAAATTAGTGAAAACTAAAATTGCGCCAAGAGCAAGGGTTTCGTTAATGAAAAGTTAACGGAGCGGTCTGCTGTCTATTGTCGAAGCAGCCGGTTGGCCATCGCAGCCAACTGTAGAATTCTACACTCACCAAGCGACAGAATCCGTGATGACTTCGCAGCCATCCAAAGGGTGAGGGCTGAGAATGGCGACTTGGAGAATAATACTTCTTTATACTAAAAAGCCTGCGAGCCGATTACTTGCGAATGATCGTCGTTCGGGAAGACGATGCTTCGGCGAGTTGGAGCAATCGGCATTCCATGATTTGCTGATCGGAAGCTCACGTTCGGGCGCTGACAAGCGGCTGAGTGCGGGTAGGGCAGGTAAACCCGACCAGGGAAATCTCCTCACATCGTGCAACCGCACTGCGCGGGCGCGAGAACGTTTCAACGACCACCGAGTTGGAAGGGCAGGTCGTTTCAAATCCTTGGTCTCCTGGCCTGTCACGCCCGGATCAACCCAAGCCAATGCCACCGCCATCTTTCGCCAAGCGGCATGAGATGGCCGACATGGCGCAACTTCGCTCCCACCCGCGTCTCATACGCAAGCTGCGGGATGCACTTGGCCAGGAGCTCTGCGAGGCTCTCGTGGACGCATCTGTCGTTGAGATCATGCTGAACCCCGACGGACGGGTTTTCATCGAACGGCTTGGAAGTGGCATTTCGCTAGCCGGAGAGATGAATGCCGCCACGGCCGAGATCGTCATCGGAAGCGTGGCGCACGCGCTTCACTCAGAGGCCGATGAGGGCCGCCCGATCATTTCTGGTGAACTGCCGATCGACGGGCATCGTTTCGAAGGATTGCTGCCGCCGGTTGTCTCGGCCCCGACATTCACTATCCGCCGGCGCGCTTCGCGGTTGATCCCACTTGTCGACTACGTGTCCTTCAACATCATGACAGTGAAGCAGGCATCCGTGATCCGCGATGCAATCACTTCCAGGCTGAACATCGTCATCTCTGGTGGAACGGGTTCGGGCAAAACGACTCTTGCCAATACGGTCATCGCCGAGATCGTCGAAACGTCGCCGCAGGATAGGTTGCTCATTCTTGAGGACACGGCGGAGATCCAATGTGCCGCAGAGAATGCGGTGGCTCTGCATACCAGCGACACAATCGATATGGCCCGTCTGCTCAGAAGCACGATGCGGATGAGACCTGATCGCATAATTGTCGGCGAGGTCAGAGATGGTGCTGCCCTGACGCTCCTGAAAGCCTGGAACACCGGCCATCCCGGCGGCGTAACAACGATCCACTCCAATACGGCGATGTCGGCGCTACGACGCCTCGAACAACTGACCGCCGAGGTCAGCCAGCAGCCGATGCGTGAGGTGATTGGAGAAGCGGTCGATCTCGTCGTGTCCATCGAGCGAACGCCGAAAGGTCGACGGGTACGAGATGTCATCCTTGTCGAGCGTTTCGCCGGCACTCAGTACCAAACAGAGATTTACGCTCATATCGAGGACCAGCGCCATGTCGCATGACCGTCACACCGTTTTCGTCATCGGCGCTTTCGCGCTGTCTCTTTCACTTATCCTGGTCGACCCGGCCCTCGCCAGCTCCGGAGGTGGCTTGCCGTGGGAAGGCCCGCTGCAACGAATCCAGCAGTCAATCACCGGACCTGTAGCGGGCTTCATCGCGCTAGCCGCTGTTGCTGTTGCTGGCGGCATGCTGATTTTTGGCGGCGAGCTCAACGATTTCGCGCGCAGGCTCATGTATGTGGTGCTGGTTGCGGGCATTCTGCTCGGCGCCACTCAAATCGTCGCGCTATTCGGTGCAACAGGCGCCTCCATCGGCGATGTCGACGCCTCCGCTGCTTCTTCCGAGACAAGGGAGGGGGACCATGACTGACATACGGTCCAATCTCCAGCGCAACCGCATCCATCGTGCTCTGTCGCGTCCAAACCTGCTGATGGGGGCGGACCGGGAACTGGTCCTCGTCACCGGTCTTGCTGCAGCGATCTTGATCTTCGTGGTGCTGACGCTCCATTCGGCTGTGTTTGGGATCGCCGTGTGGATCGGGGTGGTTGCCGCACTTCGAATGATGGCAAAGGCCGACCCGATGATGCGCCGCGTCTATATCAGACACATCTGCTATCGGTCGCACTACCGGCCCACCTCTACGCCCTGGCACCGCTACTGAGGGTGATGAACCATGGCCGCACTTCGCCCCTTTCGTCATTCCGGCCCGTCCTTTGCTGATCTTGTTCCGTATGCGGGACTGATCGCCAATGGCGTCATCCTGCTTAAGGACGGGAGCCTGATGGCAGGCTGGTACTTCGCAGGCCCGGATTCGGAGAGCTCGACCGATGCCGAGCGCAACGAGATTTCGCGTCAGATCAACGCCATCCTTTCGCGCCTTGGCTCGGGCTGGATGGTCCAGGTCGAGGCCGTGCGATTGCCGACCATAGCTTATCCTGCAACTGCGGAGTGCCATTTTCCCGATCCCGTCACGCGTGCCATCGACGCTGAGCGACGTGCGCATTTCGAGCGGGAGAAGGGGCACTATGAGAGCCGGCATGCGCTGATCCTGACCTATCATCCTCCGACGAGGCAACGATCGGGGTTGACCCGCTATCTCTATTCGGACCCGGAGAGCCGTGCCGCAACCTATGCCGACAAGGTGCTTGAAACGTTTCAGACCGCGATCCGCGAAGTCGAGCAATATCTCGCCAACGTCTTGTCCATCAGGCGAATGGAAACGCGATCGGCCGAGGAGCGCGGCGGTTTTCTGACCGCACATTACGATGAACTGTTCCAGTTCATCCGCTTTTGCATCACGGGAGAAAACCATCCTGTGCGCCTGCCAGACATCCCGATGTATCTCGACTGGCTGGTGACGGCAGAGCTCCAGCACGGCCTGACGCCGATCGTCGAAAGCCGCTTTCTTGGCGTTGTTGCGATCGACGGGCTGCCAGCCGAAAGCTGGCCTGGCATCCTGAACTCGCTTGACCTGATGCCGCTGACCTATCGCTGGTCGTCGCGCTTCATGTTCCTCGATGACCAGGAAGCCCGCCAAAAGCTCGAACGCACCCGCAAGAAGTGGCAGCAGAAGGTCCGGCCCTTTTTCGACCAGCTGTTCCAGACGCAGTCGCGCTCGATCGACCAGGACGCCATGACGATGGTGGCGGAGACGGAGGATGCGATCGCACAAGCCTCCTCGCAGCTTGTCGCCTATGGTTACTACACGCCTGTCATCGTGCTATTTGACGAAAGCAGCACTCGTCTACGCGAGAACTGTGAGGCCGTGCGTCGTCTGATCCAGGCTGAGGGCTTCGGGGCGAGAATCGAGACGCTGAATGCGACCGAGGCATTCCTGGGTTCGCTGCCCGGCAACTGGTACGCCAATGTTCGCGAGCCGCTGATCCACACACGTAACCTTTCCGATCTCATTCCGCTGAATTCGGTCTGGTCCGGCAGTCCTATAGCCCCTTGCCCTTTTTATCCGCCGGCCTCTCCACCACTGATGCAGGTTGCGTCGGGCTCGACACCGTTTCGGCTGAACCTGCATGTCGAAGATGTCGGCCACACCCTCATCTTCGGGCCGACCGGATCGGGCAAGTCGACGCTACTGGCGCTGATTGTGGCCCAGTTCCGGCGCTATCCCGGAGCCCAGATCTTCGCCTTCGACAAGGGCCGGTCGATGCTGCCGCTCACACTGGCCGCCGGCGGCGACCACTACGAGATCGGGGCCGACAGCGATGTTTCAACAGGGGAGGGGGCAAGTTCAGTTTCGGCGCTCGCCTTCTGTCCGCTTTCGGACCTCGCCACCGACGCTGATAGGGCCTTTGCGTCCGAATGGATCGAGACGCTCGTAGCGCTGCAAGGCATTTCGATCACACCCGATCACCGCAACGCGATCTCAAGACAAGTCGCGCTTTTGACGGATGCCCGTGGACGCTCACTCTCTGACTTCGTCTCCGGCGTTCAGATGCGCGAAATCAAGGAGGCTCTCCACCACTTCACCGTCGACGGCCCGATGGGGCAACTGCTTGACGCCGAAAGCGATGGCCTGTCGCTCGGCTCGCTGCAGACCTTCGAGATCGAGGAGTTGATGAATATGGGCGAGCGCAATCTCGTGCCCGTACTCACCTACCTCTTCCGCAGGATTGAGAAACGCTTGACTGGCGTACCGAGCCTGATCGTCCTCGACGAGGCATGGCTGATGCTGGGTCACCCGACATTTCGCGACAAGATCAGGGAATGGCTGAAGGTGCTGCGCAAGGCCAATTGCGCCGTGGTGCTCGCCACCCAGTCGATTTCCGATGCCGAGCGCTCCGGCATCATCGATGTGCTGAAGGAATCCTGTCCCACGAAGATCTGCCTGCCTAATGGGGCTGCGCGCGAGGCAGGCACGCGTGAGTTTTACCAGCGTATCGGCTTTAACGAACGCCAGATCGAAATCGTCGCAACGGCAGTTCCCAAACGTGAATATTACGTCGCCTCGCCGGAGGGCCGGCGACTGTTCGACATGTCGCTGGGACCGGTCGCCCTGTCCTTCGTCGGTGCCACTGGCAAGGACGACCTCAAACGCATTCTGGCCCTGAAGCGCGAACACGGCGCGGACTGGCCGATCTATTGGCTCGAAATGAGAGGAATTGCCCATGCCGCGGCATTTTTTCCATCCACATAGTCTGCAAATGGCCGGTACCGCGGTCATGTTCAGTGTCACCATGATAGCGCCGGTCACAGGTCATGCCGGCGGCGTAACGGGCCAGGCGACCGAATGGACACAGCTCGCCAACAATGCCGAGTTGATCGCGCTCGTCGGCAAGTCGGCCGATCAGGTCAACAACCAGGTCAAGCAGATCACGCAATTGGCCGAGCAAATCCAGAACCAGCTCAACATCTACAACAACCTTCTCCAAAACACCGCCCGGCTTCCAAAGCATATGTGGGGACAGGTCGAAGGCGACCTTCGGAAGCTGCAGTCCATCGTCGGGCAGGGACAGGGCATCGCGTTCTCGATGGGAAACATCGATGATGTGCTGAAGCAGCGCTTCCAGAGCTTTGCCGATTTCAAGACCGGCCTCGCCGATGGCCAGACATTTTCCGACAACTACCAGACCTGGTCGAACACGAACCGCGACACCATCGCTGGTACGCTGAAGGCGGCAGGGCTTACGGCTGACCAGTTCACCTCCGAGGAAGCGACAATGAGCTCTCTCCGCGCCATGTCGGAGACATCGGACGGCCAGATGAAAGCGCTTCAGGTCGGCCACCAGATAGCGGCCCAGCAGGTAGCGCAATTCCAGAAGCTGCGCGGGCTGGTCTCGCAACAGACCACAATGATGGGGACCTGGTTCCAGTCCAGACAGGCGGACAAGGACCTCGCCCAAGCACGGCGCGAGAGCTTCTTCAATTCGCCGCTGCCCAATGTGCGGGGCGGCCAAATGATGGAGCCGCGCTGGTGAACGCTTCCATGCTCATTGGAATATCGATCGGCATCGCAATCAGCGTCTGCGCAGGCAGCGCCCTCTGGATGCTGCAGCAACCCTCACCGGTGGATGAGGCACCCGCACCCATCTCGGAAAGGGCACGCAGGGAGCATGCCGAAAGGTTCTTCGGCGGAGATCCCGATCGGAACGTGCGCGGCGGCCAGGAGATGAGGCCGCGATGGTAACCGTCAAGCAAGTCGGCAGGCCTCAACTCGCTTTCGCGGTGATCGGTGCACTCCTCATTGCCTGCGCACCTGCGCTCGCGCAACAAGGATCTGTACTGACGACCCTGGAGAACCAGGTCGTGACGGCCGCGCGGGGTTGGCAAACAACGGTCATGAATGCCGCCCGTTCGCTATTCTGGATCCTCGCCGGCATCGAGGTTGCGATTGCAGCGGTCTGGCTTGCGATCAACACAGCCTCGCTCGACAGCTGGTTTGCGGAGCTCGTGCGCCGGATCATGTTCATCGGCCTGTTCGCATTCATTCTCGATCAGGGCCCGAGCTTCGCAAGAGCGGTCGTCGACAGCCTGTTTCAGATCGGCGCCAGTGGCGGATCGGCGTCACCCGCCAACATCTTCGACGCCGGCATCCGCGTCGCCTCGAAGATGTCTGAACAGGCAAAATTCGGCCTGTTCGAAGACAATGCGCTGGCGATAGCGGCCGTCTTCGCAATGGTCGTGGTGGTCGTCTGTTTCAGCCTGGTCGCGGCGATCTTCGTCGCGGTCCTCGTCGAGATGTATGTAGGCCTTCTCGCCGGCATGATCATGCTCGGCCTTGGCGGGTCGTCCTTCACCAAGGATTTTGCCGTCCGCTACCTCATCTATGCCTTCTCGGTCGGGATGAAGCTCATGGCGCTGGTGATGATCGCCCGGATCGGCTCGGAAGTGCTGATCGGCCTGGCAGAAGCACCGACGGCAAAGTCAGAACAGTTTGTCACCACGCTGGCCATCGCCGGAATAGCCGTCGTGGTGTTCATCATCGCCATGTACGTCCCCGCCATCCTTCAGGGTGTTGTGCAAGGCGTTTCCGTTTCCGGCGGCATGGAAGCGATACGTCATGGTGGGCACGCGGCGACTTTCGCCGCTGGTGGTGCCTTTCTTGGCGCAGGTGCCGCAGCGAGCGGCGCTACGGCGGCAAGTGCGGCCCGGGCGGGCGGCGCCTCCATGGCCGGAGCAGCCATGCGCGGCATGGCATCCGGGATCGGTAGTGCCGGATGGGCTGCGGCATCAGCGGCCAAGGAAAAAGCAATTGCAGCACCGGGAGCCCATGCCGGGTCTCTGCTCGGGCTCGCCAACGCCAAACTCGACCAAGGCCGGCCATCCGGCAGGACCATCCCTGCACCACAGCCGCTCGATGAGAAGAACTAGCCCGGAAAGAACCCCTCATGGCCGAGCGCAAACCGCCCGAAAATCCCTATCTCGCAGCACGCCAGGAATGGAACGAGCGCTATGGCTCATATGTGAAGGCGGCCGCCGGCTGGCGTATCGTCGGCATCACGGGAATGCTCATGGCGGTGATCGGGTTCGCCTATGCGCTGTTCCAGAGCACTCAAGTCAAACTGATCCCCTACATCGTTGAAGTCGACAAGCTTGGAACCTCGGCACATGCGGGCTACCCGCAGCAGATCGAATATGCCGACACACGTGTCGTCCGCGCCGCCCTAGGCAGCTTCGTCTCCAATTTCCGTAGCGTGACCCCCGATGCGGTCGTGCAGAAACAGTACATCGACCGTACTTACGCGCTCTTGAGGACGTCAGACCCCGCGACCGAGAAGGTCAATGCGTGGTTCCGCTCGAGTTCGCCCTTCGACAAGGCCAGGACCGCCACCGTTGCCATCGAGGTCAACAACATCGTTGCTCTCTCACCGCAGTCGTTCCAGCTCGACTGGACCGAGTTCGAACGCGACCGCAAGGGCAAGGAGACGGCCGTGCGCCGCTTCCGCGGTATCGCAACCGTCACGCTGACCCCACCACAGGATGAGGGCGTCATTCGGCTCAACCCTATCGGTCTCTACCTCCGCGACTTCGATTGGACCGCGCAGCTATGAAAGGCACAGGCCCACTCATGATCATTGCCACCAAACCCGTCGGTGCAACCCTCCCCATCATAGCCACGCTTGTCGCTGCGCTCGCCGCCGCTCCAGTCTTCCTTCCGAAAGCTTATGCCGAGGGCATGAGTGCCAACGAGCAAAAGAGGACCGGAATTTCGGGGCAATGGCGCGGAAAGAAAGGCCTCGTCACCAAGGGCGCCGACGGCAAGGTGGTCTTTCTATATGGCGAGATCCAGCCCTCCGTCGTCTGTTCGCCGCTGCAGGTATGCGACATCGAGCTTCAGGCAGGCGAAGCGGTGCGTGACGTATTGGTCGGCGATACGGTGCGCTGGAAGGTTGAGCCAGCGACCTCGGGCGCCATCGGCGGGCAGGCGATCCACCTGATCGTAAAGCCGTCCGAACCAGATCTTGTAACGTCGATGGTGGTGACAACCTCGCGACGAACCTATCACATCCAGCTCAAGTCGCATGAGCACCAATATATGGCGCGTATCGGATTTGAGTATCCAGAAGATGTGAGTGCGAAACTTGCCGACATGAACGCGCGCCTCGAGGCGAGCATCATTCCGGGCGCCGGTGTTCCAGCCGAGCAGTTGAACTTTGCCTACTCCATCTCCGGCAATGCGCGCTGGCGTCCGACGCGAGTCTATTCCGACGGAACCAAGACCTACATCCAGTTTCCGCGATCGGTCTCCGGGCAGGATGCACCAGTACTGTTCGTCGTCTCAGGGGGTGAGAACCGCGTCGTCAACTATCGGATGAAAGCCGACATGATGGTTGTTGACTATCATGTCGAGCGCGCCGTCCTTGTCTCGGGCGTCGGCTGGAAACAGGAAAAGATCACCATCAGGCGAGGGCGTTAGGATGCGCCGCACCTTTACCGTTCTGCTTCTGTCGTGCGCAGTTGCCGGTTGTCAGACGTCCACCAGCGACGGCTTGGTGGCCAGTTCAGCGCCGCCTGAGATTTCAGGACCCGTTGCCAGCGCCATTGCGGGCGACATGGTGACCAAGCTTGCCGAGCAGATAGGTCCGGCCAACGGCACTATCATCATGAAACCTGACAGCTCGCCCTTCGGACAGGCGCTTGAAGCATCACTGAAAAGTTGGGGATATGCTGTCGCCACGGACCAGAAAACGGACGGCCAGAAAGAGATTGCGCTTGCCTATGTCGTCGACAGCCACGAGGGGCAGGTACTGGTGCGCATGTCGACCAGCACGGTTGAACTCGGACGTGCATACCGAACGACGATGTCGGGTGCATCTCCTGCAAGTCCGCTCTCGGTCATGCGCCGCGGCTAGGGGAGGGGAAGCATGGTTCAATCCTTGAAGCTTGGCGGTGCGCCAAACGAGGAGAGCGGTATCCGCCGCGTCAACCGCTTGCCGGTCGTCATCGCAGCCGTGCTTGTGATGCTGGTCTTCGCCCTGATCATCTTTGGTCTGACGTCGCGCGGGCTGTTCTTTCGGGGCAACGAGGGCATTGACCCAGCCTCGAGCAATTCGGCGTCGACATATGCCGACCAGCTGAAACGGGGCGTGTCGGACGGCATCATCGGTGAGCCGATAGAAGCAGTCGTGCTCCAACCTGTGCCGGCGGGACCAGCGGAGACGCAGAAAGTGGCCGACGATCCTTTCGAACACCGAGCACAAGGCGAAGAGCAACATGTCGAGCAGGGCGAAGCCGAGACGGTCTGGAAGGCCCGTCTCGAGCGCGAGCAGCGCGAACAATACATTCGCGAGCGCCATCGCCAGAAGATGGCGCGCATGCAGGCCAATGATGCCGCCTACGACTCGCCGCTCACCATCAGCCTAAACAAGCTGGAACAACCCACGGAGGAAGAGCAGCCAAGCGGTCCCGCAAATGCATCCGCAACCGCTCCCTCGACTACCAATTTCTATGCTGCCGCACTTAGGGCAGGCATCGGGGGGCAGAACCACGATCCGAATGGCCAGCGCGCCAAGGCAGACTTTTTCAACGCCGACATGAGGGAACTTGGCTACCTGCCAAACAAGCTCGTGCCGCAGCAATCGCCCTATGAGCTGAAACGCGGTTCGGTAATACCGGCGACGCTGATTACCGGCATCAATTCGGACTTGCCCGGCCGCATCACCGCCCAGGTCAGTCAGAACGTCTATGACAGCGCCACCGGTCATCGTCTGCTCATTCCGCAGGGCACCAAGCTCTTTGGCCGTTACGATGCCGAGGTTTCATTCGGCCAATCGCGCGTACTGGTGATCTGGACCGATATCGTCTTTCCGAATGGGGCGACTTTGCAGATCGACGGCATGGCTGGCACCGACGCGCAAGGCAATGGCGGCTTCAGGGACAAGGTTGACAACCACTACTTCAAGACATTCGGCTCGGCGATCCTGCTCGCGATCATTGGGACAGGCATCGACATGGCCGTCCCGAAATCGTCCACGCGCGCTAACCACGACAGCGCGTCCGACGCTGCCCGGCGGAACTTCGCTGAGACCTTCGGGCGCGTGGCAGAGCGTACCATCAGCAAGAACCTCGACGTCCAACCGACACTCGAGATCCGACCCGGCTACAAGTTTAACGTTCTCGTCGACCAGGACATTGTCTTTCCAAGTGATTATCGCGGCTGAGACGACGGGATGCGCGGCGGTTTGGTGCCTCACCCTCTGTTCTCACATCGAGTATCCGGATCAGACTTCTCCGGCGCACACTCCCAAGGGCCGGCAGCCCGCTGGCGCCATGCGCATGCTGAACGCCATTGCCCCTTTCGATGTCTTGAGACAAGGGAGCCGAAGCGGTGTCTGCGCGGCTAGGTTGGTGTCGCTAGCGCCAACAAACCGGCGATGTCGTCGAGCTCCTCCATCTCCCAGATGTGTTTGACCATCGTTCTCTTTGCCTCTTTCGAGAGTCTGCCTTGGGTCAGGTGTTGAAACTTCTCCTCCAGTTCGCCGTCGGAAAGAGGATTGGCCGTCCCCCCACGCGCGGCCGTCGTAACCTGCTCGTATTCCGTGCCCGACACGGTTTTGATGACGACCCGCGCCGCCTCCACATCCAAGTTCGGATCCGCGTGAAGACGCACCTTCCGGCGTAACGCCGCGATGTCTTCATCTCTCAGACCGGCTTCGGAAAACAGCCATAGCGGCATTTCCCCGAATGACAGGCCTATTGCGGCAGCGTGCTGGGCACTCAACTGAGCATCACTGGCAGACCTGGGCTCAGGCCGATCGGCGCGCAAGAGAAGAAGCGGGTTTCCATGTACCGTGACCAGGCCGATGTCTCGTGGTTTTGTTCCATGACGCCGATAGAGCTCCAGGCACGCGTCGATGACAGGGTTGACCACCACCCCGGTCGGATAGGGTTTGTAGGCGTTTTGCGCCAGCTGCCAGCTGTTGCCCCAGCCACTGACGATAGACTGGCCTTGGGCGCCGTTCCCAAGGACGGCGAGGTAGCCATTGTCGCCTTCAAGGGCACGATATGGCCCATCCAGCCCGGCTTGCGCCAGCATTGCGCTCCACAGGCCGCCGCGGCTGGCATTTCCGATGCACACGCTCTTTGCCCCTGTGCCGAGGCACTCCACAAGGCCGGACGCCTGGGTAGCGGCGATTGCAAGAGCGTGGCGTGTCTGGATATGGTCCAGTCTCATTGCCACACTTGCTGCAGCGGCCGCCCCAATCACCCCGCATGTTGCGGTAATATGCCAGCCCTTCCGATAATGATGTGGTGAAATGGCGTTGCCGATGCGGCAGGCGACCTCCACGCCCAATACAAAGGCGAGAATAAATTCCGCTCCGCTCATCTGCCTTTGTTCTGCCAGCGCAAAGAGCGGCGGGGCGATTGGGGCGGTCGGATGGATGACGGTCGGAACGTGGGTGTCGTCGAAGTCGGCAACATTGGCGCTGGCGGCATTCAAGAAGCTCGCGGCAAGGACATCGCTGCGCAAACTCCGGCCGATGATGGTGGCCGGGCCTACCGTCGGCGAGTGTGGCAATGTCGACAGGAACACTGCGAGCGCCGGTGCGTCTGAACCACTTATTGCCGTCCCGAAAAAGTTCAGGATGGAGCGTTTCACCTCATGGCGAATTTCCGGCGGCAAGCCATCGAATGTTGAAGCCGCCACCTGTCGTGCCAGGATGTCGGTGATTGCGGTATCGTCCATCTTGCGTTCCGTTCCATGCTGGTTCTTGATCAGGGCAACTCGCTACTGGGCAAGGCCAGCAAGTTTCAGGCCAACACCCTTTCAAGTCGAGTGGCCTGGAACTTGCTGGGGATGTTCCGGGACCATCATGAGAGGCGACATGACAAAAGCATCCATTGCATTCATCGGAACGGGCGCCATGGGCGCGCCCATGGCCGCACGATTATTAGCATCCGGGTTCGAAGTGACGGTTAACTCAAGGAGCAGGGCACGCGCCGAAGGGCTCATTGCTGCCGGAGCAAACTGGGCCGACACTGCCGCCGAAGCTGCTGCGCGATCAAAAATCGTCCTGACCTGTCTGACCGACAATCAGGCGACCGAGGCAGTCTATCTTGGCGAAAAAGGCATACTTTCGGGCGGGCGGCCAGACTGCGTGGTTGACCTGGCAACGTCGGGGCCTGATCTATCGCGCAAATTGGCGCAGGCGCTGGGCCACGCTGGCGTAGGATTTGTCGATGCGCCCGTAACCGGGGGAGTGCCCAAGGCGCGCGATGGGACATTGACCATCATAGCTTCAGGAAAGGTCTCATCCATAGAGCTCGCCCGGCCGGCGCTTTCGGCCGTCGGATCGCGCATCTACGTTGTAGGAGAAAGCCCCGGTCAGGCCCAGCAGGCGAAATTGATCAACAACATGTTGAACTACACGGCTCTTGCCGCAACTTGCGAGGCCATGGTTGTGGGGGCAAAGGCCGGGCTCGACGTGGAAACGCTTGTGCAGGTGGTCAATGCTGGATCTGGCAAGAACTCGGCGACGGAGCTCAAGTTCCCAATGGCGATCCTGCCACGCACATTCAACTATGGCTCTACGCACCATACGACGCATAAGGACCTGTCGCTGTTCCTCGAAATGGCAGACGAACTGGATGTTCCTTCCCCGATCGCCAGCCATATTTTCCAGCTTTGGCGGACCTGGCAGCGGGATCATGCCGATGAAGACTTCACGACGATCGCCAGAATGTTCGAAGGCTGGTCGGGCGTCCAGATGAGCCCTGGTGACAGGAAGCCGAGGTGACCGCAACACGGACAATCTGTCCTTCGCAGCGACACCGGCCCCAGGCGGGTGGCGGCTTGACGGACGCCACCCGCATAGTTGCTCCATGCGACCGCCATCGCTCGACCCGGATAAATCCGGCAATGAAGCCCTTGTGGCCGCCCGTCCTGCGATTTTTCGGAGCGTAAGCTCCGAATCCAATGGGTTTCTGCGCCATCTTGAACATGAAGCGTGCTTGGGGAGGGCGCGTTGCAACGGCGTTCTCCAATTTGGCACGCCGCTTGCTACGACTGTCTCATAGACGAAAAGGAGGAGGAACCAAATGTCGTCTCAAGAACCAAAAGCGCAAAACTCTGCGCTCGCGCCAAGCCGCCGCGACGTCCTTGCAGGAGCTCTCGCAGCAGTTGCCGGGTTGACGATGACGTGGAAGGGGCAGGCCCTGGCGGGCGAAGGCGAGAAGGTGCTTCGTGTCGCCATGACCGTAAGCGACATTCCCCTGACAACTGGCCAGCCCAGCCAAGGCACCGAAGGTATTCGCTTCATCGGGACCACCATCTACGATTCCCTGATCGCCTGGGATCTTTCGAGCGGTGAGAAAGCTGCGACCCTGCGAGCCGGATTGGCTGAAAGCTGGTCGGTTGACGCAAATGACAAGACACTATGGACGCTCAAGCTGCGCAAGGGCGTGACGTTCCATGATGGTTCGGAATTTAATGCCGATGCCGTTGTCTGGAACTTCGACAAGCTGATGAAGAAGGATGCCCCGCAGTTCGACCAGGCACAGTCGGTGCAGGCATCGCAGTATTACGGCAGCATCAGCTCCTGGAGCAAGGTTGACGACAACACCGTACAGATCAGGTCGAAGAAACCCGACGCCGCCTTTCCCTACAGTCTTGTGAACCTCTTTTTTTCGAGCCCGAAACGTTGGGAGGAGGTGGGCGGGGACTGGAACAAGTTTGCATCGCAACCATCTGGCACCGGGCCGTGGGTGGTCGACAAGCTGGTGCCCCGGGAGCGCATCGAGCTAAAGGGCAATCAGAATTATTGGGATGAGGCGCGCCGTCCGAAGTCTGACCGGCTTGTTCTTTTGCCCATGCCTGACGCGAATACGCGTGTTGCCGCACTCTTGGCCGGTCAGGTCGACTTCGTGGAGGCGCCGCCACCTGATGCCATTCCGCGTCTGCAGGGGGCGGGAATGCAGATCGTGACAAACGCCTATCCGCATGTCTGGTGTTATGAAATCAGCACCATGGAGGACTCGGCTTTCCACGATGTCAGGGTCAGGCAGGCAGCGAACCTTGCAATTGACCGCGATGGCATGGTTGCGCTCCTTGGCGGCCTGGCCATTCCGGCAAAAGGCATGGTCAATGAGGGCCATCCATGGTTCGGCAATCCAACGTTCAAGCTCCGATACGATCCGGACGAGGCCAAAAAGCTTCTGGCAGAGGCCGGATATGGCCCCGACAAACCTGCAAAGCTGAAAATCATCATCGCGCCTTCAGGGTCCGGTCAAATGCAGCCGATTGCGATGAATGAACTGATCAAGGAGAACTATCGGGCGGTAGGCATCGACCTGGAGTTTGAAGTTCTTGACTGGGAGACGCTGCGCGGCCGGCGGCGCGCCGGTGCCTTTGCTCCCGAAAACAAGGGGCGCGACGGCGTCAACAACAGCTGGGCATTCTGGGATCCGGACATTGCACTGCTCAAGACCGCCGCTTCTTCCGAAACGCCGCCAACCGGCTACAATTGGGGTAAGTTCACCGACGCCAAGGCGGATGAGTTGGTCAGTGCGGCGAGAAACGCCTTTGACGCAGCAGAACAGGACAAGATCCTCGCCGAACTGCACGCACATGTCGTGGACCAGGCCATGTGGGTATGGGCCGTTCATGATCTCAATCCGCGTGCGCTTGCGCCGAACGTCAAAGGCTTCGTTCAGGCGCAGAGCTGGCTTCAGGATCTGACGCCTGTCGTCGTCGAATAATTCGAAAGAAGAGGGCCGGTCCCAGACTGGGGCCGGTCTCAATTTCGAGGAGAACACCGGTGCTTACTTACATCTTACGACGCATTCTCTACGCAATCCCAATTGCCGTCGGAGTGTCGATCGTCTGCTTTTCCCTGATCCATCTTGCTCCTGGCGACCCGCTGAGTGCCGTAATTCCAGAGGGCGCGAGCGAAGAGGTGGTGCGCGACCTGAAGGCAGCCTACGGCTTCGATCAGCCTTTGCCTGTGCAGTATTTCACCTGGCTCGGCAGGGTGGCCACAGGCGATTTTGGACATTCGATCATGACGCGGCGGCCGGTGCTCGCCGAAATCATGCCAGCGGTCGCCAACACGCTCATACTGTCGGTCGCAGCCGTCCTGATCGGTGTTGTGGTCGGCCTGCTGCTCGGCATCGTTGCCGGCTATGCCGACGGCATTTTCGTTGATCGCAGCGTTACGGCCCTGGCCGTGGCCGGCATCAGCATTCCCAATTATTGGTTGGGCATGGTGCTGGTCGTGATTTTTGCCGTCAATTTCGGCGCACTGCCCGCCATGGGAATGGGACCGCGCGGCTCGGAAGGTTTTGCCCTCAACTGGGAAAGCATCAAATATCTGATCCTGCCGGCGATTTCCTTGTCGGTCATTCCTGCCGGCATCATCTCACGTTCGGTGCGCGCAACTGTTGCCGACGTTCGAAAACAGGATTTTGTGCAGACCCTTTATGCCAAGGGGCTGCCGCCAAGCCGCGTCTTCATGCACATCGCCAAGAACTCGGCCCCTGCAGTGCTTGCCGTCGTCGGGTTGCAGATCGCATATCTGATGGGTGGATCCATCTTGGTTGAAACGGTGTTTTCGTGGCCAGGAACCGGCTTTTTGCTCAACTCTGCAATCTTCACGCGTGACCTGCCCGTACTCCAGGGCACCATCTTGGTGCTCGCCATGTTCTTCGTCTTCGTCAATCTCGTCGTCGATCTGATGCAGACCCTTCTTGATCCTCGAATTAGACGCAAGTGAGCGCCCCATGTCACCCAGCATAATTAGCGAGGCAGCCTCGCCATCGACCGCGGTGTCACAACAGGTGTCGCGCAGCTTCTGGTATGCAGTCCGCCGCCGTCTCATGCGCGATCCGACGACGATCGGGTGCAGCGCGATCCTCCTGGTGATCGCCGTCGCTGCGATCCTTGCGCCCCTCATCACCTCCCATGATCCATTCGCAACCAGCATCGCAAAGAGGCTCTTGCCACCCGGCAGCCAAGGCCACCTGCTCGGCACGGACGAACTGGGTCGCGACCTGCTGACGCGCATTGTCTATGGCGGGCGGATGTCGCTGTTCATGGGCTTCACGCCGGTCGTCCTGGCAACTGGCATCGGCGGGTTTCTCGGCATAGTCGCCGGTTACGCTGGCGGCGGGCTGAACATGACCATCATGCGCCTTATCGACGTCTTCTACGCTTTCCCTTCAGTGCTTCTGGCCGTAGCGATTTCCGGTGTACTGGGGGCCGGTCTCGCCAACAGTCTGGTTGCGTTGACACTTGTCTTCATTCCCCCGATCGCGCGCGTGGCCGAAAGTGCGACAACCCAGGTCAGGGCCCAGGATTTCGTTGAGGCAGCCCGCGCAACAGGAGCATCGACCTTTAGGATCGTCGTAACTCACGTGTTGAGCAACGTCGTCGGCCCCATCCTCATCTTTGCGTCCAGTCTGATTAGTGTTTCGATCGTGCTGGGCTCGGGTTTGAGCTTTCTGGGCCTGGGCGTGGTCCCGCCCGAGGCTGAGTGGGGGCTTATGCTCAACACGTTGCGGCAATCGATCTACGTCGCGCCGGTGAACGCCGTGCTTCCCGGGGTGATGATTTTCGTCACCTCGATGTGTGCCAACCTGATCAGTGACGGTCTGCGTTCGGCTATGGACGTCAAGGTTTGAGGTAAAGTGATGCGAACCGGTCTGATTTCAGATGACGTCGATGGCGCCAATCCCACCGCAGCCAATCCTTTGCTTCGCGTTCAGGGTTTACGGAAGTACTTTCCCATCCAGTTCGGCCTGCTTGGACGGCCATCGGCCTATGTCAGGAGTGTGGATGGAGTGTCCTTTGATGTCGCCGCGGGAGAAACGCTCGGCATCGTAGGTGAGTCCGGCTGCGGGAAGTCCACAACCGCACGTGTACTCATTCGCCTGTTGAAGCCCGACGAAGGCGCAATGGCGCTCGATGGCCAGCCCGTTGGCGCCGGCGGGCTGAGCGAGCGCGAAATGCGTCAGCAGATCCAGATGGTGTTTCAAGACAGCTATGCGTCCTTGAACCCCAGGTTGACCATCGAAGATAGTATTGCCTTTGGGCTCAGGGCAAACGGGGTCAAACGTGCCTTGGCGCAGGAGCGGGCTCACGAGGTGCTGGACATGGTGGGCTTGCGCCCGGCAGTCTTTGCGCAGCGCTATCCGCATGAGCTCTCTGGTGGTCAACGTCAAAGGGTCAATGTTGCTCGGGCGCTCGCGCTCAATCCTCGGATAGTCATCCTGGATGAGGCGGTTTCGGCCCTGGACAAGTCAGTCGAAGCGCAGGTTCTGAACCTCCTTGTCGAGCTGAAAGAGCGGCTGAACCTCACCTACATCTTTATCTCCCATGACCTGAACGTGGTGCAGTACATCAGCGACCGGGTGATGGTGATGTATCTCGGTCAGGCGATCGAAATGGGCCCGGTTTCGCAAATCTATGGCGATCCAAAACACCCTTACACACGTGGCTTGCTCGCCTCTCGCTTGCCCATGGATCCGCGCCATCGGGTGAGCGAACCGCCGCTGGCCGGTGATCCACCCAATCCGATCAATCCACCCTCGGGCTGCCGGTTCCGCACACGCTGTCCAATTGCGGAAACGGTATGTGCTGCTACGCAGCCGATGCTGCTGTCTGGTGGTCGAGACCATCAAGTTGCCTGCCATGCACACCAGCCCGGCTCGGGCCACAGCCTGGCAACGGCGGCAGCGTAAGGAGATGTCGATGCTAGAGCGTATGGCTGCCAACAACTTTCAGCTCGTTGAGCAGAAGCCACTTGTCGAGGTTGATGATTTGAGGGTGCGATTTGTTTCGCGCGATCTCGATGTCCAAGTCGTCAATGGTGTGAGTTTCAAGCTGAATGAGGGAAAGGTCCTCTGCCTTCTTGGGGAGTCGGGCTCCGGCAAGAGTGTTACGATGCGCGCGCTGATGCGGCTGATGCCTTCGCATGCCGAGCTTCGAGGCAATATCAGCATCGACGGGAACGACATGCTGTCGGTGCCGGCCAGAAAATTGCGGAAGCTGCGCGGCCGGCTGGTGTCGATGGTTTTCCAGGAGCCCATGACGGCACTGGATCCAGTGTTCACAGTCGGCAACCAGATCGCCGAGTCTGTGGCCTACCATGATGGTGTCTCCGCAAAGGCGGCGCGTGCAAGAGCCCTGGAGCTGCTGGAGCTTGTACAGGTCCCATCCGCGGCGAGGCGGCTGGATGCCTACCCGCACGAGCTCTCCGGCGGACTGCGCCAGCGCGTGATGATCGCACTTGCTCTTGCGTGTCGGCCAAAACTTCTTTTGGCCGACGAACCGACCACGGCCCTCGATGCCACTGTGCAGATCCAGATTCTTCTGCTTCTGCGCAAGCTGCAGGAGGAGCTTGGCATGGCCACTATTTTTGTGACCCATGATCTTGGCGTCGCCTGCGAGGTGGCAGACGATGTGGCGGTCATGTACGCCGGCCGGTTCGTAGAGCATGGCCCGATCACTGAAGTGATGGACAGACCGAGCCATCCATACACGGAGGGCCTATTGCGCTCCACCGTACATGGGTCAACGCGTGGCAAACGGCTTGATCCGATCCCTGGCACTCCTCCGGATCTGCGGGATCTGCCATCTGGTTGCGCCTTTGCGCCTCGCTGTTCTTATGTCCGGGAGAGCTGCGGCACGTCAGTACCGTGGCCGTTCCAGGCGGGGAGCGATCAGCACACTGCACGCTGCTTCAGGCTCGACCCGAACGAAGGGTGGGCTGCCACCACTTGACGTTCCTGCAGCCTGAACAACCAGGCAGCAGATCCTGGCGGAAATGACAATGAAATAAGGCCACTGTCGCAACGGTGGCCGTATTTCATTCAGCAGAGCCGGAGAGCGCTCGGCCGAGCTAGCGGTGAGGCGTGCCCGTCGGTAGGTCGAACAGATCCTCCGCCAGCTCATCGAGGAACGCCAGGACTTGGTCTGTCTTGACCACGTCGGCATATTTGGCGTGCATGTCGCAAAGATTGATGGCGTGGCTTGCCTGGGATCGGTCGAAGCATGCCTCTTCGGCGACTGCAACGCGATAGTTCAGGCTGAAGGCATCCAAGACCGTTGCCCGGACACAGCCTGATGTCGTGGTTCCGGTGACGATGACTGAATCGCACCCAAGGAGTGTGAGATAACTTGCAAGACCCGTACCGAAGAAGCCGGAAGGTTTCTGCTTGAGCACGACGATGTCTTGAGGCTGCGGGGCGATTTCGGCCATGATCTGAT
Organism: Aminobacter sp. BA135; assembly: GCF_050859125.1. Taxonomy (NCBI): domain Bacteria; kingdom Pseudomonadati; phylum Pseudomonadota; class Alphaproteobacteria; order Hyphomicrobiales; family Phyllobacteriaceae; genus Aminobacter; species Aminobacter sp. BA135. The sequence goes on from NZ_CP139574.1 coordinate 55,893, forward strand.
TGCCGTCGACGTTGGTGACCGCCTTTGTGCCGGTGTCTTCCTTGAAACGCGCATCCTTCCAGTTCCAGCTGCCACCGTCCCAGTTGTCCTCGCGGCGAACGCCTGTTGTGTAGATGACCGGCACACCCTTGTCGTGGCATTTGTCGATCAATGATTTCAGGTATGGGAGCGCAATCCATGCGTCTTCGCCGCATGACGTGTGCCACCGCTTGATCGAGTCAAGGATGGGCAGAGGCTGGTCGTCACAGAACGCATAGCTGACGTCGATGACCAACAGGGCAGGGCGTTTGCCAAAGCCGGCGTTGGAGCCGAAACCAGACGCGGCAAAGACGGCCTTGTCTCTTTCGGTCAGGAATTTGTCCCAGATTCTTTCAGACATGTAATTTTCCTTCCTGCATGTCGTTTTCAGATGGCGCGCTCGAAGATCGCGGCCATGCCTTGGCCGCCTGCGACACACATTGTTTCCAGCCCGTATCGCCCCTCTCGCCGCTTCAGCTCGTGCAACAGCGTGGTCAAGATGCGGGCTCCCGTGGCCCCAATCGGGTGGCCAAGCGAAATCCCTGATCCGTTGACGTTGAGACGCGCCGGATCATTCCAGGCCCAGCTTTTCAAGCAAGCTAGAGCCTGGGCGGCAAAAGCCTCGTTCAGTTCGACCAGATCCATGTCGTCGAAACCGAGCTTTGTCTTTTCGAACAGCTTCTCCACCGCCCTGACTGGCCCAATGCCCATTCGAGACGGGTCACAGCCGACGGCTGTCCACCCACGCAAGTAGGCCATTGGCTCAAGACCAAGTTGGTCGAGCTTGTCCTCCGCAACAACCAGGCATGCTGCAGCGGCATCGTTCTGCTGGCTTGAGTTTGCAGCCGTGACAGTGCCGCCATGGATGATTGGGTTCAGCCTGCCAAGAGCTGCGACCGACGTATCGGCCCTGATCCCCTCATCGCAACGAAAGGAGACCGGGTCGGCCCTGCGCTGTGGTACGCTCAACGCAATTGTTTCATCGTCGAATTTGCCTTGGGTCCAGGCTGCAGCAGCCTTCTTGTGGCTGTTGACGGCAAACTCGTCCGCTTCCTCGCGCGAAATCGCAAAATCCCGAGCGAGGTTCTCGGCTGTTTCGATCAAACTCGATATGCGTCCGAAACGGGCCTCAGGTTGAGCGCGTTCACGGCCACGATCGAGGCGATCATGGAGTTTGACTGTTCCAGCACGAGCACCCCACCGCATGTCGGTGGAGTAATACTCGATGCGGCTCATGCTTTCGACACCGCCGGCAAGCACAACATCGGCAGCGCCGGTCTCAACCATCATCGCTGCCGTTACGATTGCCTGCAGGCCACCACCGCAGCGCCGATCAATCTGAAGCCCTGGTACATCGATCGGCAATCCGGCGTTGAGCGCGAGCCACCGGCCAATGCAAGGCGTTTCGCTGTTGGCGTAAGATTGTGCGAAACAGACATCATCGATCGCATGAGGCGCAATGCCTGTGCGCTTAAGTACCGCCTGGACCACGGCGGTGCCGAGATCTTCTACAGAAACATCCTTCAAGCTCCCGCCGAAGGCGCCGATCCCTGTTCGCACTGGGCTTACAATAGCAGCTCGCGTCATGCTCGCCTGTCCTTTTGGGTGATCTCTTCATTTCGGGGTGCTGTCGCGATGGCGTTTTGCAGCTGCTCGGCCCGTTCAGCCTCGCGCAGCTTCTCCGATGCCCGATATCGGCTGTCGCCTGTCGCCTTCAAAAGGTTGTCCAGTGTGCCCACGACGCTGCTCAACCCAACCAGTCGCCCCAGTTCAAATGGGCCGGCGGGATAGTTGACGCCATTTTTCATGGCGACGTCGATGGCTTCGGGAGATGCGATTTGGTGGAGCCAGGCCTCGTAGCCTTCATTGACGATCATTGCGACCGTTCGTTGCACGACCAGGCCAGGCCTGTCCCCCACAAGTGACACCTTCAGGCCCTTTGCCGAGAAGGCAGCAACCAGATGAGAAAGGGCAGGGGCTGATACGTTGGGTGATCTGGCGAGTGCAATGCGCGAGCCCTCCCGCCATTCCATGCACAGGTCATACAGCGCGACCGGGTGTCCGACCTCAAGCGCGTGTTCGGCTGCAGTGCGTCCATCGGTCTGCCGAACAACAAAATTGTCGGTCCATATCTCGGCGCCGGGGTTCAGCTGATCCAAGGTATCGGCGCTTGCGGATGCCGTTTCTTCGGAAACGGGAGGCTGGGTGCTGCCCTCGCCGTGGTCGTAGAAACCTTTTCCTGCCTTGATGCCCAGCCAGCCGGCGTTGACCAGTTCTTTCTGCATGTTCGACGGCCGATATCGGGGATCGAAGTAATAAGCCTCGAAAATGGACCGGGTGACCGCATAGTTCACGTCATGGCCGATCAAATCCATCAAGCGGAACGGTCCCATTCTGAACCCGCCGCCGTCAGTCATCAGTGCATCGATTGTAGCGACGCCGGCGCAACCCTCCTCAAGCAAGCGTAACGCCTCGGCGTAGTAGGGGCGTGCGATGCGGTTTACGATAAAGCCTGGTGTGGAGCGGCAATGAACTGCAGTCTTGCCCCAGGCCGTTGCGGTGTCGAAAACTACCGCTGCATGCTTTCCCGACGTCGCAGCCCCTGAGACGACCTCCACCAGCCTCATCACGGGCGCAGGGTTGAAAAAATGCATGCCGACCGCCCGGTCCGGACGTTTCAGGACAGATGCAATCGCCGAAATCGAGATTGACGAGGTGTTGGTAGCCAGAATCGCGGTGTCGGAAACGATTGCCTCGAGTTCGGCAAACAGCCGCTGTTTTACATGCAGGTCTTCCACGATCGCCTCAATGACGATCGCGCAATCCGCCAATCCAGACAGAGACGACACAGCTTCGATCCGCGCGCCGGTTGCGTCTCGCTTTTGCTTTTCCAACCGTCCTTTCGCGAGCTCCTTGTCAAGGTTGCCGGCAATCCTGGCCAGGGCCCTTTCCCCCGCGCCGGCGACAGTATCGTGGATTTTTACTCTGTGTCCGGCCAAAGCTGCGACTTGTGCGATGCCGGCCCCCATGGCCCCGGCACCGACCACGCCGATTATTGCCTCTGTATCAAGAGCGGTCATTATTTGATGCCTCAAGTATGATCCGGCCGCGGATATCGCCATTTGCGACCATCGACAGCGCTCGGGCGAACTTCGCGAGCGGTAGCGTTGCACCGATAGGTGGGTCGATGATGCCTTGCTGGTAGAAATCGAAGATCGCGCATTGGGCCGCACGCGCCTTTTCAGGTTGACGGTTGCGATAATCCGACGATTGAAGCCCCAAAACCGAAATGTTCTTCACCAGAAGATAGCCGCCATTGAAGCTGGACAGATCGCCACTCGCGAAGCCGACAACAATGAGGCGGCCACACCAGCCAAGCGCCCTCAATGCAGCTGCGGTCGCTTCACCGCCCAAAGGGTCAACGACTATGTCGACGCCTTTTCCCTCAGTAAGGCTGGCTATCTGTTCGCGCAGGCGATCCTTCAGATTGGCAGCTGCGAGATCGACAATTTCGTCAGCGCCTGCGGCCTTGACGATATCGGCCCCCCTGTCGCCGCGGATGGCCGCGATGACCTTGCCCGCACCCAGTGCCTTTGCCAGCTCGATGGTAGCCAGGCCGACACCGCCGCTTGCTCCAAGCACAAGAACGGACTCATCTTTTGCTAGCTGCGCCCGTTCTTTCAGCGCAAGCCAGGCCGTTTGATAGACAAGCCCCATCGCCGCGGCCTTGTCGTGGGGGATGCCGTCGGGAACCTTGACGCAATGGGCCGCAGGTGCCGCCAGCTTTTCTGCGAACGCCCCATATTCAACATTGGCAATGACGATGTCGCCCATGGCAAATTCCACGACGTCGGAGCCGATGCCGCAGACCCTGCCGACGGCTCCCTTCCCCGGAGAAAAGGGCAGCGGGGGTTTGAACTGATATTTGCCTTCGATCACAAGCAGGTCGGGAAAGTTGACCTCCGCGGTGATCACTTCGACGACGATTTCATCGCGCCTAGCGACAGGGTCTTTGCTCTGCTCCCAAGAGAGCGTGTCAAGCTGACCAAATTCATGCAACAGGGCTGCTTGCACCGAGTAGCTCCTTATTGTGTGCACCGAGGCCGGGAGCCGCAACCAGCTCTTCCGGTTGCCTGCGGAACGCATTGTCCACAGGCACTGGCAATGCGGGCAATTTGTCGCCGCTTTCGTTGACGACGGTGCGTGTGAAAAGACCGCGTTCGGCAAAATGCGGATCGTTGAGGGCCTCTTTGAGATCGGCCACGACAGTGCAGCAGCAGTCTTTCCCAGCAAACAGGTCCCGCCAATGGGCCGCCGGCTGAGATGCGATGATCTGGCCGATGCGTGCCGCCGTTGCAGCGGGATCGCGAGTGTCGTCGCGAAGCTCGGAAGGAAGGTCGATCAGGTCGCAGAAGACATCCCAGAACTTCTGCTCAATCGGTGCGGCGGCGACCACGCGGCTGTCTTTTGTCGCCCAGAGGCGATAGCGGGGTGTTCCTCCCGTCACCAGGTCCGTCCCGTTGCCCGGCCATTGACCTGCAGCCAGGCCGTTGCCGATTGCCCAATACATGAAGGTGAAGAGATTGTCGGTCATGGCGATGTCGAGCCATCGGCCCTGGCCGCTGCGCTGTCGTGCAAACAGCGCAAACATGATGTTCATGACGGCGGGATAAGTGCCGCCGGCAATGTCTGCGATCAGGGCGGGAGGAAGCACAAGGCCTTGCGCCGATCCCATCGACAGATTGAGCAGGCCTGTATCGCCAACATAGTTGAGGTCGTGTCCGGCAGCATCCCGTTTCGGGCCGGAATTGCCATAACCCGTAATCGAACAGTAGATGATGCCCGGGTTGATCGCGCTGACCGTGTCATAGTCGAGGCCCAGCCGTTTCATTACGCCGGGGCGAAACTGCTCTATGAGGATGTCGGCCTTGCTCAGCAGCGGCTCCAGGAGACGCCGGTCGTCTTCCTTCTTGAGATCGAGGGCGAGGCTCTTCTTGCCCCGGTTGAGCAAGGCGAAGTTGACGCTCTCGTCGCCCCATCGGGGTTCGTAACCACGCATCTCCTCCCCGGAACCCGGCCGCTCGATCTTGATGACGTTCGCGCCCGCTTCCGACAGTATGAGCGAGACGAGCGGCCCTGGGAGAAGCGTCGAGAAATCGAGTACGGTAATTCCCTCAAGCGGCCTCAAGACTTCATCTCCTGCCGCCGCGCTGCCACAACGGCGCGCCGTGCAGGCGCAAAACCCGAGGTGCCATAGGTTTCAAAGAGCTCTTTGCAGACCGCATAGTGATGCTCGAGCCCGCCACGGACGACACGTTCGATCGGTCCGTCCTGGTAGCCAAGGCCAAGCCGGCAGGTCAGATCGATGTCCTTTTGTGAAGCCAGGCTCTCGTCGAGCAGCCGCAGGGCTGCGTTGTATTTCGGGCGGACGAGGCGGTCTATGATCCGTCCTGACTGGTCGCCGCACACAGCCACAGTGAAACCTGCGGCCTGCATCAGCGTCCTGGCTGCATCGATCGCGGCGGCGTGCGTGTTCTTCTGCACGACGAGTTCGACCAGCCGGGTCGGGGCATCGGAACCATTGCGGTAACGTGCGAAGCCGACAACATTTGAGCCTTCTTCGCCGAGATCCTCACCCGTGTGCTGTCCAAGGCATTCGTGGCCCAGTTCGACAAGGACGACCTCCTTGTCAGGATGAGGTTCAAGCCTTGTGCCTGTGAGATAAACAACCGCCGTCGCCTCGGAGGGTTGCGAAATTGCCGCAAGAAAAGGATCGCCGGCTGGGAAGGAACGGCTCTCGCTCTTTTTGATCACCATGTAGGCCATTTCTAAGCTCCAAACATCGCGTTGCCGTCATAGCTGTAGAAGCCACGTCCGGATTTGCGCCCGAGAAGGCCGGCCGCCACCATGCGGCGCAGGAGCGGGGGAGCCGATGCGCGGGCATCAAGGGTGACTGGATAAAACGCTTCGCAAAGCCGGACCTGAGTATCGAGGCCGATCAGGTCAATGAGTTCGAGCGGTCCCATCTTGTATCCAAGGCCCGCTTTGATCGCACGGTCGATGTCGACTGCTTCTGCAACACCTGCTTCCACGGCGCGAATTGCGTCGTTATTGAATGGAACCAGGAGCGCATTGAGAATGAAGCCGGGCTTGTCTTGTGTCTTGACTGGTGTTTGGCCGCTGGCAACAACCCACTCCCAGGCGCTCTTCAGGGTCGCGTCCGAAGTCAGCAGCCCCGGTGACATCTCGACCAGCTTCATCAGCTGTGCTGGCAGGCAAAAGTGCATGCCGACGATCTGTTCCGGTCGCTTGCTGCCCGAAGCAATCTCGGTAATGGACAAGGTAGAGGTGTTGGAGGCGATGATCGCGTCTTCCTTGCAGGCCTCCTCCAGATCCCGCATCAGCTGACGCTTTACCGTAAGGTCTTCAAAGACGGCTTCGATGACGAGATCACATTCGGAAAGCTCGCCTATCTCTGTCGTGGAGCTCATCAGCCCAAGCATCGCATCGCGAGCTTCAGGGCTCATCTTGCCGCGTTCGACCGATTTGGCAACAAAACCCTCAGTCTGCTTGCGCGACCTTGATAGGGCATCGTCCGTGCGATCAAATGAAATGGTGCGATAGCCCGCGCGAGCCGCGACGATGGCAATTCCTGCGCCCATGGTGCCACCAGCACCACAAACTGCGACAGTCTTGATAGCGGTCGTCATTTCGTTACAAAGCTCCTGCCAATCAGCTGGCGGTGCACCTGATTGGTCCCTTCCCAGATCTGCGTGATCTTGGCGTCGCGCATCAGGCGTTCGACGCGGTAATCCTTGGTGTAGCCATAGCCGCCATACATCTGAACGGCCTCGGTGGTCAGGCGCATGGCAAGGTCCGATGCCCGCATCTTGGCCATGGAGGCCTCGATGCCGAAATCAGCGACTGCCCCATCAACCAGTTCTGCGACGTAATCGAGCCAGAGTTCCGCAAAGGCGAGGTCCGTTGCCAGGTCGGCAATGGTGAACTGGCTCGACTGGAACTCGATGATCCGCTTGCCCGACTGCCGCCGCTCGTTGGCGTACCCGACCATGTCAGCAAAGGCTGCCCGGGCGATGCCAAGCGCATGTGCTGCAATGCTTGGGCGCGACTTGTTGAGAGATGCAAGCAGAATGGAAAGACCCTCGCCAGGCTGGCCGATCAGGTTTTGGCGGGGCACACGACAATCCGTGAACGAGATGGCCGCGGTCGAAGACCCCCGATGTCCCATTTTGTCTTCGAGACGGACAACCTCAAAGCCGGGCGTGCCTTTTTCCAGGATGAGCACCGAGATCGCCTTTCTGGGATCATCGATGCCCGCCCATTGCCAAACAGCAGAACCAGATCCGCCACATCACCGTTGGTGATGAAGAGCTTTCCGCCGTTGATGACAATGTCATCGCCATCTGGCTTGAAAGAGGTCTTCATGCCCGTTGCATCGGAACCGGCTGAAGCTTCCGTGATGGCGAGTGCCGCAAGCCCCCCCTCGGCAATGCGCGGAAGCAAGCGAGCCTTTTGTTCTTCATTGCCGAAATCCACCAGCGGTTTCATGGCGTGGTAGTTCGTGGCGTAGATGATGCCGGTGGAGGCGCAGGCCTCGGAGATGGTTTTCACGATCTCCAGATAAAGCCTGTAAGACATAGGCGTCCCGCCATAGGCTTCGGGGACAAAGATGCCATTCAGTCCAAGATCGTTCAGCGCCTTGAGCGTGTCATGCGGAAACTCGCCGGTCCTGTCGATATGTTCAGCCTTTGGGGCAATAATGTCTTCGGCCAGGCGCGTGACCTGTTCAAGGATCATTCGCTCGTCGTCCGACCATTGGCGGCGGCGGTTTTGCTGCTCGAAGATCTTCACCGGATGTTCACTCCATGTCCGCCGTCTATGTAGATGGTCTCGCCTGTGAGGAACCCGATCCGTTCGGCAAATAGAGCGCCCACCAGCCGGGCGACCTCGTCGGGTTTGCCAGGACGCCCAACAAGTGTGCGACGGCGCAGCCACTGCTGGATCTTTTCTTTCGCCAGGAATTCGCGATTGAGGTCGGTTTCGATATAGCCAGGAGCAATGTTGACGACCGCGATGCCGTCATCTGCCCATTCGGCTGCAAGGCACCTTGTGATGGCGCCGACCGCTGCCTTGGACGAGGCATAGGCGACGTTTTGGACGACGGCGAGTTTGTCCACGAACGAGCCTATGTTGACAATCAGGCCGCCGCTGGCCGCAAGGTGCGGATGCGCCATCTGGCAGGCAACCAGTACACCTGTGGTGTTGAGGCGGATGGTCTGTTCAAACTCCTCGACCGCAAGGTCGACGGTCGGTTTTTCTGTGTGGGCCCCAGCGGCATTAACGAGCCCGATGATCGGACCTTTCCCTGCAGCCGCCTTGAAGGCACTTGATATGGATGCGGGATCCGAAACGTCGCATTTGATCCCGTATCCTGCGGGGGCATCGCCCGACCGTGACAGGGACGCAACCTCGTACCCACGCCTTGCCAGGTCGACTGCAATGGCTGCGCCTATTCCCCGGCTAGCGCCCGTGACGATGATTTGACCTTCAGGCATCCTTGAACTCCGGCTTCCGCTTTTCCAGGAAGGCGCTCATGCCTTCGACAGCGTCTTGTGTCTGAAAGGCGAGGGTCGACAGATCGGCTTCGATCTTGAGCCCTTCGTGGATCGGGGTGTCGATGGCCCGCGCAACCGCGGCCCGTGCGAGATCTATGGTGACAAGGCTATGCGCTGCCACTTCCTGAGCGAACGCGATGCCTGCCTCCAGGCAGTCGCCATCGGCCACGCGATCGACGAGGCCCATGCGCTCGGCCTCGTCTGCACCGACAGTTCTGCCCGTCAGGATCATGTCGAGGGCACGGGCCTCGCCGATCAGGCGAGGCAGTCTCTGCGTCCCCCCGTAGCCAGGAATTAGGCCGAGCTTGATCTCGGGCAGGCCCATTTTGGCCTTGCGGGCCGCGACGCGGAACGTGCATGCCAGCGCAAGCTCCAGCCCGCCTCCAAAGGCATAGCCGTTGATGCAGGAGATGGACACGAGCGGCAGCCCCGATAGCTTCTCAAATACGGCCTGGCCGAATTCCGCACCGCGCTTCTGCTCGACCAGACTTCGCCCCTGCAGGCTCTCGATGTCTGCGCCGGCGCAGAATGCCTTGTCGCCGGAACCGGTAAAGAGAACGGCTCTTGCGCCAATGGTGGCGACACGGCCAAGGACACCTTCCAGCTCGGCTAGTCCATCGAATGACAGGGCGTTCAGCCGCTCGGGTCGATTGAGGGTGACGATGGCGAAGTCGCCGTTCAGGCTAAGATCGATACTCATGCGGTGGCCTCCACGGTTTTGGAGGCGTACCGGACGGGTATCGGCAAAATGATGCCGTTGCGGGCACTTTCCACGAGCTCGCGCTTGATGACCTTGCCGCTGGGTGTGAGCGGCAACTCGTCAACGCGGATGAAATACTCGGGCATGTCGAACTTGGACAGGCCCTGTTCTGCCAGATGTTCCAGCAGGGCCTCGGGTTCAACCGACCCGATGACGGCAATGCACACGCGTTCCCCCAGGCGCGGGTCGGCAACGGGAAAGCAAGCCGCCCGTTCGACGCGTTTGTGCCGGAGCGCAAGGGCCTCGATATGTGCAGGATAGATGTTGTGGCCCCCGCGGATGATAAGATCCTTGATGCGCCCTTCGATGCTCAGATTGCCGCGATCATCGAGTTTTCCGAGGTCTCCCGACATGAACCATCCGTGCCTGTTGAAGCTGCGCTCGGTAGCACTCTGATTGTCGAAATAGCCAAGCATCAGTGCTGCACCCCGGCCGCCGATCTGTCCGACCTCTCCGGGGCTTGCAAACTCGTCCTCATTGACAGCATCGAAGATGGCGACTTCGTATGCCTTGCCGCCACGGCCGCATGTGGCCAGGATCGTCTCGTCGTCGTCGCCTGGATGCGTGTATTGGTGGGAGGAATTTTCAGTCATCCCGTAGACATTCTGCGGCTTGATGCCTTGCAAGGCGAATGCCGAGGCAACAGAAGGGGGAATGGGTGAGCCGGCCATGTAAAAGACCTTGACCTCGCCCAGCCGCTCCTGACCTCGCGCCTTCTGCTCGGCCAGGATGTCCATGGCATGGGTAGGCACGCCCATGACATATGTCGCTTTGGTGTGAAGGATCCAATCCAGCCTGCCCATGCCCGCAGGCGCGTCATCGGTGACATATCTGCACCCAGCAACAAGCCACTGGCCAAGAGCAACCCAGGCGATGTGATGGGAAAGAGGGGCGAGGGTCAAAATCACCGAGTTTGGTCCGTGTTGCCAGTCACGAGCCAACTCACGTGCATTTGCCAGGAGCGTGTTGTCAGAGTGCATCACACATTTGGGCGCGCCTGTCGTACCCGATGTGAAGGCCAGATAGACGACCTTGTCGGGGTCGGTGTTCGGCTCGCTGAGATTGGCAATGGGCGCGGGGAAAGACGTCGGCGTGTAGACTATCTTGAGTGACGGCACCCCAGCCAGGATCGTGTCGAACCGTGCAGTTGCGCGATCCGCCCCCCAACCATCTTCCGTGAGCAGCACGCGCGACGACAGGCGTTCGAGCAAAGTGCCGATTTCGGCGCAGGTGTATGTGCGATGAAGGGAGGGATTGCAGGCGTACCCGTCACGTGAGCATGCCAGAAACATGATGACGGCTTCCACCTTGTTCGACATCCAGATCGAAATGCGGTCGCCCTGGTCGAGCCCGTAGATCTTCAGATCGGCAGAGACACCGTCGACACGCTGCAGGACCTGTTCCCATGTCAGCGAGGAACGGCCGTCCTGCAGCGCCACGGCATCCCGGCGTTCCAATGCGTTTTTCCTGAGCAGCGAATAGAACGTATCCGATTGCCACAGGCCTTGCTCATAGTAGCCTTTTGCCTTCGCTGGCTGATGAAGCGTCAGAAATGGCCGCATCTCAGGCTCCAAACTTGGACGGATCGGGCTTGCGTCGCTCAGCGAAGGCGTCCGCCAGTTCATGCGCCTCGTCGCTTTCGAGATACGAACGCAAGAGCAGGTCGTGCGCCATCCGGGACAGACCCGACACGCCGCCGTGTCTTGCGTTGAAAGCGGCCTTGACTGAGGCCAGGGCAAAGGCGCCGCGATCTGCGATTTCAAGCGCAAAGGCCTTTGTTTCCGCCTCCAGCGCATCGTCGGGCACTACCTTGTTGATCAGTCCCAGTTCAAGTGCTTCTCGGGCGCTGATCTTGGGGTTCCGATACCAGATCTCCTTAGCCTTCTTCTTGCCAACGAGATCCTCCAGGTACCAGGTGCCATAACCCGCATCGAAGGAACCCACCATCGGGCCGACCTGTCGGAATACCGCGCTCTCCTTGGCGATTGTGCAGTCGCAGACCATCTGCAACACGTTGCCTCCGCCCACGGCAAATCCGTTGACGGATGCAATGACCGGCTTCTGCAACTTGTCGATCGCCTCGTACATTTCGAGCGTCGGAAGGGTGCCCGCATAGAGCATTGTATCTTCCATGCCGTCCTTGCGGCCGCCGATGCAGAAAAAATGATCTCCGGCACCGGTGAGGATGACAACCCTGGTTCTCGTTTCTCGCCTAATCTCGTTGAGGCAGTCACGAAGTTCGTGACACATCTGGAGATTGAACATGTTGCCATCATCAGGCCGATTAAGCGTTACCTTGGCGATGGGGCCGTCTTCTTCAAAAAGTATCGTACTGTAAGTCACAGAGAGGCTCCTTTAAATGGCTCCGTTGTCACGAAGTGCAATCAACTGGGCATCATCGTATCCCAGGCACTCGCGCAGGATTTCATGAGTATGCTGTGCATATTCCGGTGGCGCGGATCGCGCAAAATTGGTCTGCCCGTCCACGCGGATGGCCGTGCCAACTTGCGGGATGAGTTTTTCTCCAGACTGCAACTGATAAAATAGGCCACGCTTGCGAAGTTCAGCGTCAAGCACCACTTCATCAACCCGATTGATCGGGCCAGCCGGTATTCTGGCGTCACTGAATAGGCTCAGCCAGTGGGCGCGTGGGGCCGTGACCAGAATGTCTTGGATGGCTGCGACAATCTCTTCTCGACGTTGCCTGCGCAGAGCGTTGGTGGCGTAACGCGGATCCGTCTTCCAGACAGATTGGCCGATAGCGTCCCAGAAGCGCCCCCAGATGTTGTCGTTGCCCAATCCGAGAGTAATCGGTTCGTCGGCGGTGTTGAAAGCCTGGTAGATGGCAATCACGCTGTCCTTGCCGCCCGATCTGCGCGGTGTGTCCCCTGAACCCATATGTGGAACGATCCTGCACGCAAGAAAACGGACCATCGAGTCAACCAATGAAACATCGACCGTGGCGCCACTACCCCCGGTCTGGCGCCGCAAGAGAGCTGCGACCGTTGCAAATGCAGCATCTTGACCAGCTAACATGTCGGCTGCGGGGGCACCTACCTTTTGAGGCTCACCGTATGCATCACCAGTCAGATCCATCACACCCGAATAGCCTTCCGCGATGAGATCGTAGCACGGCCAGTCCGCCCTATCGCTATCGATGCCGAAGCCAGTGATCGAGGTGTAGACCAGCTTGGGGTTCTGCTGGCGGATTGCGTCGGCATCTATGCCAAGCTTGCGCGCCGCGCGGGGAGGTGTGTTGACAATGAGGGCGTCGCTGCTGCGGACCAAGTCATACAGGGCTTGCAGGCCGGCCGGTGTCGAGTAGTCGAGACCTATACTGCGCTTGTTGCGATTGACGCTGATGAACCACAAGGATTCACCTGCGAGAAACGGGGGCCCCCAACCACGCGCATCATCCCCGCCAGGCCGTTCGACCTTGATGACATCTGCGCCCATGTCTGCGAGCAGCATCGACGCGTAAGGGCCCGCCACGGACGATGACAGGTCGACGACTCTCATGCCCCGAAGAAAGTCAAAACCGCCGGCGGGTTCGACAACTTGCAGACCTTCTATCCGCGATGCGATGGGCTGCCTGCTCATTTCCGTCATGGCACTGAATGCTCCTGCGTGATGAGCGGTGCCCTGCAAGGGCCATGCCAAAGTCGTTGAGCCGCGAATTTCGTCTTGCGTTCCCACGTGGTTCTTGAGGTATGACCGCAATAGAGAGACTGTCGACAAGCAGCCGTGTATTCGTCTGCTACAAACCCGGGGAGGGGTGTCGTTGATGTGGACACAATTGGAGGTGCAGCAAGCGGGGTGTCGGCAATGTCAAGCCTGAAAGGCATCCTTATCGTCGGCCATGACAGGAAGGTGCTGCACGCCGACGGCTTGGGCAGTGATGGCCGAGTGCAAGCGTTGGCAACGGATACCTCGTGGATGGAGGAGGCAAGGACGCGCCGGCTTCAGCCGCTCACCCTCGACCACAAGAGCTACTCGGTGCTGGTCCTGCCATTTGCCAAGGGGGACATTCTGCTCCTTACAGATATACGCGAACCAGTACTCGAATTCCTCAGTTCGGTCGATTTCGCCTATGACATCGTCGAGAAACTGCTGACGGACCCTTTCGACGCCATGACGGTCGTCGATGCAAATGCGCGCCTAGTCTACATCTCTCCAGTCCACGAAGCTTTTTTCGGGCTCAAGCATGGCGAAGGCAATGGCCGACCTGTCAGGCAGGTCATCGAAAATACACGGCTGGACACCGTCGTCAGTACAGGCAGGTCCGAAGTAGGCCATATACAGCGGATGAAAGGGGTGGAGCGCGTCGTCTCCCGGGTGCCCATTGTTCGAGACGACAAGATACTTGGCGCTGTTGGCCGGGTGATGTTTAAGGGGCCGGAGCAACTCATGGCCCTCAGCGAACGCATCGCCGCCCTGGAGAGCGAGGTTGAGTTCCGGCGCAGGGAAGTGGCCGCGCTCCGGCGGCGGACTTACGGCCTTGACGATCTGATCGGCGAAAGTGAGCCGATGAAGCGGCTGAAAAACGAGATCGTCAAGATCGCTCCCCTCGAAATTCCAGTGCTCATTCGCGGCGAAAGCGGCACAGGCAAGGAGCTTGTCGCGCACGCGCTTCATTTGCTCAGTCCAAGGCGCGACAATGCGATGGTCATGGTCAACGCAGCCGCCTTGCCTGCCACGTTGGTCGAGTCGGAACTGTTCGGCTACGAGGCCGGGGCGTTTACAGGGGCCGATCGAAAGGGGCGGAAAGGCCGATTTGAACAGGCCGCAAACGGCACGATTTTTCTCGACGAAATCGGCGACATGCCGATCGATGTCCAGGTCAAACTCCTCCGGGTCCTCCAGGATCGCGTGGTTGAGCGCATCGGAGGTGACAGGCCCCGGCATGTAGACTTCCGCTTGGTCACTGCGACCAATCGAGATCTGCAGGCCCTTATTTCGGAAGAGAAATTCAGGCTGGACCTCTATTATCGCATTTCACCTCTGGTTATCGAGGTGCCGCCACTGCGCAACCGCATCGAAGACATCGAACATCTGGTGGACCACTTCCTGGACGAAGTCTCCCAGCTGCATGGCAGGCCCGCGCCCCGGATTTCTGCTGGTGCTCTTGCCTATCTGATGGAACTGCCCTGGCCAGGCAACGTCCGCCAGCTGCGCCATGAGGTGGAGAGAGCCTTTGTTTTTGCCGACGACGGCATCATTACCCCCGAAACCTTCATCCGACATGGCGACTTGCGGTTCGCTGGGCCTTCCGTCGCGCTAAAAAAGCCGCTGTCTTTGGAGGGCGGTCGTCTCAAAGATATCGTCGAGCGGACCGAGATTGAGGTCGTGCGCGAGGCGATGCAAAGATATGGGGGCAACAAGAAGCGGGTTGCCGAAGAGCTCGGGATTTCACGCTCCTACCTCTACAAGCTTTTGGGCGAGCCTGAGTGACAGTGTCCAGTGAAAGGGAGCGCACTGGCCTCATGTGGCATGCGACTTGCACAGAGTTCTTGGGTCCCAACCTGAGAAAGAGATGACATGGACAAAATGAAGCTTGATGGTCGCGTTGCACTGGTAACTGGCGGCAGCCGCGGTCTTGGGCGTTCGATCGCGATCGAACTTAGCCGGGCAGGCGCGGCAGTGCTCATTGTCGGCAGAGATTCAAATGCGCTCGACGAGACGGTTCGACTGGTGCGCCACGACGAAAACGCGCGCGTGGCCAAGCTCGAAGCTGACCTCACCGAGATCGAGGCGGCTGCCAGTAGTGTGGCAGCAGCGATCAGCCAGTTCGGGCATCTGGACATTCTGGTCAATTGCGCCGGTGCAACAAAGCGTGGCGATTTCCTGGAGCTGAGCAATCATGACTGGGAGGACGGTTTCGCGCTCAAGTTTCACGGTTCGGTCCGGCTTGCACGTGCGGCGTGGCCACATCTTTGCGCCCGCGCCGGTAGCGTCATCAATATCGTCGGTGTAAGTTCGCGTACCCCGACTGCGGATTTCACGATCGGCAGCTCTGTGAACTCGGCCCTTCTTGCATTCACCAAGGCGCTCGCTGACCGCGGCATAGAGGATGGTGTAAGAGTGAATGCCATCAATCCCGGCTATATCCGGACTGACAGGCTGACCCATCGCCTCGATACGCTGGCGAAAGAGCGAGGCTCTGATCGTGAGCTGGCGGAAAAAGAGCTTTTGCAGGGATATGGCATCAAGCGGTTTGGAGATCCGGAAGGTGTTGCTCACCTGGCCGTGTTCTTGGCGTCGAGCCAGGCAGCCTACATCCATGGCGCAACGCTCGATATTGATGGTGGTGCGACCAGAGGAATTTAAACCAGTTGACCGGAATGCCTGCTGTGAGGCAGGCATTCCTCAATCAGATGCGCGTCGGTCAACAACGCCGGTGCCGGTCTCATGGGCCTGCTGGCCTGGGATGCCATACGCCATCTCTTAGAGCTGAACGCATTAGGCACCATGGCAGTAACGCAAGCTGCGCTCCTCGGCTTCCGTGCCGGAGCGGCAGGAGAGATCGTCAGCGTGTCATCGGCTGTGCCCCCCAAACCATTGCCAATGTCCTCGACCTACACGGCCAGCAAAAGCAGCCGTTGAAGCATTCAGCGAAGACCTCGCCCCGGAGATTGAGCCATTCGGAGTACGTGTACGATTGGTAATCCCTGGGCTTGCCCCAGAAACGTCTTTCAGCGCGGCTGCCCGAGCCGCACGCAAGACGGCATAGCCGAAGCTTACACCGTCTGGGCCAAACAACTGTTCTTGGCAGCACCCTAGCCTGCCGCAGTCACCACTGCAGGCGATCTGGCCCAAGGCCCCCAAGCGGTCTGGCAGGCTGTGACCGATGCGGACTCAAAAAGTTCCGCATTCCGGCCGGCACTAATGTCGTGGTGCTTGCCGCGAGGTCGCGTAGCGGTCATTTGGCAGGTCTTCAGATACGATCTGGCCAGGAGAGTTCAAAAGGGCATTCGGGGCAACGTGGTCAGCTATGCACACGGGCTAGCCGACAAGCCAATTCAATAAAGATGAGGTCGGGTGCGTCCCTAAGGCACCTGGGTATGTCATGAGGGATCCGTAGCTGCATCTGCTGAAAGTTGAGCTCTCGGGCGCGTCGCTGGGGCATTTTCTGCAAACAGATGCGTGGCCATAAAATCGGCGAAGGCGCGCAGTTTCGGCGACAGATATGGACTAGAGGGCCACAGGAGCCTGAAGGGGCCCGAATGACGCGTAAACTCCGCCAGGACAGTTATCAGCGCTCCGGTTGCAAGCTGCCTTCTGATTGCAAAATCTGGCAAGCAAGCTATGCCCAGCCCTGCCTCGGCGAGATGGATCAGAGGCTCGATCGTGTTTACGGTTGCCGTCAGCGGCAAGTCGTTACCATACGGAGTATTGTTCACCACAAGCGGCCAGGGCTCAAGCTTTCCACTTGTTGCATAACGGTGTTGTAGGCAGCTGTGATGATGAAGATCATTCGGTACAAGAGGGGTGCCACGCAAGGCGAAATAAGAAGGCGAACCGACCAGGATAAGACGAAAATCGCCCAATGCCTTCGACATCAGGCGGGAATCCTTCAACTCGCCCGCTCTCACCACGGCATCGAAGCCCTCGTCGATGATGTCGACCAGCCTGTCACTGAAATCGAGGTCGAGCTCTATCGCTGGATAGCTTTGCATGAAGGCCGTTACGGCGGGCATCATGAGCATTCCCACAAGCGGCATGCTGACACGAAGTCGGCCGCGCGGCTGTTCTTGGGAGTGAGCGAGTTCAAGCTCGGCGGTCTCGATTTCCGAAAAGATGCGGCGGCACCTTTCGAGAAAAAGCGCGCCTTCGGGCGTTAGAGTGATCGTCCTTGTCGAGCGGTGCAGAAGTCGCACGCCCAGTCGTTGCTCAAGGCGGCTTATTGCCTTGCCAATGGCTGATGAAGATACGCCTAGCTGCTGGCCTGCCACAGTAAAACTGCGAGCGTCCGAGGCATGGACGAATGCGCTGAGGGCACCCAGACTATCCATAATGGCTTGCTCATTTCGGACAAAAAGGTCCGCAGTGTTCGGAACAATGACGTAATTCTCTAAAATCGTGACGGGCGTTAAGTCAACTCCCACAGCCGTACCTCGTGCCACGCACCACGGGTAGCGGACCGCCAAAACGCCTGCAGGAGATGAAATGGACAACCCCGTTTACAACTACTCCCCGATCTTGGACCGCCCGCCGTTCAAACTCCCCAACAATGCAAGAGTAGCCTTTTATGTCGGCGTGAACATCGAACATTACGAGATCGACAAACCTTCTATGAGCATCACTCCGGCAACAGCACATCTGGTGCCCGACGCATTGAACTATGGTTGGCGCGACTATGGCCCGCGTGTGGGCGTCTGGCGCATGATCGAGGCGCTCGACAAGGTGAAGATGCGTGCCTCGGTTCTGCTCAACTCCGACGCATGCGAGCGCTACCCACAGATCATCAAAGCAGGTCTTGAGCGCGATTGGACCTGGATCGCCCACGGCAAGAACAATTCCATCCTACAGACCGGAATGACAGCTGACGAGGAGCGAAGCTACCTGGAAGACGTTGTCTCGACAATCACAAAGGCAACCGGCAAAACAGTCAAGGGCTGGATGGGGCCAGCGCTGTCCGAGACGTTCGAGACGGCATCCATCATTCGTGACCTCGGGCTTTCATACGTTCTTGACTGGTGCGCTGACGACCAGCCCTTCCCCCTCAATGTCGATGGCGTCGTATCAGTGCCCTATTCGGTGGAGATCAACGACGGCATCATGTTCGTGGGCAAAGCGCTGCCGGGTGAACAATTCTATCAGATGGTCGTGGATCAGTTTGATCAGCTCTATAAGGAAGGCAAGGAGTCTGCCCGCGTCATGGCACTGTGCCTGCATCCGTTCATCATCAATCAGCCCTTCCGCCAGAAGTACCTGGAAAAGGCATTGGAATATATTACTGGCCACGACGGGGTGTGGCTGACGACAAGTGATGAAATCGCAGAACACTACATCAATACGGTCAAGCACCGGTAGCTGTTGGGCGATGGCACTGCAGTCGATATGGAAGGGGTGACCCCATCCGGATCCTCCACCTGCGGTCATTGAACGCCCGGTTATCCGGATAATACCTGGCGCACGCTTTCGGGCGTGCGCCATTTTTGTTTTCACGTGCACAGTCGGGCCGAGCCGGGCGGCGGCTCTGACATCTGGCCCGTATCCCCATTTTGTTAGGTAGCCCTAAGCAGATGGATGGAAAGTGTTGCCCAGCGTCAACTGTTGTGCCGGAGCCTTTGCCAATGGATCTGTGCCGAACGCATTTGCCTCCATGGATGCCGCGCAAGCGATTGGCACATCCTTTGCGTCGCATGATGCAGGGCGGCTGTTGTCGCTGCCGCAGCAAGAACTAGGAGCAAACCAGATGGCTGAAGCGGGATCGCAATGCTTGGCAGACGCAAGCGATGATTTGACAGATCTCACTGTTGCCGAAAGCGGCAGGCTGCTGGCGCTGGGAGAGATTTCCCCGGTCGAACTGGTTCGCGCCCATCTGCAGGCTATCGACGCTCGCGATCCACACTTGCATGCTTTCATTACGGTCGCGAGCGAGCTGGCGCTCAAACATGCCCATGCGGCGGAAAGGCGAATTGCCAATGGTGGGTACCTTGGCGGGATGGATGGCATCCCTTTTGCCGTGAAGGACAATATCGATACCGCAGGTATTCGCACGACCGCTCACTCCAAAATTCTGGCTGACAACGTGCCAACAGAGGATGCGCAGCTTGTGGCGTCGCTGGCCCGCAAGGGTGGCATCCTGATAGGTAAGACTGCAACATTCGAGTTCGCCTTTGGGGGACCTTCATGGGATCTTCCCTGGCCACCCGCGCTCAACCCATGGAGTAGCAGGCATCTGCCGGGTGGGTCTTCATCGGGGAACGGCGCAGCAGTCGCTGGCCGCCTCGTTCCCGCAGCGATCGGCACTGACACCGGTGGTTCGGTTCGCTGGCCGGCAGCTGTTTGTGGAATCGTCGGATTGAAGCCGACCTACGGGCGTGTCAGCCGACGTGGTGTTCTGCCCAACAGCTTTTCACTGGATCATTGCGGGCCAATGGCTCGCACGGTTGAAGATTGCGCCATCTTGCTTGGTGCGATCGCTGGTTATGACGCGCTCGACCCCGGCAGCATCAATGAAGCGGTAGCTGACTGCGAAGCCGCCTTGACCGGATCTGTGCGAGGCCTTCGGATCGGATTGATACGACACTGGTATGCTGAAGCGGCGATGCCCGAGGTAACTGCGGCAGTGGATGCAGCAGTCGGGCAATTGTCTGCACTCGGTGCTGTTGTGGAGGAGATGGAACTCGCCCCTTTGAGTGACTACGTGGATTGCAAGACCACAATCTCCATGGCCGAACTGTTTGCCATCCACGAAAATGATCTCAAGACGCGGCCTGCGGATTATGGTGCGGCGCTTCGCAGCCGGGTGCTGGCTGGTGGGATGGTCAGGGGCGAGGACTATGTGCAGGCATTGCGGTGGCGCGCGGAACTGACGCGATCGATGTTTGCTCACTTCAGGCGCTTCGATGCATTCGTCACTGCCGGTTGGCTGAGCACTGCCGAACCCAACGACCCCGAGGCCGAGGACTTTTTCCAGAAACTCCGTCTTGTGCCTTTGCCGTTCAATCTGGCAGGCAACCCCGCGCTGGCGGTTCCGTGCGGGTTTTCATCGAGCGGGCTGCCCATTTCTCTCCAAATTGCAGGAAAGCCATTCGACGAAGCGACGGTTCTGCGTATCGGCGACGCCTATCAGCGGAGCACCGCCTGGCACCTGAAGAAGCCAGCATTTGACTGGTCACTACCATCGCCAACCAATCACAACGAGGCCATCTTATGAAACCTGAAGAGATTGCGGCTCTTGCAAAACATGCAGGCCTGGATCTGTCTGCTTCCCAGCTCGAAGAACTTGTCACTACATTTGGAGCTGTGATCGAGCCGATGCTGCAGCGCCTGCGGCGCAACCGATGCCGATTTGACGAGCCAGCTCACGTCTTCGACCCCCGCAAGTTCATGCCTGTCGACGTTTGATCCCGACCCGACGGCGGCGCAGTCCTTCTGGGCCGGCAGGAAGCCGCACTGTTTGCCTGGAAGACAGGGTGTCTGTCCCAAAGACAGTGCCCTGTAGCCGAGCCAGGCGTTGGCCTGGCCTGCATCTTTGGAACGAGGGCCTATGGACTTCGTTCACGACCAACTCGCGACGGGCAAGAAAATCCGTGTCCTGACGGTTGTCGATGCGTTCTCGCCCTGCGTGCCGGTGCTCGACCCGCGCTTCAGTTACCGAGCAGAGAACGTGGTCAGGAGACTGGAGCAAGTCAGCCCTCGGATCGGCTATCCGAAGACGATCAGAGACGATCAGGGCACGGAGTTCGTCTCCCGCGACCTCGATCTGTGGGCCTACACCAAGGGCGTGACGCTCGACTTCTCGCGACCGGGAAAGCCCACGGACAACGCCTACATCGAAGCCTTCAACGGCCGCTTCAGGGCGGAGCGCCTGAATGCCCACTGGCTCCTGACGCTTGCCGACGCAGCCGAAAAGTTGGAGGATTGGCGCAGATACTACAACGAGGTGCGCCCACATGGCGCAATCGGACACAAGGTCCCGATCTCGTTGACCAATCCCGATGGCGCCACTAGCCCACCATCGTGAAACAGCCGGGAAACTCCACCTTCCGGCGGTCCAAGGAATGGTATCGGATCAAAACTGCCGAGGCTCTAATCGTAACCGGATGAAAGTTCAGTGGCAGGTCATCTTAGCCACAGGCCCGTTGGTTATAAGAAAATTGCGCAAATCGTATAACTTGCGTCGCAGGTGCGTTCAGCGCGTCTCGATCACGAAAAAGCACGCCTCCAAAACGCCCTAAAGCGATTTAGGCCGGCGACTGGGCAGGCTCATGCACATCTCCTGCCGCGTCAGGCGCCTTCATGCATGATTGGAGCTGTCAATCGCCAAATTATGCGATTGCGTGTCATTACCCGTTCGATACCTCAGACATTGTGAATGTCTTTACAACAATTTCTAAGACCGGAGGCAGACCTTGGACGGACAGATCACGTCACTCATTGATGCTCTGGACACATCAAACGACCAACGATCGATCCGCAATGCGTTGAAATCATTCTCGCTTGCCTGCGGCTTCGAACGCTTCGCCTATTTCGAGATGACGTCGAAAGAGATTTCAACGATCACCAGCTTTCCGCTCGAGTGGCAGCATGACTATCTGCGAAGCCAGTTTGCGCGTATCGACCCGGTCATTACGATGGCAAAGCGTCTCATGCAGATGTTCACCTGGACTGCCAAGGATTGGCCAAGCCGCCATCTCTCGAGTGAAGAAAAGCGGTTTCGCTCCATGGCCAAGCAATACGGCCTCTGCTCCGGGGTCTCTATTCCGGTGCATGGCAGCTATGGCAGCTTATTGATGCTGTCACTGACTTCTGCCCAGGCGACAAATCCGACGCTTGGCAGTGTGGCACGCGCAGAACAGGCCGTCCTCTACATACATCATCGACTGCGGGCTATCGCAGACTCCGAACTCATGAATTGCTCTCTTACACTGTCGTCTCAAGAGGCCGTATGCTTGAAATGGGCAGCCAAAGGCAAGTACATGCGAGAGATCTCGCTCATTACAAATCTTCAGTACCGAACCGTCCAGTTCTATCTCGACAACGCCCGCAAGAAACTTGACGCGACCAATTTGGTGGAGGCCGTTTCGATCGCAAAAGACAAGGGAATTATCTAGCGAAATGTAGCATGCGTCTGAATTTATTCACCTATGCTATCTACGCTGCATACCAACGCGCTGAACCGCATGGGTTGAAAAGCAGATACGGGATTGATGGTGCTGGCCACTGCAACAAGGGCGCAGCGTTACATTAGCGTCCACTGCTTTTAAGGGCGATTTCCCTGACGTGTTGACTCTGTTTGCTACTCGTTCGAGTAATGGCGCTTATCAAACGAGGGCGACACATATGGATGACGAAAACAACGCATCGGTTGCAACCGGCGAAACGGGTGAAGGAATTACCGCCAAGAAGCAGAAATCGCCGAGGCGTAAGAAGGCAGCAGCGATAATCGTTAACAATGCGTCAGAACCTGCGCCTGTAGAAATTGCTGGTGTCAAACGCAAGACATATAGCGAAAATGAGAAGGCCGAAAAGCTCAAGCTGATCGCCAAGAAAGTTGCCGAGGGCAAGACCTCACTGCAGGAGGTGGTCAAGAGCACTGGGATATCGGTGCAGACCTACTATCAGTGGAAGCGTAACGAAAAGCCGGCCGCCAAGAAGAATGATGCGCCGGCCGCCCGGAAGGTCGAGAGGGTCGCCACTGGCGGCAATGAGTTGGCCGAGCTGGTTCAGCTCGAAGCGGAAAACAATCGGCTTCGCAGCCTGCTGGCGGAAAAACTGCGGGCAGAAAACCTCGAGCTGCGCAAAAGGCTTGGGCTACCCACGAACTAGTCAGTTGGAATGCGACGCTCCTAACTGCGCTGAGCAAAATGATAGCCAGCAATACCATTGGGCTGTCCGTTGTCGCGGACAGCTGCGTGCTGTATGCGCATCTCAGGCGACATGACGCTGACACGCGCACTTGCCACGTTTAAGAATTACCTGGAATTGACCATGAAGACGCCAAAGCGGACATTCGTCGTTGAGTTTAAATCTCCGCGCCGCCAGCAGAAGGCGAGCACGAAATCAATCTGGGGGGACACCGATCTCAAGGCGTTGGCCCGGGAAGTCGAAGAGCAGTCCTCCGATTTGACCTATTCGAGCAAGGCAGAAGTTGTGCCCGGCAGAAGTACTGTCGTATTGCCGCCGGTCGACATGCGCTCTGTGGCCGAAACAACCGGCAATGTTGATGCCGTTCAGATTGCGCAGCTTTCAGGCGACGACGTGAAAACCGAGGCTCTGCCTGTCATAAGCGCTGAAGATATCGACGTAGAACCTGAAGTAGCCGCAGCAAAGGCTCTCGACGTGCAAGAGCCTGCCGACACACCACAGCCTCGCACGATATCGAAGCTCGCTCCTACCAAACACAGCAGACGCAGGCAGCGCTCGACGTTGTCCGAGACCGTTGCGGAAACCGCTCCTGCCGCGACTTCCGCTGAACCTGGCCTCGACGAGATCGCCGCGCTCGACGCAGAAAACAAGCGGCTCAAGCTACTATTGGTCGAACACCTCCGTGATCAGAACTTACGGCTCGAGCAAATGCTTGAGCGATTTGCTCTCAGCTAGGCGTCAGAGACGGAGCATCATCGTTTCGACCTGCACGGTTGCGATGGGGGCTGACGGCAAACGACGCTTTTCCGAGTGAATGGAGGCGAACGATGGACATCCGATCGACATTGACCGGCCTGTGCGATGCCTTCAACGCGCACGATCTTGATCGCATCATGGAGTTCTTTTTCGATGACTGCGTCTTGGAAATGCCAAGGGGAAAAGAGCAGTGGGGCTCGCGGTGCGAGGGCAAACCGAATGTGCGAAAAAAGCGCTGAGCACACGCTTCGAGGGGCTGACTGACGTCCACTATGGCAATGTGGAGCATTTTGAGGACTTGGCTGCCGACACCGGGATCTCAAAATTGACACTGACGGGCACCACGCGCGAGGGGAAAAGCGTGGAGGCGCAAGGGTGCGACTTTTACACGTCCCGCGCGGGCAAGGTGATCCGTAAAGATTTCTACTGGAAGATCATCGACTAGGGGTACGTTGAAGCAGGCCTCTTGCGTCACCAACCTTACACGGCGATCACTTCACAATTCCATCCACGCTGCGCTTCTTTTTCTCGACCCTTGTAGACACGGACCTATGTCATGAGCAAGGGAGGTGCCTGATGCGAATTGTGGATGCGTGGGCTTTGATCAAGGAAAGCGCGTTTGCTTTCATCAATGACAATGCCTTCAGCCACGGCGCGGCGATGGCATTTTATGCAGCGACCTCGCTGGCGCCAATCCTTCTCATCGTTGTGGCCATTGCCGGAATTGCATTTGGCCACGAGGCCGCACAACTGGCGCTGTCGGCCCAGATATCCGGATTGATGGGGCCGCAAAGTGCCGATCTGCTGCAGGTGGCGCTCGAAAGTGCCTCGGCAAGAACAGCTGGGGCATGGGCCACGTGGATCGGACTGGTAACCCTGGTCGTAGGTGCCGCGGGCGTGTTTGGCGAAATGCAAACGGCGCTGAACAAGATCTGGAAAGTCAAACCCACCGGCAGCTCGGTCTCCCGACTGGTGCGGGCACGTGCCGCGAGCCTGGGCCTTGTCGCAGCACTGGGGTTCCTGCTTCTCGTTTCCCTTGTCGCCAGCACGGCGATCACAGCAATGAGCGACATCATCAACGCAAATCTTCCCTTTGGAACCTTGATCCTTGGAGTGATCAATACCCTTGTCTCGCTCGCGCTTATCACCGCCATGTTCGCCGCCATCTACAAGGTGCTGCCGGATCGCAGGCTCGGTTGGCGCGACGTGATGACGGGCGCTCTCGTGACGGCAGCGCTCTTCACCGCGGGAAAATCGCTCATAGGCTGGTACATTGGTACCAGCGCTACAGCATCCTCATATGGAGCGGCAGGCGGTCTTCTGGTCATCCTGCTATGGGTTTTCTACTCCTCGCAGATATTTCTCTTCGGAGCGGAGCTGACCCGGGCTTACTCGGTAAGGCATGGCTCAAGGTCCGACCTTGAGCCGGTGATCGATGCAGACTTGGCTTCATCGTCGTCCATACGCGGACACGGCATTCCTGCCCGCGCCCAATCGATAGATCTACTAACCATGTCACTGATGGCGATGGCAGTTGGCGCAGGAATGCTGGCAGCTCGACTGCTGGTGCCGAGAAGTTCTCGCAAACGGTGACCAGGCAGTACCGGTCGCATGCGAACATGAGGAGAGGGCTCAACCTCACCGCGATGCCGAGGACCGATTGGACAGCCGGTTTCCGAAATCGCCTCTTTGGAGGCAGGACCAGCGCTACAACACCCTTTGCTTCGCGACGACTGGGAACCGTCTTACCCCTCCGTGCATTTCGATGACGTGAACAAGCCAGTTTCAACGAAAGATCCGGATGGATCACCGGCAGGCTGGACCATCAAGCTGGGAGATTCACCAGTTGTTGGCACTGCGATCCACAACGGTACGGACGTGGGCGCTACCTGCCGATCGCTGATGTGTCTCCCCGACCCGGAACGCCTGCGCGAAGAAGACCCTTTTACCGAGCACTTCATTGCGGATTTCCCGACCCAGATCATCGTTCATCGCTCGCGTTTTCAAGTTGACCTGAACCGCGCGCGTGAAGCCGCGATCTATCTGTCGCCAGAACAGTCCTGGGGCCTCAAGGTCTGGGGCCAGCCCCCCTCCGAAGACGTTGTGACGGAGGCTCTCGCTTTCCATGATGCCTACTACGCCGAGCTGAAGCGTGTGCTTTCGCCAATCGAGAACCGATATGGCAGGTTCGTACTGATTGATGTCCACAGCTACAATCATCGGCGCGCCGGGCCCGAGGCAGTACCAGCAGCGCAGGAGGAAGCGCCCGACATCAACATCGGGACATTCTCGATGGACCGGAAGCGCTGGGCACCCATCGTCGACAGCTTCATTGAGACGCTGCGCGGCCACACTCTCAACGGCGAGCCGATCGACATACGCGAGAATGTGTCTTTCCAGGGAAAGGGTGAACAAACACGCTTCGTCCATGCCAACTTTCCCGGCAGTGGGTGTGCTATTGCTGTCGAATTCAAGAAGGTTTTCATGGACGAATGGAGCGGTGAACCCGATCGAGCCACGATCGACAGGTTGCGTAGCATGCTGGCGTCCACAGTGCCCGTACTGGAGGCTGCGCTGCGAGGCATGGGATGAAGCCTAAGCTCGTTGAAGCGTTGTCTCTGCTAGCCCCAATCAAAGCAGGACTGGATGCGCTGCTAAAAGAGGGCAAGCCCATACGCCACGATTTCGCCGATGGCAGCCGATTGCACATAGACCGGCCGCTGCCCTTTCTCTGCATTTACGTGGGTCCGCCCATGGCGCGGCATTCGATGCCGTCTCTGCCAATGCCTCTTACCTGATCGCAAGCGGTTTCGAACTCGCCGGCGAAGTAGCCCGGCTCGTGGCAACAACGATGCATGATCGCTGCGGCGCGTTTTTGGTCATCGACATCGGCGAACTGGCCGAAGACCGCTTCCTGACCGACGATGCGCCTTTCCTGCCACCTTTCGAGATCGCGTTGGCGAGCGGCGACACGACAGAAGAAAAGGCTGCCCTCAAGCGATTTGCGACGGCTGCCTCCATGCGAGATGCAAAGTATCGCACCCCACGCGTCGGCGACCTCAATCCTGCTGCATGCGAAGAGCCACAGCTTTCGGATATTCTGGGCGACATCCGATGCCTGACCGTACGTTTTGCGCCGATCTATCGGATGCCTGGCGGCAAGGGCACATACCCCGCGTTACGCGACCTTGTCGTGGCCAACATGGTCGACTCTGCATTGCAGGCAGTCAGCGCTTTCCTCAAGGCATCGCAACTCGAACCGCCGGCAACCCATCGTTCACTGGGGCGCCGTGTCTTCATTGACGCAGTCGCACGCGCCGATCGGGACATGGACAAGATTGCATCGACTTTCGACTTCCTGCTGGCGGTTACGCCTATCAACGCAGAGCAAGCCTGGCTGGAGTTCGAGGCAGGTGGCTTCGAGCGCGCGCCGCTGCTGCTCTATCGGCCGCACGAATTCGAGGTCACTGATCAGAAGCGGAAACTCTATTCGGTCGCGCTCGATCATCTTGAAGATCCGCTCCTTGCGGGCTTGCTCTCCGAAAAACAGCAGGAACTTGACCTCCAGCTGTCGATGCTGGCGGCGCGCGAAACGCCTCGCTTCGCCGAACTCGGGCGTGCCCTTTATGGAGGCGTCGAGCCGGAGCTCGCCTCAAGGGCACGCGGCATTCTCGACAAGGCAACAGACCTTGAACCCGAGGCCAGGCAGAAGTGCCTCGGCGCGGATGTCGTTGCTGCCGCGGCGAGAGAAATGATCGCTCGATATCGCGCTGCATATCCCGACTTCGAGGCCTCTGTGGAAATCCGCTCGGATTTGCCGGCCGGCCTGCTGGTATCGAGAAACCGGCTGCTCATCTCGCGTGATACCAAACTCGCACCGGAGCGTCTTCTGGCGCTGCTCAGTCACGAGATCGGTGTTCACCTGCTGACCTACTTCAACGGTGACATGCAGGGGCTCACAATCCTGCGCAGTGGCCTTGCCGGCTATGAGGGAATGCAAGAAGGTCTGGCGGTATTGGCGGAGTATCTCGTCGGCGGCATGACTGAGGCACGGTTGCGGCTGATTGCGGCAAGGGTCCTTGCATGCCAGGCAATGCTTGATGGCGCGACGTTCGAGGACACTTTCCGCTTCGTGCACATCGATTTCGGTCTCGACCGCCGTAGCGCCTTCAACGTGGTGTTGCGTGTCTTCCGAGGCGGCGGATTTGCCAAGGACGCCATCTATTTGCGCGGCGTGATGCAAGTGCTGGAGCATCTGAAGAATGGCGGCAGCCTGACACCGTTCTGGATCGGCAAGATCTCCGCGCACCATTTCGGCATCATCCAGGAACTGAGCGCGCGCGGCCTGCTACGCGCCCCGCAACTCGAACCTGCGTTCCTGTCGTCCGAAGTGGCGCGACCGCGTCTCAAGAAGGCGATGGCCGGCATGGATCCGGTCGACATGATTGAAACATGAACGGAGCCCCGATGCGCATTGCCCTCTTTGTCAATTCCGTTGAGAAAGAAACTGCAGGCTACACCACGACCACGCTTGCCCTGACAGCGGCACAGCGCGGCCATGCGGTTGTCTATGTCGAACCAGGCGACTTTATCCTCCGGCCGGATGATAGCCTTGCCGTCAGCGGTGTGGTTCTGCCGGCTGGCCCCTACAAGACCACTGAAAAGCTGCACAACGCCTTACAGGAGGCCAATTCCCAGAAGAAAACCTTCGCCGCAAGCGATATCGACCTATTGTTTCTGCGCAACGACCCCTCCCTGGACGCTACCGACCGACCATGGGCCGCCAATGCCGGCATCATGTTTGGGCGGCTTGCCGCGGAGCGCGGAATGATGGTGGTCAATGATCCGGACGGGCTCGCCCAGGCACAGAACAAGCTCTATCTCCAGGCCTTCCCCGAGACAATCAGGCCCGAAACACTCATTTCGCGCAGCATCACCGAGATCCGCGCCTTCATCGACAACCAGCCCAAGGGCTGCATCGTCAAGCCGCTCCAGGGATCAGGCGGCAAGAACGTCTTCCATATTGCGACGCCGGACGATTTCAATCTGAACCAGATTTTCGAGGCGGCAAGCGGCGACGGCTATCTAATCGCGCAGGCCTACATTCCCGAGGCCAAAGCAGGTGACGTGCGCCTGTTCTTGCTGAACGGCCGGCCGCTGAAGCGGGATGGCAGCTACGCGGCATTCCGCAGGGTGCCAGCCAAAGGCGATGTTCGATCAAACATCCATGCGGCCGGGACCGCCCGGAAGGTCAAGGTAACGGACAAGATGCTGGCGCTTGCCGAGATTGTCCGTCCGAAACTGGCGAATGACGGCATGTTCCTTGTCGGGCTCGACATTGTTGGCGACAAGCTCCTTGAGATCAACGTTTTCACACCAGGCGGACTGACAAGGCTCGCCGCCATGTACAAGGCCGATTTTGCCGCAACTGTCATCGATGCGCTGGAAGAAAAGCTGGCGCTCCGCCAAGCCTATGGAATGACAATTTCCAATGCCCGTCTGGCGACGCTTTGAAGGTGGAGCTTGGCTTTTCCGAGAGGCTGTCTCAACGACGATACACATCGCAGACACAGAACGATAACATTTGCCGAACGACAGCATCGACGGCCGTTGCCGCCGCCAGATACCGAGCCAGCTTCATCGCTCCCTGGCGTCCGCCGGAGACCCTGTTTGCGCGAAGACAAAGTCTCTTTTTCTGCTCCCGGTCTTGCCACAGCAAATTGTGCATCAAGCGACATTGAGCGAAGCCTTTCCGTCTCAGACGCCCATTGTTCCTTCGGAACCACCATCGACGTCGCGCATTTGTGCCAGGAGACAGCATTAGGAGCGCGACATGAGACCTCTGCTGATTGCCATGAGTAGCCTTGGCTTCGCGGTGATAATGTTCGTCAGTGGCCTGATTGCGGCTACAGCGTTCTTCAAGGCCGAGCCCGAACGGCAACTCTCTTTGGCCACTGATACAACCGGCGTCTGGACCGATCATCCCGTAAAGGTAAATCCGACAGCACAAGAGTTTGACCGTCTGGCGGCGCGACCGACCCCAAAACAAGCGTCACGAACCGTCGCATCCGGTTCTCCAGCTGAAGTCACCATTTCACAAAAAGCTCCCGAAGGTGAGGCCGATGGCCAGATTCAGCCTGATATGCAGGCCGAAACGATTGCAGCTCATGTAGCGTGGTGTTCAGACCGATACCGTTCCTATCGCTCCTCTGACAACAGCTACACGCCGTACAGCGGAGGACGACGCGAATGCGTCTCGCCACATTTCGGTGCGAGCGATACCGCGCAGGCGTACGATCCCGACGAAACTGAATATCGACCCTTTGAGGGTCGAGTCGATCTGATCTATGCGGCCACCGAACGCTACGTCGGCACGGATCACACGCAATATTGCTTCAGCAGATATCGTTCATATCGACCCGAAGACAACACTTATCAACCCTACGACGGCGGTCCCCGCAGGCAATGTCAGTGAGTGAGCGGCTGCTGTTCTCAGCTATTACAAATGGCAGAACAATCGACTTACAGGTAATCGTCAATAGCCAAATGTGGCGAATGACAGACACACGTTGATCTATCACTTTCCTCGTCCAGCATGTACCTGGACGGAGAAGATCGGTGACAGAGCCTGAGGTTTCTCTACATGGATCCGTTCCACCATACAAAGCGCGCCTGGTTGAACGCCGGGGAACGGGGCGCGCCGGCGCCCATCATGGCGAACTGATCCAGGGCGTCTTCCAAGATGGAAAGAAGCGGCTCCATCGTGGGCTGCTTACACTGCCCCTCAACCATTTGAGTTCCGTTGCGACGTTTCGGATAGTCGATAGCGACGGGATAAGCGTAATTCCTCCGGAAAAGACAAAGGCTGCAAAAGCAGCTCTCCTAACATTGGGACACATCGAGGAGCGATCCCGGGGCGGTGTCCTTACCGTTGAAAGCACGATTCCAGTCGGCCATGGCTACGGCTCTTCAACAGCCGATGTCGTTGCTACCATACGAGCCGTTGCCGATGCATTCGAGATGGGGCTTCGGCCGTCAGTCATCTCTCGCCTGGCGGTCGAAGCCGAGCTAGCCAGTGACGCCATAGCTTTCGAGGATCAGGCCGTTTTGTTCGCCCAGCGTGAAGGAATGGTGATCGAGCATTTCGGCGATGCACTGCCGCCTATCTGGGTCGTAGGCTTCAAGGCAAATGACGGACAGTTGGTCGATACGCTCGCCTTGCCGCCCGCCCGCTATTCCGGGGAAGAAATCCAGACTTTTGCGATGCTGAGAGGATTGGCTGCCCGCGCAATACGATATCAGGACCCACAGCTGTTGGGGCAGGCTGCGACACTCAGCGCCAAGATCAGCCAGCGGCATCTCGCCAAAGCCCAATTCTCGACTGCCCTTGGCATCGCCAACGAGTTTGGCGCCTGCGGAGTTCAGGTCGCTCATAGCGGGTCCCTCATTGGCATCCTCCTGGACGCAACGGCGAGCGGCATCGCAGATGCGGCGCGCGCCATTGCCGTAGCGGTGGCTGCAGCCGGTTTCAAAGACGTGGTTGTGCAGCCGATCCATTCAGCGAGGAGGCACAGTTGAGATTTGATGCAGACTATTTCGAAGCGCTCGAGACGCCCCGCATGGCGCGGCTGGCAGATAACCTCGTCGCCGCGGCCTTTCCGCTGATGAAGCTGATGCCCGCCCGCTTCATTCTCGACCGGGCTCAAGCGAAAGGCGAACTCAAGACGGGGGCGCGCATCGTCGAAACGACATCCGGAACGTTTGGCATGGCGGTAGCACTTCTCGCTGCAGCGCGTGACTATCGCCTCACGCTTGTGACCGCATCCAGTCTGATGGATCCAAAGTACCAGGCGCGTCTTCAGCGTCTGGGCGCCAACGTCATTGCGCTCGACGATGACCGCGGCGACGGCAACCAGACAGGCCGCCTCGATAGCCTCAACGCCATCCTGCGCCTGGAGCCGGAAGCCTTCTGGACGCGTCAGTACGACAGCGATGGAAACTGGCTCGCTTATGCGCGTCTGGCCGATCTGTTCGTGAGAACAATGGGGCAGATAGACTGCCTGGTCGGATGCGTCGGGACAGGCGGATCACTTTGCGGTACCGGCACGTTTTTGCGATCGGTCTTCCCTCATCTCCGGATTGTCGCGGTCGACACACATCGCAGCATCCTGTTTGGACAACCGCTTGGAAAACGAACGCTTCGGGGTCTTGGAAACAGCGTTCTGCCTGCAAATGTCCGCCACGAGCTGATAGACGAAATTCACTGGGTAGGCGCATTCCCGGCATTCCACGCCGCGCATCGTCTGTTCCGGCAGCACGGCATTTTCATGGGCCCGACCAGTGGTGCTGCCGCACTTGTCGGGCAGTGGGTTGCCAAAACCAAGCCCGATGCACGGGTGGCTGTCATCATGCCCGACGAAGGGCATCGACACGCCGATACGCTCTACAGTGACACCTGGCTTGCCAGCCTGCCCGGCTGGAGGACCCCGGCATCAAACGCTCCCACGCGGCTCTCCAGGATCGAACCCCGATCAGAGGCCGCCTGGACACGCTTTGACTGGAGACAACGCAGTCTTGATGAGGTGATGCGCCTGCAGCCGACGGAACGCTGAAGGGGCAGCATCTCCCGCACGCTTGCGAGAGTTATCAGTCACCGCCGGCTCAACAGCCACTGCCAGGCATCCTCGGTCGTCCCATAAGTCTCATAACGTGTTTCGGGGTCGGTCGATCGATCCAGATCCTTCAGGCCACCAGCAGTGACGACTGCAACCACTGTATCGCTGGCGGATAGCAGACCCCGCTCAGAAAGGATCTTGATCGCCATGAGAGGTGTGACCGAAGCAAGCTCGGCGAAAATCCCTTCGGTCCGGGCGAGGCTGGACTGCATATCGACCAGCCCGTCATTGGTAACCGTGATTGCATGACCCGACGATTCCCGAAGAACCCTGAGGGCCTGGTAGGTGCTGCGTGCCGTGCCTATCGACACGGCAAGGGAAGCAAACGAGAGCTCCTGTTCATCAATGCTGTCGGTTCCTTCGCCGAGCGCGGCCGCCAGCGAACCATGGACCTCTGCCGCGACCATTTTGGGGAGACGGTCAATGCTGCCAGCGTCAAACAGCTCCTTGAAACCCGCCCATACGCCAGACAGGGCGTCGCCATAGCATACGGGCATCACGCACCAGTCCGGAACGTTGCCTGATGTCTGCTCGATGATTTCATATGCGATCGTCTTGTAGCCCTCAATGGCGAGTGGATGGCCTCCGACCACAGGCGCGCTGAAAGGCGATGTAACAAACCAGCCGAACCGCTGCTGCGCCTCGGCGAGCAATGTCCACCGATCCACCTTATTGGCCAGAGATACGACGGTGGCGCCATGCTTTCTGATTTGAGACAACATGGGGCTGGCTGTGCCCGCAAATGTTGCCACAACACATTCCATTCCGGCGCGTGCCGCATATGCCGCAAGCGAAGCACCCGCATT
The DNA here is from genome assembly GCF_050859125.1 of Aminobacter sp. BA135. NCBI lineage: Bacteria > Pseudomonadati > Pseudomonadota > Alphaproteobacteria > Hyphomicrobiales > Phyllobacteriaceae > Aminobacter > Aminobacter sp. BA135. Next base: position 89,083 of record NZ_CP139574.1, read on the forward strand.
GCCGGAGGAGGCCGTCGCAACAACCCTGGCGCCCTGCGAGCGCGCGATTGAGACTGCAAGCGTCGAGAACCTGTCCTTGTATGACCAAGTCGGATTGCGGCTCTCGTCCTTGACAAAAAGGTCAGCCACGCCGAGCGATGAACCGATCCGCGAACATTGTATCAGCGGTGTCTGGCCCTCACCCAAAGTGACGATATGCTCCTCCGAGCAAGGCAGCATCCGGCTGTATTTCCACAGCGATTGATGCCCAGACCCTACTGCGGGGGACGCGCTGTCTGCATGCGATATTTCACCGTAAACCGGCGCCAGATTCGCGGGCGCGACCGGCGCGCAGATTGGACAGCCCCTGGAATCGATCTTCAAATCCTTGGGGTAATGTGCGCCACACCGGATGCAGCTATAGCCGATGAAGCTCATGGGTGAAACTCCATGAAAGAGCCGGCACTAACAGAACGCGCGAAAAACAGCGGGTGCCAAACAAATCGGCCAAGTCTACCATGCGCTTGTCCGCACTGGACTTGCGACAAGAGGTAGTGAACCTTCCACAATCGAAAAGCCTGCTTCATCGTTCCTCTCAGGGATGGACGTCCATCACTCCACATGATTGGTTCAAACAGGCATGGTGGTTGATGTCAATCAAAATGACTCCTAAAGTGTGCCATCTTATAGTGATCAGAGCAGGTGCTGCGCCATCATGAACATCCGCCTTCGACTTGGTCTGAACGTCCGTCGGCTTCGCAAGGAAAGGGAGTTGTCCCAGGAACGACTCTCTGTCTTGTCAGGCTTTTCGCGCGCCTATGTGAGCAGCGTTGAGACCGGCCGCCGCAATGCGACGCTGGACACGCTGGAAGTGCTGGCGCGGACGCTCGGCGTCGAGGAATGGGAATTGATCGCAGAGCCTTCGGCACTTGACCGCGCAAGCACCGAAGGCAAAGAACCCTGACCTCTTCCCAAGAAAAAGGAAAATGCGTAATTCACCTCAAGCTTTTTCAGAATCACCTGATGGATAGCAGAAAATCGCTATTGACTTCTCTGTTCTTAATTATTTTACATTTTCTAGATTCTACGAAAGTGCGAATTTTTGTAAATTGAGACTTGCCGATCTTTCAGATAACCTTGCTTCCGACAGTCCTAAAAGTCTGTGGAGGCCGACGATACAGATCGAAGAAGAAAGGCAGTTCCTCAGGCTCGCGCAGGCCAGCTGGGAAATCTTGCACCTCAAGACGACGGCCGAAGTGCTGACCACGCTTCAACGTCACCTCGAACGTTATGGCTTCAGTGACCTCTTGATCACTGGCCTGCCGGTTTTCGAGGATCAAGACTGGTGCCGCCAGATCCTTTGCGATGGCTGGCGGCAGGAATGGCATTGTCGCTACGTCGAGCAGGGACATTTTGAGCATGACCCATGTGTCGCTCAATGCCGGCGCAGCGCGTTTCCTTTCCTGTGGGGCGATCTGCAACCAGAACTCATGTCGCCGCGTGCCAAGCTGGTGATGGATGAGGCACGTGACTTCTCTATGAAAGAAGGGCTTTGCGTGCCGGTCCATATCCCGCTTCATGGTCCTGCCGTGGTGACAGCCGCGGGAGACAGGGTAGAAGTGCCTCCGTCTGACCGGCCACTGGTTGAAGCCTTATGCCTGAATGCATTTCAGGCAATTTGTCGGCTTGAAGGCCGCCTTGACCGCCAACGCCAGCGAATCCTCGGACCACGCGAGGCCGAGGTGCTGCAGTGGTGCGCCGAGGGAAAGGCAGCGGAAGACATTGCGATAATCCTGAGCTTGTCAAAATTCACGGTTCAAGCGCATCAGCGCCACATTCGCGAAAAGCTGGGCGCAAACAATATCTCGCAGGCAATCGTGAAAGCTTTGGTCCTTGGAGAAATCCAGGTGATCGCCCTCACCAAATTTGGCTATAGCGACGAGCCTGGCGACTGATTACCCTAAGGATTGGAGGTCTCCATGGCTCATATCCTGGTTGTCGATTGGTCGAACAAGGCACTCTATCAGGAACAACTCAAGAGATATTTTCAACTGCGCCATGAAATCTACGTGGTTGAACGAAAATGGCGGGCGCTAGCGCGCCCGATCGCAATCGAGATGGACGCTTTCGACAACGAACATGCAGTCTACCTGATCGCGATCGATGGCCGCGGCGACGTTGTAGGGGGGACCAGACTCGTCCCCACCACCAAGCCGCATCTGCTTTGCGATGTCTTTCCCGAACTTGCCAATGGCCGTCCGCCTCGCGCCTCCGATATCTTTGAGTGGACACGATTCTTCGTCGCATTGCCCTACCGCAGCTCGGGTAAACCAGCGCATCTGGCGGGCGAGATGCTTTGCGGCTTGCTCGAGGCCAGCCAACAGCTTGGAATTCGAAAGATCAGCGTCGTATGCGAAGCATTCTGGCCAGACCGGCTACGCGCTATGGGCTGGACGGTGGAGCTACTGGGCGACCCGTTGCACCAGGACGACTGCGAGATTGTCGGCGTTCTCATCGAAGTGACAGAGGCAGCTCTTGCAGGCACCAGGCACTTTTATGGCCTGGAGGGATCGGTGCTCAATCGATCTGGCGTGCCACCGCGATATGATACGAGCCCGGGTCTGGCCCCATAACAATCGAGCCATGCATATGGACCTTCAGATCCGGGAGCTTCTCTTGTCCGACGAACACCTTGTGTCAGCACTCGGTCTTGACCAAGGGCAAAAGGAGTTTTCAGGCGGGCCCACAACGGAGCTGTTCGACCGCCTGCGAAGCAGCCCCCATCCGTCTGCCGTTCATCCGTTCATCGTGATCAACCATGCAAGCACGATCGGATTCTTCGTCCTGAGGGAAGCGCCCGCACTTCCCGTCTGGGCAATGCCCGATGTCATGACGCTTCACAATTTTCGCATCGGCGCTCACTTCCAACGCCAGGGGCTTGGTTCGGCGGCAGTCCGAAAGGCTGCGCAATGGGTGGGCGACAACCGGCCTGGAATTTCGCGTCTCATGTTGTCGGTTAATACACAAAACAAACAGGCCGATGCGCTCTACCAGAGCTGCGGCTTTTCGTTTACAGGCGCCTCTTTCGAGGGACGCATCGGCCGCGAGAGGATCATGGCAGGCGAGATTGCCGCCATACTCGCCCAGTGCTGATCAAACCGACGACTCCGCTGGCGGCGTTCTGGAACCACGCGCCATTTCGTGTTGCCAACGTTAGCCGCGACCGGCAGGACGCCGCTTCTGTCCAACGCCACACCGACTGGCCATGGCTTCGCCTGTTTCGCTCAGGAAGCCAATCAGTATGTCGCGCGGCTTTTCGATTTGCCATTGCGGCATGCGATAAACACCCCATTGCAGCAGGGACAAACGCCACTGCTGAAACCAAACGCCTAATGCTATCCGCCAACAGTCACTTCAGGACCGAACCTGAGCACCGGACCATCGTTCATCGCTGTTCCAGTCAGGTCGTAGACCTGGGCAAGCGTGGCTTTGGCATAGAGGGGGTGTTTGGTGACGTCGTTGTCTGTTTCGAAGATGAAAGTGTTTTGGCGGCTGTTATTGCCCTGTTCGAAAATGTGGGACATTCGGCCGATGGTGTCCGGGTCATAGCCAGTCTTGGTGGACGCCTGCTCCCGGGCAACCTCCTCGGTAGGCGCCATGACCGAAATGAAGTTCATCGAACGTCTCTCTGCAATCGCTGACAAGCCGCGGTTCCGGCGCAACCGATCGCACATGACCATGTTTGGCTGATATCACCGATGTCAGACATGGACGGTGCCCTCGATTGCTTCGTCATAACGTGGATCTTGCCAGCCAATCCACAGCAGCAGAAGGTGGAAGCATCCAACTGCCGCCATCACCACCGCACCAGGCACGGGCCCCAACTGAGCACTCGCAATCAGGTCAAGATAAGGGGCCTGCACATCGACCACGGCGCCAGCGGGTTGCAGCATGGCCGAAGATATTTTCAGGAGCCATGCGGACAAAAGGATCAGGAACATCCAACCATAGTTACGCCTGAGGCGGCGGGCTGCGGCTTGTAACTGCGTGATCTTGAATGTGGGTTTTCTCAGACTGTCTGCCAAGGCAAGCTGCCATTTCTGATGAAGCTCGGCCTGATGACGCCCGGCCACCTGATGATCGGCCTGACTGGTATCAGAAAAAAACGGCGCAAAATAATGCCGTTCCAGAAGCCTGACGCGCGCCCTGTAGACATCGAAAAACCTGTAGCGGCGTGCCTCGATCAAAAGCAGAAGTGCAATCAGCAGCATAGCAAACAAGAGCACGCCGTGATGGGCGGTCGGGGTCGACAGCGACACCGAAAGCATAGCCGCGGTAACGGTGATTGCCCAATTGCTGGTCTGATCCAGCCGTGACCGCCAACTCGACATCCTCGCCATCTCGCCGCGGTAATAATGGATGAGGACGGTTGTATTTTCAGTCGAGGAGCCTGGAGGGTCCAACATAGGTGACTCGCAATTAGCTGCCCAACGAGGGGGCAGCCGCAATAGGTCTGAAACAACGCACGAGCTCGCCAAATCGATCTTGATCAGCACCGGCTCAATCTTGCAGTTTAGATGGTACGTTGCCAAGGCGAATGATGCGCGTGGTCCTGTATCTGGCGAAGGCACCCTAGATCAAGATGGGCCATATGGCCAACCCTATAGGCGACAGACAGTGGATGCCCTAGTTGAGCGCCGCACTGTCTTGGCCGGGGCGTACACGCCATATCCTGTTGCCGACGTCATCGGCGACCAGCAGCGAACCATCGCGCGCGATCGCTACGCCGACCGGGCGTCCGGCCGCAGTATCGTCGGGGCGCAGAAAGCCCGTCAGAATATCCTTTGGCGGGCCCGCCGGCTTGCCATCGCTAAATGGAACGAAGATCACCTTGTAGCCGCTTCGAGGGATGCGGTTCCAGGACCCATGCTGACCGACGAATGCACCGTTTTTCATTTCCGGTCCGAACAGATCGCCGGTGTTGAATGTCAGGCCTAGCGAGGCCGTATGCGAGCCTAGCGCATAGTCCGGCTTGAGCGCCTTTGCGACCAGGTCCGGCATTTGCGGCGCGATACGGTCGTCAACGATCTGACCGTAATAACTATAGGGCCAGCCATAGAAGGCGCCGTCCTTGACGGATGTCATATAATCGGGAACCAAGTCGCTGCCGATCTCATCACGCTCGTTGACCACAACCCAGAGCTCGCCGCTGTCAGGTTGCCATGACAGGCCATTGGGATTGCGCAGGCCGCTGGCGAACAGACGGCTTTGTTTTGTCGCCAGATCAATCTCATGCACCGCGGCGCGGCCTTCCTCGATGTCCATGCCGTTCTCGCCGACATTGCTGTTCGAACCGACAGTTGCATAGAGCTTCGTGCCGTCTCGCGAAGCAATGACATCCTTGGTCCAGTGATGGTTCAGGCCAGCCGGCAGGTCGGCAATCTTTTCGGGCTGGGCGGTGATTTCGGTCGCGCCCTCTTGATAGGGAAATGCAACGACGCCGTCGGCATTCGCCACATAAAGTTTGCCGTCGAGCAAGGTCATGCCAAAGGGCGAGAACAACCCGGTGATGAATGGCTGTTTCAGCTCCGCCTCACCGTCGCCGTCAGCATCGCGCAGAATTGAGATGCGGTTTGCGCTCGGCGCGTTGGCGCCGGCGCTGCCCATGATCTTCTGAGCCACCCAGCGACGGATGGAGACACTGCTTTCTTCCTGCGGCGGCTTGTTGCTTTCGGCGACCAGCACGTCTCCATTGGGCAGGACATGCAGCCAGCGAGGATGATCGAGACCGTCGGCGAACTGGTTGACGGCATAGCCTTCTGCAGGCTTCGGCATCTCGCCTTGTCTCCACGGCTCTGCCTCGGCCTGATGCACGGTCGGCAGTATCCTGGGATCGGGTTCGGGCAGCTTTGGCTCGGGCCCATATTGGTCTTCGATCGCCACCTTCGCCTCTTCTCGCGAGGAAAGGAAAACAGCCCCGACGGCAACTATGCCTATGACCAGGACGGCGAGGAGAGCGAGGATCAGTTTTTTCATGGCAGGAGCTCCCTTTTGCGTTCAACGCGTCGGGCTAGCTCCAGTTGCAATCTTATCGAAGCACCGTACACAGCCTCAGGAGCGCTGCGGCCTGAACATCCGCATCATGACGTCGGAACGGCGAACAAAATGCTGAAACAGGGCGCCGGCGATGTGCAGCACGATGGCGCCGAGTAGTGCGGTTTTGAGCACATTGTGTGCGGCAGCGGCTGCTTCCACACCGGCAAACCAGGCAACGCCTCCCGACAGAGGCAGCAGAAACAGCGACAGATAGATCAAACCGTGCACCGCTTCGGAAAGGATTTGCAGCAAACGCGGCTCATCGGGTGGAGGGGGCGGCGCACCGCGAGTGAGGCGCAAATGAACGCGGGCGAGAGCAAGCAGCAATATGGTCACGCCGGCCACCACATGCATATAGGCCAGCAGGCTGGTATCGGTGGCAGTTGGTTCGTTCCGCAGGAATGCACGCCAGGCGGCTTCCATGCCGTCATGCGCCAGATACTGGAACGCCACCAGGACGACGACGCTCCAATGCAACGCCACTTGCGCAGTTGAATATCCTGATACCTGCTGCCGTGTCATTCGCATTTCTCCCTGCGTTGCGCTTTGCGCCTCCGATGACGCTGGCCCAGCGCTTCGGAACTTTCTCATCATCGCGATGTTTCGTCACAATGGAAACGGAGAGGGCGTTCCGAATACCTGCAAAAACGGGATCGGCTCGGCAAAGATCCGCTGGACTGCTGCTGATTGCGGCGCTGACGCCCGTTCTTTCAGCCTGCAGCGGTGTGCAGTCGGCACTCGATCCGGCGGGCGAAGAATCAGGACAGGTCGCGCGCCTTTTCTGGGTCATGATCGCGGGCGGCCTGCAGATCTGGACCTTCGTGGTCGCGCTTTCTCTCTACGCGTCTCGATGGAAGCGCGAACCGTTGCCGGAAGACAGGGCGGCACGGGTGATCTTCTGGGGCGGCGCGATGCTACCGGTAACCGTGTTGGCAGCCCTTTTGGCATACGCACTCTGGCTCATGCCGTCGCTGCGTCCTATTGCGGGAAGCGACGACGCCACCTTGCGTATCGAGGTAACCGGCAGGCAGTTCTGGTGGCACGTCGTCTACCAGCGCCCAAATGGCGTCAGTGTGGTCTCGGCAAACGAGATACGATTGCCTGTAGGCGAGCGGGTCGAATTCGCCCTGACCAGCACCGACATGATCCATTCCTTCTGGATCCCGGCCCTTGGCGGCAAGATGGACCTGATCCCGGGCCGACAAAACCGCCTGTCCCTGAAGCCTACCAAAGTCGGGACCTATCGTGGCCAATGCGCCGAATTCTGCGGCACCTCACACGCTTTGATGGCCTTTCCGGCGATTGTGATGGAAGGCGCAGCGTTCGACGCTTGGCTGAATGCGCGCAGTCGGCCCTCGAGCGGCGTGGAGGCGCCAGGCATGGGACGCGCACTGTTCGAACGCGAACGTTGTGGCTCCTGCCATCGTATCGCAGGGACGCCGTGGCAGGCGACAGCAGGGCCGGACCTCTCCCATGTCGGTTCCCGCCTGACCGTCGGCGCAGGCCAGCTCGCCAGCGGTTCAGAAGCCCTTGCGAGCTTTATTGCTGATGCGAGTGCAGTCAAATCGGGCGCTCATATGCCCGCCAACTCGCATCTCTCCGCCGCTGAACTGACCGAGATCGCAACCTGGCTCAAGGGGCTGCAATGAGCGCGCAGCTGGAGCCCAGACGCGACAGGGCCACCGAGGAAGCGCAACTGCGTGCCGTTTGGGCAAAGCCAAAGGGGTGGCGCTACTGGACCTCGGTCAACAATGCGCAGGTCGGCCTCTGGTATGGTGCCACGGCGTTCGCATTCATGCTGTTTGCGGGCCTGCTCGGCCTGCTCATCCGCGCCCAACTCGCCGTGCCGCAAAACGACCTGTTGTCCGCAGAGACCTACAACCAGGTCTACACGCTCCACGGCACGGTGATGATGTTTCTATTCGCCGTGCCGATCTTCGAAGCTGTGGCGATATTCCTGCTGCCGCCCATGCTGGGTGCCCGCGAACTGCCGTTTCCTCGTCTTGGCGCCTTCGGCTTCTGGAGCTTCCTGATCGGCGGCGTCTTCGTATGTGGGTCGATTTTCTTCGGTGCGGCGCCCAATTCCGGCTGGTTCATGTATCCGCCGCTGGCGACCAGCGAACAGGCCGGCATCGGCGCCGACATCTGGCTGCTCGGTCTGTCCTTCATCGAGGTGGCGTCGCTTGCCGCGGCGGTGGAACTGATCGTCGGCATCATGAAATGCCGGGCACCGGGAATGCGGGTAAACCTGATGCCGCTCTTTGCCTGGTATCTGCTCATCGTCGCAGGAATGATCCTGTTCGCTTTCCCGCCGCTCATCGCCGGGGATCTTCTGTTTGAACTGCAGCGCATGTTCGACTGGCCGTTCTTCGACCCGGCGCGCGGTGGCGACCCGCTTCTGTGGCAACACCTGTTCTGGATATTCGGTCACCCCGAAGTCTACATCATCTTCCTGCCGGCAATCGCCTTGCTCGCGATGATCGTGCCCACCTTCGCAAGGCGACCGATCGTCGGCTATTCCTGGATCGTGCTGGCGGCGGTCGGCACCGGCTTCCTGTCCTTCGGCCTTTGGGTCCACCATATGTTTGCGACGGGCTTGCCGCAGATCTCGCTGGCTTTCTTTTCGGCAGCCTCGGAGGCCGTGGCGATTCCGACGGCGGTCCAGATATTCGTATTCATCGCCACCATGCTGGCCGGCCGGGTCATCTTCTCGACGCCGATGCTGTTTGCCATGGGCGGCATCGCCATCTTCGTCATGGGTGGGCTTACCGGTGTCATGGTCGCACTTGTGCCCTTCGACTGGCAGGCGCACGACACCTATTTTGTCGTCGCGCATCTCCACTATGTCCTGATAGGGGGGATGCTGTTCCCTGTTTTCGCCGGGCTCTATTACTATTACCCGCTAATCGGCGGGAGACACATGTCAGATCGTGTCGGCCGGTTTGCATTCTGGCTGATGTTCGCCGGTTTCAACATCACCTTCTTCCCGATGCATCTCACCGGCTTGCGCGGCATGCCGCGTCGCGTCTACACCTATCCCGCCGATATTGGCTGGGACTGGCTGAACCTGATCTCTACGATGGGCGCCGTGGTGCTTGGCATCGGCATGTTCGCCGTGGTGATGGACGTTACCCTGCATCGCCGTGGGAAGCCGCGCGGCGAGGTAAACCCGTGGAACGCCGGCACGCTGGAATGGGTCAGCGAGCCGGAAGAGAATTGGGGCGTCCGCTCCATTCCCCGCATCGAGAGCCGCTATCCGCTCTGGGACCAGGAGTCTCTGGCCAGGCAGGTAAATGCCGGAGATTGGTATTTGCCCGACGCCAAAGAAGGCCGGCGCGAAACGCTGGTCACATCCGTCCTAGACGCCGAGCCCGAACAGGTTCTGCGGGTCGGCGGGACATCCTATGTCACGATCATCAGCGCTTTGGCGCTCGGCACCGTGTTCGTTGCCCTGACGTTCAAATGGTGGATCGTCTCCCTGATCTCAGGCCTCGCCTTTATGGCGGCCATCTTGTGGTGGTTGTGGATCGGAACGGGGGACATCCCGGAAAAAGATGAAAAAGACATCGGGCACGGCATTTCCCTGCCGCTCTATGCATCCGGCGTGAAATCCGTGGGTTGGTGGGCGATGTTCATCACCATGACCGGTGACGGAACGGCTTTCGCCAGCCTCACCTTCGGATACTTTTTCTTCTGGACCGTCCATGAGGACTTCACCAGCGGCATCGCCGGCCCCGGCATGTTCTGGCCGATGGTGGCCTTGGCGCTGTTTGCGCTTTCCTGGGCAGCAGCGCTCGGCGCACGCGAGGTGAACCGGCGCCGCAAACTGGCAATGGCGCGGATCCTTCTCGGCTGCGGTGCGCTGACGTCCATCGCCGGCTGCACCGCAGCTCTCGCCGGACCATTCACCACCGGCATGAACCCCACCGCCCACGTATACCCGGCAATCGTCTGGACACTCGTCATCTGGGCGGCGTTACACGGTGCGGCGGGCGGCATCATGCAGCTCTATTGCCTGGCACGCAGCCTGGCCGGGCGGCTCACCGACCGGCATGACATGGAATTGCACAACGTAGCCCTCTACTGGCACTTCATGCTGGTGACCGCGCTGGTGACCTTCGCCGTCGTCGGCCTGTTTCCGGAGGCGCGGTGATGCGCCACCTCTTGCCTCCGGAAATCGAGTCGCTGTGGACGCTTTTCACTGCCCCCGTCGTGTGGGCGCTGCACTTTCTGGCTTGCTACGTCTCGACGGCGATCTTCTGCGCAAAGCCCCGTCTTTTGGGCAACGATTTTTTCGATCTTCGCACCCTTATCGCCGGCATCACCCTGTTGTCTCTCGCGATAATCGTCGTCGCGGCGCTGCTCGCCTGGCGCCAATGGGGGTTCGGCACCGGCGATCCGCCGCACGACGACCCCACCCGTCGCGACCGTCTTCTCTTCCAAGGTTACGCAACCCTGCTGCTGTCCGGCCTGAGCTTCGTGGCCGTAATCTTTACCGCGCTTCCGGCCGTGTTCCTGACGGAGTGTCTGCGATGAGAGGGCTGGCGCTCACAAGCGGCGTGGCAATGCTAGCGCTGATCTGGCTCGGGCCCTTACTCGGGCCCTGGCGCGGCTCCTTCGCCGCGCACATGCTAGCTCATATGGGTGTGATCGCCATTGCCGCGCCTTTGATCGCACTGGGCTTGCCTCAAAACTGGCGCCCAAGACATTCGATGCCTCTCGCCTTGCCGATCGTCGCCTCGCTCCTGGAGCTCGTCGCCGTCTGGGGATGGCACGCCCCTGTTCTGCGCGGCGCAGCGGAAACCTCGCCCGTCGTTACTGCAACGGAACAACTCATCTTTCTCGCCGTCGGCTTGCTGCTGTGGTCGACAAGTTTCGCAGCACCAACGGAACCACGCCACGTGGCGGTGGGCACATCAGCCCTCCTGCTCACTTCCATCCACATGACCCTGCTCGGCGCACTTTTGGGGCTCAGTCCACGACCGCTCTATGGCAGCGGCGAGGTCACCTGCTTCGGCATCGTGCTGGATGCCGGCCAGGATCAGCAGATCGGCGGCGTCGTCATGCTTATGATCGGCGCGGTCGTCTATCTCGCCGGCGGCCTTTTCCTCATGGCTCACCTCGTCAAGCCAAGTCCCAACGCGAGAGAATTTCCGCCGACCGCCATGTCATCGACTACAAGCTTGAACAGGCAATCCCCTGGCTCGGTAGGCGCCGGAGCCCCTCGGCAGGCGACTAGGCCCGACCGCGCGAACTGAACCGTTCGCCGAGGCTCAGTTGGCCCCCGTGGCCCCCGTCCCCCAGCTCAACCGCGGGCTCGAAGATCCTGACCGGCGCACAGGTTAAGGCTTGCCTGCCATCGACCCGCATGGATCGTGTTGCATCGGTGGGCTCAACGATAGTTTCCCGCAGTATGCCCATATGTGAAAAGACTACACCTCTATCCGGAACGATCGGCATCTTGCGCCGTCGGCATCGCCACCGACGCAATGATCGCGATAGTGGCGCAGCACGGCGGGTACGACCCCTCGGGGCCGAGCTTGTCGAAGCGCGATCGGATCGAGCGTCCCATGGTGGTCGCACGCCGGATTGTGCAGTACACTGCCACCACCGTTCCGCTGTTGATGTAGTCCTGAATCTAATCTCTGGGAGCCACCTCTACCGCCCGTATTCGCGAAACAATCGCGGCAACTCCAGCGAGCCGCACCGCGCGACCGGCTTGCCAGCCACCGGCGACCCTTACGACCCTTCCGGTCATTATCAAAATTGAAGTGCGTGCTCTCTCAAGGTTGCGTCCAACGCTAAAAACCCCCTATTCCACCCCATCCATAGCGTTGCCGGAGATGCGATGCGACAGACCCCCGCGGCGCCGCGGTCGGAACGCGCCTCGCCACATGAACGCGCGCCGTTGAATGTCGTTCCACGCCCAGTTAAGGTTACGCGCGTCTTGGCGTTGGAGGAGGAGTTTGAAGTGCCCGAATTACATCAGAAGGGTGTGGATCTCGTTCTCGAATTGCTGGATGTGGCCGACCATCCCGATTCCTTGCCTGACCTGGAAACTCGCAACTTGCTAAAAAGAGCAGCCACGACGCTGAGCGAGCTCTTGGTAAGGGATAAACCCGCCGCCACAAGGATGCCGGAACAAGGCAAGCCATGACGGCTACAGTGTTTTGCGTCGGAGTGATTGGAAGACCTTGTTCATAAGGTCTTCTGATACCGACAGCAGCGAGTCAGCCTCCTCCAGAAGGACCTTGGAGGCTGAAGCGGCGATGCGTTTTCTCACAGCCCGTAGTTCCCCGCGGATGGCTTCGATCTCTTCAATGATCTCTTCAATATGATGGTCGTCTGGCATTGCCCGTTCTCCTGGGCAGCCAAGCGCCAGCGAGCAACATGGTTCCATCACCTTTCCGTCATACTAGGGATGGCCCACCGCTTCCGGTTGGAAAAGAAGCGGCAGGTCCGCTGCTCAGGAGCGAGTGACGGCGGGGTTGTCGGGTCGCTCCGGCATCATAAATTCGGCAATGTGGGAATGGTTCCGCCAGACTGCGAAGCCTGCCGGCCCAAGCTTGACGCAGCGTCAGCGGGGAGTAGAATCGCCCTTAAGCTCGCCCCCTTGCCATCGTCCCACCAGGCAACCGAGAGAGCCTTGCGCCTGCGCTAACAGCACCCCTTCTGGCGCGGGCGCTCTCTTCTTCGTTCAGGCCGAGGATGCCCTAGATAGAGGGTATGCGCGATCGGTCGCCTTCCGCCAACCTTGGCGGGGTCGTTTGTGGCTGCCTTCCTTCAGAATGTGGATCAATCGATCTCTATCTGTGATGCCCGATCCATATAGACAGATCAATGATGCTGTCTGCAATTCCTTATCTATGTCAGTGGCTGAAGGCGGCAGGGTCTCCCTAAGGATACGTGCCATGAAATCCAGGTCGCCGGGCCCAAAACAGGTACCACCTAAAGGCATGCTTACCTCCGGTATGACTGTCGAACGCTGAATGGAGAATTTTTGACAAACCCGCGCATCTCAGTCGAGTCATCAACGGTTGAACCTTAGATCGGCGATACTCGCATAAATTCTTTCGGACAAACCTCCCGGATCGTCTGACGTTTCGGAGGTCGATCGCCAATCTCGCGATGGCGTACTCGCCATGGCTATTGCAATGATAGCCGTTGGATAAACTAGATACCGCTTGCGTGACTATTGGAGAAATATGTCGACCGAAATATTGCCAAAGCCGGGCGGCCAGATTGTCGAGCTGACTTCCGATCTTGTCGCAGCTTATGTTCCACAACCCGGTTCCTGCAGCCGATGTGCCGGGCTTGATTGCAGACATCTATGCCAGCTTTACCAAACTGGGGCACCTGTCGCCGCTGCCGCCGAACGTTGACCCCACCGGTGCCCATCAAAATAGCGGTTACTCGCGATTACATTATCGGCGTGGAAGACGCAAAGCAGTATCGGACGCTGAAACGGCATCTGGGGCTGATGGGGCTCCCCGCGCAGTACCACGCAAAGTGACTTGGCGGCAATGGCGCAGAGACAGTCAGCGCTGACAGGTGCCTGCAAATGGCCTGTCACATGGGCGTGGTTTACCACGCCGTAGGGCCTCGTACGGCTTCACCGGAACCATTGCACCGGCGCGGACGTTGCAAAAATTGGGTAACGTCATGAGGAGTTGATCATGAGCACGATCCTTTCCCGGCTGATGGCAACGGCAATCGCCACATGCTTTGCGGTAGCGTCCGTTATTCCGGCCGTTGCCGTACCTGCTTATTCACTGAAAGCACCGTCGGCAGAGGCTGCGTTCCAACAGGTTCAGTATGATGGCTACTGGCAACGACGCATGAATCGCGATGATCGTCGCTATCGGATAATCCGGCGTGGCAACGTGGTTTACCTCAATGGGCACCGCGGTTATCGGGACTACCGGCCAGGCTATCGTCGATACAACGACTTCTGGTTCCCGGCTGGCGCCTTCATCGCGGGGGCTATCATTGGCGGAGCGCTGAACCAACCTCGTTATGCTCAGCCGCCATATGTCCAACGCACTAGAAACGACGCCCATGTCCAGTGGTGCTATGACCGCTACCGGTCTTACAGGGCCTCCGACAATACCTTCCAGCCCTACAACGGTCCGCGTCGGCAGTGCTATTCGCCTTATAGCTAAGCTTTACTATGAAAAGCCCCGCAAGCTTGCGGTTGCAGGGAGTTGGGTAGCTTGGTCAGCGGTACCATATAAATGGCCGCTTCAGCCATGGTGGCGCGGCAGCGGTGCGGATGCTTGAAGAAGACGGCGAGACGGACGGCAGCACGTGTCTCCAAGGCGCCATAGGGATGGCATTGGTAGCGTAGTGCCGATTTCCCCTCCCGATTTTGCCGAATCGTTGCCCGCGCTTTGATGCGCACGTGGGCTGGGTGAAATGGGACATGGTCGCAGCGGTGTCATTTGAACGGCTGGACTTGTTTCGAACGGACCGCGATCGTCAAGGGAAACGTAAGTTTCTGACGATCGAGCGGGCCGACGCGGAATTCGAACGGGTGTTTCTGGCATCGTGACCGTTTGAACGCGAAAAAACCCCGCCTGCCGGAGCCAGCGGGGCTAGGGATGGGAGTGTGTCACACGGTGTCAGGCTATCATGATTCTGCTGCCCTTACGGCAGTTTAAAGCCTCCGCCCATCATGAAGGCGACGATGTTTAGGATAATGCCCCATGATGACCTGGCGCCGATCGGGCGGGGTGGAATCGAGCAGTTGCTCGTCGTTATCAAGGACGAAAACGATCCGAGGGTGCCGCCCGACGCACGGCTCTGCCATGGGATGCTCGAAGCTCAGCTCATGGTCGTGAGGGCGCAGATCCTGGAGAGCAGCGGTACGGAGAAGCTCGGCAGCATCTCCAAACCAGATTCTAGTGGTCGGCGCTATGGCGGTCATCCGCTACGCCGAGCGACACGGGACTAGGCGAATGGCTCGTGCAGCTGACGGCACGGCGCACAACGGCAAGGCGGAGCGCTTCATCCAGACTTCGCTGCGCGAATGGGCCTATGTCAGGCTATACGCCTCATCGAACGAACGCACCAAAGCCATTCACCAGTGGGCAGACAACTACAATCTCGCACGGCCACACTCAGCCCTCGGCGGCATCAGCCCATTCCGTAGACTGAACAACATTCTTGGAAACGACATCTAGGGCAACTTTCATTTCACCCAGCACCATCCGAAAACACAGCCGCGCACCACGACTTTCTGAGAAACGGCAAATGGACTCCCGTTGGGCAGCGCAATGCGGATGAGCCGGGAGCGATCTCTTGGTCGCAGCATGTTTTGAAACTCCGCAGGCAGTGCGTCAGCAATCTGGAGCACTTTTTCGACGGTGCCTTCGCTGCGATCGCTTCCAGCGCTGACGTCGACTTTCAATCCCTCGGTGACGGGGAATAGATACTCATCTGGAAGGTACGCCAGAATGTAAGACCGCCCGCCATTAATCTGAAGAAGTTCGTCGCCAGGACGGACGAACTGGCCGGGAACAGGCACGCGAGAACCAACCACTCCAGCGGTCAAGGCCTGGATTTTTCCGTCATCATATATTTCCTTAAGCTTGGCGACAGCGTTCTCGGCGACTTGTCGTGACTCTTGAACCATCCGAAGTTGCGCTTGGTTGTCCAGGCCTTGGGCAGTCAGTTCAGCCAGCCTTTGTGTCGCCTGGAAGCTTGTGCTCACAGCGTCATCGCGTGTCCGCATTGGGATTAGCCCCTGCCTGGCTACCTGGTCGAGCCTGGCTACCGTCTCGCCGCTTTCGCGCGAGGCGCGCTCCGCCAGTGGCAGGAGAATGGATATTGTTGTCGACTGTCCTCGCAACTCGGTCTCTTTCACTACCATTTCACTTGAGCGCACAGAAAGGTCGGCGATTTCCTTGACCATCTCGAAGGACTCGAGCTGGACGAGTAGTGCGCCATTGTCTACGACGTCGCCTTCGCTGACCAGAACCTTGACAATGGTGGCGGGATAGCTGGCCGCAACGACGCGCTTGTCATTGAGCACGATTCCGTCAGCCGACAGTATAAACAGTGAGCCGACGAGGTAGTACGCAATCAGTAGGAAAAAACTCGCCAGCAATATAAGGTAAATCGCCCTACCCAAACGACCGGTGTGCGATCTCTGTTGCTTGTCGATATTGTCTATAAGCGTTCTTTTGCGGATGTGTTGCATAGATGCGTGGTCACCACGGCCTAAGCAGACGCACTTTTGCCGGCACATAGTTGTCGCGATGAGAGCCTGAAACAAAGCACTCGTCGACGTAAGCGGTCAATCGCACAAATCGCATCACATACGACATGAACAGCGAATAGGCCGGCAGGAACGGCACGTTTCGTCCAAAGGCAGCGCGGTGGGTTATCCGGTTTGCCAAGGCGAGCATTGCGGCGTCGAACAGTAACAAGGCCGATTGGAGGGCGATCAGGATCGGGATGGCTTCGGGCCCAAAATGGGTGACAAGCCACAGAAGGTAGAGCGGAAATTGCTCCCGAAGGGATTGAGCAGCCGACGATGCTTTCTGAACCTGAGCCAGAAAGCGTCACGCTCCCACCGCAGACGCTGTCGAATGTAGGCGTAAACCGACTCCGGCACATCGGTGTAGCACAACGCATCCGGAACAAAGGCAATGCGCCAGCCGGCTTGGCGCATTCGAATGGTAACATCCAGATCTTCGCCGCCACCAACGTCGAGCCCGCCAACCTGAGCCAACGCCTCGCGGCGAAATGCTCCGAACGCCCCCGAGCAACATGTTATTTGCTCCATCGATCCGCCAAAGCGTTTGCCCACGGAGATGGACTGCAAATACTCAATTTCTTGGATCTGCGTCATCAGCGTTGCGCTGGCATTTCGCGGGGCGATGTCACCGCATGCCGCTCCGACGAGAGGGTCGTCAAAAGCACGTACCAGCGCTTCAATGGCAAAGCGATCGAACGAGCAGTCGCAATCGACGTTGATGATGATGTCGCCTTTGGCGATTTCGCAGGCGAAGTTCACGCCGCTTGACTTGCCGCCCCTGACATCAGTCGAAAGGACACAGGTCGCGTCACCGGATCCGACGATCTCACGCGCAACTTTGCTCATCCGATCGGTGGATCCGTCACTGACAATCACGATCTCGAAGTCGAAAAACGACTGCTCCCTAAGCGATCGGACGCATGCCCGGATCGAATCCGCCTCGTTATGGCCAATCAGAACAACACTGACCTTGAGGGGCATGCAATGGGGTTGTCCGATCGGATCGGACTGCGCTGATTCTCTTCTTTGGCTCAGCGCCAGCGCAGCAAAGGGCAGGGCGTAGCGCGGCAGATCGAACATCAGCGTGTACCAAAAGATCGCAACGACGCTCGACAGGGTCTATGAATATAGAAACGAGAGGCCGAATTCGATGTCAGTCACGCGATCGCCCCATCCGAACCACCCCACAAGATGCGCAGCCTCGGCTGCAGATGGTCTGACAGAACTGCCTCGCACATGTTGAGAATGACCTGTGCATCAGTGTCCCGGTCGGATTGCGTCAGATGGAAAAAGAGCACGAAATCGCGTTCGGTCGACGAATGTACGGTGGCCATTCCCGCCAGATGGCCTTGCAAGTTTTCGGCGAACAATCGGCGGAGGGAGGTAAAAGTCGCTTCGCCGCGCCGACTTACGATTTCGTCCTTGGCCTCATAGATCAACTCTGCAACGACGCAATCGTGTAGCACCGGCAGGTCATTCGTGAAGGAGCGCAACTCCTTTTGCAATCCGTCTGGGCAGTCTCGGAGTTGTGGTGGCGAATGCAGTGCCTGCCGCGTACCGTCGGTGAGCTGATGGGTGGCGTAGTCGCTCAAAGCATAGGAATACAGATCGACTGTCGTTACCTTTTGGCCATCGATGCCCACTCCGCAGTCTTGGCACACAAACCCGATTGCCGGCTCTGACGTCGTGTGGCGGCATTCGCCACATATTTGCACGCTTCCCGGCTTGTCGTAGTCCTTTCCGTAGTTTCGCAACTGCTTGCTGCATTTCGGGCAGATAAGTGCATTGCCACGGCGAAAGTCGACCTCCGGGCCAAGTTGGGCGCAGGTGTAGTGATGGATCAACTCTGCTTCATCAAGGTTGGCTGACCGGCAGTTTGGACATTCTTCCCTCACCACAAGTCGGTGCGAGCCGCATGGGTCACATTGATGATGCCTGTCGACGAAATGCCTGTCCAACCAGCCTCGATTTGCAAGAGCCTCCGCGATCAGCACGGTCGAATTGGTGTCGAGAAATCCCTTCATGGCGAAAAAATACTTGGACTCTGGATCACGAACCGGCGTGAGGGCTTCGCCCGACACAAACAAGTGCGCCAGCATTCTTGAAGCAGGTGAATCTGCCAGTAGAAATCTGTGTGACAGGCGGGCTCTTCTTTCGGCGAACTTGCTGATAAGGCCTGCCGTTTTTATGATCGATTTCGGATCGGCGACGTCGAAATCGACGTCAGCGACATGGCTGGATCGGCCGGTCATATTGACCACCGGCACCAAGCAAAGGTTCCTGGCGCTTCGAAAGTCATCGAGTGCCAAAACGTGTCGCTCGTCCGTCAGAACAATGGCATCCGCATCGCCGCTGTCGACGACTTCGAAAATCTTGCGAAGATTGCTGAATTGCGTGCTCGCCTTAGGAAGCAAGGCCACACGCGGAGCGGGTATGCCGAACTGCTCCCAGATAGACTCGCAATATGCGGCTGAAGTGTATTTAATGTATTGAAACTACGCTCGGAAATCTTGAGCTTTTCGATTGAAGAGAAGTTTCGACTTAGCACGAAGCGACTCCGCACAATCAACGAATAAATTAACCGCCCGGCGAACTCCGGCAATTTTAACCGAAAGTTAAGCTTCAGATCATGCAGGTCAATCGCGTATAAGAGCTACGCTGCCTCTAGCTATTTCGATCTATTATCAGCTGGTCGCGCTGGGCATGCGACTGCTTGAAGGGACGGCTCACTCTTGCGCTGGTCTCTGTGGTTCAATTCCCATGTCCAGCGCTTCCCATAGCGTTGCCTTCGCGACCGGCAGCCGCGTCAATTCGGAGCCTGTTCCGGTATATCGCCAGGGCGAATGATGCGCGTTGTCCCGGTGTTTGGTGGAGGCTCTTCGATCTCGTGGTCGCCGATCTTTGGCGGAGTCAGAACGCCCTTGCAGTGTTCCAAGGTGTTTTCAGAAGGTAAAGCCTCTCTTGACGTGTCGACCGTCGGATCTTCGCTGTGATCCCCGGGCTTTGCCTGACAGGGGTCAGCCGGAACCAATTCTTCGCCACCATTTGAGGATTGCGCCGTTGCCGAGGCAACAGCTCCTACTGTACACGCCACTATGACCACAATCCGTTTCAGCCACACAAAGGCGCACGGTTCAACCCGCGTTTTTGCGCTGCCTGCGGGGCCGGGGGAGGGTGGCGGAACACCTGGCGGCACGACTGCCGGGGCTATTGGCGGCGGATGCGGACGCGCCGGCGCGGGATTGGGACTGCGACTGTCAGGACCAGGAATAGGCATATTCGGCTCCCATCACAGCTGAGGTTCTGCTTATTTAATCCGCGAACCTGCGACGTGTTCCGACCGCTAGAGCGGTCACCATCACGACCGATCCCGATGCGCGCCTTGCTGTTCCAACGGTTTGGCCCAAATGGAACTCACTGTGAAGTGATCACGCGCATGCCGACTGGGATGGCCAGAAAATCCAGTACGCAAACCGAGCAGGATCGCCGCACCGGCAAATCGTCTGCCGGAAATCTCAGCAAAGCAGGCTTCGCGCGCCAGCGGGACACACGTTGGGAAAGCGAGGGTTACGTCTGTATTTGCGCGCGTTCGACGAGCGCGCGCAACAAACAGTTCACCACGGTCAATCGCTTGGCCAACGGGCACGCCAAGCTGAGCGACGACGGGTTGCGACAGGCCTGCGCCGGAACAAGCGGACGGGCCAAGCGTTGTGTAAGTCAATGGTGGCTGGAGAACTCCAATGGATATCACGACGCTTCTAATAATCATCCTGATCGTATTGCTAATTGGAGGAGGCGGTTGGTACGGTCGAGGCCGATGGTATTGACCCTCTCACGCGCGAACGGTGTCTTTATGTAAACAGGGATTTGAACGAACCGTTGCTCAGGTTGTCTTGCACGAAGACACCATTTCGAGCAGAAAATTCCATCTGTTCCACCTTTGCATCTCGAGGCCCGTTGGCGTTCGTCCCACGTTCCAACAGTCAGCACATTGGACCCACGCTCACGGGCATACTGAGCCGACGATTGCGAGCCTTTTTCCGTTTTCAACACGAAGGAACTATTAGATCGTTTCCGAATTGATGATGCTCGGAGCGTGATGCCCCTCAGCGATAGCGCTCTGGAGAGCGGGGCCTGCTGGGCGTCCCCAGCAGGCCCAAGTTTCTGCGCAAACAAGGCGCCAGCTTTATAGGCTAGCCCAGATAGCCGACGCCTAAAAAATGGAGGCAGCGATGAAGCATCACAGCATCGAACAACTGCAAGCCTTGGCGGATGTCGTTCCTATGACGCGCATCGAGCGTCTCGAGCGCTGGGCCAGATTGCTTAAGGACCAGCCGAAGCGACGTCTGACCACCCTTTCTGGCACCGAGTTTCTCCCGCACGCCGAACGACAGACCATGCGCGCATCGGGTTCGCCCATCACGGTGGCTTTCGAGGATCCAGTCTTCCGAGCAGCGGGGCTTAGTGACGACAGTTACGGCGAGGCCAAGCGCTTCTTCGAACTATCCGACCGGCAGCTGCATAACATAGTCTGCCACTGTCATCTCGGCGAGTCGACCAGAGGTGCCAGCGCTGCCCGACGCGTCCGCGCCGCAATCGGTTGGTGGCCACGGATGCGGGCGTTCTTCGCCTGAGGGCCAAGACATTCCTGCCACTTAGCAAGGGCCGTGACAGCACGTCTGGAGCCGGGCCGAATTTCGCTACCAGGAGGCACATGAAGCACTGGAATGACTTAGCTTGAATAACCAGGGTAAGCGGTCGCCCGTTCTGACCAGCACGAACGAGCGTCTTGCGCCAATTCCGGCCCTTCGGTGCGCTCCTCCATTTCGGACCTTCGCTCTGCTGCTCGTGTTGTGAAGGCCTGCTGACGCGGCCCGCTGCACGGCAGTTCGCGCATAACGCCGGCGTCCGCAAGCCCTCGCAACGACAGCCCTGGGCCAGAAGGCAAAGGAAGGTCGGTTTCTAGCTCCAGTGCGAGGTGAGCCTCTCAGCGGCCGCGGCATTCTCGGCTTCCAAGTCGCTTAGGGTTTCGCCTTCTCCACATAAGAGCACTAAGAGACCGGTCGCTTCGCCCGATCGGCGAACAAACACCATCGCTCACCTTGTCCGGGCGCGATTTATCAGCGCGGTTTCCGACTGAAGCGTCTTCCAGGTCGCCACCATCATGAGCAGTAGCAGCAGGGCAAAGGGAAAGCCGGTCGCGATGGCGCTCGCCTGAAGCGCGGCAAGCCCGCCGCCGAGCAGCAGTGCAATGGCAACCAGGCCTTCGAAAGTGGCCCAGAAGACGCGTTGCGCTACAGGCGCGTCGACCTTGCCGCCAGCTGTGATCGTGTCGATGACTAACGAGCCTGAATCAGAGGAAGTGACGAAGAATACGATCACCAGCACGATACCGATCAGCGATGTGAGCCCCGCCAATGGCAGGGGCTGCAGCAGCCGGAATAGCGACAATTCAGGCGTGTAGGCCACGACGGTCTCCTGTACGCCCTGATAACCATCGTTCAGGAATTGCGAAAGCGCCGTGCCGCCAAAGGCTGTCATCCAGAAGATCGATACGACCGTCGGAATGAGCAGCACGCAGACGATGAATTCGCGCACTGTGCGGCCTCTCGATATACGGGCGATGAACATGCCGACAAATGGCGACCAGGAAATCCACCACGCCCAGTAGAAGGTGGTCCAGCCATGGAGGAACTCGTCGTCAGTGCGCCCGAAGGGATTGGACAGCGCAGGCAGATGGGTGACATAGGACCAAGTGTTGCTGAAGAAGCCGGCGACGATTTCCCCGGTCGGTCCAAGAGCGAAGACGAAAGCCACCAGCAGCACAGCGAGGACCATGTTGATCTCGGACAGGCGCTTGACGCCCGCGTCCAGGCCGGCGACAACCGAACCCAGCGCAATTGCCGTGATGCCGGCGATAAGCAGAACTTTCATCGTGTCCGTCACCGGAACGCCGTAAAGGAAGTTGAGGCCGGCCAACGCCTGTTCTGCCCCAAAGCCGAGTGATGTCGCCAATCCAAACAGGGTGGCGAAGACGGCCATAATGTCGATGACATGGCCAATCCAGCCGCGAACGCGCTCGCCGAAGATCGGATAGAAGGCGGAGCGCACCGACAGGGGCATGCCCTTGTTATAGGCGGCCAAAGCCAACGACAGCCCCAAGACCGCATAGATCGCCCACGGATGCAGGCCCCAATGGTAGATGGTCGCGGCCATGGCGGCTTCGCGCGCGGCCTCGACAGCGCCGGCACTCAACACGCCGTCGGCAACCGGGCCGGCGATGCCCAGAGGCGGGTTGTTGAAGTGATACATCGGTTCCAGCACGCCGAAGAACATCAGCCCTATGCCCATCCCGGCGGCAAAAAGCATTGAGAACCAGCCGGCATAGCCGAATTCCGGCACGGCGTCGGCACCTCCGATGCGCACGCGACCCATTGGCGACAGGACGACGGCGAGGCAAAACAGGACGAACAGATTGCCGGCTATGATGAACAGCCAGTCGAAGGTGGACGTGAGCCATACACGCAAGTTGCCGAGCGCCGGGCCGACGGAACTCCTGAAGATCAGGGTGAAGATGACGAAGCCGACGATGATTACCGCAGAAACGAAGAAGACCGGATTGTGAATGTCCAAGCCCAGAACGCGAATGTTGTCCTGGCCGGCTTCCAGACCATGATCCTCGGTCGCGGTGGTTTTGATAGACGACATGCTTCCCTCCCTGAGATTTTGTCATGCGTCGGTCGGCCATCGGGCCGTGCGCAAGATGACTCGGTTGCCCTCGCGTCATGGTCCTGATTGCGACATCGTCGCAACAATTGCGACCTGATGTGCGACTCTGGCGCGTAGCAACGCGAGGCCCGAGTTGACGCCCCAACCCGCGAAAGCCCCGGCGGGCCTTTCTCCCACCGGCCACGCACTGAGCGCGCATTGGGCGTTCGCCCAGGAATAGGTGCGGCTAAGGCCGAGCCCGTTGTGCCGTCGACCAACCAACACCGACAGTGTCAAGGAACAGGTCGCTGTCATGGCGACCACCTGCACCTGCGCGTCCGCGTAGAAAGCCTGTGTTGCCACAGGTCACGCTGCATGAGGTACCGCAGCCGGTCGCGCTGACGGAACCCTGCCGAAGATCAAGCTGATGTTAGACGATCGCCGCAGTGCCAGCGCCACGCCACCGGTCAAACGCCTGCCCGCGCTTTCGGAAGCTCTGGTGGCGTGGCTCAACGGGCCCGGTCGATCAGTGCATCCGCCCGTTCCTGCTCTGCGCAGTGCGCGCAGCAGTAGATCACGTCGCCCTGTTCGACACCGTGCCCGATGATGCGCACATTGCAATGCGGGCAGGTCGGAGCCAATTTCTGGATCGCGCACTCGAAACTGTCGAACGTATAGCTTTCCTCCGCAATGATCACCTCAAAGGCCTTGTCGTAATCGTTGCCGCACTGGTCGCATCTGGCCATCGTTCCTTCTCCTTTCGATATCGAAAACCAACGACCGCGGCGGCGATCCGTTCCTGCGCCGTGCACGAAGACTGTCGGACGATCGCCCTATCCCAGCCGCCGTAGTGCTGATCGCTGCGGACCCCTCGCGGCAGGCTCAGGTCGATCAGTGCGAGCCCGATTACAAGGTTCACCGCCGTTGCAAGGCCCGATCCTCCATCCAGCGCGCACGGTGCCGCCGCAATCCACGCGCCAAGGGCTATATTGAGAAAGCGCACGGCCCGCACAATCTCGGCCATGGCGGTGATTGCGACGAGGATAACGAGGCAGCCGACGATATGATCGCTGAAGTACGCGGCTCGGCGCCAAGGACGAGCGGCGTCGCCATCAGCAGGACGCCGAGCGCTATGCTTGCGCCAAGTGACCAGGGGAAGGTCACCGCCGAAGACAAAATCCTTAAAGGCTTCCCAAGCCGGGCGATCGAGGTCGGCATCCAGCGTCGGATCCTCCGAAAGCGCCGGCCCGCCCCTCCAAAAAGTCCGCCAGAACGGCTCGCCCGCTTTCTTGGCCCGCCACAGATATTGGACAGTCGCCAGCACCTCGATTGAGTAGGGGATGAGGATCACCCTCATCGCGGCCTGGAATGATGCACGGCGTGCAAAGGGCCCCGATAAGCGGCGGCTGGACGATGACAAAAGAGACGCAGGATGACGAGCAGGCCGAACAGGAACACCACCTGAGGCATCGTCCGCCAGCGGCGCCGGTGGCGATCGCGCCGGCGAGAATGTCCAGGCTATAGGCGAAGGCGCCGAGGCCGGCGTCCGCGATGGGAAAACCTTTGGATAGCCAGGAGGTGACGACAGCTTCGCTGCCGCCGGCCGCGGCAGCGACTCCGGAACCGAACAACGGATCCCACAGACTGTCTATGTGGCCCATGGAACGCTACTGGCGGTGCCGTCCCTGTCGGAGAGCATGAAGTTCAAGGCCGATCTGAAGGCCGCGAGCGAGGGTCCGCCGACCGACAGCACCGGAACCGGGACTGCCGATGTCTGTCTCGACAGCGCAACCAAGAAGCTGAGTAGGACGGTGACATCGACAAGTCTCACCGTCGACATATTTGCGAGCCTCGCCGCCTGGAGCGATGGTGCTTTTACTCGAGCGGCTAGTTGCGCCTGCTAGACGCGGTCGACGAACTTGTTGAACCGGCTGGGTCGCATCGCCGCAATCCTGACCGCCATCGCTGATGATCTCTCCTCATTCATCCCGGGGGATTGCATCCTGACACCTGCCCAGGAACGCAAGCCCGTATCTGACGTTACTCCTGCTCGACATCTGGCACTCGACACGCGGGAAGACACCGATGGCACAGCGCGCATTCTGGAAGGGCTACATGAAACTGTCGCTGGTGACCTGCCCGGTGGCGATGACGCCGGCAACCAGCGAGTCCGAAAAGGTCCGCTTCCACACCCTCAACGAAAAGACCGGAAATCGCGTCGTCAGCCACTATGTCGATGCCGTCACCGGCAAGCCGGTCGACGAGGACGACGAGGTCAAGGGCTATCCCAGGGGCGAGGACGACTATGTGCTGCTCGAGGACGAGGAACTCGAGGCCGTCGGCCTTGAAAGTACCCGGACCATCGATATCGAGAAGTTCGTTGCCGCAGACAGCATCGGCTGGATCTGGCTGGACAAGCCGCATTATCTGATCCCGGACGACAAGGTCGGCGAGGAAGCGTTCTCGGTGATCCGCGACGCCATGGCGGCGGCCGGCATGGTGGGCATCTCGCGCCTCGTGCTCTACCGGCGCGAGCGCGCCGTGATGCTCGAGCCGCGCGGCAAGGGCATCGTCGTGTGGACATTGCGTTATGGCGACGAGGTCAGGGACGCCGGCGACTATTTTACCGGGATCGATGCGCCGAAGCCTGATCCGGATCTGATGACCCTGGTGACCCGCCTGATCGACAGCCGCACAAAGCCGTGGGACCCCGACATGGTGCGTGACCCCGTCCAGGAAAAGCTGCTCGACATCATCGCCTCCAAGAAGAAGGGGCGCCGTCGGCCGGCCAGGGAAAAGACCGAGCCGGCCGCTTCGTCGGGCAATGTCGTCAGCATCATGGATGCGCTGAAACGCAGCATCAAGGCCGAAGGCCGCGCCAAGAACTAGCCGGCCTTTCCGCGTTTCGCTGTAAGCGGAACGGCGGCGGCGCGGAAATCCTCCCAGGGGTCGCTGGCCAGGGCTTCGAGCCGCTTGGGCATGTTCTCGACGGTGAAGTGGGCCGGTCCGATGTCAGCGCCGAGCTCATCCCATGACAGCGGCGCCGACACCGCAGCACCTGGGCGGGCCCGGGTCGAATAGCAGGCGACGGCGGTTGCGCCGCGCTGGTTGCGCAGATAGTCGACGAGGATCTTGCCGTGGCGCTTCGATTTGGTGATCGTCGAGACGTAGCGGTCCGGATCGTCGGAGGCCATCTCGTCGGCGAGCGCCTTGGTGAAGGCCTTGACCTCGGGCCAGTCGGCTTTCGGCTTGAGCGGCGCCACGACGTGCAGGCCTTTGCCGCCCGATGTTTTCAGGAAGGCGGCAAGCCCCTTGTCGACCAGCCGCTGCCGCACCTCCTGTGCCGCTTCGGTGACGGCCAGCCAAGAGACGCCGTCTCCCGGATCGAGATCCATGACGATCATGTCAGGATGTTCCCAATCCGCTGCTGTCGAGCCCCAGGGATGAATTTCCAGCGTCGCCGATTGGACCAGGCCGAGCAGGCCATCGAGGTCGTTGATGCTGATCAGCGGCGCCCCGGTTTTTTCCTTGGGGTCCTTGATCAGCCCGATGTTCGGGTTCAACCCTTTCCAGGCATGCTTCTGGAAGAATTTTTCGCCTGTTATGCCGTTCGGGCAGCGCAGCAGCGCCAGCGGCCGGCCGACGACGAACGGTGCCATGTGGCGCCACACATCGGTGTAATAGTCCGCCAGCCCCTCCTTGGTCACGCCCTCATCGGGCCAGTAGAGGCGGTCGGGATGGGTGAGTTTGACGGTGCGGCGTTGCGGCGGCGGAGGCTTTGCGCCGGACTTTCTGATTTCGCGGACGATTTCCGTGGCCGGCTTGTCTTCCCGCAGGCCTCGAAACGAGGCGTGGCGCAGGTGGCCATCCGCGGTCCACGCCCTGAACTCCACTTCCGCCACCAGTTCGGGGCGAACGAAGCGTGCCTGGCGCCTTTCCGCGGCCGACAGGCGGTCGGCAAAGGGGCTATCCGAAATCTCCATGCCGACTAGCCTGTCAAAGAGCTGCCTTGCCACGGCTTCGGTGAAGCCGGTCCCGACGCGGCCGACATGATGAAGCTCCTTGGCATCGAACACGCCGAGGATCAGCGAGCCGATCGCCCTGCGCGACACGCTGGAGGGCACGAAACCGGCGACGACGAACTCCTGGCGGGCCGAGCATTTCGACTTGATCCAGGACTTGCCGCGCCCGCTGCGATAGGGCCC
This sequence comes from Aminobacter sp. BA135, assembly GCF_050859125.1. Taxonomy (NCBI): domain Bacteria; kingdom Pseudomonadati; phylum Pseudomonadota; class Alphaproteobacteria; order Hyphomicrobiales; family Phyllobacteriaceae; genus Aminobacter; species Aminobacter sp. BA135. The sequence continues at coordinate 116,332 of NZ_CP139574.1, forward strand.
GTCGCGCAGCTTCGACACCACGCCCTCGAGGCTAAGGCGGCAGGCGTGCCGCAGCACCAAGCTGCCAGGTTCCTTGAAGTGGCCGCTGTAGCGAACAATGCCGTCGCCCTCGGGAATAAGCTGCTCGAGCCGTGCCTTGCGCTCTACCAGAGGTGCCTGGGTGACGTCATATCCCTCGATATGGAGCAGGTCGAAGGCATAGAAGACGAAGCGATCCATCCGGCCCGCGCTCAGGTCGGCCTGCAGGGCGGAGAAATCCGACGCGCCCGTGCCCGTCTCGACGACCAGTTCGCCGTCGATGAGTGCCGTGGTGACGGGCAGCGCTGCGAGCGCCTCGACGACCGCCTTGCCGAATTTGGCCGTCCAGTCCAGTCCGCTGCGCGTCAACAGGACGACATCGCCATCTTCAAGCCGCGCCTGCAGGCGGTAACCGTCGAACTTGATTTCGTGTAGCCAGCGCTCGCCTGTCGGCGGCGACGCCGCAAGGGTTGCAAGAGCCGGCTCGACGAAGGCAGGAAGGGCTGCCTTTCTGGCTTTCGGCATGTCGGCAAGTGCTGCGGTCGGCGCCTCATGCGCGGCCTTGCCGGGCGCCCCCGAAATCCGCGTCCCCGACTTCTGTGCCCCAGTCTTCCGTGCCCCAGTCTTCCGTGCTGTTGCCTTGTGCTGCAGGGTCTTGGGGCCACGGATGCGCCCGGTCTTCGACGACCAGCCGGGAGCTTCGCCTGAGACCTCCGCCAAGTCCCGCCCCGTCTTCACCGACAGCGGCAGCTCGTCCAGCACGTCCTCGCCATTGTCGCGGGCAAATTCATCGTCGCCCTTGATCAGCAGCCAGTTTTCCCGTTTCTCGCGCGGTTTTCCGCGCATGCGCACCAGATGCCAGCGGCCGTGCAGCTTCTCGCCGTCGAGTTCGAAATCGAGCTGCCCTTTGGCGTAGCCCTTCGAGCCGTCGCCGATCGGGGTCCAACTGCCGCGGTCCCAGACGATCACGGTGCCGCCGCCATATTCGCCTTTCGGGATCGTTCCTTCGAAATCGCCATAGGCGAGCGGATGGTCCTCGACATGCACCGCCAGCCGCTTGTCGCCGGGCGACAGGCTGGGTCCCTTGGTGACCGCCCAGCTTTTCAGCACACCATCCATCTCCAGCCGGAAATCGTAATGCAGGCGTGTGGCATCATGTTTCTGGACGACGAAGCTGTTGCCTCTGCGGCGCCCCTGCCGCCCCTTCGGTTCGGGCGTGGCGCCGAAATTCCGCTTTTTGCGATAGGTTTCGAGCGCCATGATCATCCGGCCTTGCGCTGCGGCGGCTGTGCCTTGGCAGGTTTTCGCGCCCTCTTTTGCGGCGAGGTCTTCTTTTGCCCGGCGCTCTTGTTTTGCTTCGTGGCTTTGCCGGCAACGCCGGCGCTCTCACGCAGCGCGGCCATCAGATCGATCACATCCCCGCGTTTCGGCTGTTTCGGGGCGGTGATCTTCTTGCCCTCCAGCTTTGCCTTGACGAGGTCGGCCAGTGCCGCCTCGTAGCGGTCGTCGAATGTCGCCGCGTCGAAACTGCCCTTCTTGGTCTTGATGATGTGCTGGGCGAGGTCCAGCATCTCGCCTTCGATCTTCATCGCGGGGATTTCGCTGAAGGCGTCCTTTGCCGAGCGCACCTGGTAGTCGAAATTGAGCGTGGTGGCGACCAGCCCGTCGTCATAGGCCCGGATCAGCAGCGAGCGCACTCGCCGGAACAGCACGGCCTGGGCGATGGCGACGACGTTCTTTTTCCGCATGCCCTCGCGGATGAGCGCGAAGGCCTCCTCGGCTGTGTCGCCTGACGGGGCGAGATAATAGGGACGGTCGAAATAGACGTCGTCGACATCGGCGCAGGCGATGAAGGCGGTGACCGAAAGCGTCTTGTCGCTTTCCGGCACGGCAGCTGCCACTTCCTCTGGCGACAGCAGGACATAGTCGTCCTTGCCGACGTCATAGCCCTTGACCTGCTCTTCCCTGTCGACGGCCTTGCCGGTCTCGCTGTCGACGAATTCGCGCCGGACGCGATGGCCCGAGGCGCGGTTGATGGTGTGGAAGGCGATGCGCTCCGACGTCGAGGCGGCGGTGTAAAGCGCGACCGCACAACTCAGTTCCCCGACCTTCAGCGTCCCCTTCCAGTTGGCTCGCGGTGCCATGTGTGCCTCCGTTCGACGGGGCAACGTGCTGCGGCGGCGGTTTGTTCCGGCTGCGTCGGCAAATCGTTCCGATGGCGCTGCCGCGGAGGGGCGGCAGGTAGAAGGCGGGTCAGGCGAGGCCAAGTGCTGCGTCCGCGCGCTGCCGGAATCCCGCGCTGCAAAAACGCGCCGCGAAAATCAGGAACCCGATCGCCATCCCTGCATTTGGGAAGGAAGCGACGGCGGATTTTCTCACGAAGGAAACGACAATGGCTAAAACTCCGAGCGCCTCGGTACGCAAGCCTGCGACAATTCACGATCAGAAGCTGGAACGCGGCAGCGGCGGCGAACTGCACCAGACGGCAACGGGCGGCATCGACGTGCTCACCACCGCACAGGGCGGCCCCGTCTCCGACGATCAGAATTCGCTCAAGATCGGCGCAAGCGGCCCGACCGCGCTCGAGGATTTCCATTTCCGCGAGAAGATCTTCCATTTCGACCACGAGCGCATTCCCGAACGGGTGGTGCATGCCCGCGGCTACGGCGCGCATGGCTATTTCGAAACCTATGAGTCACTGGCCGCCTATACCCGGGCCGACCTGTTTCAACGGGCGGGCGAAAAGACGCCGGCCTTCGTCAGGTTCTCGACCGTCGCCGGCAGCAAGGGCTCGTTCGATCTTGCGCGCGACGTCCGCGGCTTCGCCGTCAAGCTATACACCAAGGAAGGCAATTGGGATCTCGTCGGCAACAATATCCCGGTGTTCTTCATCCAGGACGCGATCAAGTTCCCCGATATCATTCATTCGGTGAAGCCCGAGCCCGACCGGGGCTTTCCCCAGGCGCAGTCGGCGCATGACACTTTCTGGGACTTCATCAGCCTGACGCCGGAATCGATGCACATGATCATGTGGGTCATGTCGGATCGCGCGATCCCGCGCTCGTTCCGCTTCATGGAAGGCTTCGGTGTCCATACCTTCCGCTTCGTCAATGCCAAGGACGAATCGACCTTCGTCAAGTTCCATTGGAAGCCGAAACTGGGGCTGCAGTCGGTGGCCTGGAACGAGGCGGTGAAGATCAATGGCGCCGATCCCGACTTCCATCGTCGCGACCTCTGGCAGGCCATCCAGTCGGGCAACTTCCCGGAATGGGAAATGCGCGTCCAGCTCTTCGACCAGGACTTTGCCGACAGCTTCGATTTCGACGTGCTCGATCCGACCAAGATCATTCCCGAAGAAATCCTCGAACCGATCCCGGTCGGTCGCCTTGTGCTCGACCGGATGCCCGACAATTTCTTCGCCGAGACCGAGCAGGTCGCCTTCATGACCCAGAACGTGCCGCCGGGCATCGATTTCTCCAACGACCCGCTGCTCCAGGGGCGCAACTTCTCCTATCTCGACACCCAGCTGAAGCGGCTCGGCAGCACCAACTTCACCCATCTGCAGATCAACGCGCCCAAATGCCCGTTCCACCACTTCCAGCAGGACGGGCACATGGCGATGCGCAATCCTGTCGGCCGGGTGAACTACCAGCCCAATTCTTTCGGCGAGGGCCCCCGGGAATCGCCGCAGCATGGATTCCGCTCCTTTGCCGATGCCGAAGAGGGCCAGAAGGTGCGTCTGCGCGCCGAGAGCTTTGCCGATCATTACAGCCAAGCCAGGCAGTTCTTCCAGAGCCAGACCGCTCCGGAACAGCGCCACATCGCCATGGCCCTGACCTTCGAGTTGAGCAAGGTGGAGACCCCGGTGATCCGCGAACGTATGGTCGCGCATCTGCGCAACATCGATGAGAGCCTAGCGACCGCCGTCGCCGACAAGCTCGGCCTCAAAAAGCTTCCCGCGCCGGCGGATGCCGCGGTCGCACCGCGCGACGACCTGAAGCCGTCGCCGGCGCTCAGCATCATCGAGAACGGTCCCGACAGCTTTGCCGGGCGCAAGCTGGGCGTGCTCGTCAGCCCCGGCGCCGATGCGGCGCTGTTGAAGAAGCTCCAGGCGGCGATCGACAAGGAGGGAGCCGTGATGGAGGTCGTGGCGCCTAAGGTCGGCGGGGTCGAAGCCGCCGACGGCAGCTGGATCGAGGCCCGGCACATGGTCGACGGCGGCCCGTCGGTCCTGTTCGATGCGGTCGCTCTCGTCGTTTCGGAACAGGGAGCCGAACGCCTGGCAGGCGAGGCGGCTGCACGCGACTTCGTCGCCGATGCCTTCGCCCACTGCAAGTTCATTGCCTTCACCGCGGAAGCGGTGCCGCTGCTGGAGAAGGCCGGGGTCGATCCTCAAGCCGACGAAGGCCTTGTGCCTCTCGGCGATGCCAAGGCCGCAAAGGCCTTCGTCGAAACCTGCCGCAAGCTGCGGCTGTGGAGCCGGGAGACTGCGGTCAAACTATAGACAAGCTGGACAGCGGGGCTGCCATCGCGGGAAGGGGGCGGGGCAGCCATCACGGGAGCCGATCATGCAAATCATCCGAACGGAAATCGAACAGGATCTCTCGGCCGAGGCCCATCCCATCCTGCGCGTCATGTTCAGGGGCGAGGGCGGCGAATGTGTCATCGTTGCCATGGCCGACGTCGACAGCCTTGCCGGCGACGAAGCCGCGGCAATCGAACGGGCAAAGGCCGTGCTCGTCCAGACCGCAACATTCGACAGCGCCGTTAACGACTATGACGCCCAGAGCAACGGCAACTTTGATCAGGTCACTGAAACGGCAGTGACGGATCAGGCTGGCGGGATCTACGTCTTCGAATATCGCGACGGCGATGGCTCCCGGCGGGTTCCGCCCTCGAAGATGCCCAGCCTGGATGCCGCTCGTGAGGAAGGGCTTCGCTGTGCGGTCGAACTGCTGGCCGACCTCGACCTGAACACGGGGCCCATCCCCGACTGGCTCATCCGGATTTACGACGAACACGACACCCTTCTTGCCGTCGTCGACCTCGAGCAGGCGGACGCAGCGCGCCAGGCGGCCGATCAGAAGGCGGACCGTCGTGACGGATCGTAGCGAGGGGCATCGTCGCGAGGTCGCGATTCTTTGCACCCCCTCTGTCCTGCCGGCCCCGCAAGGGCGAAGATCAGCCCTCATTGCTGCCCGCGCCAATCTCCGGCGCAGGGCGAGGCTGCCGCTGCCAATCTCGCCCCTTGCCACGGAGATATCCGGCAGGTCAGAGGGGAGCAACGTCGAGCACTTTCCTTTGAAGTCGGCGACAACCCTGCTCCACCGGCGGAGAACATCCGGTTCGGAGAGGCCGCGATCCTTCTGGGGCCGGCGAGGCGTACTGTTTCGGGCAAGCGGACCCCGGGAGGGCGGTGATGGCGGCTGAGGGGCTGGTGCATGGTCCGCTGGGCGACAACTGTCTCCATCTCTGCGTCGACATGCAGCGGCTGTTTGCGCCTGACGGCCCGTGGTCGGTTCCCTGGGCGCAGAAGGTGCTGCCGGCGATCGAAGAGCTTGCCGGGGCGCATGCCAGTCAGACTGTGTTCACCCGCTTCGTTCCCGCCGCCCGTCCGGGCGAGGGGCCCGGCATGTGGGCACGCTATTACAGGCGATGGGCGGAGGTTACGCTGACACGCATGGACCCGGCCTTTGTGCGGCTGCTGCCTGCCCTGGAGCGGCTTGTTCCTCCGGCCCGCGTCCTCGACAAGCACGTCTATTCGCCATGGACCGAGGGACGTCTCGACGCGCTGCTGGGAACGGAGATCGACACGCTGGTCGTCACCGGCGGCGAAACCGACGTCTGTGTCCTTGCCACCGTCCTCGGCGCCATCGATCGGGGATATCGGGTCGTGCTGGCGACGGACGCATTGTGCAGTTCTTCCGACGCGACGCATGACGCCCTCATGCAACTCTATCACTCCCGCTTCAGCGAGCAGGTCGAGACAGTGACGGTCGAGGAGATTCTGCTGAACTGGCAGTGACTGGAGCTTCGCGGAACGGGGATCGACATTACCCGGGCGCGGCGGAGGGACAGCTGGCGTAGCGTCGCTGCTATCCTATCTCGCCGCCAGCCTGTCGGGCACGAGGCGATGGCGGAAGCGGTCGCGGATGTGGGCATTGAAAAAGCGCCCCTTCGAAAAGGCGCTTCGGAATGCGGCGTAGGTCTCAGGCGGCACCGCCTCGTAGTCGTAGCGTCTGCCGCTGACAACGAACCAGACCGACAGCACCCGGGTTTCCGGATCATAGGCGGTGTCACGGATCGAGGTCGACGGCATTTCGCTCAGGCTCCCGCCGCATGGCGCACAGGCTCAGCTAAGCCGATCGAGGCGCGGGGACGACGGCGAAGGCCTGCTGAACGGGGTCCAGCAGGCCGATAGCGCGCTGCATCAGGCCTCATCGCGAGAAGTAGTGGACCTCGTCGTCGTCGCGCTGCCAGCCGCCCAGGGCGCCTGCCGCACTGGCGATGAAGGCGCCGATGGCCAGCGACAGGGCGCCCACCAGCGCGAAGGTGGCGCTTGCCTTGCGCGCCGTATCCGCAGCCTGCTGCGCGGTGGCCTTGGCTTGGCCGATGCGGGTCAACACGGCGTCGACGCGTGCCTGGGCATCGGCCTCGGACAATCCGGTGCGCGCGGCGACCAGTTGCACAAGGTAGGTGCGATCCTCTGCCGAGACTTCATTCGTCGCCGCACTGGCCAAAAGGATGCGCGACGCCTGCAGCGCCGCCTGATCGGACTCCGCCGTGCCGGGGGCGGCGACCCTGGCGGGATCCGACGGCCGGAACAGGGTGTCGACGAAATAGGACGTCGCCGTGTCGACCGCGGGCGAATCTGCGTTGGCGGTCGCGGCCGCAGCGGCACCCGAGGCGACATTCGACGCGGCCTGGAGGCCGCTGCCGACGGCGGCCGACAACACCGACCCCAGTACGCCGGCGACCAGAAGCGTGGCCAGCGCCCAGGCGAGAAAGCCATGCGCCGTATCCCTGAAGAAGGTCTCGTCGGTGTGGATGCCGACCCATTTGGTGCGCAGGCGGCCGGTCAGGTAACCGCCGACGGCGGCCGACAGCCACTGCACGATCACCAGCCAGACGGCGGTGGAAGCCGCAAAAGTCGTGATCGTGACGCCCGCGCTGGGCCACGGCGAAACCATCGTCAGGCCGAGGCCGGAGCCGAGCAGCATCAGCACCAGCGTAATGCCGGCCGCCGCAGCGGCGCCGGCCAGGATCGGCCCCCAGTTGATCGCCGAGGCGGAGGATTCCGGTGCGAAGGATGCGGGCGAAGTGGCGATGCTTTGCGCGGCCAGCGTCTCGTCGGGAACCAAGGTCATGTCATCCTCCTAGCGCACGAAAAGAAGGATCAGGATGATGATCGGGATCGGAATCCCAAGCAGCCAGAGAAGAATACCGCGTCCCATTTACGTCTCCTGCACGTGTTCGGCGCCATTCCGGCGCGCTGTTTCGGTGGATGAACAGTCCAAAGGAGAAGCGTGCCGGGGCGCAAATGGTTCCTCGGAGCGGAGACTTTATGGCGGCAGGCTTTTCGGTGGGCGGCTTCACCGGAGAGCTGCACGAGACGCCCGGCCCAAACTGCGGCTCTGCTCGAACCATATTCCCGCCTGGCCGTTGAAGGGTGGTTCGCCACATGGAGAGTGCAATGAAACGCTGGCTCAGGGACAACGGCCTCACCCTCACATTGATGCTTGTCTTTCTGCTGTCGATCCTGGGAATGGCGATCGCGGGCTTCGCCCATGAGAGCCGGGAGCTGGCGCTGCACGGCGAAGCGCCGCCGCGTTTTCTCGCCTATCTCGGCTCGGGAACGTTTGTCTCGGCCGTCTTCGAGAATTGGGAGAGCGAGTTTCTCCAGATGAGCGCCTATGTCATGCTAACCGCGTTTCTGTTCCAGCGCGGGTCGGCGGAATCGCTCGATCCCGACGATCCGCACAGGCCAGGCGACACGCCGCCCGCCAGGCTGCGCGGCCGCATCAGGACGTGGCTCTACTCCTACGGGCTGGGGTTGAGCCTTGCCGGCCTGTTCGTGCTTTCGTTCACTATCCACTGGCTGGCAAGTGCGGCTGCAGCCAATGAGGAGGCGGCACGCCACGGCGGCGAGATCACGTCCGTCGTGAGCTATCTGTTCGACCCGCTGCTCTGGTTCGAATCCTTCCAGAACTGGCAGTCGGAGTTTCTCTCGACGGCGATGCTGATCGTGCTGTCCATCTTCCTGCGTTTCAAGGGCTCGCCAGAATCGAAGCCTGTCTCCGCACCACACGGCCAGACGGGAGCCTGAGCTGCCGATCCGGTCCGATCAGGGCAAGGGTTGCGTCGCAGCGCAAAACTATTTGATGTCCATCCTGGCGCGCGCCTCAGTGCCACGGCGGCGCGTCCGCGTGCCGGCGAGAAACCGCCTCAGGAAGGCTTGCGGCGGCGGCAAGGGGGCAGGGGCGGCGCCGTTCTCCACCGCGCGGTTGCGCTTGCGCAGCCGGGCCGCATCCTGGAGCAGGGCGCCGGCCCAGCGATAGACGTTGTTGGTGCTGACGACCTCGCGCAGCCTGTGCATGCGCTCGCGCTGCTCGTCCTCGGGCATGGTGATCGCACGCTGCATGGCTTCGGCCATCGCCGACGGATCGAACGGATTGACGATCAGTGCGTCGAGCAGCTCCCGCGACGCCCCGGCGAAGGTGCTGAGGATCAAAACGCCCTGTTCGTCGTCGCGGGAGGCGACAAATTCCTTGGCCACCAGGTTCATCCCGTCATGCAGGCTGCTGACCACGCAAGCGTCGGCCGCGCGGTAGGCGGTGTAAATATCGGCCTGGTTGTGGTGTTCGTCGAGCAACAGGATCGGCTGGTAGTCCTTGTCGCCAAACCGCCTGTTGAAGTCGTCGACGAAGGTCCGGCATTCGGCGTGCAGGTCGCGATAGGCGGGCAAGGTACCGCGGCTGGGGGCGGCGATCTGCACGAAGACAAGCCTGCCCACCCATTCGGGATAGCGCTCGAACAGCTGCTGGAAGGCAAGGAACCGATCGAGGATGCCCTTGGTGTAATCCAGTCGCTCGACCCCGACCAGCAGCCTGGTTTGCGGATCGAGACCGTGACGGCTCAGCATCCTGCCGCGACATTCCTGCACCGTGGGCTGCGTCGCAAGCGCTGCAGGCGGCCATTCGATCGAGATCGGATAGGGGTGAACCAGCGTCGTCTGGCCGCCATAGGAGATCGAGGAATGCTCGCGCTCGATGCGGCTTTCGAGGAAGCGGTCGACGCTGTCGGTGAAGTTGTTGCAATGGAACTGGATGTGGAAGCCGACGACCGAGCTGCCGAGCAGACCATCGAGGATCTGTTCGCGCCAGGGACAGATGCTGAACACTTCGGGGTTCGGCCAGGGAATGTGCCAGAAGGTGACGATCGTTGCGTCCGGCAGCTTGTCGCGGACCATGCGCGGCAAAAGCGCGAAATGGTAGTCCTGGACAAGGACGACGGGATCGGGCGTGCGGGCTTCGGCGACGATGCGGTCGGCGAACTTCTGGTTGACGGCGCGATAGGCCTCCCAGTCGGATTCGCGGAAGATCGGCCGGGTGAAGACGATGTGGCAGAGCGGCCAGAGCCCGTCATTGGCGAAGCCGAGATAATATCCCTTCTGCTCGTCCTCGCTCAACCAGACGCGGCTCAGCGTGTAGCGCGGCCTATCGGGCGGGACTTCGATCCGGTCGTGCCGGTCGACGACCATCCTGTCGGCGGTGCCGCCGCCATGGGCGATCCATGTGCCGGCACAAGCACGCATGACCGGCTCCAGCGCCGACACCAGGCCGCTCGCCGGCACGATCAGTTCCACCTTGCCGTTCTTCAGATTGTGGATGTAGGGCTCCCTGTTGGAGACGAGGATGATCTCGGCGTCGGGGAGCTCGCTTTCAATGACATGACGCATCGTCTCCGCGGTCCAGGCGATCGTCGGGGTTTCGACAAGCCGATTGTTCTGTTCGAATTCCGGCAGCAGCTGCCGCGGCGGCTCCTGTGCGGTTCGCCGCAGCTGGCCGGCATCGTCCGATATCGGCGCCGGACGGCGCCGCCACGCGGCGATCGATACCGCAATGGCGATCACCGACATGGCCAGCGCGACTAGGGCCACGCTCGCCAGGTTCAGGAATGCAGGATCGTATGTCATGCCGTCGCTTGAAATGAATGGAACAGGCTACAGAAGCTGAACTCGTCCGGCGTGGATCGGTTCCTCCGTCTGGACAGTTTGCAGCCCATGCTGGTCAACTCCGCACCACAAGCGGCGCGCGGCCTTCGTCACGGGCATCAAGGAACGCGGCAACCCGGTCGCCGACACGCTGGAAATTGAGGTCGACCTGCGCCCGACCGACGCGCAGGCGTCTGACCGCCAGCGTGTCGATGCCGATCGGCAGCCTGGGCCTGTTGACCCTGATTTCGTTCTCGAACCCGTCGATCTCGAGGCCGAGGCAGGCCTGCATCAGCATGAAGGCCGACCCCGACGACCAGGCTTGCGGCAGGCAGGCGACCGGGTAGGCGACAGGTGCTTCGCCCGGCGCCCTGGTGAAGCCGCAAAACAGTTCGGGCAGGCGCATGTTGAAATGGACGGCGGATTCGAACGTGCCGCTCAACAGCCGGACGAGGCTGTCGCGTTCGCCGTAGCGCGCCATGCCGGCGCCACAGATGGCGGTGTCGTGCGGCCAGATGGGGCCGTTGTGATAGGACATCGGATTGAACGGGATTTCGTCGTCGGCGAGGGTGCGAATGCCCCATCCGGTCTGGAAGCCGGCCGCCAGAAGCTGGTCGACGAGGCGCCGCGCCCGTTCCGGCGACGGCAGGCCGACGAAAAGCAGGTGCCCTGCATTGGAGGCGCGAACCTCGCAGGGCTTGCTCTCGCCATCCAGCGCCAGCGCGTAGAAGCCCTTGCCGTCCATCCAGAAATGGCGTTCGACGGCGGTCCGCATGCTCTCGGCGCACTCCGCCCAGCGTTTCGCCGCAGCTTCGTCGCCCCTTCGTGACGCGAGGTCTGCGAGGCCGCGATAGGCGGCAAAGGCATAGCCCTGGACTTCCACCAGCGCGATCGGGCCTTGCGGAATGCGTCCGTCGGCATGGAAGACCGCGTCGGAGCTGTCCTTCCAGCCCTGGTTCGACAAGCCGGTGTCGGCGGCGCGCTGGTAGGCGACGAAGCCGTGCTCATGGCTGGCCCGCATCGCATCGATCCAGCCGGCTGCGGCGCACAGCGACGGCCAGAGCTCGTCGATGAACGCCATGTCGCCGGTGCGTCGGGCGTAGGCGCCGGCGAGATGGACGTAGAGCGGCGTGGTGTCGACGCCGCCATAGTAGCGGCCGAAGGGCAGCTCGCTGAGCGCCGTCATCTCGCCCTTGCGCGTCTCGTGCATGATCTTGCCGGGCTGTGAATCGCTGAAGGCAAGCGTTTCGGTGGCCTGATGCCGGGCCAGGAACGACAGCACGCCCTTGGCAAGACCGGGATTGAGCCAGAGCATCTGCAGCGCCGAGATCACGCCGTCGCGCCCGAAGGCCGTGGAGAACCAGGGAATGCCGGCATAGGGATAAGGACCGGTCGCAAGTTCGGTCGTCAAAAGCGCGATGTCGGCGCGTGCGCGCGACTTCCAGTCGTTGAAGACCCGACCCGAACTGTGCAGCGTCGCGCCGTGCCGGCGCTTGGCGCGCATGCGCCAGCGGGCGTGGGCGGTGGCCGAACGGTGGCGCTCGCGGCTGGGTGGCGCGACATGGCTTGCGCTGACCTCGACGAACAACGAGCCGCCGCCGCGGCGGGCGAGGCTGATGCGAAATTCGGCGTTTCCGGCGCTCAGTTGCACCGGCTGCTCGGAAAAGGAGATGACGGACTGGCGGACCAGCGTGTCGAGGCCTTCGTAGCGCAGCACGACATGATCGGCGGAGGTTTCGCTGGCAAATGTCCTGCCGCGCTTCCGGCGCGCGGTTCCGCGCACTTCGAACATGTCGCGAAAGTCGGCGTCGAACTCCAGCGACACCGGGACCACGAGCTCCCTGTCGCTGTAGTTGGCAAGCCGGATGCGCTCGAACATCCTGTCCTGCCACAAAAGCCGCGAGCGTTCGACATGGATGATCCCCTGCGGCAGCTGCTCCAGCGGCATGTTGGTCATGTTGGCGGTAAAGACGATGTTGTCCTGGCTGAGCGAGGCGCCGAGCAGCGTCGGCTCGCGTCCGCCGACCCGCAACCGCAGCAGCGACAGCACCCGCGTGTCGTCGCGGAACAGGCCGTCGCCTCTGCCCTGTATGTCGCCGCGATCATTGGCAACGACAAAACAGTCGCCGTCCTTGAGGGCGTATTGCCGGTGCGGCGTCCTGGGCGGCGCATCGTCGAGCGCTGCGAGCGCCACCGCGGGGTCGAGCTGGCGTTCGTCGAGTTGTGCCATGTTCCCTCCCGTCAGGGTTTGCAATTGTCGGGCCGTTCAGCCGCCGTGGCCGTGCAGCAGCTGCGCGTAGGCGTCGGCATATTGCCTCACCATGCGTTCGGCCGAAAAACGCCTGTCGAAGACGGCGCGGATCCTGTCGCGGTCGAGGCCGACCACCTGGTGGACCGCCGAGATCGCCGCCTCGACCGTGTCGACGAGCGCCCCTGTCACCCCCTCGTCGATGATCTCGTTCATGGCGCCGTTGTTCCAGGCGACGACGGGCGTGCCGAGCGCCATGGCCTCGATCACCACCAGGCCGAACGGTTCCGGCCAGTCGATCGGAAACAGGAGCGCTGCGGCATTGCCGAGAAGCTCGTCCTTCTCGGCATCGCCGACTTCGCCGATGAACTCGACGTTGACACCGTCGATCAGCGGCTCGATCCGATCGTGGAAATAGGCGCGGTCGTCGTCGCCGATCTTGGCGGCGATCTTGAGCCTGTAGCCGCTCCCGAGCGCGATGCTGATGGCCCTGTCCGGCCGCTTGTCCCTGGACAGCCGGCCCAGGAACACCAGATAGCCGCCTTGACCCGTCCACCTTTCGCTGCCTGGCCGGCGCGGCGGCAGGCCATGCTGGATCGTCGCCAGCCAGTTGGCATCGGCGAGCGGAAAGCGCTGCCGGTCGGAGATCGAGATCAGCGGAAAGCCGGGCCAGCGCTTGTAGGCGCCGGGAAGGTCCCGGTGGTCCAGGCGGCCATGCGGTGTCATGACCGTCTTGCCAGCCATCTGCTCAAAGAAGGGGAAATGCAGGAAGTGGCTGAGATGGAAATGGATGACGTCGAACTCGGCGGCCCGGTTGCGCACCTCATGGAGCTGCGTGAGGTGGGCGGCGATCGCCGAAACAGGCGGATCCGGATCGAGGCGCAGGGCACAATCCCGCGAAGCGACAAGCGTCGCACGCGTGGTGGAGTCGCCGCTGGCAAACAGCGTGACGTCGTGGCCGAGCGCGACAAGCCCGTCGGCCAGATAGGAAATGATCCGTTCGGTGCCGCCGTAGAGACGCGGCGGCACGCTCTCATAGAGCGGCGCGACCTGGGCAATCTTCATGTTTTTCCGCCGTCCTTCCGAGGCAAAACCCATCCCGCCAGCACAAGCTGTCCGTGGGGAAAATCGCCCCCGGCGAAGATGGTTCCCGCAAAAGTGGGGATTGGGCGCGCTGGTCTATTCTGGGGAACGAATGGAGTGCTCGCCGGTTAACCCCCATCCTCAAACGAGAAGAAGATGCGATGTATGCCCTGGCGCTTGCCACCGATTACGATGAAACCCTTGCCGACCATGGCGCCGTCACGCCGGCAGCGCTTGAGGCGATAAGGAAGCTCAAAGATTCCGGGCGGAAGCTCATTCTGGTGACGGGCCGCGAATTGCCCGATCTCAAGCGGGTCTTTGCAGAGCACGAAATCTTCGACCGCATCGTCGCCGAAAACGGCGCGCTGCTCTATACGCCGGCGACCCGCAAGTCGCGCCAGCTGGCGCCGCCGCCGCCGCCGAAATTTGTCGACCGGCTGCGAAAAAGAGGCGTCGAGCCGCTGTATGTCGGCGAGACCATCGTCGCCACGCTCGTTCCCAACGAAACCATCGTGCTGGAGGAAATACGGGACCTCGGGCTCGAACTCGAGATCATCTTCAACAAGGGCGCGGTGATGGTGCTGCCCAGCGGCTTGAACAAGGCGACGGGGCTTCTGGCGGCGCTCGAAGAGCTGGAACTATCGCCGCACAATGTCATCGGCATCGGCGATGCCGAGAACGACCACGCTTTGTTGCGCACCGTCGGTTATGGCGTGGCGGTGGCAAACGCCCTGCCGACGGTCAAGGAGACGGCCGACCGCTCGACGCGGGCGGCGCGCGGCGCCGGCGTGGCCGAGCTTGTGGGTCTGATGCTCGACAAGATGCCGCCTTGATGGACACGGAAAGACAACGCGTCGAGGTCGGCGCCGACGCTGCGGGCGCGGCTTCGGTGATTTCGCCTTATGGCGGCTGCAGTCTGATCGCCGGCACCTCGGGCATCGGCAAGTCGACGCTCGCCACCCTGCTGACGGAACGCTTCTTCAAGAAGGGCTACCAGTTCTGCGTTCTCGACCCCGAAGGCGACTACAGCCATCTCGAGAACGTCGTGGTGGTCGGCGACGCCGATGCGGCCCCGAACCTGCGCGAGATCCTCGACCTGCTGGAGAAGCCGACGAACAACGTCGCCGTCAACATGCTGGGCCTGAAGACCGACGAGCGGCCCGATTATTTTTCCAGGCTTCTGCCCGAGCTCGCCTCGCTGCGGGCGCGCAAGGGCCGGCCGCACTGGCTCGTCATCGACGAAGCCCATCATTTGTTGCCGTCGGCCAGGGTCGGCAACTCCTTCGCCCTGCCCAACGAATTGCCGGCGACGATCCTTGTCACCGTCCATCCCGATCTGGTGTCGAAGGACGTGCTGCAGAAAGTCGAGGTGGTGATGGCGCTTGGGCCGGAGGCCGGCGCGGTCTTCGACAGCTTTTCCCAGACGGTCGGCGTCGACGGTCCGAAGGGCATCGTTCCGTTGTCGGAGCAGCAGATACTGTTCTGGGACCGGGCATCGGGCCGGTCCGCCAAGGCGATCAAGGTCGACTACCGAAACAGGCGCGCAAGCGCCACAAGCGCAAATATGCCGAAGGCGATCTGGGCGACAGCAGCTTCTATTTCCGCGGGCCCGACGGCGCCATGAGATTGAAGGCGCAGAACCTGATGATGTTCCTGCATATCGCCGAAGGCGTCGACGACGCGACCTGGGAGCATCATCTCAGGGCTGGCGATTATTCCAAATGGTTCGGCGGCAAGGTCAAGGACAAGGAACTGGCCGCGGAGGCGCGCGCGATCGAGGACAACGAACAGTTGGCGCCCGGCCAGAGCCGTGCCGCGATCGCCGACGCCGTGCGAAGCCGCTATACTGGGACGACTGGGTAGAGCTGAGGTGCGAGTTGCCGGGCTAGCGGCGACGGATCAGCTCGGGCATTCGCCTGACCAGGCTCGCCAGCGCCGGCTCGTCGACGAGGGTCGCCGCATCCTCGGGGCACAGCCATTTGCGGCCGCGCTCGGCCTCTTCCTTCCAGCTGTCGAGCACCGTCTCGACCGCCATCGGGAAGACGCGGACGATGATGGGGACAAAGCCGACCGACAGCCTCTTCCAGTAGCGGAAGGAGCCGATCGGAACCCTTGCCATCTGCCCGACCACGCCGGCTTCCTGCCTCGCTTCGCAGGCCGCCGCAGCCGCCGAGCTCTTCTTTTTCATCGGCCAGCCCTTTGGCACGACGAAGCGCCGCGTTCCGCGTGTGGTGATGAGCATCACCCGCATCGACCCATCCGCAGCCAGGCGATAGGGCAGTGCTGCGACCTGGTTGGCGGGATCGCCCTTGATCGCTGAGCGGATGGCACGCCTTTTCCGCTTGTTCATGGTCACAGGCTCGCCGCGCCCTTGCGGATGCGCGTGGCGCCCAGCTGCTCGAGCGCCAGGCGAACGAAGCGCAGTTCCGCCTGCCAGCCGTCGTCGGCATTCATCGCGCTTTCGGACGCCGCCCGCTGCAAGGCGCCGGCATCGTCTTCGAGATGGCGCAGGCGCTGTATCTTGATCTCGCGGGAGGCGCGCGGATCATCGAGAATCTTCCGGACCAGTTCTTCGCAAGGCGTATTCATGACGACACCTGAATTGTCTCGGCACCTGAAGACAATGACCGGTGCGCGGCTTGGTTCCGTTCATTCCTCAGATCGTTGATTGGCATCAGATCAGCCGCCGGGCCATCGGACCGGCAGGCGCACCGGATCAATAGCCGGCCAGCCAGGAAAAGCCGCTGGCGGTGCCGAAGGCCACGGCAAGGTGGAACCAGCAACTCCAGCAGAGTGGTTCGTTGTCGGTCAAAAGCCGTATTGCAGGATGATCGAGGCGAGCGCGCCGAAGATCACCACCAAGTAGACCATTTCCTCTGCGGACATATCGCATCTGCGGCGGCTTTCTCTACGAACGCCCCCGCCTCGTTGAAGCACGCAGCCTGACATAGGGCGTGAGCCTGCGAAGAACACCTCGAACGCCAGATTGGCTTGCGGCGTCATCAGCCGCTGCCGGGTTGCGCCGGGCGGGGGGACGAGCCGGCAGAAAGTTCGGAACCAGCCCCGTCGCGATGCGTTGGCCTTGAGATGCCCTGAACCCGAGGAGACCCTAAATGAACAATCTCATCGAAAGCGACAAGGTTATCGGTACCGAAGTTTACGGACCCGATGGCGCCCACATCGGCGAGATCGAACGCTTGATCCTCGAGAAGGTCGATGGCCGTGTTGCACATGCCGTGCTGAGCTTTGGCGGTTTTCTCGGCATGGGGCAGGACCGTTATCCATTGCCGTGGAACAAGCTGACCTACAATGAGGATCTGGGCGGCTTCCAGGTCGACATCACCCGGGAGCAGCTCGACGGAGCGCCGACCTATGTCGAAGATGATTGGTCGGAGGAGAACAATCGCCGTATTTACGACCATTACGGCGCTCAGCCCTACTGGTAACGCGGCAGGAGAGGGGTAACGACTTCAGCGACCGTTCCGGTCCATAACGAGGCGTGGCAGGGGTTCTTGCCACGCCTCGTCTCATGCGTCCGATGCGGCGACGGGGTCGAAGGCAGCGGGTCGACAAAGGCAGGCGGGGCGGTCGATCCATAGGGCGGACCGCGTCCGTCGCATCCACGGGGAATTCCGCCGCAGACGCGATGAGCCCTTGGTTCGATGAGCCCGGGGATCAAAAGAGCCTCGCGACCAACAAGTCTCGGCCTCAACGAACCTCGCCTTCAATGAACCTCGGGAAACCTCGGGCTTAATGCGCCTCGCGCCGTTTGCGCGTGGCTGCGGCCTTCTTTGCCGAGGCCGACCGTGCCGAGGCCGAACGGCGCGCAGCGGCTTCGCCGCCGGCCTTTCCGCCTTTCTTGGCCGAGGCGTTGCTGTCGGGCTTGCCCCGCCCCGAGCCCGACTTGTTGCCGCCGCCCGAATCCTTGTTGACCGTCGCCCAGGCCCGCCGCTCCGCCTCGTCGGCAGAGACCCCGCGGTCCTTGTAGCCTTCCTCGATATGCTCGGCCTTGCGCTTCTGCTTGTCGGTGTATTTGTCCTTGTCGCCTCTGGGCATGTCTTTTCTCCCTTGGTTCGCCGTCCGCTGCCGGGTGTGTCAGACGTCGGGCAAGGCGGTCGAATGGATGCCGTGTTCGGTTGGCACGGCCGAGATGACGGCACTTTCCGGATTGAAGGCGCCGTGGTTCGCCAGCGCGACTGCCGCCGGCTCGGGTGTCAGATAGGCCCACATGAAATCGTCGGCCGCTTCGCCGACGGCGGAAACGCTCCAGAAATAAGCGACGCCCCAGTCCGGACGATGAACTGTCTTGTCCATCGCCCGCAGCATCTCGAAATAGATGTCTTCGAACGGGATATAGAACACGTCGGGCTCGCCTTCGACGCAGACCATCCGTGCCCGGGTCGTCGACGCGATGACGGCATCGGAAAAGGTGACGGTCACCGTTCCGTCGAAGGTGCCGATCTTGAGCTGTTCGGTTTGTGGTGCGGTCTGCATGATGACCTCCTTCATTTCAGACGGCCCTCCACACGCTTCGGCCCGCCTTAAACGTCGATTGCTTGCCCCGTCGTCTCCTTGAAGCAGGCCAAGGCTCCCCGCGCCTACCGGCAGCCCCGCAGATCATCTGCCTCGACCGGATTGCCCCGCATCGTTCTCACCCGCATCGTTCCGGCCGGCACGGTTCCGCGCTGCATCAGTTTTGGCTGCACTGGTGGCAGCATCGTTGTGCAGGTGATCGTGCAACAGGCTGATTTCGGCCCAGCCGAACTGATCGCCCGACTGCGTGACGATGCTGGCCGAATGCATCTGCCGCGACGACGGCGTGGCGACGGCATGCCGGATCGCCTGCGCCAGATGCGCAAAGAATGTTCCATGCGTGAAACGGTCTTCGTAGAACGTCGCCGGGCAATTCAGATCGACCGTTTTTCCATTGATGAGCATCGGTAGTGACTCCGTCGTACGGGACTTTTGAGCATGGGTTGGTTAGTTGCTGCTCCCTAACCGCCGGCGGGCCGGGCGGTTCCACTCGCAGCGATCACGAAATCAGTTCGGCCCCGCATGACGTGGCAAGGGGATAGAACCGGCCCGGATCAGTCCAACATCTGGCTGATGGCGGGGATAAGGCCAGCCCGCCAGTTCCAGCGCCTTGGCGTGGTCGGCATGCTTGCCATGGGTCGATGTCGGGTCGGGGTTGCCGCGATCGGCGCAGACCACGCGGTCCGTCATCAGTTTGAGCGGCGAGCTGAAATCTAGCACCAGCAGATATGGGAGGGTGTTGACTGTGCGGTCGAAGATCGACGGTCTGTCGCTTAGGAATGGACGTAATCTTGCTTTAAATCGGTCGGCGAATTTGAGAATGGCCGCATGAATACACGCCCCGCTGCCAGGGTTATTGTCGACCGCAAAGCTGCACCGTTGGTCGAAGCAGCACTGGCCGACACGCGCGTTGTTTTGATTTCCGGACCCAGGCAGGCAGGTAAGACCACCCTCGCGCGCCATCAGCAGTAGGCCGGGGCCAGCTGCGACGTCCAAGGAGGCCTAACCCGCGGCGCCAAGGCTCGAGTGTGCGGCCTGAAATAGGGTCAGCTATCGCTGAAGGGGCCACGGTTGATAGCGGCCAAGGCTAGCATAGCAATACCGCAGACAGACAATATTGCACCAAACCACAACGTCGCGACCATGGTATTGCTCCCCTTTACAGTCGCAAACAACTCACTGATTGTCTCATTGATTCAGCGTGTGTTGTGTGACTTCCTGGACGCTGCCGGGGTCGCGTGCACGGTCCATGAGGCCGATGACGAAGAGGGCAACCACTGCGAATGCAACAGCCACCATCATGGCATAGAAGCCTGTTGTCTTATTCATTGAAACATCTCCCTGAGACGCCCGGAATCAACCGCCGGCAGCCCAAACGGTTCCGACGCGCCTTCCATCGGGCGCATGCGGGGTTGTTTGAGTACCCGCCTCAGGCGACAAGCTCCGCCTTTTCAACCATGGAAATTGTCCATCTCTGCTAGCGCGTCCAAGCCAGTGCCGTCTCGCTAATCGCCAGATTTGAGTATTGACCACCCATCGCTACCGAAGGGTGGTGGCGATGAGCTGGCGCGTCGACAGAGGCTGGCCGATCACGTGGGCTCACGTTCTGAGCAAGCTGCGCAGCTGATCGGGCAGCATGGGTACAGCATGCCGGGGTAATCGACCGCATCTCGAGAACCGGATCGACGCGTTGTGAAACAGTTCCGGGATTTCCCGCTTCGTTGTCGAGACGGTCTTACCGTACCGGATGACGGGAACGACAATCATAGCGATGCGTTTTGAGTTGGAGCGCCAGCAACGACCCGAACCGTCAGGCGCTCTAGCAGCGAGGCCTGCCGCGAATTCGCCCTCCGGCAGGTCTTCGCTTAGGAATATTGGTCCTTCTCAGAGTTTCACGATACATACCGTAGTCGTTTTCGTCCCCTTCTCGGCCACAGATTGTTTACCTGGCCTGCCGGCCTCCCAGAAGGGGCAAGCCTTTCTCTGTCGGCCGCATCCGTCGGTCGTCGCAACGCCTCTGGCCCAGGTCGAAGGCGTAGAACAAGGCCGGAACTTTCCAGCCGGACAGCGCTCACAAGCTTGTTGAAGCTGGAGCGCCCACTTTCGTCCTGCGCCACCCTCTCGCCTTCAATGACGGCATCGCACTTGATCCACTCGCGCATGGCAACGCGGACCCCGTCCCTTGTCGATCAACCATAGAAACGTTGCGCCATGATAGCGTCGAGCTTGCTCCGCGATGAGCCGTAGCGCTTGATGATGGTCGCGGCTTCGCCTCGGCTCAGGTCGTACTTGCTGGCAAAGTCATCAATCTCATATTCCTGCTGCGAGGACGAGGATACGAGTTTGCGGTCCTCTTTTGTTTTGGTTGGATCGTCAGGCATTGGAGGCCTCCAATCATTATTAGAGAACCCTAAAACGCTGTTCGGTGTAATTCGATCCAGGCTAGCTGCAGAGCTTGGACGCCGCTCTCGGCTTGGCCCGGATGATCGAGAGCGATCATGCAGGCGTCATCGCCCGACGGCTCACATTATTTGCCCGTACCCCTACCTTGCAACTGGCCAGCAGAATTGACGGTGAAATGCGCATCGTCACGATCGAACGACACTGGCGCTCGGATTGCGACGGCAACCATCGAGTTCAGCCGCAACTAGAATGACGTTTGTTAGGCCTGTTTCCACTTAGAAACGATAGCGTAAGCCGATTGTATTTGCGTTCGATCCTTCGGCCATGTCGCCGAAAAAGCCGTTTGCCCCCGACCTGTGGTGCAACTGGTAAACCAACTCAAGGTCAGGAATTTGTCTGAGTCGGAAGGAGAGTTCGGGACCGACGAACCCAAGTAGCGTTGCATCGCCGTCCCGGCTGATCTCGCGAAGGCGCTCGATCTCGGTAGGTCCAGTCACGGCACTAAGACCGACGGTTACCGCCGGCGCAATCGCCAGATCGCCTATGACAAGCCCATGGTGGCGGAGTCTCAGGCCGGCCCAAACCTCCCCGGTCGTCTCATCATCGTCGCCAAACCGGATTGCCGCCCCCGCTACCCCGCCAAGAACGAAGCCTGCTCCAAGTTCACGGAAATCGCGTCCAAAGGCAGCTCCAACGAGGTAATTGTCCGTGTAGTCCACGTTCCAGAATTGCAGATTGTCGCCGAAGGAGCCTTCGCCAAACACGCCCCCGAAAACATGGACGTCGTTCAGCCGAACCTGGCCTTCGGAGCTGACGAACGGATCCTGGGTTGCGATGTAAACAAAAGGGGCGCCATCGCCTGCGTGAAGGCTGCTGGCCGGTGCCAGGAACAGAATTGCACTTACAAGCGGCTTCGCTCCAAACACGGACCTCTCCCGAATCAAACGCCCCAACGTTTGCTAATTTAGCATCGCGAGGGTCCGTCCATGCAAGTTCCTGGATGTCGCGATCCTCGTCCTGGGCCAAGTGGCTCGTGGCATAAG
This sequence comes from Aminobacter sp. BA135, assembly GCF_050859125.1. Taxonomy (NCBI): domain Bacteria; kingdom Pseudomonadati; phylum Pseudomonadota; class Alphaproteobacteria; order Hyphomicrobiales; family Phyllobacteriaceae; genus Aminobacter; species Aminobacter sp. BA135. The sequence goes on from NZ_CP139574.1 coordinate 137,873, forward strand.
GCTGCCAGTAGCCGATATAGCGGTCGAGCTGCGCCCTGGCGGTGCCCGGCGCCAGCCGCATGAAGGCGAGCCAGTCGACGAGCAGGCGCCTAACATTTTTCGCGCCTTCGACGTCGCAATGAACGACCACCGAAAACAGCCGTCCCGCGAGATGGCGGGGATAAGGCCAGCCCGCCAGTTCCACCAATTTGGCCTCACCGGCCTGCTTGCCATGGGCGGCGACCCACATTGGAGAGATGTCGTTCTTCCAGTCCTGGGTCTGGCCCAGCCCATGATTGGCGAGTGACAGAGCGGTGCAGCTGTCGAAAAGCACGCCTGCAGGGGGAAGTTGCGGTCATATTTCGCAGGCCAGCCGCGACAAATCCGTTCTCCAGCGGCGCTACCGAAGAGATATCGACGACAACCTGCTCGCCACCACTTCCGAAAAACGACTCTGTGAAAATACGAGCTCCAGGCTCAAAGTCCGCTGGAGAGCCCCTATCCGGCCACTTGCCTTTGGAATGCGACGAAGGGCTAACGAAGTCCAAAAAACGACAGTATGGCCACTACGATGACAACCAGTCCAACCAGATAAATGATGTTGTTCATATCGGTCCTCCCGTGCATTTGATAGGCGACATCATCCAAACGCCAGGCAGTCGTCGAAGTTCCGCCATGGCTGTGCGCCCATGTGACCGCGACCGCCCCCTGTCATGGGATATGCAACTCTTGGCGATTTCATCCGCTCGGCGGAAGACCCAACTAAGGAAGTGCTATGCGCGCTCAGATCATGAGAGGCGCAGTGTCGATGACAAGCTTGAAAAGACAGTCACCTGGCTCGGTCAGTGCCGGAGCACGTTGGCAGGCGACAAGGCCCGACTGCGCGAAATGAACTGACCTGGCAGGCTCCGACGGCCCAGCAGTCGGATGGATTGTGCCGGCAAGATCTCCGACCTCAACCTCGTCTCCCACCGCCACTGCGGGCTCGAAGATCCCCCTGACGGGTGCATAGGTGAAGGCATGCCTGCCATCGACCCGCATGGATCGTGTCGGCCCAGCCGGCTCGACGATGGCCTCGGGCAGGATGCCCAGATGTTTCAGCACACGCAGCACCCCGTCGCGCGCGAGCTTTTCACCCGCCCGTGACATCGTCGCCCCGCCGCCGAGTTCGGTGGTCAGGGCAGGAATGCAGAGCGCCTGGGCTGTCGCCGACAGGGTCGTGGCACCGCCGCCGCCCGAGCCGTCGCTGATCGAGCCGATGGGGGCGCCAAAGACATGCATGAGTTCGACGAGCCGTGCCGTCTCGGCAGCGGTCTTGCCCACGCGGATCAGGCAGCAGGGAAGATAGAGCAGCGAGGTGCCACCGGAGTGCAGGTCGATGACGATGTCGGCGAGAGGCAGAAGCACCTCTGAGACGTAGTGGGCGATCATGTCAGTCGGCGAGCCATTGGCGTCGCCGGGAAACATCCGGTTGAGATTGCCCTGATCGAGCGGCGACACGCGCCTGCCTGCGTCGACCGCGGGATAGTTCAAAGCCGGCAGGATGATGATGCGGCCGCGGAGCTCGCCGGCATCGAGCTGTCGGGCAAGCTTGCTCAGCGCAACCTGGCCCTCATACTCGTCGCCATGATTGCCGGCGATCAGCAATGCGGTTGGCCCGACACCATTCCTGATGCAGACGACCGGGATGGGGATAGTGCCATAGGCGGAACGGTCACTCGAATACGGCAAACGCAGGCAGGAGATCTGCTTGCCGTCTTTGTCAAAATCAACGTCCGTCCAGATGCGTGTGTCGTTCGCCACCGATCCGTCCTCTCAATGCAGCAGCGTGTTGAGGAAAGACTGGGCGCGCGGATGGCTGGGCGTCGAAAAGAACGTCATCGGCGATGCCTGCTCGACAATGCTGCCCTGATCCATGAACACGACCTGGTCGGCAACCTCGCGGGCAAAGCCCATCTCGTGGGTGACGCAGATCATCGTCATGCCTTCGTGGGCCAGTCCGGTCATGACGTCGAGGACCTCCTTGACCATTTCCGGATCAAGCGCGGAGGTTGGCTCATCGAACAGCATCAGCCGCGGGTTCATACACAGCGCCCGCGCGATCGCCACCCGCTGCTGCTGCCCGCCTGACAGTTGCGCAGGGTATTTGTCGGCCTGTTCGGGAATGCGGACCTTTTCCAGGAAATGCCGCGCCAGGCTCTCAGCCTCCTTGCGGGGCATGGAAAGAACCCGGCGCAGTGCCAGCGTGCAGTTCGACAACACAGTCAGATGTGGAAACAGGTTGAAGCTCTGGAACACCATTCCGGTCTGGCGACGCGCCAGTGCTGTCTCCCTGGCATTGTCACCCAGCCGGATCGTGCCAAGTGTAACGGTTCCCTGCTGGTAGGCTTCGAGCCCATTGAGGCAGCGGATCAAGGTCGACTTGCCCGAACCGGAGGGTCCGCAGATCACGACGCGGGATCCGCTTGGGATGGTGAGGTTGACCTCCTTCAACACATGGAAGGCGCCATACCACTTGTTGAGCGAGGTGATCTGGACGGCAGGTTTGTCGTCTGAATGGGTCATGAAGTACCTCTGTAACCGCTTGAGGGCAGCGAACTAAGTGTCTGATTTCGTGCGTGACTGGCGACTGTGCTGTCGGCTATCTGGCTGTCGGCCCCATCAGCCTGACCTCAAGGCGTTTGATGGCCTGCGAGATGAGGAGTGCGAGGCCAAGGAAGATCAGGCCGGCAACCGTCAGCGGCTCGGCATAGCGGTAGGTCTCGGATGCGATGTCGAAGGCACGTCCCAGCATCTCCGGCACCGCAAGCACCGCCAGATAGGGCGTCGCCTTGAGGATCGAGACGAAGTAATTGCCCATGGGTGCTGCGATGTTGCGCAGCATCTGCGGGGCGATGACAAAGATGGTCATGTCGATCCTGCCAAGGCCAAGCGCCCTTGCAGCTTCGCCCTGACCGTTGGGGATGGCATCGATGCCGGCCTTGAACACCTCCGCGAGATAACCGCTGTAATAGAGGCTGAGCCCAATCATGCCCGTGGCAAGCGCACCAAAGCGAATGCCATAGAACGGCAGGATGAAATACAGGCAGTAGAGCCAGACCAGCACCGGGGTTGCCCTGATGAAGTCGATCAGGAAGCGGATGAAGAGCCCTCCCAGCCCACCTGAGCGGCGGATGAGTTCAAGGCCAACGCCGACTGCCGAGGCGCCAACGCAGCTGACCGCTGCCACCAGCAGCGTCATGCCGATGGCGCCTAGGATGGTCGGCACAGTCGACAGCGCAAAGGCGAGATCAAACTGCACAACGCGCCTCCCTTGCCGGGCTGATGCGCCGTTCCACCCAGCGTCCGAGCAGTGCGACCGGATAGCAGACGATGAAGTAGGCCAGCAGCAGCGAGCTGTAGATCGGCACCGGGTCATACTCGATCTGGGAGATCTCCTTGGCGCGGAAGGTCATGTCGGTCAGCGTCACCAGCGAGACAAGCGATGTCGCCTTCACCAGCTGGATGAGCTGGTTGATGAAGGTCGGGCTCATGGCGACCAGCGCCTGCGGCAGTTCGATGCGCAACAGGATGGTGGCACGCGACAGCCCCAGTGCCAGGCCAGCTTCCTTCTGGCCACGGTCCAGTGCCTGCAGGCCGGCTCTCACCGCCTGGCTGGCATAACCGCCAATGTTGAGCCCCAGCACCATGGCACTGACCGTCATTGCCGACAGCGCCAGTCCGGCGAGCGGCAGGGCGTAATAGAACACGAAGAGCAGGATGATGACGGCGGAGCTGCGCCAGAACTCGATCACCGACGTCACCACGAACCGCGACGGGCCCGTGGTCATGTATTGGGCGACGCCGAAGATGAGGCCGAAGGGGATGGCAAAGACCAGGCCATAGAGCGTCACCAGAACGGTGACGCGAAAGCCCTGCAGGATGCCGAGCCAGATTTCGAGGATGGTCATTTGCCGTCACCAGCGGTGCCGCAGAGCTTCTGGACGGTGACGGTATCCGGCACGACCTCAGTCTCGCCAAAGCCATATCTGGCCATGACCTTGGTCACCGTGCCGTCCTTCGTCAGCGCCAGAAGCCTGTCATCCCACAGTGCCCGCAAATCCCCGTCTTCACTGCGGAACGCCACAGCGGCATAAGTTGCCTGCTCGTCTGTCGTCACGAAGGGGGTTGCACTTTCCAGTCCCTTGAGCTTGCCGCTGGCAAGCAGGCCGATCACGGTGGGAGACGAAAGCACCGTCACATCGATGCGGCCGGAGCGCAGGGCCGAGATGTTGGCCTCGATGTCGGGAAACAGCAGCATATTGCTTTCCGGCACGCCGGCGACAGTCGCATTCCTGACCGACACACTGCCGCGGCCGGCACCCATGATGATCTGCTGTCTGACGATATCGTCAAAGCCATGGATCTGTTTTGGATTTCCAGAAAGCACGATGGCCGCGTCATGGACCTTCAGATCGGGAGCGCCAAAGGCAACCTGCCGGCAGCGCTCCGGCGTGATGGACAGACCGGACGCCACCGCATCGAAGCGGCCGGCCAGCAGGCCCGGGATCAGGGCGCCGAATTCGGTGACCCTGATGTCGATCTCCTTGACGCCAAGTTCGGCAAAAGCGGCTCGCAACAGATCGGGATGCCATCCCTTGGCCTCGCCGGTGGCTTCATCGCGAAAGCCCCAGGGGGTCCGGTTGTGGATGCCGATGACGATCTTGCCCTCGCGCAGGATGCGCTCCTTGGTCGTCTCGGCCAAGGCCGCACCACCTGGCAAGGCAACGATCAATGCGAGCAAAACGCACCACATGAATGCAAACCGCAGGCGTACAGAACTTCTGAAAATCATTTCTCTCTCCCATTGTTGTAAAAGGTGCTTGCCCGATCGCCGATCCAGGGCACGCCTGATGCGTAGCCGCGTGGCATCGCTGCCTGGCCTCGCGCGATCCGGCTATGCGTTCAGCTTCGACGTGGCTGGCTTTCGCGGGCTATGGTGCCGTCCGGCATGGATGCGCGAAGGCGGTTCGTCTCGCCGTCCAGGCCGCGATGCTCAGCAGGCTGGCGCCGGCTATCCGCCGGCAGCGCTTCCGCGCCGCGGTCCCCCAATGCCTGGAGATCCGCCAGAGCCGACTGAATTTGCGGCCAGGGGAATGCCGATGTGTCGCCCATGTTCTCGCCACCGCCGGCAATGATCTTCAGTTTGGCGATCACCCCGGCAAGTGACTGAGCGGGTGTGGTGGCAACAGCGTCGAGGATCTCCTCTTCAGCCTCAACGGCCTGTGCCTCGGCGGCACGGGTTCGCGAGTATCCGACCTTCTGGTCAAGCTCGTCCCAACGTGTCTGCTGACCTGCTGGCTGCGGTGCGTTGTGCCCGTCTTTCTCAGCTCCACCGCTCGGTTCAGAAGCCCTCAGGGCATTCCTGATCCTTATCTCCAGACGCTGCTGCAGCCGGCACAAAACCACGGCCATGTGATGTGCTTGTTCCCATTCCTGCAGAAGGACCACGCATGGGTCGATGGGCCCAAGCAAACGCGCGGCGATCTTCTCGGCCGGTCTTACGCCAACCGAGCTGTCACCTTCCGCCCCGTCATCCACAGCACAGCTCTTCCTTCGTCCCCCTTGGGTGACGAAAGGCAAAGCTGTGGTATTGTCGGAATCAGCCATGATCCGAGCTCCAACCAGCTTGGGTTTGGTCAGGCCGAAGAAGGTGTTGACGCACCTTGTTCGGCCGTTTGCGACCTTCATCGCATTACTGCGCGACCATCGGATAATGTCAACCAAAAATGATAAATTTCGACAATTAGAATGATTTCAGTTGAGCAATGTAGAGGCGCGCGCGCAATGCTAGGGTGGAGTCAGGATGAACTTGCGCGTCTTGCGGCAATCTCGCGCGCAACGATAGTTGATTTTGAACGCGGGGCGCGAGTCCCCCATCGGAATAGTCTAACTGCAATCCGCAGGGCATTGGAGGCTGGCGGTATTCAGTTCATTCCGGAAAATGGTGGCGGAGCGGGATTGCGGTTTGAGAAGCCGACCCGGAGTCCTGATGATTGAGAGAAACGCTAACCCATAGCCTGACGTGACCCGTCAGCAAGTTGGGGCGCCACGCGTCACCTTCTTGTAGCCCAAGACGATCCCTAGCAGGCGCGCCAACTGCAGCTGGCGGGTGGGAGTGGGGTTGAGCTGCAGCTGGCGCTAAGCTCATGAGTTGCCTTGGGGGGCGGCAGGAGCCTGACTGCAAATTAGACACAGCTAACGCAACGTCAAGCAACGCCAGCGTGTCTGGCGGAGACTACCGCAACTGGCAAATGCCTGGGCTTTTAGCCCTGATGATCGCGCGCTGCGCCTGCCGCTTCTCGTAGACCTGTACTCGAACCAGAAATTTCTGACCGCCCCTGGAACCAGAGCGGTATCTTGGCCGTCTGACTATGCCTTGGTCTTCCTTCCAGCTTTTTTCAGAGGCTTCTTGTCGCCAGGCTTTCGACCGAGGCCGAGCTGCTTCGCCAGCTCCGAGCGCCTTGCCGAATATCCGGGAGCTACCATCGGGTAGTTAGAGGGCAGGGACCACTTGGAACGATATTCTTCAGGGGTAAGCCCCAAAATACCAAGATGCCGCTTCAGGGTTTGATACTTCTTACCGTCTTCCAGGCTGATGATGTAACCATCCGTGACAGTCTTCTTAACAGGCATCCGGGGTGTTGGTCGCTCTTCCACCGGCGCCGACGGAGTGCCGAGCGTGCTGATGCTGGAATGGATTTGGGCAATCAAGCCAGGCAGTTCTCCGGCCGGGACTGGATTGTTCGAAACATAGGCGGCCACGATGTCGGCGGTGAGCTCAATCAGCTGACTATTGGGCTTCAGCAATACTTCGGTCATCACAATACCTCGGGACAGTACTCAGTTACCTATCTCCGGTAGCGGAATTTTGCCGGCGACGAAACCCGGGGGTTCCAAAAAGGTACGAGTTCAGCCGCGTTGGACGACCGTTTTGCGCCCGCAAGTCGGTCATGGAAACCGTTGTTCCCCCTCCCGAAAGCAGTCATGGCATTTTTCTGACGCGATGACATGTTTGTGCTTTCAATCTCGGGGTTCAACTGGACATACCGGGTCGCTCTCGAACATCGAGGCGATCTAGCCGCTCATCTGCCAGCAGAACGGTTGAGCCTACGAGGGTGACCTGAATTTCTGAATTTCACGGCCTCCCATACGCGGTGCTCTGGCCGGAACCACTAAATCTTCAGCTGCTTGAAGAATGCCTCATTTCTTAACCTGGCGTCCTTTAGTACGTACTTATAGCTGAGCGCCTGGACGAAGGCCCGGTAATCCGAATTGTAGCCATAGAACCCGCCTCCACCAGGCAGCGGCACGTTGATCTGTGCGAGCCTGAGCCACTTGCGCATGTTCGGAGTGAAATCAGCGATGATGTAGCAGAAGAAGGGAGTGTCGGCCGTGACTTCCTGGATTTGCCCGCCGTCCTTATCAAGGATTTTGCCGTTCTGAAGATCCTCGATGTAGCTGTAGATTTGAACGAAGGGGTTTTCCTCCTCGTCATACTCGCTACGGACTGGCTTCTTGAATTCCACGATGACGACAGGCTGGTCAGTGCCAGGACGATGGTAGGCGGACCTGCCCGCAAACAACAGAACGTCCGGTCTGTCGGAAGATGTGTGCTCGCTGACGATCTTTTTAAGGGCTTTATCGGAAGCCCAATATTCGTAGTAAGTTAGCTTGTCGTCCACGATCCAAAGATTATGCTTATCGACGTTGACATCTTTATTGGTGACTCGCATCGGCACGATAAAACTGTGCAATGCCTCTTCGGAGTGATGCTTCATCGTACCATCTGGCTTGTACTGAAGCCGCTTCTCCAGCAGGTCGAGAACGATTTTTCGGCGGACTGTGTAATCCGCAAGCACGGAGAATTCGTGCTCCGTCAGCCGGCCCAACAGCTCTGCAACCCCGGCTTCAACAGGGTCCTCTTCCTTTGGCTCCGTCCTAGAAAGAACTTCGACCTTGCGCTCGATATCCCGGTTGTCGCGGTAGTCCAGTACTGCAAGCTGCTGATAAATCTGCTCAGCGGTGCGGAAGTTCCGGGGGACACTTGACACGACGAACTCTTTCGGATCGTCTACGAGATACGCGTATCGCGGGTACTTCTTAATGACCGACTTGGTGATATCGGCCTGCTTTTGAATCACCCGTTCTATCGATGTGGCGAGCACTTGGCGGATCGCGTCAAAGGTTTTCCGCTTAATGGCTTCGAGCAAATCCGCGTCCAGATCGAATGCGGTACGTTCTGAATTGACCGAGTCATCGAGGATTTTCCCGGAGAGAACGCCTGCATAGGCGTAAGACAGCTTATCGCGGTCGATGTAGGTCACCAGGCCCAATGCAAGCCCAATGTCGAACTCGGCAACCACCCGGCCATGGGCAGCAAGATAAATTTTGTGCGCGGCCTTGCCCTCCACCACCGACTTTTCGAGGAGGTTGTGTTCGAGCTTCAAGGAGATATCGTCGTTGATCGCGAGGGGAATGGCGCTGAGAGCCAATTCCTTCTCCTTCAGATATGCGCCCAGCTCAATTGACTCAGCGGTGCCCTCGATTGTGATCTTCGGACGCACTGGAGAAATTAAGTACGGGAGGAAATGAGCGACGACTTTTCGAACTGTCGTGTCGAACTTTGTGGGAAAGTGCTTGGCATATGCGGACTTCATCCGCCGGAGAACCACTGTCGTGCCGAGATCAACGCCTCTTGTTTCGGCGAGTACGTAACCTGATAGAGGCGCTTCGTTGTTGAGAACCAGAGTGAAGGAACGCTGATATAGCTTATCGCCCTCTTCAAAGACGCTAGTGACGTGTGCTTCGGCGAACACTTTCAACCAAGATAGACGACCCAGGCCCTTTCCGCCGCGCTTGACCTTATGATCGCTGTCATAGGTCATGAATGAGCTAAAGTTGTCCTTGTTCAGGCCAATACCGTTGTCTCGTATCTCAATAGATGGGTTGTTTGATTCAGGATCTATGAGAGCGATATCGATTTTGCCCAGCTCCGCCCATTTCTCTTCGTAACGATCTTGAATGGCGTGGAGCGAATTGTAGACGGCTTCCCACAGCGGCAGCAGAGAATTTGAGGGCGTCGAAGTCCCGAGAACGTAGTTGTGAACCCTTCGAACCAAGTTCGCCTGAAATGTCATATCTTCGGTCATAGTCGTGTCCCCCACGACTACTAATCAGCTGTGGCGACCTTTGCCAAGGTATGTGTTGGGCTGGGTATACAGAAGAGCTTGGCTACCAGGGGCGCAGCGTCCTCCACCCAGATAGCCAACACCACAAAAAAGCCACCGATAAGAATGTCACAATAGCGAAGCGCCAAGACGAGTCACGCTGCCGGGGGGGCCTGTCGGATTGGAAGTTCCAGACGTTGGTGCTCCAATGACCGCTTTTTCGCTGCGCCCATCATTACATCGGCGATCTAGACCGATGCCTGCCGCCTGTTTTTCACGCTGTTTGGCGTACATATCCGGAACATTTTTTCCGGCAAGAATCGAGGTGTGCGGCCTAGTCCCGTGATGGGAATCAAAATGTGCTTGTTTTTTACGTTTCTGTTTCATATATTCGCGTTGTGAAACAAAAACGTCGCAGGGCGAGTTAGGGTCTTCACGTGGAAAATGTCATCCCATTTCCGTATGCAGTCGCGCCGGTCCAGCCGGTGGGCCATTTTATCCGATTGGGCGAATCCGGCTATAACAAGCTAGCCAACCTTCACGCGGCAGGCCGTTTCCCGGCAACGCGGGTTGTTGTCGATGCATCGCGGCTGAAGCATCAAAAGGAGTTGGTGTCAGCGTTGCGCGCCAAAGGTGCTGAGGTCGTGCTCGACACTAAGGTCGCTGAACTCTCTGCGTTGGAGAAATTCGAAGGCTATGCTCGTCATGCGCCGTGGGCGGGATTGGGGCATGGCGGCCCGCTTACGCCGGCACATTTCGATCCAAAGCGAGCGGAAGATATCTTTGGGCAAATCGCCCGGTTCGCTATCGAGTACAAGGTTCATGCCGTGTTGGCACCTGGCCATTTTCTCGCCGATCCGACGTTTGGCGGATGGTTCGATATCGACCGGGCGTCGTGCCTCGCTCTGCGCCGTGCGCTCGACCGCGAAGGCGGCCGCGAAATTGCGATCGACTACCAGCTGATTGTGCCGCACACCGCGTTGAATGATGACGCTGCGCGTAGCGATTTTCTAGGCGGGCTGCAGGATCTGCCTTATGATAATCTGTGGGTACGCGCTTCTGGATTTGGCAACGACGCAGGTCCGTTGACGACGAAGCGGTTCATTACAGCAATGGCTGGTTTGCATAATCTCGGCAAACCGATCATTGCGGACTATCTCGGCGGGCTGGTCGGACATGCTGCATTGGCATTCGGCGCGATTTCGGGTCTGAGCCACGGGATCGGCGAGAAAGAGCGCTTCGATGCGCATTCGTGGCACAAGCCGGCCAAGAAAGCCGATAACAGTAACTTCGGCCGCGCCACGCGCATTTTCATGGCAGGGCTCGACCGCTCCGCCACAATTCCTGAACTCGAATTGATGGCTGACGCAAGAGGCGGACGCAGGATAGTCACGTGCTGCGATCGCGCCTGCTGCCCGCATGGTTTGAAAGATACGATCGCCGATCCTCGTCAACATGCCGCATACCAGAGTTTCACGATGATGGCGGAGTTGGCCGCGGTGCCGGATTTGAACCGCGAGCAGCATTTCCTCAGCGGCCGCATGGCCGATGTCGATCGCCAAGCTAGGCAGGCTAAGGAACTGAAGTTCGATGTCACCGAAGCAGCCGGTCGAAAGATAGATGTGGCGCAGCTGACTAAGCGCCTCGTGGACCACAGCAAGCAGGTCGAAAAGATGCGGCTGAGCCTTGAGGACCTGCACGAAAGTCGGGCAGATGGCGGGGCGCGTGTGCGGTCGCTAGCAGCGCGGGCGACGGATCAGAGGGCAGGCAAGGCTGGATTGAAGTGAGTACCATGCAACAAGGGGCGGTCGTTCGATATCTGGGAGAACTCCAGGATTTTGGCGGTCTCAAATTCACAGACATCGCCAACATAACCGACGTGTCCAAGGCGACCGTCTCGCGATGGAAGGCAGGCTCGATAAAGCCCCATCCACGCAACGAACTGATCCTATCTGATCTGCACTACATCGTCGGCCGCTTGCAGGAGTATTATACAGCAGACGACATTCGTACCTGGCTCTATGCGCGCCACCCACAGCTCGAAGGAAAACGGGCGATCGATCTCATTAATCAAGGCAAATCGATCGAGGTGTTACAGATCCTCGATCGTCTTGAGGCCGGGGCGTATCTGTAATCCATGACAAAGACGATAGCACCTCGGGACAGCAAGCTCATCGATGCTCTCGAGGTGCTCCCCCATACACCGCTTACAACTACCGCCTGGCGCGTGGTGCGCGACGGCCGAGACGTCAGCCAATGCAGCGCATCGGGCGGCAGGTGGGATGACGGCACGTTCGATGTTCTCTATACATCGCTAGCGCGCGACGGAGCGATCGCAGAGATGTATTTTCATCTCCTGCGCGGCCAGCCGGTTTTCCCGTCCAAGGCCCAGTTCCGACTCTACGAACTCAAAGTCTCATTGGAGGAGGTATTGCGATTGCCAACGGTGCCTGAGCTTGCGGCGCTGGGCCTCGACACGACACGCTACGGGCAATTGTCCTACGCCGAGCGAATGCTGGAATATCCACGGACCCAAGAGGTGGCCGAAGTAGCACATTTTATGGATTTTGATGGACTGCTGGTGCCTAGCGCCAGGTGGCCAGCTTCAAATTTGGTAGTTTTCTGTGACCGCTTGGCGCCTGATGGCCTAGAAATCGTCCAAGATCACGGCCTGATCGACTGGTTGGATTGGCAACGCGCGAACAAGGTGATGCTGTGAAGAGACCAACACCTCGCAGATCATCTGCAGGAACGATGTTCAGCCTAGCACTCCACCCTCACATTTTGCTTGTTACAAAATATGGGTTTGCGTCCTCATCGAACTCGATTTCCATGTTCTTAACTTTGAACAGGGCGCAGTTCAGAAGCTCTGCAATTGTAATGTCGAAAAAAGCAATATTGTACCCATCTTCTCCGAATGTGCTTTTGTAAGCAATTCCGTCGTATCCTTCCGCTTTGAAAAGCTCTGCCAGAACTTGGGTTACGGCATAGTCCGCCGTATCGTCGCTACGTGTCGCGGGTTCAGCAAATGCCCGGTCGATATGAGACCATACGGCTTCCTCGCGCTTTTCTGGGGGCGGTTCTTCGAGGAAAAGTGGGGTGCGTTTGTGATTGACCGAGCAATCAACAATGCTCAGCTTCCGCAGCGTCCTCAGTTGGGCAACGGAAACGTGAGCACCGATCCACGGTCTTACCTCGGACATCGCCGTATCACGAGTGGTAGCAACGTACAGGAAGGGGATGCCCTTTGGATTGGCGCGACCTTCATGTGCTCGGTCAGATAGCGGAATCATCCGACCTGGCGGGAAAGGACAAGGGATTTCATCATCGATCTGTGGCTCATGTTCCCAGCCATGGCCGAGCTGCGCACGCCAGAATATCCGGCCTGATGGAACGTCGCTAAGTCGTGACTTGCAGGTCTCCGCGACAGTGCGCAAAAAAGCATCGGATTTTGGGGTCCGAACATAACGCCGATTGCGCCTGATTTCCTGACTAAAATGCCAATAGCTACGCCAACTTTCGAAGTCCATTACCCGCCTCCGGTGCAAGGTTATGCTGGAAAACTTTTTGGCAAGGGCGGCCGCCCTGGATCTACGAAGATCAGATACTAGATGTCCAGTCCTTGGATTTCTCAGCGCCATTTCGTGAAATCCAAATACTCAGCGGTAGAGCGCGCAGCAGCCACAACACGAAGACGAACACCCAGGTCGGAATTGCCTTCGTTCAGTTGATGCGCCCCATGCCCTCCCGTTACTTGGCGCGATCATAGCTGAAACGCGGCCAGGAAAATCGCGCGATTAAACAACGGATTGGCGCACAGGTTCGAGTGGGTGCGGGGTCGTCGCCGCTTGTTGGAACGCCGCGAGAAAGCGACACCTCAACGAGGACCCGCAGCCCAGTCCAAAGCAAAGCGCAACGCCGAACGAACTCGTCACGTCAGCCCGAAGAGCTTCACCGTGCGCCTCGACCGAGTCAAGAGGACGATTTCAAGATGGATCGAAGCAATTCTGACGTAAAAGAACAGGCCGACCGAGACTTAGTTAAGAACTGGGTGTCTCAAACTCGAGAGGTCGTCCGTCGCATTATCGCTTGTTTGCGTCATAGCGCCGAATGGCAGTTATCGCGATTTTAATTGCCGCCGTTCGCGTCGGCAGCTATTCGCACTAGCCCCCTAGAAGCCGCCAGTCCGGTTGCGGCCCCAATTGGGCCAATACTGCCGATCGCCGCGGTGAAATCAATTTACGTCAAATGGCGCTCAGGCGGCGACAGTGACATCCGCGTGGATCATCTCTCGGCAGCAATGCACGCTATGCCTGACACCATGCCCTTCATCCCCCCAGAGAGGTTCGCTCGGTGAGGTGGAGGTTCTTTTGCCAGGCGGTCTGGATTCGGGCTTCGATGACCTGGAGTGCCATGCGATGAGCGCGCGCGACGTCGAATTCGCCCTGGCGATGGGCGAATTGCAGCCAGAACCCATAGGACAGGCAGACAATGGTCTCGGCGATGTCGTCGGCCTCTTCCTTCGACACCAGGTCCTTCAGCGATCTGGCGAGATATTTGCGCAATTGATAGTCGCAGAGGCGCTGCATGCGATCGAAAGCCGGGTCATATGGGACGCGACTCCAGAAATAGAGCCAAGCCGACACCGCCAGGGGGGACACCTGCGAGGGCGCGAAATTGCCATCGACGATCGCCACGATCTCGTCGATCGTGCTTTTTGCCTGCTTGCGCCTGTCGCGGACTTCGCGGAGCAAACTGCCGACCAGGTCCGACATCGTCTCGGCGATCAGCGCTTCCTTGGTGCCGAAATAGTGGGTGATAATGCTAGTGGCTACGCCTGCCTCCGTAGCAATCTTCTTCAGTGTTAGGTCATCGATGCCATCGCGATGCAGAACCAGATAAGTGGCGTCGATCAACTGCTTCCGGCGAATGGGCGCCATGCCCAATTTCGGCATTTCAATAAATCCTCATGCGCAATCAGACCCGATAGTATCTCACCTCGCCAAAAAGCACAGAGGCAAGGCGACAGTGCTCGTAGCATCTACATCAAGGTAGTATCCGGCTTCGGAGAATAGCTCCAGTGACGAACACGGCTTGCCGACGCTTGTTGTCAATCTTTGGTCCGTCGCTCCGCATGCGGCGGGCGATCAGGTTGATTGCGATGTCCTATCGGAAAGACCGGATCAACAATAGAGAGGACCGCGGGCGGCCGAGGCCGTCCGCGGTCCGAAGCATTTTTGATAACATCAGCCTGATTGGCTAACGGGCCGATATTTGATCATTCGGCCGCGTGTTGGACCGGAATGCTCGGCTCAAGGCCCCGCGGGATCTTCTTTTCCTTGTCATAGAGCGGCATGTCGTCGAGGATCGCGACATGCGTGTTGCCGTCCCGGCAGAACACCTCTACCGCAGTTCCTGAAGCAATGGAGGTGCTGAGGCGGACGATCGCCACACCCTGCTTGAGATAGGGCGACCAGGCGCCCGCAGTGACGAAACCGACCTTCTTGCCGGCGATCGACACTGCGCCGAGACGAAGCGGTTCGCCGCCTGGGCACTTGAGGCCGACGACACGGTTCGAACCGGTGGCCTTGGCCAGCGCGGCCTTGCCGACGAAGTCGTCCTTGCTAAGGTCGACGAATGCACCGAGGCCAGCCTCGAACGGAGTCATGGTTTCATCCATGTCAGAGCCGTTGTTGAGGATGCCGCCTTCGATGCGGCGGATGTCCATGCTGTCGAGTGCGCAGATCTCCATGCCGTGCGGCTTGCCGGCTGCGATGAAGCTTTCCCACATGGCTGCGCCATCAAATTTGCCGCCGTTCGGCAGCGTGTAGACTTCGAATCCCATCTCGTTGGTCCAGCCGGTGCGCGATAGGATCACCGGCTGGCCGCCGATGGTCGTCCTTGCCACGGAGAAGTATTTGAATTCAGCCGGAACGCCGGTGTCGCTGAGCTTCGCCAGGATGTCGAGCGAGGCCGGGCCCTGGATCTGCGTGACCCAGGATGCCGGGTCCGAGATTTCGACGTCGAGATCCTGCGAGTGGGCAATGAACCAGGAGAAAACAGGACCGTCAGCCTGGACGTACCAGTAGGTGTCTTCCTCGAGACGCATCAGCACGCCGTCGCACAGGATCGTACCGTTAGGGTAACACAGCAAACCGTAACCGGCGCGACCGGGCTTCAGCTTTGCGCAATCGCGGGTGAACACGCGGTTGCAGAACTTTGCGGCATCCGGCCCCTTGATCTGGACAGGGCGTTCGCCGGTGTCGAACAGGCCGGCCTTGGTGCGCAGCGCCCAATAGCCGTCCAGGCGGTCGATCTTCTGCGACACCGGCATCAGGCGATTGTTGTAGACCGTGTACTTCGCGCCGTTGGCAACGTGGAATTGCGAGTAGGGTCCGCGGATAGTGCCGTAGTCCCAACCTGGCTCTTCATGGGCCGAGACAACGAGGCGGGTGAGGTTGGCTGTCATGATGGTTCCTCCTGTTATGACAACGGAATTTCTGTCGATTGGATAGGAATTGAAGGGATTGGACAGGCGCTCAGAGCGCCTCGGCCAGGTGCGGCTGGCCGCGCGCAGGTCTCTGCGACTGCAGCCCGCGCAGCCATTCGGCCGTCTTCTCAAAGCTGCCGAACGGGTAGAAGTGGACAGACCGGAAAATTGGCCGCCCTGACTTGCGCACGCCATCTGCCAGTTCGAGCAGCGTGTCTTCGGGCGAAAAGGACGTGGCCAGCTTGAAGGCGCGGCCGGCGTGGCGTGTCAGCATGCCAAAAGAGGCGCCGACGCCGCAATCCTTGGCGAAGCGCATGAGGGTGGTCATTTTGGCGAGGCCGGGCAGGCCGACATCCACGGCGATGCCGGGCGCGGCGTTTTCGACGAAGTCGGCATGCCAGGCAAACAGCTTGTCGGTGTCGAACAGGAACTGTGTGACAAGCGACACGTCCAGGCCCACCTTGGCGGCATATTCGCACTTGTCGATCAAGGCGTTGCGCAGCGCTTCCCGGGCCACTCCAGGGTGGCCTTCAGGATGTCCGGCCAAGCCGATGGCCTCAATGCCATGGCCTTCGAGCATGCCTGTCCTCAGCACATCCAGCGAGGCGGCGTAGGGGCCTTCGGGGCGCGCCACATCGCCGCCAACCAACAGGACCTGCTTGACCGCAGCGCGCGCGGCGAGCTTGCCGAGGAACCCCTTGAGTTCGTCATGGCTTGCGAAGCGTCGCGCCGGGATGTGCGGCACCGGCTCCATGCCCTGATGTCGGAGCTTTTCGGCGGCGTCGACGATTTCAGCGGTTGAACCCGACGTATAGGCGACGTAGACACGCGTGCCTGCTGGAAGATGATCGCGAAGATCATCAAACTTCTGGGTGTCTTTCGGCAATGCTTCTATGGAGAAGTTTCCGACGAGCGCGCCAATGGCCTCGTCGAGATCACTTCTCGTGACCGACAATCTCATTCCCTTCCTCCCATTAACTGCATGACGTCGAACCGCGGAACTTTTTTCGCCTTCGGTCAGTCATGTGGCGCCGTATTTAGTATAGTGATACGATAATAGCAACAGCGAATTTGTCGTGAGCGTTTCCTGACCCCAGCCAACTGGCTCGATAGACGTGAGTATTTCCGACGTCGCGAATGATGCGACGACCCTGAGGTCTCTCCCATATTATCAACTAAATCAATGTGTTCACTAATGGTATGTCCATGCCGCTCGGCGGCGCGACCGCAGCGCGAAACAAACCTCGTTCTCAGCATCCGAGGCGTGCCTATAGGTGCGGTAGGCGATCAAAATGCGTGAGCACCTTGATTTAATCGTACCATGATACTAATAAAGCGCCGCCGATAGTCGGAAGAGGCAGCGCGGCCTGCGCCCAACACAAATGTCGGCATTGCTCTGGGAGGAGAAAATCAATGACAGACATACCTATGACGGTCCCCGCTAACCGGGACCACCGGCTCATCCGGTCGCTGACCTGGGTAGACGCCTTCTGGGTCACCAGCGGCGTGCCTGCCCTGGTCCTATTCACCATCGGACCGATCGCGGCCACCGCCGGCAACATTTCGGTGGCGGTCTGGACTGCCTCGATCGTGATTGGGTTCATCCAGGCTTTCACTTACGGCGAGATCGCCAGCCTCTTCCCGCACAAGTCGGGCGGGGCGTCCGTCTATGGGGCAATCGCTTGGGTGCGCTACAGCAAACTGCTGGCTCCCATCTCGGTATGGTGCAACTGGTTTGCCTGGTCGCCCGTGCTAGCAATCGGAGTTAGCCTCGGGGCCGGTTACATCCTTGGCGTACTGTTTCCCGCCGATTCAGTGGTCAACACCTGGCAGATCACACTCATCGATCTTGGTTGGCTACGCACCGGGCTCACACTTCGAATCAACGCGACCTTTCTCCTTGGCTTTGTATTGATGCTGATCGTCTTTGCGATCCAGCACCGTGGCATCCTGTCGACAGCCAAGCTTCAGAAGATCTTCGCCGTTTCGTCATTGCTGCCGCTGGTGCTGATCGGCGTCGTTCCGCTCTTCACCGGCGATATCGTGTCGTCGAACTTCACCCCGTTCGTCCCGCTCACCCACGATACCGCCGGCAATGTCGTCAACGGCGCCTGGAACTGGCAGGGCATGGTGGTTGTCGCCGGCAGCATGCTGATGGCGGCGTGGTCGACCTACGGCTTCGAGACGGCTGTCTGCTACACCCGAGAGTTCAAGAACCCGGCTGCCGACACATTCAAGGCGCTGCTGTATTCGGGCCTTTTCTGCCTCGTCATCTTCATCCTCGTCCCACTTGCCTTCCAAGGATCGCTCGGCCTCGCTGGCATGCTGGCGCCTGATATCTATAGCGGCATGGGCGTAGCCAAGGCGATGGCGGCAATGGTCCATGCCGGCGGCATTATGACCAACGTCATCATCGTGATGCTCGTCTGCACCTTGCTGCTGTCGATCATGACGGCCATGGCCGGCTCCTCACGCACGCTGTATCAGGGTGCGGTCGACGGCTGGCTGCCGCGCTACCTCGATCATGTAAACGAACACGGTGCACCTACTCGCGCCATGTGGACCGATCTCGGCTTCAACCTGATCCTGCTTCTGCTGTCGGATATCGTTTTCATCCTGGCGGCGTCTAATGTCGGCTACATCATCTTCATATTCATGAACCTGAACTCCGGGTGGATCCATCGCATCGACCGCAAGAACTGGGAGCGCCCGTTCCGGGCGCCGAACTGGCTGCTCGCGGCAGGTACCTTCCTGGGCTATGTCAACCTCGTCTTCCTTGGCATGGGCGCCGACATCTGGGGCGAGGGGACATTGGTGACCGGCTTGTTCTTCGCCGCGCTCATCCTGCCAGTCTTCATGTTCCGCCACTACATCCAGGACAAGGGACACTTCCCAGCTGCGATGAAGGAAGACATGCATTTGGGGCATGAGGAGGGGGCCACTAAGGCTGGTATGCTGCCCTATCTGGCGCTCGCCGGCGGTGTTGCGGTCGTCGCAATCTCTCACTGGCTGGCACTCTAGCCGATTCCCCCGGACGAAAGCGTGTGCTCCGCTTTCGTCCACATCGCTGGTGCGGGCGGCATCGCCGCACCAGCTGGCCCGAGCCGTGAACGGGATCCTGCCAGGAAGGGCGAAGCGCCCGATTTTTAAGCATCAGGAGAAACGTATGAACGCGCCGAACAAGCACGCGGCATTTTCCGCAGTTGCGTCGTTGCCGGACGCTGATGTCTCGGACCTGCAGCGCGATTCGAGGTCGGCGACAGAGTTCCTTGTGCTGGTGCTGCCCGGTTTCTCTCAGCTCTGCCTTGCCTCGCTGATAGAACCCCTTCGACTTGCCAACTCGCTCACGCGCTCCTCACTTTTCGATTGGACAATCCACAGCGTGGACGGAAACCCGGTCCGATGCGCCAGCGGCCTAACGATGGGCGTGGCCGGAAGCTTGGCGGACGTAGCGAAAAGCTTCCATCCGAACGTTAACCTGGTTCTGTGCGCCGGCGAGAATGTCGAGAGGTTCCGGGGTGCCGTGTTGCGCAGCTACCTCCGTCAGGCATTGCGGGCCAGGGTGCCGATCTACGCGCTCGGCACCGCGGCATGGTTGCTTGCTGACGCAGCTATCTTGCGCAACGCGCGTTGCACTATCCACTGGAGTCGGATGGCAGCCCTATCAGAAAAATTCGAAGACCTTGCGGTCGATGATGCATTGTTTGTCCGCCACGGACAGATCGTCACCTGCGCCGGAGAGTTTGCCGCCTTCGATCTCGCCATGGATCTGGTTCAAAAGCAGGGTGGTGCCAACCTCGCAGGCAGTATCTGCCAACATGTAGCGGCCGATCGATGGCGGGACGGCGCCAGCTGCCAGTCCGTACCGCCGGGCCTGCGCTACAGCGGTGCCGGAAAGCGGTTGTTACCGATCATCAAACTGATGGAAGCAAATCTGGAGGATCCGCTGTCACTAGAGGAAATCTCGCGCCATGTTGCTGTTTCGCGCCGACAAATCGAGAGACTTTTCGAACGCCACCTGTCACGCACACCCTTCCAGCACTATTTGGCCCTGCGATTGGCCAAGGCGCGACAGTTGATCGAACTGACCGACATGACGATCATGGATGTGGCCGTGGCCTGCGGCTTTGTTTCGTCCTCGCATTTCTCAAAGACGTTTCGCGATAATTTCGGAGTGCTGCCGAGAGAGCTGCGAATGCTGGACCGCGCTTGACTGGCCTTCCTATCGACTGGTGTTTAATGAGCGACTTGGTCGTAACGACCGGTGTAAGTGGCCGGCAAGCGTTCTTCGCTTGAAAAGCATATACCGCCTTTTCCGTGTGCCACTCCAATCGGCGATTACGCTCTGTTCATTATCACGCAGGCTTTCAGGCAAACATAATCTGTACAGCTTCTCCGCATTCAAATGCGCGTCAACGGCATGTCGGGCGCGCGCCCTCATGGAAAAACGTCAAGCGAGCAGCTGCAAGCTCCGCGTGACCACCCTGGTTAGTTGCGCCAATAGGTTGGAGTGAACACCACTAAGACAACGAGAATTTCCAGCCTTCCGAGGAGCATGGCTGCCGACAGGACCCACTTGGATGCGGCCGGCAACGACGCAAAGTTGCCCGCCGGACCGATAATGTCGCCCATGCCTGAGCCGACATTGGTCAGGGCAGTCAGAGAGCCCGTGATCGCGGTAACGAGATCAAGCCCGGTAGCGCCGAGCAGAACGACGACGATCCCCCAAATCATAAAAAAGGCCGAGATGAACAGCACGACGGCCCGCTGCATCTCGGCGTCGACGACACGGTCGGCATAGCGGATGGTAATGACGGCACTTGGATAAACCAACCTCCGTAAGCCATTGACCGTCATTTCGTAGAGAACAAGGAACCGATAGGCCTTGATACCGCCCGCTGTCGATCCGGAGCAGCCACCAAGAAAGGTCGCTACGAAAAAGCAGGCCACGGCAAATGGACCCCACGCGGAATAATCGCTGGAGGCGTAACCCGTTGTAGTGATCACGGATACGAAATTAAAAGCGGAGTGCGTCAAGGCTTCGAAGAAAGGCCTTTGAGAACCCCTGCTCAGATAGACTGCGACGGCGACGGCAAAAACGAGACAGTATCCGGCAAACACTCGAATCTGGGGGTCGCGAAGTGCATCGTAACGCCCACGAATAGCAAACAGTATCAGAATCGAAAACGGCAGCCCGCCGATGAACATGAAGATTGTGGCTATCCACAGTATGTGCGGAGAGCTTGCGAACTGGCCAAACGATGCGTCGTGGGTCGACATCCCGCCAGTCGACATGGTTGTCATGGCGTGGTTCAGCGCATCGAAGCCCGTCATCCCTGCCATGAGGTACGAGAGTCCACAAGTCAGCGTCAACGTTGCGTAAATAGCTATCAGGCTGACAGCGAACGTTGCGAAACGCTCGAACGGCCTGTCTTCGATGTCGGATGACTCGATCTTGAAATAGGCGACGCCGCCGACCTTTAGGAAAGGCAATAGAAAGAGACCCAGTGCTATCACGCCTAGACCACCCATCCATTGCAGTATTGACCGCAACAGCAGCACGCCTGGCGGCCTGTGGTCGAGGCCAGTAATGACAGTCGAGCCAGTTGTGGTTATAGCGGAGACTGACTCAAAAAAAGCGTCGGCGAAGCTCAGCTGAAGCGACGAAATGAACAACGGCAGGGCTCCAGCCACCGCCATAGTAAGCCATAACAAATTGACCAGCAGGAAACCAAAACGGGTGGAGGCTGGTGGAACATTGCCATGTGTCGCCAACGCGACTGCTAACGCGGCACCTCCAGTGATGACGGCTGACCAAACAAATACCTGCCAGTCCTCGTGGTTGTAATACAAGTCTACGGCCGCAGGCAGCAACATTGCCGCCGCCAGGTAAATGGCAAACACGGCTGACACATAGATTGCGGCGCGGCCAGAGTCTCTATTCACACGTCACGCCCAGCGATTTAGACAATTGATCGTAGCATCGGCGGGTCAAATGAACAACAACTCGATGACAAACCATCGCCGGATAGGTGTTCTTGTCTTCTCCGACATATTCGTCATCCAGAAGATCCAAAATCTGGTGCGTCCATTAACTGTGGAATGCTTTAAGTGGGCGGTTTTGCGGAGGTGAAGCGCACCACCGCCCAGCCGACTGCCCCAGAGAAAAGCGAGCCGAGAAGGACGCCAACCTTGGTCTCCGTCTGAAGCGTTTCCGACTCTGGGTATGCTAGGAAGCCAATGAAAAGACTCATGGTGAACCCTATGCCGCACAGTACGGCCACCCCATAGAGATGCAACCATGAAGCATGCCGAGGTAGCTCCGCAACGCCAGCTTTGATGGCAAGCCAGGCGAAAGTGAATATCCCAACCTGTTTTCCCAAGAACAGGCCGAGCGCTGACCCCAGCGGCACCGGATTGAATACAGAGGATAGAGAAAATTCAGGAAATGACACATCAGCGTTCGCAAACCCGAATATCGGAACGACAAGATATGCGACCCAAGGGCTCAATGCATGATGCAGCCGATAGAGGGGGGTGCTAGAAATCCCCATGGGGATCACAGCCTCTCAATGTCGAGGCTGTCTCGGTGGCGGGCGGCTCGCCTTGTGCTGGCGCTCGTCGACCAGCGTCGAAATAGACGCCCCTCGCATTAAGGATAGCGTGGCAGTGCCAGTATCGCGTCGAGCTTGGTGCGGGATGGACCATGAATCTTGATAAGGGCGACGGCGTGTCCCAGCGACAAACGATATTTGTGAGCCAAGGCGTGGGCACTGTAGTCACCCTCAGGCTCTTTCAACAAATCCTCTATGTCGAGTTGGTGCTCAGCATGATTGATCATGGCAACCTCCTATAGGCGACATAGAGGAACGCTCGACCGTGCCAAAACGATCCCGAAGTGGGGATTGCTACGTTGGAGCTAGCTGTTCAATCTTCAATCCTGGGGGCTGCACCATGAGATGAAAGTGAGTTCGCTATCCGGCAAACAGCCTGACGGCGACGCCCACCACTCCCAAAGGCAATCAGTGCCATGACGCATATCGGGTAAATCACGAAATCTGCGATATCCCCGCCGGGCAGGGTGTGAGTGATTCGTAGCATCCACCAAGCGAAAGGATCGCCGAGCCGCGTCGGGCGGGACGGTTTCACGAACGGGCAGGAGCCCGGTTTCAGCAGGACAGGACCGGCATGGGATAGAGGCTCCCATCGGGTGCCTGCTCGGCAAGAGTGACGTAGCCCGCCGAAGAGCTAGTGAGCGATCACCCAAACAGTTCCACCATAATTTCCACCAATGCCCGAACCTTGAGCGGGACGAATTCGCCGGGCGGGCGCAGGACGTAAAGGCCGGCCTCCGCCGGGCGGTAGTCCGCCAGCACTTCGACCAGCGCGCCCGAGACGAGGTGCGTTTCGATCAGAAGGGCGGGCTCCATGCCGATGCCGATCCCGGCGAGTGCTGCGGCGACCAGCGCCTCGCCGCTGTTGGCCTTGAAGCGGCCTTTCACGCCTACAGTCACGGGCTTGCCGTCCCGCACGAACCGCCAGGGCTCGTTGCCTTGCATCAGAGCCTCGTGGTGCACCATGTCTTCAGGCGTTTCCGGCGCGCCATGTGCAGCAATGTATGCAGGACTGGCAACGAAGCTGCCGGTGACCGGCGCGATCTTGCGTGCGATCAGGCTCGAATCCGGCAGGTAGCCGACCCTTATCGCCGCATCGAACCCCTCGCCCACCAGATCGACGAAGCGGTCGGAGTAATCCGTATGCACCTGCAGTCGCGGGTTGCGTCGCGCCAGTTCGGCCAGCGTGGGGGCGAGAAAAGACGTCCCCAGCGAGAGCGGCGCGGAAATACGCAGGCGCCCGCACAGGTCGCCGTGGGGCGAAATCGCCTCGCGGGCCGCGTCCAGCTCGGCGCCGATCCGCAGTGCATGCTCGCGAAAGGCAATGCCGGCTTCAGTGAGCGAAGCGCCGCGCGTGGAGCGGGAGAGCAGTTGGGCGCTGAGTTCCTGCTCCAGCCGCGACAGGCTGCGACTGACCATTGACTTGGACAGCCCCAGCCGCCGCGCGGCGGGCGTGACCCCGCCAGCGTCCGCCACCTCCACGAATATCCGTAAGTCCTCGAGATCGAACATCGCTTCGTTCCTGATATTGCAACACTGTAACGCATTTCCGCAATCTAGTGTAGCGTAATTTGGAACGGTAAATCTCGTTCAAGAGCCAACCCGGCGACAGGCGCCGGGCCCTCGAAAGGAGATTTGCCATGACCGACCTACACAGCATCGTTACCTCTGCCCTCGGCGCAATCGCCGCCGTGGGAATTGCCGGTTCCGCAGCGGCCCAGCCCGCAGCGGCACCCGTCAAGAATGTCGTCCTCGTCCACGGCGCTTTCGCCGACGGTTCGGGATGGCGCGGCGTCTACGACGAGCTGACCGGGCGCGGCTACCGCGTCACCGTGGTACAGAACCCGCTCACCTCGCTGGCCGACGATGTCGCCGCGACCAACCGAGTGCTGGACCGGCAGGATGGCCCCGCCGTGTTGGTAGGTCACAGTTGGGGCGGCACGGTGATCACCGAGGCCGGCGTGCACCCCAAAGTGGCCAGTCTGGTCTATGTCTCGGCGCTGGCGCCCGATGCGGGCGAAACCATCGCGCAGCAATACGAAGGCCACCCGGCGGCCACCGAGTTCGTGCTCGACACACGGCCTGACGGCTTCGGCTTCATCGACGCGAACGCCTTCAAGACTGCCTTCGCCGCCGATGCCAGCGATGCCGACGCCGCCTTCATGCGTGATGCGCAAGTGCCGATAGCCATGTCGGCGTTCGGCGAGCGGCTGACCAACGCCGCGTGGCGCACGCGGCCGAGTTGGGCGGTGATCGCAACCGAGGACAAGGCGTTCGGCGAAGGGATGCTGCACACAATGGCCCGGCGCATCGGCGCGAGGATCACCGAAGTGCGCGCCAGCCACGCGCTCTTCATGACGCAGCCCAAAGTCATCGCCGATGTCATCGACGAAGCCGCCCGGCACGGCGCGCCCGGGACAAAGTAGCCGCGCGCGCCCCCAACCCTGCAACCCGATTTCGAAACCAGGAGACAGACCATGACGACCAACACCAGCGAAACCAACAAGCGGATCGTGCTCGATGCCTATGCATCGCTCAAGGCGGGCGACGTGTCCGGTTACCTCGGCGCGATGAGCGACGACGTGACGATTACCTACTACGGCAACCACATCTTCACCGGCACCTACAACGGTCTGGCGGATATCATGGAGAACTACGTCCCGGCGCTGCTTGAGGTGCTGGACGGCCCGATCAGGATCACCGTGCTCAACGCCATAGCCGAGGGCGATCAGGTGTTTGTCGAAGCCCTGGGCGAATCCCGGACCAGGGACGGGCGCGACTACAACAACCAGTACGGCATCGTGCTCAAGCTGAAGGATGGCAAGATCAAGACTATCCGCGAATACATGGACACCGAACTGACAAAGGCTATCTTCGGCTGACGGACGGCACGTATCCATCCTCCCCCCTGAATCAAAGCTTTTTGGGGGGGGGAGGTTCTCGGTCAAGACGTAAACAACGCGCAGGTAGTAGTTGACAGTGTGCAGAGTTGACTAAGGAGGCAACTGAACCGCCCCGGTTTAGAGGGCGTTGGAGGGCTATAGAGAGACGTAGTTGTCATCATTGCTCGGCGCGCCGCGCCCGACGAGATGAAACTGGGCACTCTTACACGATTGTAATTACTGTGTAATTTCATACGAGCAGCGCGGTTCTTGCTCATATGCCAGCCTGTCTCTGCCTTCCTAGTGCCTACGCAGAGACCTTCTTTGAAAGCCCAAGGCGGCTTTCAAATCATTAAGCCGTGTGGCTATCTCATCAAAGTACGCTTTGTCGCCCTCTGTGAGGGCGATAATAGCCTGTTTCTGCGAGGTCAACGATGCGATCACCCGTTCCAGCGAACCTTTCACAACAGCCGCCTTCTTCTCGGACGAGGTTTGCGTTCGACTACATCCAGCGCGCCGACGACAATACAAAGGGTCCGGCCGACTGGCTCAGGGACGCCAATGGCGGCTCGGTCTATTTGCGATTGTCGACCCGGATGCCAGACTGATGGCAGGCGCGACATGAATGCTCCAGCGAATTGCCAAACGATCGGCCGATGGCGCATCATCGAGGCGCCATGATCACCATCGGTGCCGCCAACCATGGCGAAATCGCCTTCGGCGCCATGCAGGCGACCCTGGATCTCGGCTACAGCCCGTCCATGGTCTTCTTCTCGTGGGCCGGTTTCGACGAAATGGACGAGATCATTGGCGACGGCCATGCCGAATTGCTCGATGACGGCTCCATCGAGATCACTTTCGCCTATCACAACGGCGATAAGGCAATCCTCAAGGCCAAGCGGGATACTTCTTCAACAGCCTGCTAGGTGTTCCAGTGATCAGCTCGATACTGATTGGACCTTTCGCCTGGGTCGTGCCTTCCGGGTCAGGGCAATCCAGACCAGTTAAGTTTCAACGCTCAAGGGCTTCAGACCCGGACGAACTGTACGAGATGCCAGTTCGTCGACCGGAACGTGGCAGCGGATGTAGCCGCTGCCGATTTGGCGAACCGGCGGCCGCGTCTCGGCGCAGTCGCTTCCGACCTGGCGGGGACAGCGGCCGACGAGCGGGCAGCCGATGCCCGGCACCGCCCGTGACGTCGGAAAGGCGGGGGGATGGGAGACGTAGTGATCCTTGCTGAGGCCGGGGGCGGCGTCGAGCAGCATTTCGGTATAGGGGTGGAGCGAACCGCCAAGCAGCGTGCCGGTATCGGCCAATTGCATGATCTCACCGCGATAGAGCACTGCAACCCGATCGGCGAGCTGCTGCACGACGGCGAGGTCGTGTGAGATGAAGAGCATCGCAACCGCGTGCTTTTCCTTGAGGGAGCGCAGCAGCTCGACGATCCTGGCCTGCACCGAGACGTCGAGTGCTGACAGGATTTCATCGCAGATCAGTAGTTTGGGATTGACCAGCAGCGCGCGGGCGATGGCAATGCGTTGGCGCTCACCACCAGAAAGCTGGTCGGGAAACCGGTTGAGATAACCCGCGTGCAAGCCAACGTTGTCCAATACGGCCGCGAGAACCTTCTCGTTTGTCTCGATCCCGAAATGATCCAGCGGGCGTGCGAGGATCGCCCGGATACTGCGACGGGGGTTCAGCGACGCATCCGGGTTCTGGAAGATATACTGGATCTGGCGCAACTGCTCGACCGAACGGCTTTTCAGCGCCGGGGCCAACTGGTCCCCGTTTAGGCTGACCGATCCCGACTGTTGCGGCAGGCGACCGCTGATTGCGCGCGCAATCGTCGATTTGCCGCTGCCGGATTCCCCAACGAGCGCGACCACCTCACCGGCGCGCAATTCGAGGTCGATATCGCGCACGACGGGAGGGATCGACTTTCCGAAGAACCTGTCGAAAACGCTAGGCTTTCGATAAGACAGGTTCAAGTCGCTGACCGAAAGCAGTCTGTCTTGCCTCGTGGTTTCGACGCCCCGACTTTGCTTTGCAGCCGGCGTTTGCGGCACCACGGCCTCTTGCCATTTCATGCAGGCAACGGATCGCACATCGCCGACCGGCTGCAGAACCTGCGGCGTGGTGCGACACGGCCCCGATGCGAAATCGCAGCGCGGTTCGAACTTGCAGCCGGTGGAGATCTGGTCACGACGCAGCACACCGCGCAGGCCCCGCGCCTGTCTGTCGGTTCCGTCTACGGTCGGGATCGAGGCGATGAGCCCACGGGAATAGGGATGGGCAGGCGCAGCCAACAACTCGTTGCAGGGCGCGACCTCGACGAGTTGGCCAGCATACATGACGCCCACCCGGTCGGCGATCTGGGCGAGCAGCGCCAGATCGTGCGTCACGTAGAGCATGGCCATGCCGATGCTTGCTCGCAGATCGCAGAGAAGCTGGATTATCTGGCGCTGGGTGGTGACGTCGAGGCCGGTGGTCGGCTCGTCGAGCACGAGCAGGTCCGGATTGCAGGCGACAGCCATGGCGATGGCCACGCGTTGCTGCTGGCCGCCGGAGAGTTCGTGCGGGTAGCGATGGCTCACGTCGGACAGGCCGACCAGGGCAAAGAGTTCGACGACGCGGCGCTCCATGCTCATGCCGTCAGGCAGTGCCCGGTGTGTCGCTATCATTTCGCGGATCTGCGAGCCGACCCGCATGCCCGGACTGAGCGAGGTTGTCGGGTTCTGCGGAACGAGCGCGATACGGTTGCCACGCAGGCGGGTCAGTGCGGAGGTATCAAGCTTGAGCAGATCCATGCCGTCGAACACGACCTCGCCGGTCTGCACCAGGCTGTTGATGGTGCCGTAGCCAAGCAGGCGGTAAGCGACGGTGGATTTGCCGCAGCCGGATTCGCCAACGAGCCCGAAGGCTTCGCCGCGGGCGATCTCGAAGGAAACGTCCTGCACCACGTTGGTCCAGCCGGCCTTGCCACCATAGGCGATGTTGAGATTGCGGACTTCGATGAGGTTTTTCATAGTTTACGCTCCCCCTACGGACCGCTGGCCAAGCATCCGCGAAAGGCCATCGGTGAACAGGTTGAAGCCGATGACGAGGGATGCGAGGCCCAAGCCAGGCCCGAACACAGTCACCGGAGAGGCGATCAGCAGATTGCGATTTTCGCTGATCATGAGGCCCCATTCCGGCGTCGGTGGGCGAATGCCGAAGCCGAGGAAGCCGAGGGCTCCAATGAGGATCGGGGCATAGCTGAGACGCAATGAGAACTCGACGAGCAGCACGTTGGCTGCATTGGGAAGGATTTCGCGGAAGACGATGGACCATGTGCCTTCGCCTCGCAGTTCTGCCACCGCAACATACTCACGCGTCGCGATTTCCATGGCGGCCGCGCGCGCGATGCGGGCTATGCGCGGGGCATAGACCAGGCCGACGACGAGCACGATCAACACTGGCTCCCCGGCAAGTGCGGGGCCTGCGGCGATGATCATCACCAGCGCAAGTGCCAAGAATGGGATGCTGATCATTGCTTCGACGATGCGCTGGGCAATCTCGTCGAACCAGCCGCCCATATAGCCCGAAAGCAGGCCCAGAGTGGTGCCGGCGACCATGCCCAGGATCGTGCCTGCAAAAGCGAGCAAAAGCACGATATGTGCTCCGTGCATGAAACGGCTGAAGACGTCGCGACCGATTTGGTCAAGGCCCATCGGATGCTGAAAGGATGCGCCCGAAAGCGGCAGTCCCGCTCCCATTTCGGCAAAGCCGTAAGGGGTCCAGAAAAAACCGACAATGGCAAAGAGCACATGGGCGGCAAGGATGACCGCACCAACCTTGAACGGGCCGGGTGCGGCATGCCAGCGCTCGGTACTGAACCGGGCGAACCGCCTCGATGGATTGGACGCTATCGTGCTCATCGGCTTGTCCTGAGACGTGGTTGGAGCAGAACAGCCAGAACGTCGGCCAAAAGATTGGCGATGACATAGACGGCAGCACTGATCATCACAGTCGCCTTGATCAAGGGAACATCGCGCAGTTGGAGCGCATCGATAAGCAGCGTGCCGAAGCCGGGATAGGAAAACACTCGCTCGACGATTACGACGCCGCCAATCAGGAAGCCGAGATTGAGTGCGGTGACATTAAGCGCCGGCACGATGGCGTTCGGCAGGGCATGGCGGAAGAGCACGGTGCGCGGGCGCAGGCCCTTGAGTTCTGCGAGGCGCACATAGTCGGAGCGCAGCACCTCGATGAGGCTGTCGCGCAAGACCCGGATGGCATAGACCGCCATCATGATGGCGAGCGTGACGGCGGGCAGGACCATTGCGCGTAGCGTCTCCTGCCATGTGCTGGCCTCCGAGATCGTCGCCAAAGCAGGCAGGATCGGCAACGCGACTGCAAAGACGAAGAGCAGGATCGTGGCGAGCAGGAAATCCGGCAGCGACAGCAGGATGAGCGTGATGACCGAGATGACGTGGTCGACGACCTTGCCGCGGTTCGTGGCCTGAATGATTGCGGGAACAAGTGCAAGCACGAGATAGATCGCAAAGGCAAAGAGCGAAAGCAGGAGAGTATTGACGATGCGGGGGGCGAGAACATCGGCGATCGGTCGGCCAGTGGCGATCGACACGCCGAGATCGCCGCGCAGGAAGTCGCCTAGCCAGTGGAAATACCGGATGGGAGCAGACTGGTCCAGATGAAGCTGGCCGCGCAGAACTTCCAGTGCCTTGGCGGTGGCATCGCGGCCGAGGATACGGGTGGCGACGTCACCGGGAAGAGCCTCAAGGATCAGGAAGATCAGGATCGAGACGAGAAGCAGCGTCAGGGCCGAAAACATTATTCGGCCGGCGAGGAGGCGAAAAACGCTCATGTCGCATCCAATCCCACGGAAGTAGGGGCGGCATCCGCCGTCACGGCATCGGGGATGAAGGCCGCATCGGTCTCGAGGTCGCCCTCCCAGACATAAAGAAGCACGAGAGGCCGCTCCTCCGAAAGCGTAGCATGGGGCAGCCATGACGGGTGGTGGATGATTTCGTGGATGCCCCGCCTGGTCCAGTCCGCTACGCCCGTCCGCCAGTAGGAAGGGCCGGTGACAGTGTAGTAGAGTTCATCAGCCGGGTGATGATGTAGCGGATAGTGGGTTCTTGGTCCCAGAAACATCAACCCGAAGGCGATATCAGGGTCCTTGATCAGCGCCGGCGGTCCGCCATCAGGGCCGCAGATGACGCCATAGCCGTAGTTCTCACCGAAATCGTTGCTGGGCGGGTTGGCGAGATAGCTCTTGCTGCGAGTCACGTGGATTGCCGGCAGCAGGGCCGTAAGCGCCTGGGCAAGTGGCGACTGTGCCGCATGGGATGCCAATTCTGCCTCGCAGGCTGCCTGTATCGGTACGCGACCCGGTGAAGCGTCGTTCATCGGTGGCAATCGTTTCGCAAGCTGGCGCAGCCTGGCGGCGTGGGATTGCGACACGCCTCGCGCATCTCGATCGAGCGCTTCGGCAAAGCAAGTGAGGAACGTGATCAGGGCGGAAGTCGTCATACACTTATCCTCTTCCACGGGGCGACCTGCCCCGTGGATGCGAGTGTCCTGGGAGGAGGAGAGGACGCTTTACCGGCTGCAGGTCAGCTCGGCATAGTCGATGCGGTTTACGTCGACATTCGGCTGATAGCCGGCGCAGCCCTTGCGCAAACCTGCGACAACGGATGTGAAGACTGGCAGGATCATGCCGCCTTCGTCGGCGACCACCCGCTGCGCTTCGCGGTAGAGTTCATTGCGCGCCGTTTCATCTGCTGTCTGGCCTGCTTTGACGACAAGCGCGTCGAAATCGTCGCGTTTCCAATGCGTTTCGTTCCACTCGGACTTGCTGCTCAGCGACAGCGTCAGAGCTTCGGCAGGCGGGCGGGCGCTGGTGTAGGAGATAACAGCCGGCTTCTTCAGCCAGATCGTATCCCAGTAGCCTTCGGCTGGTGATGTGATGACGTTGACGCGAATACCAGCTGGTGCGGCCATCTGGGCATAAACTTGTGCAAGCAGCATCATGCCGGGATAGGAATCCGAAGTGTAGAGATCGAAATCGATGCCGTCGGGGTGGCCGGCCTCGGTGAGCAGGGCTGCTGCCTTTTCGACATCCGCTGTCTTTGCGGGTGTGCCGAGGCCAAGCGGCGAGGAGAGCGGGATCGGCGTATCGGCACCTACTTCTCCATAGCCGAGCAGCACGGTATCCAGGATCTTCTGGCGGTCCATCACCAGTTTCATCGCCTCGCGGACCTTGAGGTTGTCGAAGGGCGGCGTGTCTGTCCACACCGCCAGGTACAGAGACGTTGCGCCCGGAGTTGCCACCAGTTGAACGGCAGGATTGTTTTTTAGAGTGATAAGGCTTGCAGGATCTACCGTCAGCGACAGGTCGACCGTGCCTGACAGCAGCGCCGAAAGACGCGAAGTCGGCTCCAGGCTCGTGGTGATCTCCAGGCATTCCGCCTTCGGCAGGCCGGCGCGCCAGTAACCGGGGTTGCGGCGCATGACGCGTATCGCGCCGTTGACGGTAAAGGTTTCCTGCATGAAGGGGCCTGTGCCGTTACCCTTGACGCGCAAGTCTTCCGATTTGGCGCCCTCCGGCACCATCAGCGCATATTTGGTTGCGATCAGCATCGGCAGTTCGACCACGGGCTGCTTCAACTTGAAGCGCACCGTATGGTCGTCGATGGAGGTGATGCCATTCGGGTCCAGGAAAGCGAGCGTGGAAAAGCCGCCCGGCGAGACGGCCGGATCGAGCAGACGGCGATAGGAATAGACCACGTCCTTAGCATCGAAATCGGAGCCGTCGTGGAATTTCACGCCCTTCCGCAAGTGAAATGTCCAGTCCGTCGCGTCGGCATTGGATTCCCAAGATTCGGCCAGCGCCGGCATCGGCTGCATGGTGTTGTTGCGGTCAACCAGCGGCTCGTAGATGGCGCGGATATGGTAGACGCTGTCCGTGCCGATGAGGGCGGCCGGATCCATGGTCTGTTTTTCGCCGTCAGACTCATAGCCGAGTACACGAACGCAACCTTCTTGCGCAAAAGCCACCGTTGCCGACAGCGAACAGGCCGCCATTGTCACGGCTAAAGCCGTGCTTTTCAGAAGGTGATGCTTCATTGTCGGGTTCCCATTTTTTGGTTTTGTTGGACGAGTATGAAAATGGGTCCGGCGCCTTGCAAACGATTAGAAATCAAGTCTACATGAGTAGAATTCATGTGGATTTGTAAGCATGGTCCGGCGCATCTTGCCTCCCCTGACGACGTTGCGGGCATTCGAGGCGGCGGCGCGGCTGATGAGCTTCAAGGCGGCGGCAGAAGAACTCCGGGTCACGCAGTCCGCAATCAGCCACCAGGTCGCCTCGCTGGAGCGATATCTCGGAACGCTGCTGTTTGTGCGCTTGCCTGGCCGCGTGGAGTTGAGCGACCAGGGGGCGGTCTACTATCCTGTCGTCCAAGATGCACTGGACCGGCTCGCGCTGACAACGGATCTGATCCGCCAGAAAAACACACCCACTTCGCTGACGGTCCAGGTCTACGTCACTGTGGCCGTGCGCTGGCTGATACCGAGGCTCCAGACGTTCAAGAAGGCGTTTCCCGAAATCGCCGTGAACCTCGATGCAGGTCTGCTTGACTGGGAGTTCAACGCCGATCGCGCCGACATGGGCTTCATCTACACGCGCGCACCAAACCGAGCGAACCTGACATATACGCTGCTGCGACGCGAACGGCTTGTCGGTGTCTGTTCCCCTGCCATCGCCCAGGCCATCAAGGTGCCGGAGGACCTGCGTTCCTTCTCGTTCCTTGCGGTCAGCGGAACCACGGAAGACGCAGCAACATGGGCGGCGAGCGTCGGCTTGACCGGCGTCTCGCAAAAGACAGGACCGCTCTTCGACAGCAACCTGCTCGCCATTGAGGCTGCAATCAATGGCCAGGGGGTGGTGGTCGTGCCACGGTTTCTGGTCGAGGCCGACATTGCAGCCGGTACGCTTGTGGCGCCGCTCATCTCAGACGTCATGCAGCCCGGCGGGTGGTATCTCGTTCACTTGGAGCGACGCGGTAGGGAGAAGGCCATCCGCGAGTTCCTGCAATGGATCCAGCGCCTGGTGTGATCGCCCCACATCGACGTTTCCTGGACATACAAACGGCCCGCAACCGTGAGGTTGCGAGCCGCAGGAGGCGTTGCCGGCGAAACTCAGTTTGTTAGTGCATAGTCTTTCAGAAAGTCCGATCCGGCAGCGATGTCTGGGGTCATGGACCGGTCCCGATCCAGGAATGGCACCTTTTGGCGGAAAGCATCGTGAAAAGACTTGGTCGCCGACGCCAGCTTGCGTTCCGGATGCTCCTTCAGCCGCAGGTCCGCGGCTTGCGCGGCGTGCAGCAACTCCATGGAGAGGATGGCGAAGCTATTGTCGATCTGCGCCCGCACTCGTTCCATGACGAAGGGAGCGTTCGTTCCGACATCCTCGACGCCGCCGGCAATCGGGCGGGAATCGAATGAGGTTGGCTGCGCGAGCGCCCGGTTCTCGGTCGCCAGGGCCATCAGCGGTGCTTCGACCACGAGAAAGGCGTGATGTGTACTCTCCGTTCCGAGATAGCGCGGCAGCTTCGTATGGGTCGGATTGTTAAGCTTCAGGACGCGCTCCGACGATGCTGTCGTATGGTGCGCCAAGACGATGCCGAGCTCCTCGAAGGCGACGACCCAAGGTAGCGGCTCGAAGTTCGCTGTCGGAAGGACAGCGCCGCCATCGACATAGCCACGCCGTGCCTGCGCCAGATCAGACCTGGGCTCGGCGCCCACCGCGATACCGGGATTGTCGTCCGAAGAATTGATCTGGATTTCCACCAGCGCCTTTGTGCGGGCCAAGCTGTCGGCGAAGCTGCCGAACAGATACGGCGCGGTGCGGAAACTTAGCGGATCCTGAAGGATGCGTTTGTCATCCGCCTGCCATAGGTAGCTGCCGTCAAGTACTGCGCGCAGGTCGGCCGTTGCGCTAATATGGCTGGGGAAGGGCCGAAGCTTGGCAACGTCTTCGAGAAGAGGCGAGACATTGCCGTTTAGGCCCTCGAGGCTGAGCCCATAGACGAGGCGCGATGTTGAAAGCAGCTGCTCAGCATCGTGGATGGCAATGGCAGCCAGACCGGCAGCGTAGGCGTTGGAACTCAGGATCGCCAGGCCATCCTTGCCGAACAGTTTCAGCGGTTCGATACCGGCGGCCTTCAAGCCATCGGCCGCCGGCATCCGGCGACCTTGATAGTCGACTTCGCCTTCGCCGAGCATGGCAAGGCCGATATGGCTGAGAAGCGTCATGTCAGCCTGGCCGACCGAGCCGCGAGACGGCATGATCGGAGTGATGCCTTTGTTCAGGAAGGCGATGAGCATCTCGGCGACATGGGGTTGGACGCCCGGTCCTCCGGTGAGGATGTTGTTTAGGCGCACGGCCATAGCAGCCCGCACGACGGGCAAGGCGGTGTCTGGCCCGACTCCGACGGAGTGGGCACGTAAAAGCCCCTCGTTGAATTCGCGCGATACCTCCATCAGCTCCGGCGTAAGCTCGCCCGTCGCATCGACCATCTTGCGGTCCTTGTTCCACCCGACGCCGACGGTCAGGCCGTAGATCTCTTGTCCTTCCTTTGCTCCTTGCAGAAGGAGGGCATAGGCACGCGCGACCTTGTCGAGACTTTCACCATCCACTGCAACTGCCTCGCCATTGGCCACGCGGACGATCATCTCAGGCGTTGCATCGCGACCGTTCAAGGCGACATCGGCAAAAGCTGTGCTGGAAAGGAGCAGGCAAGCGCTCACAACATTGCAGAAAAGGGTGTTTATTCGCATCTGGTTTCCTCTGGTGTTTGAGTGCCGGAGGACTATTGAAGGTCTGAAAAACGACTGCAAATGATCAGATCTAAACTCCGCTTGAACTAGATTCATGTGCTGTGGAAGTGACGATCGCTTCGCTTATCGAAACTGCTTGATCGCCATCTGTGAGCTCGCGGACGCTCTGACGGGCAACGACCGGTATGACTGCTATCCTATCTCCTTCTTCGAGAAGCAGAGGTTCAACTTCCGGCCCCTTGGTCGCCCAAACGGTTCCCACAGCGCCAGTTGAGCGCTCAAACCGGCGAGGGGTCTGCAAACTGCGCCTGCTATGGGATGTCGTAAGTGGTTACGTGAGGCATCGCCCCGTACGGGGCCCTCAACCTCGCCAGCTCAAGCGCGTGCCGTCGAGCTGCTATTGATTGGGCTTTGGCGGATTCTCGAAAGGATTCGGAAGCTTGAAAGCGTCCGCACGAAGTGCAGTCGACAGCCAAATAGTCACCGGTCGCAGCGGGCCCCTTCTTGGCCCCATTTCTACAAATCGGGCAGACAATCTTGCCTGGTGCCATTTCATGGTTCCCCCGAGGTCAAATGACAGCAAAGCAGATATCACGATCACCAGCAAGTCGTGCGGACTTCACTGCAAGGTGCCGAGGCTCGAGCCTGGCTCTGCTCGCACGGCCTAAAGGCGCGAGCAGCCTGGGGGAAAGAAGTGCGCTCGGTCTATTTGCTTGGAACGACCATTTATGGTGTCGGGTGACGTTAGTGGGCGTCCAGTCGATGTTGCTCATCGGTGGAACAAAGCTCGAGCTGTTGAACGCCCAGCATCATGATGGTGTAGGAGACTTCGTTCGGGGTCCAACCTGCCTTTATGGCCATGTCCATCAAGCCTTGGATCGACGGCTCTAATGCGAGGCGACAGTCAGAGGAATAGAAGGGGTCAGTGCTCACACGAGCAGGTGAATTGATTTCGGCTTTCCTCATTTGCCTCCCTCAGTGGTCCCCCACCCCCCTGAACGAACTGTGCGAATAGGCGGGAGGCGCCCCAAAGTCTAGGGACAAATGGCCTCCTGCAGGGCTGATCCTCACGTAGACACCGCCCGGTCACAGATCCTCCCCGGGCTAAATGCAGTGAGGGTAGTGCAGGTCGCCGTCGGTCTCGTGCTCGGCGTGCAGCGAAAAATCGGGCGTACCGCCGCCGGTCGCAACGGCCAACACCGGGCTGCGCCATCACTGGCACTGCCCATGTCGGCACGTCGCTAGGCGCGGGATGTGTCCCCCAGGAAATCGGTGGGCTTCAGCGCGATGTCGGCGAGCGTGTACCGATCAAGGGTGCTCTGGAACGACAACAGCGCATCGTGCAGCATGGTGGAAAGTTTGCAGCACCGTGTGATTGTGCACTGGTTCCCGGTAGCGAAGCACTCGACCAGTGCGAAATCCGGCTCTGTCAACCGGATGACGTCGCCGATCCGGATGTCTTCTGGCCGGCGACCGAGTTTCAACCCACCAGATCTGCCGCGAACCGCGACAAGATAGCCAGCGCGTGTCAGCGTGTTGGCCACCTTGTTGAGATGCGTTTTCGACACACCGAAGGCGCGCGCTGTCTCTTCGATGGTGAACAGCTGATCCCCCGCCGACGCCGCAAACATGAGCATTCTGAGCGTGTAGTCGGAAAAATTCGTCAGTCTCATTTCGATCCAACCTTCACCGCGTGCCTGCTTGCCGATTGTCCGGCAGCTTACAGGCTTTCGGCCGTGATCGGCTCTACGGTCAAGGTGCTTTCACCGCGATTGTGGGCCAGGGCAAGGCGGAAGGAATGCGCGATACGCAAAGCCCGTTCCATGAACAGCGCCGCGATCTCCGGCGGACAGAGATTGTTGACGGTTGCGCGAAACAGACTAAGCCATCGCCGGAAATGCTGTTCGCCCAGGCCAGGAAGGGTCAGGTGTGGTGAGAGCGGGCGGCCGTCGTAACGGCCGGTGCGAAGCATCAAAGATGACCAGAAGTCACACATTTTCGTCAGGTGTGGTGGCCAGTCATGCGGCGCAATCGCCTTGTTGAACAGCGGTGCGAGCAGGGCGTCGCTCCGAATCTCGGCATAGAAGCCATGAACCACGTCGCGGATTATCTGCTCATCCAGCTGTCCGGGCAGCACGCGACCGTCGATGACGATCGTTGTTTCACGTTTTGTGTCTTCGGTCATGCCGGGCTCCCGCCGTCAATGAGCCTGGTGCGGCCCTTTGTCGTCAATTTTTGACGTCTGTTCAGGCTTCACGATGCAGATTAAAACATATATCGTCAATGTATGTTTATGTCGCACAGCATCGCCGCGATGAAGGAAACCGGATGAAGCTCGAGCCTGACCAGAGCGGAGACTATGTCCTGGAGCCAAGGTTCCTGGCGCAGCGGCTTTCCATTGAAGAGCACGAACTTCAACGACGAATGCGCCTCGGCCTCGTAACCAGCAGGGTGGAGTGCGGCATCGATGGCGACAAGGGCCTAAAGCGCCTGACCGTGCGCAATCGAAACTCGGTCTGGCGTGCAATCGTCGATGCCGACAACCGCATCGTCAGTGAGGAGTCCTTCGAACTGGAACAAGCTGCGGCAGCAGCAAACTGACACCACCACGCTCCTCCGCAGCTGCAACAAGCGCCGTTCACTCAGAAGCAGGAATGAAATCATGAACGATCAAGATTCAGGCAGTACGCTCGTGCCGATGCTGGTTGCCGGTCTGGTGCTGGTAACCGTCGGCTATGCGGTGATCATGATGTTCGTATGAACCGTCATCGGAAGTCAGGAGGGCTGGTGCGATCAGCGCGACAAAGTGCGCCGGCTGTGTCCCGTCGCGTGGCCGTGTCGAGCCCTCCACGGATTACGAACGCGAAAAGCTGAACGCCGAAATGCTTCTCAACAAGGCGGCCTACGGCGCATGCTTACGTCGGGCTTGTGACCCCAAACGAAACGCCCCTCCGACTCCACATCCGTTATAGTCCAACCCAGCCGGACGAAGCAGGACCTCGTTGATCGCCGTCAGACCGGCAGCCCGAGCTGTTTGCGTAGGCTTTTGTCGAATGCGGACGTGGGGACGAAACGGCGCAGCAAACTGACCTGGCGCGCCATTTTTCCGGCCGCATAGCGCCTTTTCGGAGCGGAATCGGTTGCAGCCGCTAAAACGGTCTCGGCAACCACTTCGGGCGTATCGCCTTTTTCCATCGCCTTCCGCACGGTTGCGGTCATGCCAGCGCGTGCAGCGTCATAGATACCGAGCAAGTGATCCGGCTTTGCGAGATTCTCTTCGAATGATGTACCGGTATAGGCCGGCTCGACCAACACGACGCGAATTCCGAAAGGGCGCAATTCGTGGTCGAGCGATTCGGAATAGCCTTCAACGGCATGTTTGGTCGACGAATAAAGCGCGAAATAGGGAGCTGGGATGAATCCCTGCACCGAGCTCAAATTGACGATCCTGCCCTTCCCTTGGCGCCGCATGATCGGCAACACCGCATTGGTCACGCGTAGGACGCCGAACACGTTCACGTCGAACAGCGCCTGGGCCTGGGCAGTCGAGGATTCCTCAGCGGCTCCAAGCAGGCCCATGCCGGCATTGTTGACGAGCAGATCGATGCGGCTGGCCTCTGCCAGGACCCGGTCGACCAGTTTCGCCACGGATTCATCGTCGGTAACGTCACAGGCCAGCATAGTAATGCCGTCGGATATCTCCGCCGTGGCGCGGCGGCTGGTACCGAACACCCGGAAGCCCGCATTCCGCAACGCTTTGGCGGTGGCGAGACCGATGCCGGAGGATGCTCCGGTCACCAGGGCGACGCCAGAATTGGTCGTATTCATGAGGATCATTACCTTTCTTGTCGATTGGCTGTAACAGAGGCTGGCAACCTTCAAGATGAGCCGCGGCCATGCCGGGGCATGCTGGTTTCGCGGCCCCGCAGGCGGCAGCGGCGGATTAGTCAGAGCCAGCGGCGAACCGCGGCCTTGTAGCAGCGGTAGTCGTCGCCGAATTTCGCTTCGAGATAGCGCTCCTCGCGAGCGATCACTTGCGTCTGGATTGCGATCAGCACCAACGGGAGCAAGGCGAAGGCGATCGGCCCGTCGAAGCCGATCGCAAGGCCGGCATAGATAAGCGCCATGCCGAGATACATGGGATTGCGGGTCCACCTATAAGGACCGGTCGTTGCGATTTTGGTCGCTGGCTGCGACGGCCGAACGTTCGTGCCCAGCCGCCGGAACAGCCCAGCCGCCGCAAGCATCATCGCCGTGCCGGCAACGAAAAGCGGCGCGCCCGTCGCGACCAGCAACCGCCAGTCGATGCCGAAGGAGCGCAAGGTAACGAGCCACTCCGCCGCCAGCCCCAACAGCAGCGCTCCCAGATAGACGAAGGGCGGAGGGAAGCGCACACCCGCGCTGTCCGGTTCGACGGCCATGCTCATCCCCATCTTCGCTGTCAAGCCAGCATCGACTGCTGGGCGAAGATGCCCGCCATCGCGCCTTGCCATGATGCCGTGGTGACCGAAGGCAATTGCGAGTTGGTGAGGTCGCCGGCGGCGTAGACCCCGGGCATGCTTGTTTCACGGCGCTCGTCAACCTTGAGGACGATGCCGAGGGGCGTATTGACCGTGACGAGGCCCAGTGATTCATGCAGGCTTGCGGACGGCTTGTTGCGCGGATGCGCGAACAGGATGTCGACAGCGACATCGGGGCCGCTATCGAGCTTGACGGTGGCGCCATGCCCCCCGTGATGGGCGATCTCGGTGATCCGGCCATCGACGACAGGTGTGTTGCGACGCTCCAGATCGGACCGGATATCGGGCGGAATGTCGTGATCATCAGCGAAGACCGTCAACCTGTCGGTCCAATCGTGGAACAGCCTGACCTGATTCATCGACTGCGGGCCGGACCAGACGAGGCCCCAATGCTGGCCGGCGACTTCAAAGCCGTCGCAATAGGGACAGGGCACGATGGACGTGCCCCAGCCTTCGGCAAAGCCCGGCACATCAGGCACCTGGTCGGTGATGCCATAGCTCAGGATCAGGCGGCGCGCCCCAAGGCTTTCGCCATCGCCAGTGAGGACGGAGAAATCGTCGATGGCGCCGGAGACGCTATCGGCCCGGGCATTGACGAGCCTGATCGAGGGATAGCGCGCTAGCTGCCGCCGCGCCTCGGCCAGGATGTCCAGCGGTGGCTTGTGATCGTGGCCGAGCAGACCATGCGAATGACCGGCGAAGCGGTTGCGCGGCAGCCCGGTATCGAGAACGATAACCTTGCGGCGGGCACGGCCGAGCTGCAGGGCGGCGGCGAGGCCGGCAAAGCTGCCGCCGATGATAATGACGTCATCCATGGTGATAAGCTCCGTGTCGGGGATGGAGGGGGTTGGGCTGGGCCTGGCGCGCAACCGCTTCGCCGGCCGCTTGCAGGAACTGCTTCGACAACTGCTCGTCGTTGACTGCGCGCGAGATAACCATCGCGCCGACCATTGTCGAAAGAATCGCCATGGCCTTGCCGCCGGACTCCTTGCCCTCAGCTTCGCCAACCCAACGGCCGAGCATCTCGAGGTATTCCCTGATGCCTGCTTCGAACGACGCCTTCACGTCGGCGCCCTGTCTGGCTGCATCCGAACCGAGTGCCGCCACCGGGCAGCCGTCCATCCGGTCTTGGCGATGTTCCGTGCTGAGGTAGAGCGCGATTGCCGCGCCAAGGGGATCGTCGGGATTTTCCGCGGCCGCAGCTGAAAAGCGGTTGAAGGCGCGCTCCATCGCCCGCCTGGACGCCTGCGCGGCCAGGTCGTCCTTCGATGCGAACTGCTTGTAGAAGGCGCCCTGGGTCAGACCGGCGCCCTTCATCAGATCCTTGAGACCGATGCCGTCGAAGCCGTGCTCCCTGAAGAGGCGGCTTGCCACGTTGATTACGGTTTCGCGGTTCTCTGCAGCCTGAATGCGACTTACCCGCATCGTCAGCCTCCTTCTTTTAGATTTCGTTCGACATCTATATCGAATATAGAGTGCGAATGCAATCTATATTCGATGCGAGGCGATGGACATGAGAAAGCGGAATCTTGTGATGTTGGCCGGCGTTCTGGCCGCGGCGACAGGTGCGGCTGCGTTCGCCACATTAGCCATTCCAACCGAGGAAGCCTCGCCGTCAGCGATCCAAGGCAGGAGCCGCCGATCGTCCGGCTAGGTGACGCCGGCGCAGGTGAGCGCATCCGAGCGTGGCTTCACGGGCGTCGGCGGCGATCCGCATCGAAGACGACAAGCTGTTCATCGACTACGAGGCGACGGCGACCGGTTCGGGATATGTCGCGCCGAGCGTAATGCTCGAGTTTGGGGCGCGCTCAACCGGTGAGCCGGCGAGTCCGCGCGATGTCGTCTGCGATGCGGCGGGCTTGAAACGAAGGCTGCGCTTGGGTCGATCCGAAGCGCTAGACGTCGCGCTCCATCGCCAATTCCGCAGCAAGGCTTTCGCCGTCGCGGGAAATGGTGGCGACTGCCAGCGTGCGTCCGCCACGCTTGAACCGCACGAGGCAATC
The DNA here is from genome assembly GCF_050859125.1 of Aminobacter sp. BA135. Lineage (NCBI taxonomy): Bacteria > Pseudomonadati > Pseudomonadota > Alphaproteobacteria > Hyphomicrobiales > Phyllobacteriaceae > Aminobacter > Aminobacter sp. BA135. The sequence continues at coordinate 179,416 of NZ_CP139574.1, forward strand.
CCTGGCAGCGATATCGCCTTCAACCTCGATTGCGTCCCATCCTTCGGCATGGCCGACATAATTGATCGGAACGTCGTAATGCTGGCTCCAGAAGAACGGCACGTCGGTAAATGGTATCCGGTGTCCCAGCATGTTGAGCGCAGCAGTTGCTCCCTGGCGTTGCGCCACGACCCAATGCTCGACCCGGATGTTTTCAGCAGTATGGGGATCGGGCCAGCGCGCGATGTCACCGGCCGCAAAAATGCCCGGCACGGTGGTCTCGAGACAGGTGTCGACGAGCACGCCGCGATCCATGGCAAGACCTGCCGCTTCCGCGAGACCCAGCCGCGGCCTCACGCCGATGCCAGTCACGACCATCTCGGCGGCGATGGTTCGGCCGCTGCGTAGATGGACGTTCTTTGCACCGATGCTCGTGGCGGTATCCTCAAGGTGGAAGATGACGCCGTGCTCCTCATGCAGGGCACGGATGAAATCGCCCATCTGCGGGCCGAGTACCCGCTCCATCGGCCTCTTGTCAGGCGCGACTACATGCACTTCAACTCCACGGGTCCGAAGGGCAGCGGCGACCTCCAGGCCAATGAAACTTGCGCCGAGCACGACGGCGCGGCGGGCCGTTCCAGCCTGGGCGATGATGCTGCGGCTGTCGGCCAGCGAGCGTAAGGTGTGGACATGGGGCTGGTCGGAGCCGGGTATGGTCAGCCGGACCGGCTCGGCGCCTGTCGCAAGCAACAGCTTGTCGAAAGCCATCCTCGTCCCATCGGTGAGTACGACGTCGCTCGCCTTGACATCGAGCTCAGCGACCTTGGCCCCGAGACGCAGATCGATACCGTTCTTGGCGTAGAAGCCTTCCTTGCGCAGCGGCAGCCAGTCCTCTGGTGCCGTGCCGGCAAGGTAGTCCTTGGATAGGTTGGGCCGATCTACTGGCAGGGATTCGTCATCGCTGAACATGATGATCGGACCCTGATATTGCTCGCGCCTCAACCTCTCGGCGGCCGCAAACCCGGCGGCACCACCGCCGACAATGACGATGCTATTCGGAGTCCCGGAATCGCCTGCGCGGGGAGCAGGCGAGAGCTTCTTGCGCTTTTCGCCGACAATTATCCTGTCGCCGCGTTGCTCGACCGACCAACAGCCAAGAGGCATGAGCGCCGGTGCTCGCAACGCCTCTCCGGTGCGCAGGTCGAAGCAGGCGTGATGCCAGGGACAACGGACGGTTTCGTCGACGATGAGGCCTTCGGCCAGCGGTCCCCCATAGTGCGAGCAGGCAGCGGCGACAGCGAAAATCTCCTCGCCGCGGCGCACCAACAATACAGGCTCACCATCACGATGGCCGAGAAGCCTGCCGCCATCGGGAAGGTCGGCTATTGCAATACCTTGCGCGAGATCGGGTCCGCTCGCATCTGAATGACTGCCGGCCATTTTCTCCCTCCTTGAAAGGGCGGCTGCCGGAGTTGATCAGGTGGCGCTGGGCTCGCCCAGCGGGCAGCTTCCAGGAGTTTTCCGCCTTTCCATCCGGCAGGCAAATGAATTCAGCTTGCAGGTGAATGCAATTCATTGAGATATGCGCGCCTGGAACCATGCGCTGACCAACCGGCTTACGGGAGACAGGCTCCGGGATGGCAGCTATCTCGCGGACTGCCGCCAAAACCGAACCGTCTGGATACGGCCCCGATCCTGTCAAACGGCAAGGCGCCTATTCGCCGCTCATTGAACCTCCGTCATCTCCAGATATCGGCAGAAGCCGTTGGCGAGCTGGATCTGTCGGGGCGTGCGACACTCCGGTTCGAACACGTCCGGATTGGCGACGAGGATGCACATGGCCTTGGCGCGCGACGTCGCCACGTTGAGGCGATTCGCGCTGCAGAGGAACTCCATACCGCGCGGCGCATCGGCATGGCTGGAGGTCGTGATGGAGTAGATCACGATGGCGGCTTCCTGCCCCTGAAATTTGTCCACCGTACCGACGCACGCGCCCGGCAGGCGTTCCTGGATTTCGAAGACCTGCGCGTTGTAGGGCGCGATGATGAGAATATCGTCCAAGGTGAGCAGCGACATAGTTCCGTCGCGGTCCCGCCACTGTGCCCCTGCAGCAAGGATGCCGTTCACCAAATCCCGCACGCGGTTCGCTTCCTCCGGGCTGGAACTCTGGTTGCCGCTGTGCTGGACGGCAACATAGCGCAGTCCCGTCCCGCCAAGCGGGCCGTCCATCAGGATGGCCTGGTGCTCAAGGCCGGGACGGGATTGGAGGCGGCCCTCATAGTAGAGCTCGGACGTGAACCGGCATATATCCAGGTGCAATCGCCATGTCTGGTCGAGGAAGAGGCCCTCGCCAGGGCCGATCGTCTGTCCGCCCATCGAGCAGGCGATCAAGCGCCGAAACATCCGTACCCTCCGGATGCGATCCCTGCATTGGCTGCTCGACCTGGCGCGGATCGCCCAGAAGGACCACGCTGGTCGCGGCGGGCGAGATCGCGAGCACGTTGGCCAGCGACATCTGCGCGGCCTCGTCCACGAACAGCACGTCTACCGCGCCGAAAGCGTCTGACCGCGACCACAGCCAGGCGGTGCCTGCTACGACAGGGAAAACACCGGCGAGCGCCTCGCCGTTGTCGGTCGTGAACGCGATGTGGGGAACATAGTCCGTCTTTTCCGAAACCTTATGCAGGCATTGCAGGTCGAACCCGCACAGGTCCGCCTCCCGGATCGCGGCATCAAGGAGGTTGCGGATCACTTTGTGGCTGTTGGCCGTAACCCCGACGCGGCGGCCAGTACGCACCAGATCGAGAATCATCCGGCCGCCGGTATAGGTCTTGCCCGCACCTGGCGGTCCTTGGATGGAGAGAACGCCATTTAGGATGACGGCCAGACGGCAGGCCGCGTCGGCAATGGCTTCCCCGTCCTCCCGCAAGATCGAGCAGTATGCGGAAAACCCGGCCAGCCTTGCCAACAACGTAAAGACGTTGCAGGGCATGGATGGCCGCCGCCGCCTTCGGGTTGGCGACTGGCGAGTAATCTTCTCAGAAGCTGGCGACGTGATCGCCATCATCTACATCGCGCCGCGCGGCGGCGCATACGACTAGGGGGCCAAGATGAGCGCACAGGTCATCACTACTGAAAAGGGCGAGCGCCTCGTGATCATGCCCGAGGTCGATTATCTCAAACTGCGCCAATCCGCCGAAGACCTCGCGGACATCGAGGCGGCAAGAACTTTCGAGCGCAAGCTTGCCGCTGGCGAGGAAGAACTAATCCCGGCTGAGTTCGTCAATCGCATGATCGATGGCGAGAACAAGATCCGCGTTTGGCGCGAGTATCGCGGGCTGACCGCCCGGGACCTGGCTGCGAAAGCAGAGATCAGTGGCGGCTATCTATCGCAGATCGAGGCTGGCACCCGAGACGGCAGCTTCGAGACGATCAAGAAAATCGCCGCCGCGCTCGGCATTACCGTCGACGACCTCGCGTAAAGAGCCGGTCAAACAGGGGAATTCCCAAGGACCACCCGCTTATCACTGCCGCACTCGCGATGCCCATCACGCACAGTGTTGTCACGACCTATGCGGATGGGACCGTACCCATGGCACGCGCAATGCCGCCGCTGCAGAAAACTATGCAGTCGGCGAGCGCCGGAAGATCGGTCGCGATCTCATTTTCGCGAAACAGGGGAACGGTTCGTGTCGTATCTGTCGAAATTGCGCCTTTGGCATGAAAGGCCGCATGAGGTTGCGAATTGTGCTCGCCGCGTTCCTTGCAGCAAGCCCTGCCGTCGCCGAACCCATCATCGGCGTCGCCTCGGTCGTTGACGGCGACACCATCGAAATCCACGGGCAGCGCATCCGTCTCAACGGCATTGACGCACCGGAGAGCCGCCAACTCTGTTTTGACGCCGCCGGCGCGAAGTATCGCTGCGGCCAGGTTGCCGCGTTCGCCCTCGACCAAAATCTCGAGGTGGCTCGGCCGACCACCTGTCATAAAGTCGACCGTGACAGATACGGGCGCGTCGTCGCACGTTGCACAGCCGGAGGCAAGGAGTTGCCGAGACCTTGGTCGAGGCAGGGCACGCATTCGACTGGCCTCGCTACAGCAACGGCGCCTATGCCGAGGCCGAGGCCGAGGCCGCGGCGCAGGCGTGAAGGCGCGGCATGTGGGCAGGGTCATTTGCCCTGCCATGGCAATGGCGGAAGGGCCATGACGCAGCCCCACTTGTAAACGCCACGGCATCGCAATGAGACCAATCCAATCGGAAGACGACGAAACCCGAGAGTTCATTGTCGTCCCACCCTCGGGCGAATGGTTTGACTCTAACCATGTCTACATGGCCGCCGAGCTTGAACGCCGGTTTCCGAATATGAAGTTTACAGTGATGGTGGAAGGATGGTCCCAAGACGACAGGGGCTTCAAGCTCATCCCGATCCTCGGATCCGCAGATTCCAATGTGCCCATGCTGAAGTGGCCATCAATGGAAATCGTCGAGGACGTGTTGAGCTGTCTTGCCGAGTTCATTGTTCAATCGGAGAAAAAGCCACTCCTTCAATGAGGTCAGGGTCGCCCGCTCAGGCGCCTTGGCCCGCTTTGAATAGTCTAGCCAGCACATCGAGGTAGGCTGACTCCAATGCCATCATCGCCGCCACGCGGCTTTCGCAGCGGTCAGTACCACGCGCGCCTCCCCACACCGGGAACCACCGCCAGCATTTTTCACTCCTGATGCTGTCGGAATAAACGCGACCGATGCGGCGCGTCCCGTCAAAGGCGCAATAATCCTCGCACTCCAGGTCATCATCAGAAGTGTGATTTGAGCCGTCGGCCATTACTCTTCCTTCCAGACCGGCACGCGCTTCACCTGAATGGCAACAAGCCGCCGGATCTTCTTGCCCACCATCTCCCTGGAGCCTGAGAAAACGCGCTCTACTTTGAGGAACCCATGGCCGCCGGGGACACTCTCGCACTTCATCCGGCCGGCAAGGGAGTCAACGTCGACGTCGCCGAACAGCTGAATGAGGTCTGTCGGGTAATAGACATGGGCTCGCTTGCAATAGGTGCACCGAACCTCGACCAGATCGCGGGCATCGTTCAGCATGGAAAGCGGAAAGGGTATGGTTCGGCTCGGCTGCGGCATGAGAACGAAATAGGAACAAACTCCTTGCGGAGTCAATTCACATCACGCTAACCTATGGGCATGAGCGACGAGCAAAACACGGCACCGCGTAAGCCCGGCGGCATTTATGAGCATTTTTGCGAGCATCCAGGCTGCAAGAAGGACGGCGGATGGGGCTTCGCTACCGGCAAGCAAACGCCGCATTGGTTCTGCTTCGAACACCGGGCCGAAGGCAGGAAGTATACGGCTCAGGGAGGATCCACTGATGCCCCTTACACTTGAAATCCCCGGCGCTTCGCCAACCGAAATCCAACGGGGCCTAGCAGCAGCTCAGGCAATCCTCGACATGTACGGTGTTACCGCTGAACAAGGCGATTACTCGACATGGAAGGTCGAGAATGCGCACGAGCCGCTCTATTCCCTAGACGGCGAAGACCTGGAACCCATCAAGGAAGACGAGAGGATTTCGGTCATCTGGTACAGAGCACAGGCAGCCGCGGTGAAGGCATGTGGCAAAGACCCGGCTCCATATGAACCCGGTGAGGGTCCACTAGGGTGCAGCCGCGATTGACGGCACCCGCACGCCACGGCAGTCTTCCCCAATGTGCAACCTCTACAATTTCTCATCATCCCAGGACGAACTGCGCGCGCTGACCAAGGTGCTCGACGACATCGCCGGCAACCTCGAGCCGTCGATCGACGTCTATCCCGGCCGCAATGGGCCTGTAGTGCGCAACTTCGAAGGGCGCCGGCAACTGGCGATGCTCAATTGGGGCATGCCCACGGCTTCGAACGTGCAATTCCAAGCCACCAAGGCCCGGGCGGCAAAGCTTGAAGCGAAGGGGCAAACAGTCGATTTCAAGGCGCTGCTGGAGAAAGAGCCCGACAAGGGCGTTACCAACATCCGACGGACGGACAGCAAGCATTGGGCACCCTTTCTCGGTGTCGAAAGCCGATGCGTGGTGCCGTTCACCAGCTTCTCAGAGCCGAGCCCGATCGAGGGCGACAAAGACCCGCTCACTGGCCGGCACCGCAATTTCTGGTTTGCGCTCAATGAAGTTCGGTCGCTGGCGGTCTTCGCAGGGCTGTGGACGCCATGGCGCGGCGCGCGCACCATTCGTGACGGCGTCCTCGACTGGGAAGTTTATGCCTTCCTGACGACCAGTCCGAACGCTGTCGTTGCCCCGATCCACGAAAAGGCAATGCCGGTCATCCTGACGACGCCAGAAGAGATCGAAACGTGGCTGACCGCCCCTTGGTCAGAGGCGAGCAAACTGCAGCGTCCGCTGCCTGCCGACATGCTGACCGTAGTGGATCTTCCGGAGACGCAGGTCGTTTCACCTCAATCCCAGGCGTCGTTGATCTAGGAGATTCCTCGATGTCGAATACCGGTCATGTCGTCCCACAACAGAAAATGCCCAAGCTCATCGTGGTGGCTGCGTTCAACCGCGACGAGGAAGGCGACCTGAAGCCCGCGTTCGACCCTCGCCAGATGGAGAGCGAAGACGCGGCCAGGCGCTTGGCCAAGATGATCGAGAGCGAGCACGCCGGCGTTATCGCATGGAGCCGGGAAGCAAATCCGGCGATCGGCGAGTATGGCGAGCCCACGATCCTCTACCAGGCCGGCGAAGTCCCCGACATGGAGTGATGGCAAAGTTGCCCGCAAGCCCGAAGCTGGCCGATGTGTGGGCGGCACAGCGCTTACGAATTGGCTAGGTTGCCCTCATCCATTGGGCTATTGCCCGCAACTCTCGCGCGAGCAACACTAAGCCTTGCACGGTGAGGTGCGACGTCGATGCAAGGCCTAAATCCAAGAGTTGAGTATTGCGTCGGCTGCCATGCCCACCCCACCACGCAATGCGGGCGGCCCGACTTGGCAACAACCAAGCGGGCCGCTTTCGCAACGGCTGATTGATGACAGACAAGGACCGGTCTGCGTTCATCCCGCCTTGTATTCCGACGCTGGTCGAAAAGCCGCCAGAAGGCGACCGCTGGGCCCACGAAATCAAGTATGACGGCTACCGCACCCAGATCCACCTCATCGGCCGCAACGTCTACGGCTACACCCGTAACGGCCATGATTGGTCGAACAAGTATGGATCGGTGCTGGTTGCCGCGCGGGAGACGATCCGATGTGACGCCATCCTTGATGGCGAGATGGTCGTGCAAGACGAGACTGGCCGATCTGACTTCAAGAAGCTTGCGACGGCTATTCGCTGGGAGAACGCCAGCCTGCTGTTCTACGCCTTCGACCTTCTGTGGGTGGACGGCAATGACCTACGTAAGGTGCGTTGCGAGGAACGACGGTTCCGACTTGAGATCCTGCTCGGCCCACCCCGGCCTGACACGCCTATTCAATTCAGCCAGTCTTTCGAGGGCTCCGGCGCTGAATTTTTCGGCGCAGTGGAAAGGATGGGCCTCGAAGGCATCGTCTCGAAACGCCGCGCGAGCATCTACCGCAGCGGTCCGTCGAAGGATTGGCTGAAGACGAAGGCCTACATGACAGGTGAATTCGTGGTGATCGGATACGAGCGCAAGCGTGGAGAGGCACCGTCGCTGCTGCTGGCCGAGGGAACCGATTCCAAGCTGCGATATGTCGGCCGAGCAATACCGGCCATCCCCCAAGCGCAACGTGATGAATTGTGGAAGGCCCTGGAATCCCTCCACACCAGCCACTTCGCGACGCCGATCGGCGCCGGCAACAAGGCCGCGGTGCCTGTCCAGCCCGTTCTGAAAGTCATGGCAAAGCACCTGCGCGGCGAGGAAAAATTGCGGCATGCAACGGTGGTGGATATCCTCACCCCTTGAAATCCGTCCTCGCCTGAATACGATTTAGGCATAGCCGGAGGATCTGATCATGGGCGACGCTCAGTACCTCAATCACAAGCTCGAATGCCCTCATTGCGGCACCATTCGCCTACGTATCCCTGAGAATGTAGAGTCGGATACGCCGATCTCGTGTGAGGATTGCGGCCGGCATCTTGGCATTTGGGATGAGCTGCAAACCGACTTCGAGCGCCAGGGTGGCGCGAGCGGAATATTTCGGATCGACAAGGGGCGCATCAGGAAGGTCGGATAGGGCCGAAGCGTACCGGCGTTAGCGTTTTTTCGCTAAGATCCGGGCTTCTCTTACAAGGGATGACCACTGATATCCGAGATCCGCAACAAGCTTACGAGCTTGTTGTTCAGTGACGCCGGTCTCTTCCATCAAGCGACGAACCAAGAAGTCTCCCATGCTAAGCGGTTCCCTTGGTTCGTCGGTCATTTCGCCTACCTTTTTCACGCAAAGGCCTACCGCTTCCAGTTGGAATAGAAGCGGCAGGCCTGCTGCTCAGGAGCGAACGACGGTGGGGGGGGTGTCGGGTCGCTCCGGCATCATAATTCGGCAATACGGGAATGGTTCCGCGATATGTGAAAGCCTGCCGTGGGTAAAACTCCGGCAGGCTTTCACCTCGAACGTGGTCGAAAGGGACAACACCACGTCGCCTTGTGCAGGCTTTCTGATAATCTACGATTTGGGCTGAGGTTCCCCAAAAAACCAAAAAAGGCCCGCCACCTTTCGGCAGCGGGGTGATTGGGGGGTTAGTCGGCGGTACTGCAAACAAGGCCGCTTCAGCCATGGTGCCGCGGCAGCGTTAACGGCCGGTAAACTCAGCCGTGAGTGGCTGCAAAAGGGGTGATTACCTGCCGGTGCCGATGACGGCGAGACGGGCGGGGACGCCCAGATGGTGGGCGAGATGACTGGTCGCCTTGTGCGGGCCGTTGCTAGAGGTTTGCTTTCAATCGCCTCGAAGGCCACCACGATGCCGCCAAAACACCAGCGCGCCGGAACCACCAATCAATCTATGCCGCAGGCAAGGCGCGACGAGCTGTGGCAGGCGCTGGAATATCTCCACAGCGGCAAGTTCGCCACGCCGATCGGCGCCGGCAACAAAGCCGCGGTGCCTGTCCAGCCGGCTCTGCGCGTCATCGCGAGGCACCTCAAGGGCGAAGAGAAGCTTCGGCATGCGACGATAACCGAAGTGCTCAGCCCATGAATTGCATATTGCAATCCAAGATGAGTAGCTAATCGAGATTTCTAGGAATACGCTAATTCCATCGGCGGTAACTGTATGGGCATCGCCGGCTGTGAGCGCAGATCAAGCTTCCGCCCCACATTAGAGGACGGAAGCTATGATAGCTCCAATATCCGCCTTCGACTTCGACGTCATCCAGGCAGTAATGAGACAGATAGCGGCGTCAGGCTCGACGGCTCCAGACACATTGCGCCAATTGGCTCGGACTGTTGCAGAAGAATACTGCCCGGATGAGGTCTACCCGGATGAGATGATTGATTCCCTGGTCCAAGCAGCACTTGCAGCAGCCGAGAAGAGCCGCCTGCCTGAGTGACGTCTCCCGCACGACCTATGCGACGCCCTGGCGCTGCGCGTCATGGTCCGGGAAATGCTCTTCGATCATCCGCGGCTCGGGTTTTGTGGTTGCCACCGCGGCTCGGGTTTTGTGGTTGCCACCGCGGCCGTCTTCTTGATCTCGACTGGCCCAGGTAATGACGCGGGCCCGGGCTCCGCCAGTTTCAGCGCCTGGGCCCGGACCCCGGACACACGCGAAGTCCAGCCCTTGCAGAAGGTCGGCAAGGTCTTCAGGCCGCGCAGGACTTCATGCGCTTGTCGCAAAGGTCGTTGATGACCGTGGCCCGCATCATTGCCTTTGTGGCGGCAATGGTGGCTGGGCCGATCCGGCCATCTTGCACGACACCGACAACGCCCTGCAGGTACTTCGCTGCCCGGACCGGCCCGCTGTTCACAGCGAAGTCGAACACGGCATAGTCGACGCCATCGGGGAGTTCGGCTCCATGCACCGCGTCCCAATAGAAGCGCCGGTAGACCGTCGCCAGCTGCGCGTCGGTAATCCGGCGCAGATCGTCCTTGATGGCGTCCGCCTTCACGTAGCGGCGGAAGTTCGCCAGCGTGACGCCTTTCATGGTCGGGCCGCCAGGGTCATCGGCGTGATCCGACCAGCCACCTTCATGTTTCAGGACGAGCTCGAGCGCCCGCTGGAAGTTGCGATCCATGGGATTTCCTTCGGTTTTGAGAGTAGGATGGGAACACGCGCGGGAGGCGCGGGCGCAGTGCGACCGCTCTCACCTATGACCTGGCAGGACTGGTTCTACTGGGCGGTCTTCGTTGCGGCCGCAGGGACGATTCTGTGGCTGGTGACGATATAAGCCGGTGGGCATGGAACACTCGGCAATGCCGGGAGTTAAGTGAGCTTCCTAGGGAGGCGAAAATGACGACCGATCTGAAGTCGTCTCGCAGCGACAATGACCTTCGAAGACGCGCTATATATCTCCGTGGTTCTGGGGGGTCTCGTGTCGATCACATGGCAGCTTTTGACCACGTGAGCGACCTTCCGGGGCCGCGATGGACGGACCTGTTCTACATCGCCGTAGCCTTCGGCACTGCCAGCGGCATTTTTTGGCTGGCAGGCTATTAGGATCGCGCTGATTGCATCCGGTCGTACGAGCATATGAGCCCGCCTCAGGAAACACTCCGAAAGGGATTGAACATGACCTTGATCATGTGGCGGTGCCCGTCATTTGCCGCCCAATGCCAGCCAATCCAAATCTTGGCGAAGCGGTTGTCCGCCAACATCTGGTCGCGGCGATAGGAGAAATAGCGTCGACCGTCGGCGGCCTGCATGACGACCAGGCGCGACACCGTTCGGCCGCGGTCGAAGTCGGCGACACCACTGTCGGACACAATCAACACGCCGTCGGCATCGAAGCCGAGCACATAGGCGTCAAAGCCATAGCCGGGGTTCCGCCAGAGCCACCAGCATGCAACCATGAACCGCCGCCAAGCTCTCGACCGGGCCATAGATGTCGTCGTCATGGGTGTGCACCCATGCGAAAACCCAGGGCAAGCGCTCGATGTCGGCAAGCGCCGCCCATGAAGCCCAGACCGGCGCTGTCACCATGACGAAGAGATTGAAGGCGAGCGAAAGCGGCGCCAGAAGCGCGTATCGGAGATACATGGATCATTTCCTTGAAATCTGCGTTGTAGCCTCCGCATCTGGAGGCCTCGCACATGGACTGGACGGATCGCAGTACTATTCGGCGCTTCGAGCGCCGTGCTCTGGCAACTGGGCTACTAGGTCGTGAGAGCCTATTCGTGGCCGCTACCGCGTGATGGTTTTGCGGATATCGCTCGCCTCATCGAGAGTGCCGACCATCCGTTCCCCACCGCCCGTATCCGACGCATGGTCCTGCGGGCCACGGGTGCCTTTGATGCAACCGAAGAGATCGCCAAGCGGATCGATCGGATGAATTTTGGCCTCGCAGTAATCGCAATCGTTCTCGCCGAAATCGGTGATTGTCCGACCTTTCACAGGCTCAATGCTATCGAGGACCTTCGGAACATCGAAGCAGCTTGCTTGAAGCAGCAGCGTCGGGTGGCGCGCTAATCTACGCCGGGAACGCGAACCGAAGCAGGGCTTCGGCTGCATGCCGATCGGTGTTGTTTGCCAGTACCTAATCTCGGGGGGCGTAGCCGTTCGTGTCCGATGACAACAGATGCCGAAGTTCATCATCGTTCGACCAGAATGCACCGGTCGACGGAGTGAGCTACGGCAGCGCTGCAGGGAGTTCCCTCGTCGGGGATGACATCAAAACGCCGGACGAAGGTCGGAACGTCCATTGACCAGGCCTCGGCTAGCGCAAGACCTTGGCTTTCGCTCTGACCAACCACGACACAGAGAATTGCCTGGTCCAAAGCCCGTTTGAATTCCTCGGGCTGGTAGTGTCCGTAGCGGATCGTCACGGGCTCGAAGCCGGACGCTCGAATGATTTCCGCTGCTTGTTCTGCCGCTTCGGGCTGGCGCTTCTCATAGAGCAGGACGGTGCTTCGGGCCCCGCCTGAGGGTGCCCAATAATCAGCGTCTACACCCGCCGGCCAGATCGCAATCTTGCCGATAAGACCCGGCAAGTCAGCCTCATACGCGGCCTTGACCCACCGGCTGGGCACCAGCACCATATCGATTTCCGGCGATGCCAAGAGGCCGCGCAGACGCCGGCGCAAGGGTTGCTGCTATGACAGCGCCCGTTCGTGTCCAGCTGTCGCGCAAGAAGGGCTGGAAGATGCCCGAGAACACCGTGAAGGTCAGCCGGCCTGGTCGGTGGGGCAATCCATTGCGCTTTTCGAGCTTTGTTGTCGCTTTAAATCCTTGCCGCAGCTGTCGAAATCGGCGACAGCGCCGCCAATCGGTCTCCTGCGAGGTAATGCACGGGACAGCCGATCATTCCGACAACCCGGCAAACCGCATTTGTCCGATCCAGCGCTCGAGACTTCCGGGGGCGGTGTTCATCTTCTCCCATTGCCTGCGTTGTTTGCCGATGGCGTCGCCAGGCGAGACATTGAGAAAAACCGCAAGCGCTTCCTTTGCTCGTGTTCCGAGACACGCGTGGGTCCCCGCAAGCATTCGATGTGCGCCGCTCGGGATTCTGGGCATTTTGCTCATCACCGTCAGCGCGGCCCTGCAATCGTTCTTTTCGTAGAGCGCCGAGCCCAACTGCCAGTGGAACCATACTTTCTCCATCGCCTGGTCACACGGTGAACGTCAGAATAGGAATCCATAATACCCGTGGGCACGTCGGCGAAACTCGTCCCTGATCGAGACGATCGGGGGCGTTTCTCGCTAGGATCTGGAAAGGTGTTTCACCTGGCAAGCTATCGATGAGTTTGCAATTTGGACAACATTCTGGAGATTGGACACATGGCGCTCAAACGGATGGACAATGTAGGAATCGTCGTCGATGACCTCGAAGCGTCGATTGATTTCTTTCGCGAGCTCGGCCTCGAGCTGGAAGGGCGGACCATGATCGAAGGAGAATGGGCCGGGCGTGTCACTGGGCTGGGCGATCAACGGGTCGAGATTGCCATGATGCGCACGCCGGACGGCCACAGCCGGCTAGAGCTCTCCCGCTTCCTGGTGCCGGCAGTCGTCGCAGATCACCGCAACGCCCCGGTCAACGCGCTAGGCTACCTCCGCGTCATGTTCACCGTGGACGACATCAACGAGACGCTTGAAACGCTCCGCCATCGCGGGGCGCAGCTCGCAGGCGAAGTCGTCGACTATAAAGACGCGTATCGGCTCTGCTACATCCGCGGGCCCGGAGGGCTGCTCATCGGGCTCGCCCAAGAACTTAATTGAGCGCAATAGACAATAACAAAGACTGCAATGCCTGCGAGGGCGGTTGCCGCATGGCAGCTATCCGATGCGCATGCTCGATGCGTGGCCGAGCGATGACCACCGCACGCGGTTGGTCTTCGTCACCGACGGCGTCGAATCGGAGCCGGTGCGCCGCCTCTTCGACGTTGCTCTCGACAACCGGACTTCGCGCATCAGGCGCGTGATCGCCGAACTCGCCATGGGAATCGGCAGCTTCTTCGGCTCCGCCACGACCACCGGGCGGGCCTGACCGACCAACGATAAGGAGACCAGCCATGTCCGCGACAGCATCCGTCCAGACACCCATCACCGTGCTGACCGGCTATCTGGGCGCCGGAAAGACCACCCTGCTCAACCGCATCCTGTCCGAGCAGCACGGCAAGAAATATGCCGTCATCGTCAACGAGTTCGGCGAGGTCGGCATCGACACCGACCTGATCGTCGATGCCGACGAGGAGGTGTTCGAGATGAACACTGGCCGATCCGGCTCCCGTCGCGCAGACCTTCTTCGTAGACGACGAGGTGCGCCAGAAGACCAGGCTCGACGCAATCGTGACCGTCGCCGACGCCAGGCATCTGCTCTGCGAGATCGACCGGGCCCACGAGGCGCAGGAGCAGCTGCTAGCTGATGGTGACCACGCTCAAGATGAGCCGATCGAGAGGGATTCTTCGAACGCGCTGCCATCAACCCGAGCAACGGCTTGTTCAAAGCCTGCGAGGCGCATGGTGTCGATGGCGGCTGCCGTAGTGCCGCGATAGTCGAGGAATGTTTCCACGACATTTTCAGGCGCATCGCCATGCAACTCAATCAATCGACCCGCGCCAACAAGAACCATGTTCACCGCGCGGCGCGCCATCTCGGGCGACACGCCATGGGAAATAGCGTGCTTCATCATTGCAGTTGCAAGGAGTGCCGGGAAAGCTGGCCCTGAACCGTCAGCCCAGTCAGGTAATCGATGTCGCTCTCGCTCGTCACCTCGTCTTGCACGCCGCAGGCGCCAAAGATTGCACGGACGGCGGCGCGATCGCCTTCGTTGACACCATCGCTCGCCACCCAGGGCGTATAGGAGTTTCGGACTTCGGCGGCTGCGTTGGGCAATGAGCGTACTACCCGTTCTGTGCCATGGCGTTCGCACAGGGTGGCGAGAGGTACGCCGGCCATGACGGAGATCACGAGCTTGCCAGGCGTACTCACAGCGACGGATGGCCAGTCCTGCGGACGCACCGAAACAATAATGACGTCTGACCGATCGGCAACCGCCTGATTATCGGTGGTCCAGTTGGCACCGTGAAATCTATCAGGCCGCTTGCTGCGATAGGACAGGGACAGGGTTCGGGACCTGTGATCCCGCAAGCAGCATCGACTCGACGATTGCTCCGCCGAGCCAACCTCCTGCGCCGATTACTCCGATTTTCAAGACATTCTCCTATAATTTCAGAGCGCAAGCGCAACCTTGCGCCCATCATGGATCGCGAATGCTGCCTGGCGCGATGCGGTGCAGTCGCCGACGCAAACATGGCTGATGCTTCGCTTGTAAAGTTCGTTCGATAGCGTGTCCTCCGCCAGGTTTGTGTTGGCGAATACGAGGCTGTCTGCCGCGATCTGGGTCTCGGTCCCATCGAGAAGGGACGCGACATCAGCCGTTTTCCCGTCCCAATGAACGATAGCGCTTTCGATGAGGAACCGAACCCCGAGACGGGTGAGCGTTCGGCGAAAGTGTGTGTCCACAGCCATGCGCTGTAGTTCCTGCCAACCAGCGGATCGGGGGTGACGAGTGTCACGGCATGGCCGTCCTCGGCAGTCTCCATGCTGTTCCAGCCTTCCAATTGCCGCCGTCATCGAGCAGGATGATGCGCTTGCCCGGCCGAACCTCACGTGCCATTACAGCTTCAGCCGAAAACATCGGCGCACCCCTGGAATGGTTTCGAATTGCGGCAATGCGCGCTGGAACGCACCGTCGGGAGGCAGCGAGCCGGTGGCAACGATGACGTGGTCGAATGCCTCGCGCTCCAGGTCGTCGGCCTCGACATATGCGCCGTAGCGCAGCTCGACCTGCAACTGCTGAAGTTGACCCTCATACCAGGCGATCAGGTCGAGGATCTGGGCGCGCGCGCGGCTGCAGCCCCGCCAAGCGGAACTGGCCGCCGAGACGATCGGATGCCTCGGCGAGCGTCACCCGATGTCCGCGCTCGGCAGCGACCCGCGCCGCCTCGAGGCCGGCCGGTCCGCCACCGACAACGAAGACGCGCTTCGGCCGCACGGTCCGCGTGAAGCGGTCGCCGCCCCATTCCCATTCGCGGCCAGCCGATGGATTGATGACGCAACTGATCCAGTAGTCGCGTGATCGTCGTCCCCAGCACATCTGATTGCAAGAGAGGCAGCCGCGGATGTCCTGCGGTCGTCCATCCGCTGCCTTGTTGGCCAGATGCGGATCGGCAATCTGTGCGCGCACGAGCGAGACCAGGTCGGCAAGGCTTTCACTTAGTACGCTTTCGGCGTTTTCCGGAGTGCGGACATGGCTTTCGGCGGTGACCAGTGCATGGCGGACCGTGGACTTGATCACCGATGCCAGATCGGCGCCAAGTTTTTCGGGAAACATGAAGGTCGGCATGATCTTGTAGAAATCGAAATAGCTGCCAGAACCGCAGGTGACGTAGTCCATGAGCGTGTCACGGTCGTGGAGATCGATGATCTCGGCCAGTGCCTCGCGCTGCAGCGCGACCGCAACTTCGGGCTCGTCGCTGATTGCGAGGCCGATGATGAAGTCATCGCCACATTCGCGACGAATACGGGCCATGACCTCGCGGCTCATCCTGGTGCGGTTTTCCAGGCTGCCACCCCAGCGGTCATCGCGCCGATTGGACCAGGGTGTCCAGAACTGGTCGAGCAGGGAATGGTAAGCGGCCCAGACCTCCACGCCGTCGAAACCCGCTTCGCGACAGCGGCGGGCCGCCTGGACAAAACCATCGATCGTCACTCCAATGTCGCATTCGGTCATTCGGTGCGAACCGTCGGAATCGTGGTAGCTCGGCAGGCCGGACGGTGACCATCCAGCATGAAACGAGTTGTCCGCATCGGCATGCTGGCCGACATGATAGAGTTGCTGGATAGCGACTGCCCCGTTCTCTTTGATCGCCTCGGCGACCTTGCGAAAACTCGGAATGACGCTGTCGTCGGCCGGGCGAAAATTGCCGCGGGTCAGGACGGCCGCTGGATGGACCGGCATGGGTTCGACAACGACCATTCCCGCTCCACCGATGGCGCGCTCGGCATAATAAGCGATATGCCGCTCGGTGGGCACGCCTTCGACCGCCATGTTGGCTGTATGCGCGCCGAATACGATGCGGTTTCGAAGCGTCTTGCCGCGCATCGCGACTGGCGAGAACAATCGCTTGAACGACTTCTGCCCGGACATGTGCGTCTCCCTCAAGCATGCCTTTGACGTCACGCTGCATCGGCGCGGTCTGGCGGTCGGCCCCCGAAATCCCTTACAAGTTGAGTCCGGGACGGCGCATTCAGCCCCCAAAAACGGCAATCGGTTCGCCGAAAACACCGTCGTCCGGAATAACGCCAAGCCCGGGTCGGTCCGGGACGACGATATGCCCATTTTTGATCAACACAGGGTTTTGGCTGTCGTAGTTTCCAGAAATGTACTCCTGGGCGATCCAGGCGCCTTCGAACCGGCGCGGCTCGACTGTCGAAGCAAGGTGAACGCAAGCAGCCGCAATGATGTCACCACCCCAAGCGTCGTCGCAGCTGTGCGGCAGGGATCGAATGGCGCACATGTCGCGAGCGGTTGTCATTCTGCTCAGCCCTCCGAGCCTCGTGACCTTGAAGCCAAATCCGTCGGCTATTCCCAATGAGATTGCACGCAGGACAGCATTCAGGTCTTCCGTGTTCTCATCGAGATAGACCGGGTGCGTAATTCTGCCCTTGAGGCACGCAATCTCGTCCATCGTGTTGCATGGCTGTTCGAACACAAACGGGATCGATGCGCACAGTCGATCGACAGTTACCGCATTGGCAACGGTCAGTCCGCGATTTCCGTCGACGACTATCCTTGCGGAAAATCCGACGGCCTCCCAGACCTTTTGAATGGTCTCGATGTCCTGCTCGACCGGCCGCCCACCGACCTTGATCTGCAGCCGCGGATAACCTTCCCTGGCTTTCTCCAAGGCAATTCTGGCCGTTTCGTCCGGCTCGCCGACGATGGTCGAATAGTAGGAGGCCACCTTGCCTGTCAGAGCACCACCCAAAAGCACGGATACCGGCACCCCAAGCTTCTTTCCAAGAAGATCGTGAATGGCAATGTCGATTGCGGCCTTTGCGTAGCCATGACCAGCGAGCGCCCCGTCCATCTTGCGATAGATATCCCGCACCGAAACAAACTCGGAACCGATCAGCGCCGGGGCCAGTTCCTGCATGGCCGATCTGGCGCCGAGGATGTGATGGGGCTGGTAAATGGGTCCGATCGGGCAGGTTTCGCCCCAACCAGACAGACCATTGTCAGAGACGACCTCGATGATCGTTGAGTCGAGCTTGGCGACACTGGCGCTGGCCATCCGATAGACACCGCCCTTTACAGGCAGGGGTTTGCCGTAGATCCGGATTTCCCTGATGCGCATGGGTCAACTCGCCTTCATGCGCGCAGATTGTGCTTGCGCTTCATGTAGTCCTTGGCGGTTTCGACAGCCACAGCCGCATCGCGGCAATAGGCGTCGGCACCGACGGCCTTGCCGAATTCCTCGTTGAGCGGCGCGCCGCCGACCAGCACGACATAGTCGTCGCGGATGCCCTTTTCCTTCATCGTGTCGATGACGACTTTCATGTAGGGCATGGTCGTGGTCAGCAGCGCCGACATGCCGATGATGTCGGGCTGATGCTCTTCGATCGCATTGAGATAATTCTCGACCGGATTGTTGATGCCGAGGTCGATGACGTCGAAGCCGGCGCCTTCCATCATCATGCCGACGAGGTTCTTGCCGATGTCGTGAATGTCGCCCTTGACGGTGCCGATCACCATCTTGCCCTGCTTGGGAGCGCCGGTGGCGGCGAGCAGCGGGCGCAGGATGTGCATGCCCGCCTTCATGGCGTTGGCCGAGAGCAATACTTCCGGCACGAACAGAATGCCGTCGCGGAAATCCTCGCCGACGATGCGCATGCCTTCGACCAGTGCTTCGGTGAGCACCTTGTAGGGCGCCCAGCCACGCTCGAGCAGGATGTTGGTCCCTTCCTCGATTTCTTCCTTGAGCCCGTCATACAGGTCGTCGTGCATCTGCTGCACGAGTTCGTCGTCGGAAAGCTCGGACAGGATGATTTCGTCGGACATGCAGGCACATTCCATCCAGTGGGAGGGGGAGTGGAGGGGGACGGCACGCTTGGCACATGCCGGACCCGACGGGATGGAGAGATCAGGCCTGTTCCATCCAAACTTTCTGAAGATCCATCTGGAATGTCTGGTGAACGCCGTAGTTCTTCACCTTGGCGCCTGTGTGGCTGAAGAGCTTCTGCCAGAATGGCTGGATGATGACCCCGGAGTCCTGCAGGATCGTCTCCAGATCCTTCATGACTTCCTTGCGCTTGGCCGGATCGTTGATCGACAGGGCTTCTTTCAGCTTTGAATCGAAGGCAGGGTCCGAATAGGCGCTCTCGTTCCAAGCTTCGCCAGTCCGGTAGCCGAGCGCAAGGATCTGCACGCCAAGCGGACGCATGTACCAGATAGTCATCGAGTAGGGGTATTTCGTCCAGTCGTTCCAGAAGGTGGAACCCGGCAGCACGGTCCGCTTCACCTTGATGCCGGCTTCACGCAACTGGGCGGCGATTGCGTCACCGGTGTTCTTTTGCCAGTCGTCCTCGACGGTGATCAACTCATGCTCGAAGTCGGCCTGGCCAGCCTCTTCCATGAGCTTCTTGGCGCCGGCCATATCCCGCGTCTTCTTGGGAAGCGGATAATATTCGGGATGGATGGGCGCAACATGGTGGTTCTCGCCAACGTCACCGCGTCCGTTGTAGCCGAGGTCGAGCACGACCTTGTTGTCGACCGCCATTTGCAGGGCGTTGCGGACGCGCTTGTCGTCATAAGGCTTGTGCGTGATGTTGGTGCGTGCAACGAGCGTCGTGGCCGTGGCAACCTCCGACTTTACAAGGTTCAGTTTGTCGAGAATGTCGATGTAGTCCGATGGCGTCTCGAAGTTGATGTCGATTTCTCCGGACTCAAAGGCATTGACCGTCGCCGAGAAGTCCGTTCCATAGTCGATGAACTCGACGCTATCGACCAGCGCTTCCCCACCCCACCACTTGCCGCTCTCGCGCCGTTTCACAACTGCCTTCGAGCCGACGTCGTAGGACACGAGTTCGAAAGCACCTGTCCCGATAGGCTTGCCGATCGGATCGTCACCGTTGAAACTGCGGTGCACGATCAGGGCGGGATAGTCCGTGAAATTCGGGATCAGCGAGATATCGGGGGAGCTGAGCTTCAGTTTCACTGTCGCACTGTCGACCTTGGAGATCGCCCCTTCCTTGGCTTTGCCAGTAGCCTCGTCGATCAGCCCACCGACGCGGGCCGCCATCGAGTTCCCGGCAACGTCCTTTTCGCACCAGCGGGTCAGATTGTAGATCACGTCATCGGCATCGAAGGTGTCGCCATTCGTCCATGTGACGCCCTTGCGCACATGAAGCACATATTCGGTGGCATCGTCATTGACTTCCCAGCTTTCGAGCAGGATTGGCTCAAAGGTGAAGTCCCGCGTGTAGCTTACCAGCGGTTCGAGCCAGCTACGTGCGATATTGCCCAACTCGACCCAGTCATAGGTGCGTGGGTCTTTCTGACCCTTGACTGCCATCGCCACCCTTAGCGTGCCACCCTTTTGGCCCTCCTGCGCCATAGCAGGTGTGGGAAGCGCAAGGCCGGCCATGCTGTAGGCAACGGCCGTGGAGGCCCCAAGTGCGCTCGCCAGGGCCAGGAACTCGCGCCGATCCATGCGTCCGGCCCGCACTTCGGCGCCCATCTTCTCGATCGGGGCAGGCACCCGATCACCATTGCTTTTGAAGAAACGCATTGCCAGTTCTCCCCTTTGTTTGATTCACCCTAACGTGTCGCGAAGCCCTTCATGGATGGCTACCTGCTCGGACCGAGGAACGGGCGCTCATCGCAGCAGCTGTTGGCGAGCCGAGCTCCACCCATCAGGTCCTGACGCGTGAGAGCAGGTTCTGCACCGGAATGTGACATGCTGAATGCGTGCGGTCGTCACCATAGTGGGCCACGGCTCAGTTAAGAGTGTCGGAAAGGTTTGCTTCGCGCTGCGCAATGAAGTCACGCAGTCCCTCGGCGATGCCTTCGTCGAGCTTGGGCTCCTCGTAGTCCTTGAGCATGTTGCGCGCCTTCTCGCGGCCGCGCGTGTCATGGTCCTTCGCACCCTCGGCGCTCCATTGCTCGAACGAGTTGAAATCCATCACGCTTGGCATGAAGAAGGCGGATTCAAAATGTTTGAGTGTGTGCTCGGTGCCGAGGAAATGACCCTGTGGACCGACCTCGCGGATTGCCGCCATCGCCTCCTGGAAGTCGTCGAAAGGCAATCCGCCAGCATATTTGTACCAGCCGACAAGTTGCTCGCAATCGGTGGCGAACTTCGAGTAGCCGCACGTCAATCCGGCTTCGAGCCAGCCGGCTGCGTGCCAGATGTAATTGGCGCCGGCAAGGATTGCTGCATGCATCAACATGTTCGACTCATAGCCGGCCTGTGCGTCGTTCAGCTTTGACCCGACGTGAAAGCCTGAGGTACGCCACGGCAGGCTGTATTTCCGCGCCAACGCTCCCATCAGATACATCATCTGCGCGGCTTCAGGCGTGCCGCCCATCGGGGCGCCGGTCTTCATGTCGACCGTGACCATGAACTGCCCATAAAGTTGAGGCGATCCCGGGCGCAGGAGCTGCGTGAAAGCCACGCCCGCCAGCGCTTCGGCGTTGACCTGGGCAACCGCTCCAACAGCCGAAGCCGAGGTTGAAGCACCGCACAGCGCAAAGGGCGCAAGGATCAGCGGCTGGTTGTTACGCGCATAGACCTTCATCGCATCCAGCATGGTGGCGTCCCACACGAGCGGCGAATTGCAATTGGTGATCGCGACGAGAACCGGATTATCCTTCACATATTCCTCGCCAAATACGAGACCTGCCATCGCCATCGTGTCTTCTGCACGCTCTTTCGATGTCACGATGCCCATGAATGGCTTGTCGGAATGCTTCAGCGCCGAATGTATGATGTGCAGGTGCCGCTTCGGCACAGCAATCTCCATCGGCTCGCAGATGATTGAGCTGGAAGAATGCAAAGCGGGCGCCATGTAGGCGAGTTTGTGGAAATTGTTGAGATCGTCCAGCGTTCCGTAGCGCCGCTTGTTGTCCAGGTCACGTACGTATGGCGCACCATACATCGGTATGAAAATCGAATTTTTGCCGCCAACCTGAACTGTCCTGTCGGGGTTGCGGGCGTTCAGCGTGAATTCGGATGGAACCTTTGCAACCAGGTCCATCAACAGGGCGCGGTCAAGACGGACGCGGGTGCCGGACACATCGGCGCCGGCCGCCTTCCACATCGAGATCGCCTCATCGTCGCGGAACTCGCACCCGACTTCTTCGAGGATCTTGAGCGACTCATCGTGAATGAGTTCCACTGCCTCGTCGGGGACGATTTCATAAACGGGGATGTTACGAACCAGCGTCGGAAATGACGCCATCGGCGCGCGCGAAGGGCCTTGCGGCCGATGCGCCCGCGCCACGGCGATGAACAGGGGAAAGTTCGGCCTCGACGGTGTCCGTGGTGCTCATGTTGCGGGCTCCCTTGCGATAAAGAGAACGCCCGGCAACCCATATGATCAAGCGAATAAACTACTGCTGTCGATTGACTTCAACTCAATCGTTCAGGGTCAACAGCCAGTCCCTCAGAATGCGCGCCTGTCGGCTCAGCGGACGGCGCGCGCTCCAGGTCACGAAGTAGGAATGCGGCGCTATTATTTCGGCATCGGTGAGGGGGACCAAGTCACCTGTCTTGAGTAGAGGCTTAACCAAGCTTGCCCAGCCAAGCACAGTTCCGTGGCCGGCGCGCGCCGCCTGCAGCGCAATCACGTGACTATTGAACCGGCGCACATTGAGACGACGATCGGGGCAACCGACTTGTTGAAGAAAACCCGCCCAGGTCGTCCAGTCCCAATCGATGCCTTCGACCGACAACAACTGCAGTTTGGCGAGGTCTTCTACCGTCGTGACTGGATGTTGACGTGCGAATTCGGGACTTGCCACCGGCAGTATTCGGTCGTCATAGAGTTTTGCCGACATCTCATCGGGCCATTCTCCGTTACCGTAGCGCAGCCGGAGGTCGATGTCCGGCCGGTCAAGACCTCTTGGCTGATCCGAAATCACATGATCCACCACGATGTCTTGGTGACTTGTCCAGAAGGCACTCATGCGCGGCATCAGCCATAGGTGAGCCATAGCCATGGTGCAGCCTATGGTGACATTCGAGTGGCCACCTGCTGATTTCACCTGCAGGAATGTCGAGGCGATGCGCTCAAATCCCTCCCGCAGGGCGCCTGCCATCGTTTCTCCTGCACGCGTTAGTGCCAAGGCCCGGTGACGACGGATGAAAAGCGGACTGCCGAGCTCGTCCTCAAGCGTCCGAACTTGCTTGGAAATGGCACCGGGAGTGACGTTCAGTTCCTCTGCTGCCTTTGTCACACTAAGATGTCTTGCCGCAGCCTCGAAGGCCGCAAGCGCAGCTAGCGACGGGAGACTATAAAATCGACGAACCATGTCTTTCGAAATAATCCGCATCGGAACGCATATGCAATAGCACTACGAACAATTGCATGCCGCTTCATACCCTTGGAGCCAAAACCTGTTGTTGATGGATGAAGCGGACGCCTTCGAGGCTCATACATACATGACGCCTCCTGCGTGCCACGCGCCGATAAGCAGCTCAGGGCAGATCGCACTGGGCGGAGGCAGTGAACCATCCCAACCTGGCTTGGAAGCCGAGAGAAAGCGACCGACTGCGCAGCTTAGCCTTACACCCTCGGGCTGGGCCGGGCGCTTCATCGGAGTCTTTGCACCGAATGTGGACACGTCTTCCGGTTCCTTGTCCGAAGGATTTAATGGTGTCCAGACAGGCCCTGGAGCCACAGCGTTGACGCGGATGCCACGATCAATGAGGTTGGCTGCAAGCGCCCGGGTGAAAGCATGAATACCACCCTTGGTCATCGAATAGTCCACGAGTGCCTTGCTGCCACGTATCCCAGTCACTGATCCGGTGTTGATGATCGCCGAGCCGGGTTCCATATGCTCAATGGCCGCCTGGCTCATGTGAAAGTAGCCGTACAGGTCGGTCTTGAGTGTCGTGTCGAAATGCTCTTCCGTCAGGTCAGCGAAATCGGTTGAATGAACCTGGAAGGCGGTTCACGAGCACGTCGAGGCGACCGAAGGTCTTCATGGTTTCCGCAACTACTTTGCATGAGGTCTTCCTGTCGGTTAGATTTCCAGGCAGGAGACAGCATCTCCTGCCTTCAGCTTCGACTGCTTCCCGGGTGCGTTCCGCGTCCCGGTGCTCGTTGAGGTAATTGACAGCGATGTTCGCGCCCTCGCGCACAGAGCACAGCGACGGCTCGTCCTATCCCAGAATCTCCGCCTGTGATCAGGGCCACCTTGCCGGCGAGCTTTTCGGAGTCCTTGTAGTAGGGCGCATCGAACAGGGGGCGGGCCTATAACGTTTGCTTCCTGCCCAGGCTTGGGGAGCTACTGTTTTGGAAACGGCGGCACCGGATAGAGCCTGGCACCCGCCTGCATGGCTTTGCCGTCGGCGTTCTGATCACTGCGGTCATCCATTTGCCTCCTTCAGTTGGATCGAACGCTGCTTCGTCGCTTCTGCCTGCGCTGACATCGCCCTCTCCGTCGCTCAATGAGCCGCGTTGCGCTTTCGCGTGGCCGCCGCCTTCTTGGCCGAGGTGGAACGTGCGGCGGCGGGCCGCCGGGCGGCCGCTTCGCCGCCCAAGCGTCCGCCCTTCTTCGCGGAAACATTGGTGTCCGGCTTGCCCCTGCCGGAACCGGACTTGTTGCCGCCGCCGGAGTCCTTGTTGACGGTCGCCCAGGCTCGACGCTCGGCTTCCTCTTCGGACACACCCTGTTCCTTGTAGCCTTCCTCGATGTGCTCGGCCTTGCGTTTTTGTTTGTCGGTGTATTTGTCCTTGTCGCCGCGCGCCACCTGTCGTGTCAGTCGATGTGCTCAGGCATGTCCATGAGCTGCTCTTTCGTCCACGATGTTACGGCGTGAACTTCGCCATCTTCGTCCCGCATGAAATCCAACTGCCGCGCGGGAACGGCCACCGGTTTCGCGCCGATGCCGAGGAAACCGCCGACATCTATGACGACTTGGGCGGTGCCGCCCGCGCCATGCACATGAGAAACCGATCCGATGTCCTCATCATCGAGCCCATAAACGGTGGCGTTCTCCAGGATGTCCGGAGTGAGCTCTGCCTCGACGAGACGTACGTGATTTGTGTGGTCCATCACTAACTCCTTGGCTGGTGAGTTCGACCAACCCCTCAGCTGGCCATCAGTTCCAACGGGAGTGCAAATGTGATCGCCGGGCTAATCCAGCTTCAGAGCAACGTGTCGATTGCCGGACATGTGTCCGTCTTTCGCTTCATCAAACGCATCAAACGCTCCGACGGTGAACAGCGCGATGATGGCCGCCGCCACAATGGCGATGAAAGCATAGGCGAGATTGGACTTCTGCATTGGGAATCCTGCTTTCATGGAAGCGCTCGGCTGCCTGTCAACCACATCGACATTTTCTGGGACCTAACGCCGTTTCAGTGCCCGATTTTTGCGAGCAACGTGGGCATCGTGCCTTTGTCGCTCTGGAGACGGGAGCAGCGCGTGAGGTTCACCCACGAACTCGAATTCGTCCGGAACACTGTCAATGAACTCGCGGCCGATACGGTACGTGCAGTATCCGAACAGCAGCAGGGCAACTAGGCGCATCATGAGACTTCCCCTTGGTTGTTGGCTTTCGAACGCTGGGTCGGCGCCATCGTTCCCTTGGCAGCGGACGTGCGCGCGATGAGTGCTACGGGGCGGACGGGGTAGATGCTCGTCTGCCATTTCGTTGGCCAGGAGGAGAAACCGGGAAAAAGACCTCCTGTTCATCGTACCGTCAGGCCCGGTTGACACGGCCCGTAGCGAGACCGGAACGCATCAATACGCGGAAGGTTCACTACGGTGCTTGGGGAGGGGAACCATCTGCCCGCCTGATCCATTCCTACCTGCCAATTCCGGCAGGAGGATTCCCATAATGAAAACGCTGGCTGAGATATTCGAGCATACCCTCGAGGACATGTACTTCGCCGAAAACGCGGTCACCAAGGCTCTCCCGAAAGTGGCGAAGGCGGCAAAGGACACCAAGCTGAAAAAGGCGGCCGAGGATCACCTCGAGGAAACGAAGGGGCAGATCAAGAAGCTCGAGCAGGTTTTCAAGTCGATCGGGAAGAAGGCATCGGGCGAGAAGTGTGACGCGATTGAGGGCCTGATCAAGGAAGCCGACGGTTTGATGAAGGAGGCCTCCGGCACCGCGCTGGATGCGGGGCTTCTCGCCGCCTGCCAGGCTATCGAGCATTACGAAATCTCGCGTTATGGATCCCTTCGCGAATGGGCGAAGGACCTCGGCCACGAGGAAGCCCATACGCTGCTGAGCGAAATCCTCGATCAGGAGAAAGCGACCAACAACAAGCTAACCAACCTGGCCGTAACGACCATCAACAAGCCCGCGACAGCAGCACGGGCGGCATAGCGAGCAATAGCTTCCGACGTGATCTAATCGGCCGGCGTTTTGCCGGCCGCGGGGCCTAGGCACCAGCGTGGACAACCGGATTGAGCACCCACCGGAGGACGCGGCGGCAGCCGCCTCTTTGCGATATGTGAATGACGGGGAAGCAGGCTTCTCACGCCATCGTTCCGGAAAGCGGTTCCGCTATAGGAACGCCAGCGGGAAATGGTTGACGGAAGCAGCCGCCATCGATCGGATAGATGCGCTCGCGATCCCGCCAGCCTGGACGGATGTTTGGATTTGCCGGGATGCCAAAGGACATATCCAGGCGACCGGACGCGATCAGCGTGGCCGCAAGCAATACCGGTATCACCCCAAATGGTCGGAGAACCGTGGTCAGGCAAAGTTTGCCAGTCTCGCTGCCTTTGCCAAGGCGCTTCCAAGACTGCGGAAACGGATAAATCGTGATCTCGGAAGGCGCGGACTTCCACGCGACAAGGTGCTCGCGGCGATCGTTTGGCTGCTCGACAATGCGATGATCCGGATCGGCAACGCCATGTATGCCCGCGACAACGGCAGTTTCGGCTTGACGACGCTCCGTAACCGCCATGTCGAAATCGAAGGGTCGAAGCTCAAATTCGCTTTCAAGGGTAAGTCTGGCAAGGAATGGCTGGTCAAGCTCAATGATCGTCGAATGTCTCGCGTCATCCGGCAGATCCAGGAACTGCCGGGCCAAAGCCTGTTTCAGTATGTCGGCGACGATGGCCAACGGGCGGCCGTCAACTCCGACGAAGTCAACGACTACATCCGCGAAGCCGCTGGTGGTCAGTTTTCATCGAAGGATTTTCGAACCTGGGGCGGCACCGTCAGGGCGTTGACGCTGTTTGCCGACTGCCCTTTGCCGGAAGGGAAACGAGCGGCAGCCCGCGTTTCCAATGAAGTCATCGATCAGGTGGCGCTTCGTCTCGGCAACACGCGCGCTGTCTGTAGGAAAGGCTACATTCATCCTGGGGTGATCGAATCCTGGTCCGCAGGGAAGCTCCAATCACAAATCGCCTCGATCAGGAGCCGCGGCAATCAATGGATGGATGTGGAGGAAACAGTTGCGGCCAGATGGCTGGCCCAGACCGAAACTCACGAGCGTTAGTTCACCCGTCTTTCGCCGGAGCAGTACAAAGAGGCCCATCCAAGGCAATGGATGGGCCTAGCCACTGTCCGTTACTCAATGATCTGGACGATCTTGCGCGTGCCCGGCTCGACCAGAACGGGTTTGCTGGCCGATCACCACTAGTAGCTGTAACTCGCACACAGGTCCGGCGCGTCGAGAGGGGTTATCTCCACAATGTCAGGCAGCACAGCTCCCTCCACGATTTGGAAGTCAGGGGGCGGTTGTACTGGTGTGACTGGGTGGGCGATCACATACTCCCTTACGATGGTCTGCTGTGCAGGTTCGAGTACGAGCGTCTGTGCGTATAGGCTGGGAACCTGTCATCGCGACCAGAATTGCGCGGCTGATAGTCGTAACATGGTGACGTTCTCCACTGCTGGGACATGAGGAGTTAACACCTCACCACAGTCGAGGTTCCGACCTTTGGCCCGCCGGCCCGTCCGAACAGGGTGTCAGCTTTCTGCCTTGAACGTCTCGGCGATCTCTTCGAGCTTCGCCCTGTCGTGACCGTGACGACGAACAAGCTCCTGGGCCTGCAGAGCGGAAAGATCAGACGTTTCAACCAGATGCCTCACCATGCTGTCGTCGGTGGGCAGCTTTGGCCTGTCAGCGTCGCTCCCTTCGGCGGGAGCGGCATCAATGCGTGCGAGTTCGGGATTGAACGTGCCATGTCCTGTCAGCGTCGAATCGTCCGGCCCCGGTACCGCCCACATGAAGTCCTGGGCAGCCTCGCCGACGGCCGATACACCCCAGGAGCGGGCAACTCCCCAACCTGGCCGATCGACAGTCCTGTTCATCGGTTCCAGAAACTCGAAGTAGATGTCCCTGAACGGAACGTAGAAAACGTCCGGCCCGCCATGCCCCGATTGCAACATGGCATTGGTCGTCGATGCGATCACCGCATCCGCAAAAAAACAGCGTCAAAGGGTACGATCTTGAACTGTTCCATAGGATCCTCCTATGCCGACCTGGTTCCGCCGGCAGGGGTTGGTGTCCACCTGTTGATCAATTCCCGAAAGCGCGAGCCGTTCCGTCTCGATCGTTGAACCTTTGCACAGAGGTGCCCGCTGGAAGCCCTGTGAACGCATCGTGCCATCCAGCGAACTCGTCCACACGATAAGACCATGCAGACTGCTGTGAGGGTCGCCATGAACGTCGCTGAAATGAGATCAATTCCGCCGTCTGGTTTCCGCGTTGCGGATATGGTCGTTCAGCAAGCAGATTTCTGGCCAGCCATACTGCTCGCCCGACTGTGTGACGATACTCGCAGCATCTTGCTGCCTTGCCGACGGGATCGATATCGCGTGGCGGACGGCTTGGGACAGGTGAGGGAAGAACTCGCCCGCGATTGAAACGGTCTTCATAGAAGGTGGCTGGCTGATCCAGTTCGACAAGTTTTCCATTCAGCAGCATCGTACATACTCCAATGCATGGCTGACCTGCCGCCTGGGACAGAAGGCATCCTTTGGGTGAGGGCGGAAAAATGCAGTGCACTCGGCCCTTCGTTGGAGTGGCGTGTCGGTAACTGATCAAGCACCGAAGAGTTCCAGCGATCGCTGTGGTGGAAGATAGCCCTGTCGCGGCAGTTGGCCCTTGAAGTGTGAGGCCTCCTGATCAAATAGGTGCGCCGCGCAGGACTTGGGCCGCGATCACCCAAGGGTCGATCGCAACAGGCGTTTGCTCAAGGATCCCGACGGAACGCGCGAAGGCACGGATGGCATCGCTCGCACCATCGGCATGTAACTGCCCCACCTGAGCTGCATGACATGCACGAAGGGCTGAATCATAGATCGGACCGCGACGACTGGTTGGCCATGCGCCCATGAACGCCAAAGCGTCGTTGATGTCTTGGATTTCACGAATGTGGGCGCCGTCGCGGAAAAACACCGCTCGGCCGAATGCCTGGGCTCTCATGACGTTCTCCCGTGGCCCGCTTAAGCGGACCCCCAGGGACCGGAAAAACTACTTTTGCGAAGGCTCTTGCTCAGACCTGTGATGTTCAACTCGTGTTGGGTTCCATCGCTCGTTGGCAAGCGAAAGGGCACCTTGGGGACCTGCTTCAAAGCGAAGGCGCACCACGTGCGAATTCGTCGAATGCCATGGCAGGGACGCCGGCCATTATTCTGGCAGCACCACCATCGCGTTCAATCTGCGCTACCTCCGCATACGTTGAAGCACCAGAAACAAGGCGCACCACGCGTTTGCCGGCGGTTACAAGCTCG
Source organism: Aminobacter sp. BA135 (assembly GCF_050859125.1). Lineage (NCBI taxonomy): Bacteria > Pseudomonadati > Pseudomonadota > Alphaproteobacteria > Hyphomicrobiales > Phyllobacteriaceae > Aminobacter > Aminobacter sp. BA135. The sequence continues at coordinate 208,931 of NZ_CP139574.1, forward strand.
ACCATCAGCTGGTCGAGATCCTCCTGCCGGCGGATCTCGTGACTGCGATGCGTCTCAACCATGATGCGCGTGGCTTCGCGTCGGGCCAGTTCCAGTATTTGATCCGAGACAAAGTCGTCGTAAAGGACGACATCGGCGGCGTGGAGCGCGCGTGCTGCCTTGAGCGTCAGCAGGTCGGCATCGCCTGAAACGCCGATAACAATGACCCGTCCTTTTGACTGATCGACATGAGAGGCGATCCTGTCCGCTTCGAGCAAAAGATCGCGCGCGTCTCGGTCTGAGAATTGACGGCTAAAGGCGCGGTCGACGAAATGTTCCCAGAATGCCCGACGCGGAGCGCCGGCGCGCAGCCGATCATGGAGGGCAGCGCGCATCGCCTGTGACCATGCTGCCCACGCAGCGAGTGAAGCCGGAAGCAACGTTTCAATGCGGCGACGTATTGCCTGGGCGAGTATGGGGGCAGCACCTGAGGTCGAAATTCCCACGACAACGGGGGAGCGGTTGACGATCGAGCCGAACTGAAACTGACAGAACTCCGGCCGATCGATGATGTTGACGGGGACACCGGCGACAACCGCGCATTGGTGAAACCGACGTGCTTCCTCTTCGGAGGAAGCATCAGCGACGGCGATCGCCGCACCTTCAAAAACATCTTCTCCCCAATCGCGATCGTGATGGACCAGCCCAGCGCCCGGCGTTTCTCTTTCAAGGAACAGGCGAAGCTGGTCACAAAGCTCTTGCGTCCGCACATAGACATGGACCTCGGCGCCCGCCGCCGCGAGAAGTTCCGCCTTCCAATGCGCAGCTTCGGAACCGCCGGCGACAACGGCACGTTTCCCGCGGAGATCTACAAAGATCGGCAACACGGAGAGCTTGCCGATGCGTGCAGGGGCACATTTGCTGAGCTGTCTGGGTAGGGTTCGCATCAATGTTCCCTTGATTAAGTGCTTTGCACGCCGCGCTTCGGCGCGGGCAACGTTTCGGCAAGCGCTATCCCTAGGCCACAGCTTCGACGAAGCGGTGGCGCTCGTAGAGGAATTTCAGCACTGCCTCGCGGCAGCGTAAGTAGGTGCGGTCTGAAGCAAGTTCGATGCGCCGGCGCGGCCGGGGCAGGGGGACGTTCAGCACCTCGCCGATCCGCGCAGCCGGACCATTGGTCATCATGACGATGCGATCGGATAGCAGCACGGCTTCGTCGACATCGTGGGTTATCATGACCATCGTGTTGCCGAGCCGGGCATGGATATCCATCACTGCGTCCTGAAGATGCGCCCGGGTCAGTGCGTCGAGTGCGCCGAACGGCTCGTCGAGCAGCAGGATCTTCGGTTCCATGGCGAGTGCGCGTGCAATACCAACGCGCTGCTTCATGCCGCCCGAGATCTCCCCCGGACGCTTGTCGGCGGCATGCGCCATCTGCACCAGGTCGAGGTTGCGCATGGTCCACTCATGGCGTTCGGCTCGGCTTTTGGTGCCACCGAAGACCTTGGACACCGCCAGGCTGACATTCTCGTAGACCGTCAGCCACGGCAGCAGGCTATGGTTCTGGAATACCACCGCGCGTTCGGGACCGGGGCTGTTGACTTCCTTGTTCTCCAGAAGCACTGCCCCCGCAGAGACGGTGGTCAGTCCGGCGATCAGGTTGAGAAGTGTGGATTTGCCGCAGCCGGAATGGCCGATGATGGAAACGAACTCGCGCTCGGCAATGTCCAATGAGATGCCCTTCAACACTTCCGCACGCTGGGCACCGCGGTCGAAATGCTTGTCGATGTGGTCGAGTTTCAGATAGGCCTTCATGATGCCTCTCCTCAATTTGCCGATGTGCCGCGGGTGACGAAGGCGCCGACTGCCGCCACCAGCCGGTCGAGGGCAAAGCCGGTCACGCCTATGTAGGCTAGGGCTACGATGATGTCGGGCAGCCGCGAGGAGTTCCACGCGTCCCAGATGAAGAAGCCGATGCCGACACCGCCGGTCAGCATTTCAGCCGCCACGATGGCGAGCCAGGAAAGGCCGATGCCGATCCTGAGGCCGGTGAAAATGTAGGGGGCTGCCGCCGGCACCATGATCTTTACGAAGAACTCGAGCTGATTGAGCCGGAGGATGCGCGCAACGTTGCGGTAGTCCTGCGGGATGTTGCGGACGCCCACCGCCGTGCTGATGATGATCGGCCATATCGAGGTGATGAAGATCACGAAGATCGCCGACGGGCTCGAGTCACGGAACGCTGCGAGCGCCAATGGAAGCCAGGCCAGCGGCGGCACAGTTCGCAGGATCTGGAACACCGGGTCGAGACCACGGGTCGCCCAGACCGACTGGCCGACCAACGCGCCCAGGGCGACGCCGACGACCGCCGCCAGTCCAAACCCGATTGCCACGCGCTGCAGCGAAGTCAGAACGCGCCAGGCGAGGCCTATGTCCTGTGACCCGTAGTCGAAGAACGGATAGGCGATAAGTCGTAGGCCTCGGCCCACACCTGGCTGGGCGGCGGCAGGCTGGCGCCGGTTCCGAACACAGCACCTGCCACAGCCCGAGAATGGCGACGATCACCAGTATCGGTGGAATCAGGGCGCCCGCAACCTTGCCGACGAACTGCCCGGCGTTAAAGCGCGGAGTTGGGGGCGTCGCAAGGGCGACGACCTCGGGGGCCTGGGAGAAGATTGGAAACGCCTTCACAACGGTTTCCTCGATGGGCTGGACGGACATTGGAAAGAAACTCCGTGGCTTGCGGCCGGCGCCGTCGCGCCGGCCGGTGCTGGATCAGGCCGAGGCTTTGATTGACAGTGACGCGAGATAGGTGGAGGGGTTTTCCGGATCGAAACTCTTACCGTCGAAGAAGGTCTCGATTCCACGCGATGGCGATGCGGGAATGTCCGCCTGTGCGACGCCAAGGTCCTTGGCCGCCTCGCGCCACAAATCCTCACGGTTGACTTCGCCGACCAGCGCCTTGATGTCGGTGTCGGGAGCAAATTTGCCCCAGCGCACGTTTTCGGCAAGGAACCATGCGTCATGGCTCTTGAAGGGATAGGAGACGCCGCCCTTCCAGAACTTCATGTAGAGGTCGGTGCCGGTTGAGACGCGGCCGTTGCCGTAGTTGATGTCGCCCTTCAATCGGCCGATGATGTCCGGCGTAGGCACGTTCATCCACTGACGCTTGCCGACAAGGCTGGCCATCTCTTCCTTGTTTTCAATAGCGTCGCACCATTGCTGAGCCTCCATGACAGCCATGAGGAGCGCCTTCACCGCGTTCGGGTTCTTGTCGATGAAGTCGGCGCGCAGCCCCAGTGCCTTTTCCGGATGGCCCTTCCACAATTCGCCTGTCGTGGCCGCGGTAAAGCCAACGCCCTGATGTACAAGCTGTTCGTTCCACGGCTCGCCGACGCAGAACGCGTCCATGTTGCCGACCTTCATGTTGGCGACCATCTGCGGCGGCGGAACCACGATCGTGGAGACGTCTTTGTCTGGGTCGATGCCGCCGGCTGCCAGCCAGTAGCGGAGCCACAGATCATGGGTGCCGCCGGGGAACGTCATGGCGACCTTCACCTCTTTGCCTTCGGCCTTTTTCCTGGCAAAGGCTTCCCTGAGCTTGGAAGAATCGAGACCGACGCCCGTCCCGGCATATTCCTGGGCGACTGAGATGCCCTGGCAGTCGTAGTTGAGCCGCGCCACGATCGCCATCGGCAGTTTCTGGTTGTTCTGCGTCACCTTTCCGGAGTGGATCAGGTAGGGCATCGGCGTGAGGACATGCGCTCCGTCGATGCCATTGGCTGCACCGCCGAGCACAAGATTGTCGCGTGTCGCCCCCCAGGACGCCTGCTTCAACACCTCGACATCAGGCATGCCGAACTTGGCGAACAGCCCTTTTTCCTTGGCGATGATCAGCGGCGCGGCGTCGGTCAAGGCGATGAAGCCGAGTTTGGCTCCTGTGACTTCCGGCGTCACCGGAGCGGCATAGGCGCCTGAGGGAAGCAGTTTGCGCGCTGCCATCAACAGCGCAGCCGTCGTGGCAGAACTCGTCAGGAAATTGCGTCGTGTCAGATCCTTGAAAATTGATCCGGTTTCGCCGCGTTTGGTCATTGGCATCTCCGTTCGGCGCATGTCAGCGCTGTTGACCAGTCAAAAAACAAAAAAGCTGCCGGCCAGGGTCGCGCGTCCGTACATCCGGGATCGCGGTCATCTGGTCGGCAGCTTTGCCTGAGACGCCCGCCATTGGACGCCGATATGTCTGACCTCTCGGTCTTGGCTATTGCATTGCACAATGCATGCCAGTTTGCGCATGGCGGGTTTCGAATAGGATTTTCAGCAGGTTATGCAAAAGTTGCACTTGCGCGGGTTCTTACGCCTGCGATCAGCGAATGATCATCCGCGTCACCTTTTGCTCGTTTATTGTGCAATGCAGCAGTTTGACGCCAAATCAGTCACCCCAGTCCTGCTGACCCTGTTCTGGTTCCAGACCTATGTCATCGGCCGCTAGCCGCCGAAGTTCGCCGGCTTCGACCAGGTCGACATTCCGCTGCTATCCGACATCCCTGTCCTTGGCCCGATCCTGTTCTCGCAGCGGCTGCTGACCAATTTCGCTTTCCTGTTGCCGGTCGCGGTGTGGATCTTCCTCTATCGCACCAAATACGGCCTCGAGATCCGTTGTGTTGGCGAGAACCCGAAGGCACTTGATGTCAAGGGTCTGAGTGTTGGCTGGCGCCAGTGCCTGGCGATCATGTTCGGCAGCCTGATGTCGGCTTTGGCGGTGCTGATGCTGGCTATTCCGACCGCTTCGTTCCCGACCTCATCGCCCGTCGCGGCTGGCTGGTCGTCGTCGCCATCATTGCCGGCAACTGGATGCCGTTCCGCGTGGTCGGCGCGATCTTCATCTTCGCCTTGCTCGAGGCGGTCGCCATCCATGCCCAGGTGGTCGGCGTCTCGATCCCGCACCACTTCTTCCTGATCCTACCTTATGCCGCCTCGCTGGTGCTGCTTGCCGGTCTCAGGTCGCGCACGCATCAGCCTGAGGCGCTCGGCGTGCCCTACAGTCGCAAGCGCTCCAGAGTCCGGCTACGCGAGGCGTGGCCGGATTTCTGCCTGTCGTCTGCCCGCCCCGGTATTCTGTGCGAAGGTCTTCGCCGGGCAGGCGTAGCGATCCGGGGCGCTTCCGGATTCCCGAACCACTTTACCAGCGGCTGCCGGCCAGCCGACTAGCGTCAGCGGGCGTGCTTGTAGACAGTGGTGCGGGAGAGGCCAAGCATCCGAGCCGTCTTCGAGACGTTGTCGCCGGCAGCGCGAAATGCGCTTCTGATCTCGCGGCATTTGTGTCGGTTCAACGGATGGTCGCGGCACTCTTCACAACAGTCTTCGGCAGCAATCTCCTGGTCGGCGAAGGAGTCCTCGTCGACGAATTCGAGATGTCGCCGCACCAGCGCGCGCTGCAGGACGGAATGCAGCTCACGGATGTTGCCTGGCCAGTTGCGCAGCGACAGCCTCGCGATCGCGGCATCGGTGATGGCTATGCCCGGCGCGATCTTGTCCATGAGATGCTGGACGACGAGGGCGAAGTCCGAGCGGGATCGCAGCGGAGGCAGCCGAACGGTGTAGGCGTTGAGACGATAAAACAGATCGGCGCGAAAAGCGCGTGACGCGACCAGTTCCTCAAGGTTGCGGTTGGTCGCCGAGACGATCTGCACGTCGACCTTGTGTGTCTTGTGGCCGCCGACCGCGCGTAGCTCCATGCTGTCGAGGAAGCGCAGCAGCGCCGTCTGCGCAGAAGGCGGGATGTCGGCAACCTCGTCCAGGAACAGCGTGCCGCCGTCGGCCGTGCGGGCAAGACCCGGTGCGCCCTCCGTGCGTGCATTGGTGAAGGCGCCACGCTCGTGGCCGAAAATCTCGGCGATGAAGAGGGCCTCGGGCACGGCACCGCAGTTCACTGCCACGAACTCGCCCTTGCGGCCGCTGAGGGCGTGGACATGCCGTGCCATCAACTCCTTGCCGGTGCCGGTTTCACCGGTCACATGGACGGGCATGCGCAGCGCCACGGCTTCTGCAAGTTCGGCCGTCGCTCGCCTGAGCTCATGATCCTCGCAAACGAAGTCCGGCGCGCCTGGCGAGGCAAGCACGGCAGGCGCCGCGCCGGCGCGGCGCGGCGTTTCGATCGAGCCGCGATGGCCGATCTGTCGGCACACCATGAAAACGCCGCTGCCGGCGCGGTCGCGTGTCCGAATGACGCCGCCATTCAGCAGCCCATCCATCGCCATGTCAAAACCCGCCTCGAACAAGGCGTCGAAATGCACACCATTTGCCGTCGACAGCCCCGCCAGGAGGCTGTTGGCGGGACGGTTGAGCGACAGGACCTCGCCGTCCCTTGAGACAGCCAGGAGGCCAGCCGACAATGTATCGAGATATTCGACGCGCGGATGGAAGGCGAAGATGAAGCTTTCCGTACGCTCCTGGAAGATCATGCCGTTCTCGATCTGGGAGGCGGCCATCCTGACCAGCACATGGGTGTGCTGCTGGCGCGCTTCTTCCGAGCAGGACGCATCGAGCAATCCGAGGACGCGGCCGCCGGAATCGAGAATTGGTGCGGCCATGCAGCTCAGATGTCCGTGACAGGAAAAATAATGTTCGCGCCCATAGACGGCGACCGGTTCGCGCCTCAATGCGGCGAGGCCAAGCGCATTGGTGCCGCGATCGCTTTCGTTCCAGATGCTTCCGGGGATGATCGACCGCCCGGCCGCACTGTCGGAAAAGCGATGATCGCTGATCGTGTCGAGCACCACACCATCGGCATCGCCCAGCGCAATCATGAAATTCGAACCGGCAATCTGGGAATGCAGCAGCTGCATTTCGGCAAGCGCGAGGCGTCGCAGGCCAGAACTCGCCTCACGCCGGCGATTGACGTCGGCAAAGGTGATCACCCCACCTTGCGGCGTGGCCCGCGGATCGAGGCCGAGGTCGCGGCAGCGCAGCCAACTGTCGGCGACGGCAGGCGACAGGGTGCCGGCGGGAAGACGGGCGCCGCCTTCGAGCGCTGCGCGGGCGCGATCAATTCCGGACAGGTGTTGCATGGTTCCTCCCAGATGATTTTGCCGACCCAAAGGTCCGGCTGGAACTGTCGGTTTGCGGTAGCCAGAAACTGAACAGTTTGTCGGTTCGACCGTTCAGAAGATGGACGGATGCGAAGCCGTGCCTCTCGCGCAACATGTTGATACTATTACAATTGTGCGGTTGGCACGTGACTTGCGACGTACCTTGGCGACGGTCGGACCAAGGTTTCCGGCTGCAAGGGAGAGAAAGATGAAAGCGCAGGTTCTGACCAATTACGACGACAGCCTGAAGGCCGACCAATGGGTATCGCTCCAGGACGTTCCCGACCCCAAGATCAACAAGTCGACCGATGTCATCGTCCGTATCGGCGGCGCCGGCGTATGCCGGACCGACCTGCACATCATCGAGGGCGTCTGGCGTCCGCACATGGATCCCAATGGCAGCCAGTTGCTGCCGCTGATCATGGGCCACGAGAATGCCGGCTGGGTCGAGGCGGTGGGCAAGGAGGTGGAAGGCATAAAGGTCGGCGATCCGGTGATCGTTCATCCTAAGATATCGGGTGGGACATGCCTCGCCTGCCGACGCGGCTTCGACATGCACGGGCCAGGCAAGTTCCCGGGGCTCGACTGCAACGGAGGTTATGCCGAATATCTCTGCACCTCCGAACGCAACATCGTGCCGCTGCCGAAGACGCTGTCGCCCAAGGAAGTCGCGCCTTATGCCGACGCCGGCCTGACGGCCTATCGCGCGGTCAAGAAGGCGACGCGTCATCTGCTGCCCGGCGAAAACTGTGTCGTCATCGGTGCCGGCGGCCTCGGCCACATCGGCATCCAGTGCCTGAAGGCGATGTGTGCGGCAGACGTCGTGGTCGTCGACAAGTCGGAGGCTTCGCTGGCCCTGGCGGCCAAGATCGGCGCCGACAAGCTGGTCCTTGCGGACGGAAACGAGGTCGAGGCCGTCCTGTCTCTGACCGGGGGGCAAGGTGCCGAGGCTGTCATCGACTTCGTCGGCGAGCGCGGCACCACCACCAAAGGCCTCGCCATGACGCGGCCGATGGGGAGCTACTATGTCGTCGGTTATGGCGAGGACATCCGTGTGCCGACGGTGGACATGGTGATCACCGAGAAGAACATCATCGGCAATCTGGTTGGCACCTGGGCCGAACTTGTCGAGCTGATGGCTCTGGCGGACCGCGGCCTGGTCGAATTGACCACGGTCGAATACCGCCTCGCCGATGCCAACCGGGCCCTGCACGATCTCAACAACGGCAAGATCCACGGTCGCGCCGTGCTCATCCCGTAAGCTTGTCTCTCGGCCAGGTCCCTGATCTGGCCGAGAGATCGAAAGGTCCGCTGCCGGATGTCGCGCCGGCGGCGGAGCGATCGGGCGGTGGAGACGTGCCTGCGAGCCGGCAACGGCGCTCGCGCCCAACGACCGTGTTGCCTCAGGAGGAAGATGCAGGTGGGAGAAACCGATATGTGCAGAGTCCTGGCTACCCAGGCGCCTCAGCGCTTCGAGCAGGTGAGCCGCTCGCTCCGGATTGCCGGACATTCGACCAGCATCCGGCTGGAGTCGGCCTTCTGGAACGTGCTCGACGAGATCGCCCGCGGCGAGGGCTTGTCGACCTCGAAGCTGATCTCGGCGTTGCATGACGAAGCCGTAGAAATCCATCAGGGCGTATCGAACCTCGCTTCGATGTTGCGGACTGTCTGCCTGCTCCATCAGCGCGAACAGGCAGCGAGTGCGGGCGGCCGGCAGGTTCGGGCATGACCCGATCACCACGCCGCCTGCTGCCGGCCGGACTACGATGCGATCCCCTAGGCCGATATCCGCACGCGGACTCGGCCGGGGTGATGGCCTAGTTTGACGTCGCCTTGCCGTCACGGCTCTCGCCGATCCGGTTTTCGGCGATCCAGCGCGCCGCCAGCACCAGCGCGCCCATGCTGAAATCCTTGCCGTGTTTCGCAACCATGTCTTCCGACAGCGTTGCCAGCTGCTGAAAGAATTCGTCCTTGCTCTGTTCATCGGCGGTGAGATGGGTCTGCATCGTTTCCTCCTTGATAAGGGCTACTTGAACATCTGATGGGGAAGGTGACGATTGCGGCTGTGCCGCTGGCGTCGCCCAAGGCGAGATGAGCACCGTCGGCAGACCAGGCAAGGGCGGTGACCACGCCGCCCACGGAACGGACCAGCATTTCGTCGCGCGCGCCGATCTCGGCGACGATCTCTGCCCGTTGGCGTAGCCCGCAGCCACGAGCGCCTTTCTCGGATGGGCCGCCACGGCATCGACCAGCACCAGTCCGGCGCGGCGGTCACCAGTGCGGCGCGGTCTTCGCCCTTCTGCGATGCGTGCGAGGACCATGCCGCGATACGGAACGCGCCCGACGCGACGAACGCATCGGCTGGGTTGCTCCACGACAACGATCGCACGGAGGCAGGGAAGTCGGGAAAGCGTGCCACGCATCCGCGCTGCAAGTCGACAAGGCCAAAACCGCCACCTTCGAGACTGCAGGCGAGGGCCTTGCCGTCGGCTTTCCACTGCAAGCAATGTGGCCGCGAGGGCAGCGCGATTTCGTGCAGCGCCGCGCGTGGCGCCATCAAGGTTCCAGATCGACAGGCCGTCGGCGAATGACGCGGCCACCTGGCTTCCGTCAGGCGATATGGCAAGCGCCTCGATGTGGGAGCCGGGCCCGCGTCCATAGCGGGTCTTGTCGCCAGAGGCGCGCGACAGATAGAGAGGTGATCGCCATCGGTGGCTATGGTGATGCCGGTCTGCTCGGAATGGTCGACCGCGATCACCGGACCGGCTTCCGTACGGAACAGTGTTTCCTCGACCGCGCGGTACAGGTGAGGCCAAGGACGGCGCCGGTTGCATCGCCGCAGACGAAGCCTGTTTTCCGAAACGCCGCCAGGGGGGCGTCGCCATCGTTGCGAATGGCGGCGGCGGTGATCGGTGCTGCGGGTTTTTCCGCGGCCTGATCGTCGTCTGGCCGAGATCGACACTGACCCTGATGCGCTGCTCGGGGGGCTCGGCATCCGTGGTCGGCGCGATGGCGATGCTGCCGTCGGTGCCGAAAAACGCAACCGCCGTGCCGTCGGCGCTGAAGCGGACGTCGGCGATCGGCGATGGGCGCTTCCAACTGCGCGCCAGGAGATCGAACAGGGTCAAGTTGCGAATGGTCTGCTGGTTCATGTTTTCCTCCCGTCAGGTTCGGCGCGCCGTTGCGAGCAAGAGGTCGAGTTCGGCGACTTCCCCTTCGGCAGCGGCAATCCGATCGTCGCAGTCAGTCTGCGCGGCCCGGATCGCCTCGGCGTTCTTCTCAGCCTCATGCAAATCCCGCACCAGTTGCGCAGAGGTGGCCGTTCTGCCGATCTCGAGTTCCAGTCGCAGCACTTCCATCTCAATGCCTGCGAGCGACTGCCGGAGCTTCAGCGCCTGGGCGTTGAGCGTCGAAATTTGCCCGACCAGCGTCAGCCGCCGCTGCAGCAGCTCGGTCGCCGAGGATGCTTGATCGTTCATAGCTATCCCCTATCGTTGCGATAGCGCATGCGATGACGACCGGGCGGCGCAAGGTGAGGCAGCTGAATTTTCGATACGATCGGCAAGCCATTCTTCGAGGCTCTGCGCTCGACTGCGGAACGAAGGCTGGAGCGCGGGCATCCATGCCTTGTTGCGATCGAACGGGCGGCCGGAGTGGGTGACGGGGACGCCACGGCGGCAGCGCAAGCTGCACTCGCCGCGCTCGATCCAGAGACGCTGACCAGCCTGATGGCCGACGCCCACAAAGCGCTGCGGAGAGCCCGGTGTCGATCCTCGGAGCGTGGCAAGGCGGCGGGGCGAGGCACTGAAAGGCTGGTCATTGCCCGCCGTCCGGTGCGCTGGAGGCCGGGCTTTCCCAGCCGGAGAGCAAATTCGGCAGAACCGGAACCTGCGACCTGAACTGCGTTTCCGCTGCCGCGATGTAGCTCTTGAGATCATCCCAGATGTCGACGCGAAGCAACGAGGTGGTGTCGCCCATGAGCCGCTCGATTTCGTCAACATGGAACTGACGCGACAGCGAGACGCCTGAAAAGACGAAGTCGCGCAGCATGATCGCGTGGCGTTCGATGAAGGAATGGATCATCGGATGGGTCTGCGGGGTCATGCCGGCCGAGCCCATCTCCGTCTCGATGAAATCCTGGAAATGGCGTTGCAGCCGGTGCTGGCTCTCGCCCAGGAAGCGCATGGTGAAGATCAGGTCGCGCGGCATCAGGCGAACAAGGTCGGTCGTCACGTCCTGATCGTGACCGAGCGGTCCTGGCAGTCCATCCTTGTCCGTCATGGTCATTCCAGATCAAGCATCGGGCCATTGCTGGCGACGCATTCCAGATATTGGTACCAAATGTTGATATTATTATTGTGCGGTGGCGAGAAAAACGAAATATAAATAATCGTTACATGTGTAATTTACGTATGTAAAATAACGTTACACTTTCGGCTTCTCGGTCCGTTGCCTGCCGTCGCCGAGCCGCGTTTCGTCGGCTCGATGGGGTTTTCCCGGAGTTGGCACACCCCTTGCATAGTACTTTCGCATAAGAAGCCCGCCGCCCACCGGAGCGGTGCCACAAGAACGAAGGAATGGAGGAGACAGATTTCGGCCGGCCTCGTGCGATGGCGTGTCCGCAAATGCGGGCGGCTTCGACGGGCTGCCGAGGCCTCTTCCCGCACCTTTGCCGTGATCCACTTGAACGGCTGGCCTGGGGCCGCGCCTGACGGCGCCACCCTTTGGCATGTCGATCGAACTTCAAACTTGCGGCGAGTGTGTGCCGCTTCCTGCCTGGGCCATGAGGCCCACGGCGCAATCCAGTGGAGGCTTATGGCTATGACGTCTTTGACGCTCAACAAGATTACCTCGCAGCGCGGAATTTCCGTCGGTGAGGCGACCAAGAAGATTTCCGACCTCGGTTGGAACCCTACCTACGTCCAGGAAGCGATGACGTTTCCGACCGACTACAAGATTGCCAAGGCGCCGCGCGACCCGATGAAACAGGTGCTGCGGTCCTACTTCCCGATGCAGGAGGAAAAGGACAACCGCGTCTATGGCGCGCTCGACGCCGCCCTGCGCGGCGACATGTTCCGCAACGTCGAGCCGCGCTGGGTCGAGTGGATGAAGCTTTTCCTCGCCATCATCCCGTTCCCGGAAATCTCCGCCGCCCGCTCGATGGCGATGGTCGCCCGCCTGGCCCCCGGCGAGGATCTGCGTACCGGCTTCACCATGCAGATGGTCGACGAGTTCCGTCACTCGACCATCCAGATGAACCTGAAGAAATGGTACATGGAGAACTACATCGACCCGGCCGGCTTCGACATCACCGAGGAGGCCTTCGGCAAGTGCTACGCCACGACCATCGGCCGCCAATTCGGTGAAGGTTTCATCACCGGCGATACGATGACGTCGGCCTGCATGTACCTGACCGTGGTGGCCGAGACCGCTTTCACCAACACGCTGTTCGTTGCCATGCCTTCGGAAGCCGCCCGCAACGGCGACTATGCGCTGCCGACGGTGTTCCTGTCGGTTCAGTCGGACGAAAGCCGCCACATCGGCAACGGTCACTCGTTGCTGATGGCGGCGCTGAAGGAGCCGGAGAACCATCTACTGCTCGAGCGCGACCTGCGCTACGCCTTCTGGCAGAACCACGCCATCGTCGACGCGGCGATCGGCACCTTCATCGAATACGGCACCACCAACCGCGACAAGGACAAGGAGTCCTATGCGGAAATGTGGCACCGCTGGATCTTCGAAGACTACTACCGCACCTACATGCTGCCGCTGGAGAAATACGGCATCAAGGTCCATCACGACGACGTCCACGAGGCGTGGAATCGCATCACCAAGAAGCTCTATGTCCACAAGGTCGCGCAATTCTTCGCGGTCGGCTGGCCGGTCAACTTCTGGCGCATCGAAGCCCAGGGCGAGAAGGACTTCGAGTGGTTCGAGCAGAAGTATCCCGGCTGGTACGCGCAGTTCGGCGACTTCTGGAAGTGGTACGACAAGCTCAGCCATCGCGGCGAGAAGATCATCACTTTCAACGAAGACGTCGGCTACGTCTATCCGCACCGCTGCTGGAGCTGCCTGGTGCCATGCCTGATCCGCGAGGACATGGTGGTCGACGAGATCGACGGCAAGCTGCACACCTTCGCCCATGAGCTCGATCGCTGGACCGCCGTCGAGGCTTTCGCCGACGAGTACCAGGGTCGTCCGACGCCGGCGATGGGCCGCTTCAGCGGCAAGCGCGAGTGGGAGACGCTCTATGACGGCTGGGATCTGGCCGACGCCATCAAGGACCTGAACTTCGTCCGTTCCGATGGCAAGACGCTGGTCCCGCAGCCGCATCTGCGCTTCGACCCGAAGGAAATGTGGACGCTCGACGACGTCCGCGGCCACACACTCGGGTCGCCGTTGAACGCGCTGCGCGCAATGTCGCCGGCCGATCGCGAAAAGCACCTCGCCGAGTACCGCGCCGGCTTCACCATCACGCCGTTCAATTGACGGTCAGGCGGGCCGGTCACCACCGGCCCGCCCACCGCTTGGTGGTCGACATGACACGCGCCCGCTTCGCCCTGCCCATCGCCATCGCGGCCTGGGCTGCAATCGCCGCAACCGTTTTCACCGTCACGGGCGCCCACCCGCCCGCTGACGACTTGAGGAAGGTGACGGCCGGCTACAAGGGCTCGCTCGGTCAGAAGCCAAGAGCACCAGTGAAGATACTCGCTATCGGGAGGCTAATTTAATGAGTGACGCTCACACAGTGCGCCTGGAGCCCGTCGGCGTCGAGTTCGAGGTCGAGAACGGGGAGACGGTGCTGAATGCGGCGTTTCGCCAGGGCATTGCGCTGCCGCATGGCTGCAAGGAAGGACAGTGCTCAGCCTGCAAATGCGTGCTGCTCGACGGCGAAGTCGACATGCTCAAATACTCGACCTTCGCGCTGAACGACATGGAGAAGGACACCGGTCACATCCTGCTGTGCCGGGCCATCGCCTACTCCGACATGGAAGTCGAACTTCTCAACTATGACGAGGAGGTTCTGGCGAAATCGATTGCCGTGAAGACGTTCAAAGGTCGGATCGCTCACGTCGAGCACCTGACCCACGACATTCGCGGCATCGAAATCGAACTCGGCTCCCCGATAAAGTTCTGGGCGGGGCAATATGTCGACATCACGGTCACCACGGAAAAAGGGGAGACGATTACGCGCTCGTTCTCCATGGCAAATACGCCGGACCAAACCCAAAAACTCTCCTTCATCATCAAGAAATATCCCGAAGGAAAGTTCTCCGGAGAGCTCGATTCCGGAGGCATCAAGGTCGGAGCCGAAGTCACCGTCGTCGGACCCTATGGAACCTGCTTTCGCCGCCAGGAGCGAGAAGGACCTCTAGTCCTTGTCGGCGCCGGCTCCGGCATGTCGCCGGTCTGGTCGATCCTCAACGATCACCTCAACAGCGGCGAAAAACGACCGGTCTACTTCTTCTATGGCGCCCGGACGCCCGACGACCTGTTCTATCTCGACAGGATCGCCGAGCTCGTCGACCGGCATCCCGACGTCAACTTCATCCCGGTTCTCTCGCACGTCAACGGTGAGGCGTGGGATGGCGAGCGCGGCTTCGTGCATGAGAGCGTCGACGCCAAGCTCAAGCAACTCGCGGTCGACGGGCAGGGCGACGTCTATGCCTGCGGCCCGCCGCCGATGATCGATGCGCTGCAGCCGGTGCTGTTCATGAACGGCTTCGAACTGGAACGCATTTTCTTCGACAAGTTCACCACATCGTCCGGCGGCACATCGGCTCACTGAGCCGGACCGGACAATACCAGAGCAACTGCAACAAGGGAGTGAGACCATGCCAGCAACTTCGAGTTCAGTCGGATCGGGAGCCGCAGGTGCGGCGATATTCGCCGACTCCGACAGCCGGAAGTACCGGTACTTCGACCCGAAAGGCCAGCGCGCCACGCATTACGAGGACGTCACCGTCGACGTCCAGCCCGACCCTGAGCGCTACCTGATCCAGGACTGGATCATCTCCTTCTCCAACGGCAAGGGCGCCTACATCAAGGACAACACGGCAGCGCAAAGTTCCAACTGGCACGCCTTCCGCGCGCCCGACCAGGAATGGGAGCGCACGCATTACCAGCGCCAGTCGAAGATCGAGACGATGGTGCAAAGCGTCATCACCAACGCCCGCAGGGCCGGCGCGCCGAAGACCTTCGACAAGGTCTGGGTCAAGATCCTGCAGGCGCATCTGGGTGCCTGGAAGCACGCCGAATTCGGCCTCGGCACGTCGCTGATGCAGGCACAGCGCTACGGCTACACCCAGATGATCAACAACGCGACGCTAACCAACTCGTCCTACAAGCTGCGCCTGGCCCAGGACATCACGCTGTACCTCGCCGAGATCGGCATGGATATCGATGGCTGGGACGACGAACTCGGCAAGAAGCACTGGCTCGAAGACGGCATCTGGCAAGGAACGCGCGAGGCGGTCGAGACCATCATGGGAACGGCCGACTATCTCGAGCAGTACTTCGCCATCAATATCATCTTCGAACCGCTTGTCGGCGAACTCTTCCGCTCCGGCTTCCTCATGCAGGCGGCTGCCGCCAATCACGACTTCATCACGCCGCCGGTGGTTTCGGCGGCGGAGGCCGACTACGAGCGCAA
The DNA here is from genome assembly GCF_050859125.1 of Aminobacter sp. BA135. NCBI lineage: Bacteria > Pseudomonadati > Pseudomonadota > Alphaproteobacteria > Hyphomicrobiales > Phyllobacteriaceae > Aminobacter > Aminobacter sp. BA135. The sequence goes on from NZ_CP139574.1 coordinate 224,651, forward strand.
CCTCGCGAACACCATCGACCTCATCTACCTGCTGGCCAACGACGAGAAGCACGGCGCGGCCAACAGGAAGCTCTTCCAGGGCTGGGTCAAGAAACACGGCGCACTCGCCGACAAGGCAGCCATCGGCCTTCAGCCGATCTGGTCGATGCCGCATTCCAAGCCGATTTCCTTCACGGACGTTCGTGCCCAGTCCGAGGAACGGATTGGTCAGATCCTCGGCGAACTCGGCCTCAAGCGCTGAACAAGGAGCAATTGTCATGTCAACTGCAGCACGCGACGCCTCACAGTCCAACATCTTCAAGTCGATGAAGGACATCACCTTCGAGCAGACCATCTCGCATCAGTGCGGGGTCACGATGAACGATTCCGTCGAAGCACGGGCGATTGCCGAGTTCATGGGCAAGAAGCCCGGGGTCACCGTCACCTACCAGCCGGCGATGATCCGCATCGACGGCAACGGCAAGCTGATCTTCAAGATGGATGAGATCGGCGAATATCTCGGCCGCGAAATGACGGCCGAGATCTTCGAGGTCAACACCTCCACCCACTATGGCCGGATGGTCCGCATCGACGACAACGAGGTCATCCTGTTCGGCGATATGGACGAGGTCTTCGAATACATCTGAGCAAACGCGACAGACCCGGTGCGCCAGCCATTGGCGCGCCGGCCCGATCAACGCGACCAATGCGGAGGCAGCAATGTTCATCACACCCGAAGGCAAGGAAATTTTCGTCGTCGACGGCCATACCCATTTCTGGGACGGCAGCCCGGAAAATCAGCGCAACATCCACGGCAAGCAGTTCGTCGAGTGCTTCTACGCCTACCACACGGCGCTCAGCCCGAAGGAGCAGCTGTGGGAAAAGAGCAAGTTCGAGAAATACAGCGCCGACGATCTCTACCGCGACCTGTTCATCGACGGTCCTGACGACGTCGCCATCGTGCAGTCGACCTACCTCAAGGACTTCTACAAGAACGGCTTCAACACCGTCGAGCGCAATTCGGAAATGGCCAAGCGTTATCCGGAACGCTTCATCGTCAACGGCTCCTTCGATCCGCGCGATGGCGAAAAGGCACTCGAATACATCCACTTCATGAAGGAGACCTACGACATCAAGGGCGTGAAGATGTACACGGCCGAGTGGAACGGGGCCTCCAAGGGGTGGCGGCTCAACGACCCGCAGGCCTACAAGTGCTTCGAGCTCTGCGAGAAGCTCGGCATCAGGAACATCCACGTCCACAAGGGACCGACGATCATCCCGCTCAACAAGGATGCGTTCGACGTCCATGACGTCGACTACGCGGCGACCGATTTCCAGAACCTGAACTGGATCGTCGAACATTGCGGCCTGCCGCGCCTCGATGATTTCTGCTGGATTGCGGTGCAGGAGACCAACGTCTATGGCGGCCTCGCCGTGGCTTTGCCCTTCATCCACTCGCGTCCGCGCTACTTTGCCGAGGTCATTTCCGAACTGCTGTTCTGGGCCGGCCCGGAAAAGATCCTGTTCGGCTCGGACTACGCGATCTGGACGCCGCGCTGGCTTGTCGAGAAGTTCTGGGCTTTCGAACTGCCGGAAGACATCAAGCAGGAACGGGGTGTCGACCTGACGCCGGAGATCAAGGAGAAGATCCTTGGCCTCAACGCGGCCCGGCTCTACGACATCGACATCGAGGCCAAGAAGGCGGCCTTCGCTCGCTCTCCGTTCAGTATCGCGGCGGAGTAGGAGCCATGGCAACCGCCGGCGTTTCGATCAGCCGCGAGGATGAACTCCGGCGGCTTCTCGCACAGGTGAACGATCCTGAACTCGACGAACCCGTCACCGAGATGGGCTTCGTCGAGCGAGCCGAGGTCAAGGCCAACGGCAGCGTGGAGGTCGACTTCCGCCTGCCGACCTACTGGTGCTCGCCGAATTTCGCCTATCTGATGCTCGACGGCATCCGCAAGGCGCTCGACGGGCTCTCGTGGTCGCCGGCCTATCGCGTCCGGCTGCACGACCACATGTTCGCCGAAGAGGTCAATCGCGGCATCGAGGCCGGCAAGACGTTTGGCCAGATCTTCGGCGAGCTCGCTGGCGACCAGGATCTCGAAAGCCTGCGCGAGACCTTCAGGGTGAAGGCCTTCAAGCGGCGTCAGGAGGCGGTGCTGTGCGGCCTGCGGCGGCATGGCCTGACCGATCGGGAAATCCTCGGCATGGACCTGGCGGCGCTCGATGTCGTCCGGTTCGAGCCGGGAGAGGCGGCGAGGCAGATGCCGCGATACCGCGCAGCGCTGCTCGAGCGTTTTCCCGGCCGACGGCCGGAGGAGCCGGTCTTCGTGACCTGCGAGGGGGCTGGCATCCCGACCTCGTCATTGAGCGCCTACCTCGCGGAACTGCGTGGGGTTCGCATCAACATGGAGTTCAACGGCGCCTTGTGCCGGGGGCTCAAGCACACACGATACAAGGAAACGGATGTCGTCGACGGTGAACCTACTCTCGTCGATTTCATCCTCGATCGGGTCCCTGAACGGGCAACCCAAACGCTGACCTGAAACAACGGCCTCCTGCGCACGAGGCCCCTAATCAACAAACCGCCCGTAAGGCGGAAGGAGGAATCATGCCTAAAGTTATGATCCACAATTCCCATGCCCGGCGTGCGCTTGCACGCGGCGTGTTCCAGCTGGCCGCCGCCGTCGAGCCGACGCTCGGGCCAAAAGGCATGAATGCGATGATCGACAGGCCGATCGGTACGCCGATGGTCACCCGCGACGGTGTCAGCATCGCTTCGGAGATCGAGCTGCACGATCGTTTCGAGAACATGGGTGCACAGGTGGTGCGCGAAGTCTCGATGCAGACCAACGAAGTCGCCGGCGACGGCACCACGACCGCGATCGTTCTTGCCAATGCGCTGATCCAGAAGGGCGTCGAGGCCAATGAGCGCGGCGCGAAGTCCGTCGATCTGTGCAGGGGCATCGAACTTGCCGTAGCAAGGGTTGTCGAAGCGCTGAAGGCTTCGGCCAAGCCCGCCAAGGCCAATGGCAACCTGGCTGCGGTCGCCAACATCGCCGCCACCGACCCCAAGCTCGGCGCTCTCGTCGCCGAGGCCTATGAGCGGGTTGGCGCCGAGGGCGTCATCACCACCGACTTCAGCGTGACGACGGAGACCACTCTCGAGGTCGTCGAAGGCATGTCCTTCGAGCGCGGTTATCTTTCCCACCACATGGTCACGGACCAGGAGCGGATGGAGGCGGTGCTCGACCGGCCATACATCCTGATGACCGATCTCAAGATCAAGGATCCGGCTTCGCTGGACGCGGTTCGTCGCATTGCCGAGGAGGATGGCCGCCCGTTGCTGATCGTGGCGGAAGAAGTGTCGCCCGAAGTCGTCATCACGCTGCTCGGCAAGAACGGGCCGGGCAAATATCTCGTCGTCCATCCGCCTGAGTATGGTCACTGGCGCAAGGCGATGCTGGAGGATCTCGCCATCCTGACCGGCGGCAAGGTGATGGCGCGCGATCTCGGCGGCCGTCTCGAAGACGTCACCGCCGAAGACCTCGGCACGGCCGAGCGCGTCAAGACCAGCGCGAGCTACACGTCGGTGATCCGCGGCGGCGGCGATGTCGCGGCGATCGCGGCGCGACGCGCCCAGGTGCAGCGCCAGTACGAGGCGGCGCCGCCGAACATCGAACAGGACAAGCTGCGCGAACGCCTGGCAAAACTCTCCGGCGGTACGGCCGTGCTTTATGCCGGCGGCGTGACGCCGGTCGAGCAGAAGCGGACCATCCAGCTCATCGAGGATTCACTGCATGCCGTGCGGGCGGCCTCCGAAGAGGGCGTAGTGGCGGGCGGCGGTTCCGCCCTCACGCAGATCGCGCCGGTGCTCGACGAGGTGCTCGCAACCGTCGAGGGCGATATCGCCGAAGGCGTGCGCCTGGTCAGGTCGGTCCTGACGCGGCCGCTCTGGCGCATCGTCGCCAATGCCGGCGGCGATCCGGAAGCCGTCGTCGCCGAGGTGTCGCGGGTCAATGGCGGCTACGGCTACAACGCTGCCCTCGGCAAATTCCAGAACATGTATGAGGCCGGCATCATCGACCCGGTCCGCGTCACCTACACGGCGCTCAAGAATGCCGCGTCGGTTGCCGTGCTCATCCTGACCACCGAAACGCTCGTCGGCGACATTGCCGAGGACGAGGATCCGACCGCCGGCCCGGCGCTGGGCGGCGGCGCCGAGAAGCTCGGGCGCGCCTAGGCGCGTCGCCAAGGAAACGGCCGCGAGGCTGTCCTCGTGAACGGATCCGGATCGGTCGCGCCAAGGAAAAAAGACGGCCGATCCGGCACATCAACCCAGGGAGTGGAAAGTGAACAAATACGTCTGCGAATTCATCGGAACCTTCGCGCTGGTCTTCTTCGGCTGCGCGACAATTCTGTTCATGCGCTCCGAGGTCGGGCTGCTCGGCGTGGCGCTTGCCTTCGGCCTGTCGGTCGTGGCGATGGCCTATTCGATCGGCCCGATTTCGGGCGCGCACCTCAACCCCGCCGTCAGCCTCGGCTTCCTGGTCTCCGGGCGTCTTGGCGCGGGCGACTTCGTCGGCTACGTCATTGCCCAGTGTTTCGGCGCGATCGCCGCCGCCGGCGTCCTCTACGTCATCGCGCTCGGCAAGGTCGCCGGTTTCGATGTCGCGGCAAACGGCTTTGCCCAGAACGGCTGGTCGGCCTATTCCGTTGTCTCAGCCTTCCTGTTCGAACTGGTGGCGACGTTCCTGTTCGTCACCGTCATCCTGAACGCAACGTCGCAGGGCGGTGCCGGACCCGTCGCCGGGCTGGCGATCGGACTGACCTTGGTCGCGATCCATCTCGCCGGTATCGTGGTCTCAGGCGCCTCGGTCAATCCGGCTCGTTCGCTCGGACCGGCTTTGTTTGCCGGCGGAGCGGCAATGGCGCAGCTATGGCTTTACATCATTGCCCCATGTCTTGGCGCGGCCGCGGCCGGTCTCCTCTCACGCAACCGCGCCATTCTCGTCGGCGACACAAGCGCCCAAGCCGCCTGAAAGCGTACGGCTACATCAGCTTTTGCCCCGCCCCATGGCTCGCGCCATGGGGTTTTTTCTCGACACGAATTGGCTGATCCTCAGACGAAGCCGCGGCGAATGCCGAACTGGTCGAGCTTGCGGTAGAGCGTCGGGCGCGAAATGCCGAGCCGCTGCGCAACGCGGCTGAGATTGCCGCCCTCTGCCTTCAGCGCGCCCAGAACGGCCTGACGCTCGGCGTCCTCGAAACTGAGGATCGGCATTGCCGTCGCTTCAGCGATTTTCGCCGGCATGTCAGGCTTGAGAGGCGAGGTGATCTCCTCGGGCAGGTCTGTCACCTCCACCGGGCTGCCACGCGAAAGCACATGCAGCCGTTCGACCAGGTTGCGCAGCTCTCTTACGTTGCCCGGCCATTGATAGGCCTGCAATGCCTCAAGCGCTGGGTCGGAAAAATCCAGGAGTTCGCCGCCAATCCGGTCGGCAATCCTGCGATTGAAATGATCGAGCAGCAAGCTCCAGTCGTTGCCGCGATCGCGTAGCGGCGGCACATGGATGCACACCGTGCCAATGCGGTAATAGAGGTCGCGCCGGAAGCGCCCAGCGGCGACCTCCTGCTTGAGATCGCGGTTCGTCGAGGCGATCAGGCGCACGTCCACCGGGCGGCTGCGGCTGTCGCCGATGCGCTGGACCAGGCGTTCTTCCAGGACCCGCAACAGGAAGGGCTGGATCTCCAGCGGCATCTCGCCGATTTCGTCGAGGCTGAGAACACCGCCATTGGCCAGTTCGAAGACACCCGGCTTGCCCTCGCGGCTGGCGCCGGTGAACGCGCCGGAAACGTGCCCGAACAATTCGCTGCCGAACAGCTCCTTGGTGATCGCGCCGCAGTTCAATGCGATGAATGGATCGGTCGGCGTCCGTCGGCTGCCCGCATGGACGAGGCGCGCAAACAGTTCCTTGCCGACGCCGGTCTCGCCCTCGATCAGCACCGAGGTGACGTCTTTCGATTGCGCGACGCGGCAGGCGACGTCGACGGCTGCGAGCAGCGCCTCGCTCTCGCCGACGATCTGCGCCGCGGCTTCGCCGAGATGCGGCGGTCGCGAAGGATAGGTTCTTTTCGACGTCCTTCCCGACGGAAAGACGAGAGCCGCACCGCGAAGGTCGCCGTCGAGATCGAGGGGACTGATGTTGCAGGCCTGCATGCCCTGGGGTAGGGCGCTGGCCAATGCGGCGAAGGTATCCGCTTCGGGAAACTGCAGCCGCCAACCCCTGCCTTGCAGCAACTGGTCGTGGAACGGACTGTCCGGGGCATCCGGCAGATTGCTGCAATAGATCGGGCGACCGCGCCGATCGACGATCATCAGGCCGTCGGACCGGCGATAATGCGGCGCAGAGGCGATGAAGGCTTCGAGCAGTCGGGTCCGCTCCGCATTCTGATGGTCGGCAAGCGCCTTTTCGATTTCGCGGGCAGCCGCAGCGACAAGCGCCGTGTTATGCGGACGGAATATGTTGGGGTGGCCCGAAAGGTCGACGACGCCGATGATCGTTCCATCATACGGATCGCGGATCGGCGAACCGGCACAGGTCCATGACTTTATGCCGGCGCAGAAGTGCTCGGCGGCATGGACGAAGACGGGTTCACCCGTCCACAATGCCGTGCCGATGCCATTGGTCCCGACGACGTCCTCGGTCCATTTGCCGCCGATTGCCAGATGGATGTCCATGCCGTCATGCATGGTCTTCTTGTCGCCGATCGCGTCGATCAGCATGCCTTCGCCATCGGCCAGAACCAGCATCGCGCCGGTGCCGTCGAGAAGGCGGCCGATGGTCGCAAACGATCGGCGCGCAGCGGCGAGCAGGTCGTTGTTGGCGCGGGTGAGATATTCGATCTCGTCCTTGCCGCTGTTGAGGGGAGCTTCACCCTGTTGGGCGTTGATGCCCCCGGTGGCGCAACGGCTCCAGGAGTCGTGGATGAGCGAACGAACGGGAAAGCGCGCGTCGCCGGTTTCGCCCGACAGCAATGTTTCCCATGCGCGCATCGTGATGCGCTCGTCATAGTCCGCGGCGACAGGGACCATGCTTCCTGGGCCCGACCTTGAGCGCGACGGGCGGGCAGCGACCTGGATTTCGTCTTGGCCGGTAGCTTTTTTCATCCAGCGATCACATCATAGGCCCCGGTTGTTTCATGACTTTATTGCCTGGCATGTCAGGCAAATCCCAGCCTGGCACCGATAGTGGCTGCCAGTTGCTCTTCACCGCCATCGCCGGCTATTGCCATGCCGTCCAGTTCGGACAATGCCTCGGCAATGACGTCGTCCAAAGGCGAAAAGAAGCCGTTGGCGCGGGTGGCGAGAACGAACACGTCGGCACCATTCCTGCTGCGCATTTCGCCAATGTGGTGGAGCTGCCTGCCGGAGGTCTTGTCGACGACGATGACGCGCCCGTTGAGGCTCACCCGAACATGCGGATCAGCCTCGGCGGCAGGCGAGCCCGCCGTGACGTGATGGAAGATCAGGCCTTGCGCCTTGGGCGCCTCGCGCGGCGCCTTGCTCGCTGAATAGCCACCGGAACTGATCTGGTCGGCAAGCCGCGTTATGGTTGCGCGGTTCTGCTCGACCAATCGCTTGATCTGCACATCCTCGCGCCGCGGGCCATCCCGCTTAGAGATGATTTCGACCATGAACCCTCCCAGATCCGTTGGTCTATGGCACCGGCCAGGCCGGCGTGTTCCTCCGCGACAGAGCCTATAGCAACTGCATCAGCTATGCCACAGGCGACTAATACACGCGATTGACATAAGTCAGGTGGTAGAGGGCTGCCGCAGCTGGGATACCTTCGGCCTCGTCGACAGGATCAGGACCTTGAAGACATCGAAGCGATAGGCGGGCCCTTCCAGGAAGCGACGGTTCCTTGGCCGCGCCTGGCAGCGGAGGAAATGCACTGCCAGGTCACGGCGAGCGATAGTCATCGAACCAGAATGATGACTGGCGCCGCGTGATCGTTCCCACCGATGGCAAGGGAAAATGTGCCGTCATGACGATGTGGCCGCTGTCGGCGCAGGCTTCAAGAAAGGCGCGCCGGGTCCGACAGGCGTGGTCGGGGTCCACGTCGTAGCGGAAGTTCCATTCCGGATGGATGCATTGCATCGGCCAATGCATGATATCGCCGGAAAACACGGCCTCCACCCCTTGCGATCTCACCCTGATGGCAACATGTCCCGGCGTGTGACCAGGCGTCGGCTGCAGCCACACCTCATCGTCAATTGCATGATCCATCTCGACCAATACGGCTCGACCCGCTTCAACGATCGGCAGCACATTTTCTTCGTAGGTCCGATCTTCAGGATCGCCCGACGCTGCCATGACCGCCTCGAACTCGCGTCGCGCGATGATGTAGCGTGCATTCGGGAATGTTGGGACCCAACGCCCGCCCACCAGTCGTGTGTTCCAACCGCAATGGTCGGCATGAAGGTGGGTGCAAAGAACATAATCGATCTGTTCCGGCGCAACTCCGGCAGTCGCCAGCCTTGCCAGGAAGGTATCGTCGTTGCGGTCATGCCAATGCGCAAAGTCCTTGCAGGACTTGTTGTTGCCAACGCAGCCGTCGACGAGAATGGTGTGATGCCTGGTACGAACCAGGTAGCTCTGGATCGGAAGAATAATCCGGCCGGTCAGAGGAGACAGCGATCGCGGCACGAGCCAGTGAAGATGTGGTTTGATTGCTTCCTCGGTGCTGTCGGGGAACCATTCCGACGGTGTCCGCAAGGGTTCACACATCTCCAGAATCCTGGTGACCAGGACATCCCCAATGCGCCACTCATCCATCGATGCGGCCTTTCTCTGCGGCTCCGATCGATGCCCGATACCTGCAGGCCGGCACAGACCAACGGCAGCTTGTGGCGGCGCAAAGCGCACTTTGCCTCGGACACGATCTCAGAAATCAACGACGGCAGCAATGACAGGGCGGTTCCGGCGCCGGGTTCCTGGCGCTGGGGGTGCCAGCCACGACGGCATCGGAGCGAGCATCTTCTTGTTTCGGTGTGATCTTTCCAGATGCCCGCTCGACATGTGCAGCCTTGCACCGCCCAACTTTGGGACGTGAAGCCTAGATATGGGATTGCCTGCTGATCATCATCGCCTGGGCAATCGCGGGAACGGGTATGTATATGCTGGCACGCGTGTTCCAAGCGCTGGCCGAGAAAAGGCCGGACATCGATTCCGGTGTCTTCGCTTATGCCAAGGCAGGCTTCGGCGACTACATGGGTTTCCTGTCGGCCTTCGGCTACTGGCTCGGTAGTTGCCTGGGTAACGTCTTCTACTGGGTACTGATCGGCTCGACCTTGGGCCGCTTCTTTCCCGGCATCTTCGGCGATGGCAGTAGCGCCACAGCAATCATAGTATCGCTCATCGGCAACTGGGCCTTCCATTTCATGATCCTGCGTGGGGTCGAGCAGGCCACGTTCATCAACACCATCGCCAAGATCGTCCCGATCCTGGTCTTCATCCTCATGCTGGTTTTCGCCTTCAACTACGCCCAGTTCTCCGACAACTTCTTCGGCGGCGATGGAGCCTATCTCGCCATCTATGTCACCGATCCAAAGGGCGCCTATGCGGGCACCCTCTGGATGGCGGGGGGCAAGTCCAAATACTACGAGCATCTCAGCGACTGGTACCGCGCGACGCGCGGCAACATCGCCGAGATCAACGGCATAACGGGGGCCAGTGTGGGGGCCGGTCGCAAGCTCGAGATCACACTCGACCTGGCTGACGCGCTTTTCGACGCCGGCTACACGCTGCACGTCGATGCCGCGGTCGAGGACAACCGAGCGTTCAGGTTTTGCAGCGCGGGCCGACAGACATTGACATCTTACGTCCCCACCACGCCTGGAGTGGCTCTGCGGCAGGGCCAGTACTCAGCGCGGCGTGCGCCTATTGCGCAAATCATCTTTTCCGGCCACCATTCATCTACAAATTTCTCCCATAAGATTAGGCAGATGTAATATTCGTGAAGCTGAGGTTCTAAGAATTGTCGAGGGGAAAATCTATTGGGGCTGAATGTTGCAAAAACATGTTCCTGGAAGTGGCCTTGATCAAGGCAATGCGGTTCGGCCTATTGGCAGCAATCGGCCTCGTTGTTTCGAGTGGAGGATTTGCAGCCGATCGGGCCGATTGCTCCATTTTCGAAGATGCAGGATCGCCGACAGAAGTAGTCATAGAGGATGAGGGTCCAAGGACTTCGCCCCCAGCATCGTCGGATCCCGCCTATAGCGTTCGACTTGTTTATCCCGGCGACTACCGCACCTTCCCAAGGTCCGAAGGTGCCGAGAAAGCGGTCTTGTACCAAGATGGCGAGAATTTTTTGATGCGCTTGGATGGTGGGGCGCTGCCACGGTCCATGAGGCACACTTTGTCAGGCAAGCCAATCAAGCCAAGTGACCTTCCTCCAACGTTCCGCTTTTTGCTTCATGACCGGTATAGCCTGGAAAAGCTGCTTGCAATCAGGGTGCGCATTGTCACCGGCCAAGCCTGGTCATTTGATATGGTCCCCATCACGACACAGGCCACCGCAATGGATGGACTTGTTGAGATAACCAACAAGAAGATTTCTACATACGACAATAAGTCTCTATTCTTTTCGGAAGCTGAAGGAAAGGTTAGCGACATTATTGAGTGTCGAAAGCCAGGTCCGGACATATCTCCCCAATGTGAGCATTCTTTTGACTACAGAAATTTGGACGTAGACGTGTCCTATGATGCCGTTCTTGTCGGAAGATGGCGCGACATCAAGAATATGGTTCTGAAGTTTACATCCTGTGCGTATGCGGAAGACATTCTAGTAAAAACGGAGGGAAGCAAAAAGTGGGATTGAATTCAGATCAAGTTAGCTGGTTGTCTTATTACGTGAATGCTGGCGACCGCGTCGGATACTATACCTTGCTGGCGTCAATGGGCGAGCGCTATGGTACACAGGCGCTCGGCGTGGTCAGTGCCGACACGGTCGCGGGTGCAGTGGCCAACATTTATCTGCGCGAAACGGTTGGGTATAGCAATGTAACCAATGAACAATCACAGACGGTGGGTTCCGATGACGCTTGTAACTGACTTTGGGCTGGAGCATGCTACCAACTGCCTGCCAACAGCTTCATCTCCAGTTAACCTGACATCACCTGTATGTGCGCCTTAACGGCATCGATCCTTCCCCTTTTAGCGGGAAGGATTAAGTGGCGATCATATCGCTATGTTAGCCGCCGAAGCCGAAGCCCACCGGCATGTCGTCCAATGAAATGCCCGAGGGTTCGAGACTCTTGACGATCCATGTCTGGTTGTTGCCAATTCGACGGTTGTATTCTGCCCAGGCCGATACAAAGCTGCTGAAAACATCGTCCGCACCGTAGTTCAGAGCGATCACCGAAGGCGTCGAAAGCACCGGCGTGGGAACCCGAACGCTGCCGATCCCGGGAGCCTTTTTCGAGATCACCAGACCGTTTAGCATCGTGTTGACGAGGCCATCGGCCTTGCCGGTGGTGACGGCGACGATAGCTTCGTCACGCGTCTTGAAGCGCAGGATGTTGGCTTTTGGCAGGTACTGCTGCGTGATGAGATCCTGGGCTGAGCCGAGATCAACCGCGAATGTGTATTTCGGGTCGTTCAGTTCGCCCCAGGTTTTGTTGGCGAGTTCGTCTTTAGACGAAACTATGATGAAGCTATTGTAGTAGGTTGGGTCGGAAAACGACACCGACATCGCACGAGTTGGCGTGGCGGTAACAGCAAAAGCCAAATCGACCTTGCCGCTCTGGACGTCGAGGATGGCGTTCGACCAGCTAGACTCCACGATCTCAACCTTGACATCCAGGGTCTTGGCAATGTCGTTCGCCATGTCGATGACGAAACCTTGCCATTCGCCCGTCCGCGGGTCCTTGTTGAAATACGGGACCTCATTCAGGATCGCGGGGACGCGCAGCACGCCCCGGGCTCGAATGTCCTCGATCGTGCCAGCCGAGGCGACCGTCCCCATCATGGACAGCGCCATGGCGGCAACGCCGCACATCTTCGTCAAGAATTTCATTTGTCTGGATCTCCCTTGTTCCTGGCCACCCTGGTGCATCCGTCCCCTCTCGGCTGGACACGATCCGTGCGGTTCAAGGCAGCCTATCCCGGAAGCGATCGCGAGCAATGCTAGAGACCTAGAAGTGCTTATCTCATTTCTTGTATGTTGCCAGGCCTAGAGGGCTGGCGGCCTGAATTCCTCGTCTCGCGGGGGGTCGAGGAACGTCCCGACCAACTCGCTCAGGCAATCTTCGAAGAGCTGCTGGACCATGGGATGTTTTTGAAGAAAGCCGGCATTGCCGAAATAGACTCGAACCTCGGGGAGGTTGGACAGCCTGACGCTTTCGATCGCCACATCCTCCGGCTGGATGCACCAGAACGGGATGATCGAGAAGCCCAAGCCGTTTTCCACGCAGCGCTTGACGCTGGAGCTGCCAGAGGTGGAGAGCAGCGGATGGACCTCGGCCCCATTGCGGCTGAGATAATCGATGGAAAGGTTGCGTAGGGTTTGCCCTGGTTCGTAGGTGATGAACGGACGCCCACGGGTCCACAGCGGAATGTCCTTCTGGTCTGGCGGCGGGCCCCAAGCACGGGGGTAGACCAGGCTCAGCCGGTAACTGCCCAATAGCCGCTGAGGTACGATGGGATCGCCAAAATATCGTTCCGAGATGCAGATATCGAGGCTGCCGTTCTTCACCAATTCGGCCAGAACCGTGTCGCGCTCGTAGACGTCGAGCTCGAGTTCCGGAAAACTCTGACGAAAGCGTGAGAGCACCTTGGGAAACAGGTAGAAGAAGATTGCCTGTGGCATGCCTATGCGCAGTGAAGACCGCTGGTTCTCGATCAGCTTCGTCAGCCGTTCGAGCATGATGTCCAACTCGGGGTGAAGCAGATTGTAGAGCGTACGTCCTCGTGGCGTCAGGGCAATCCGTTTTGCACCCTGCTCAGAATCGATCAGCCTGCCATTCAGGATCTGTTCGAGGCGACGCACGTGATTTGCCGCTGATTGGTAACTGAGATTCAGCTCGCGCGCGGCTGCGGAAAATGAGCCGTGCCTGGCGACCTGATAGAATGTCTGGATCAATGTCAGGCTGATTTTCGCCATGGCTCCCCCGGGAGGTGGATGATTGGGGATCATGTCCTTTTAGCCGATACAAATTTCGTGAACAACCAAGGCTGCGATCTTGTATCGACGGGTAGGCGCGGCCACCGCCAATATTGGGCATCGCAAGTAGCCGGGCCGCTTCATCCGTGACACCTCCATCGCACATATCATCGGCCGTCATTGTTGGGGCGGGCATCGTCGGCGCGTCGGCTGCCTACTTTCTGACCGAACTGGGCGTGAAAGTACGCCTCCTTGATGCACAAGCTCCCGCCGCGCAGGCGACTGGGGCGGCCGATGGGGCCGTTTCGGTCGCAAGCAAGCGGCCCGGACCAATGATGTCTGCCGCGCTCGCCGGCATCGAGCTCTACCGCAAGCTTGCCCGGGACGGTCTGTTTGCCGACGTCTACCAGACGCGCTCGAGCTTCATTGTTGCTGCCTCGGACGCCGAATGCGCGCTGCTGGAGACGCATGCAACAGCGCTGACAAGCGTCGGCGTGGGCATTGAAAGGCTTGCGGGCGAGAGGCTGAGGCAACGCTACCCGGTGTTGTCGCCCAACGCGCGCCTGGCGATCGAGGTGCAGGATGAGGGTCACGCCATCGGTTACAAGATCGTCCATCGACTGCTGACGGCTGCAGGCGTCAACGTCGAGCGGGCCTCCACCGTGGACCGCCTTCTGCTCGATCATGACGGGCATGTGCGCGGTGTGGCAACTGAAGAGGGCGCTCTGCTGTCCGACGCAGTGATCATTGCGGCAGGCAACGGCTCGGCGCGATTACTTGGCCTCGATGGTGTCCTGCGTCCGCGCAAAGGACAGCTGCTGGTGACGGAGCGCGCGCCCGCACTCAATGCGGCGATGCCCGGCGCGATCATGTCGGGCCGGTATTTGCTCAGCAAGGGCAGCCAGGCGGGCGATTTGGCCACCCGTTCCCGCGGATTTGGACTTGTCATCGATCCGCTGGGAACGGGACAGTTTCTCATCGGCGGCACCAGAGAAGACAGCAACGCCGGACAATCGAACGATTTGGCCGCGGTTTCGCGCATCCTCGCTGACGCAGTATCCTTGGTGCCTGGCCTCGCCAATGTGCGCCTGCTCCGAGCCTTCGCCGGTGTGCGCACTGCAGTGGCTGATGGACTGCCGCTGATCGGCGCGCTGCCGGGCCTGAGGAATGCATATCTGGCTACTGGCTTCGAGGGCGATGGCATCTGCCTGGGCCCGGTCGCGGGCAGGGCCATCGCGCAGCTCGCCTGCGCCAAGCACCCGGCATTCGACATCACCGCTTTCGACCCAGGTCGGTTCGCTGGCATCGGAGTTGCGGCATGACGGACGAGACATTCCAATGGATGGCTCAAGAGATCCCCTTTCGCGAAGGCGAGAGCATAGCTGCCGCACTTGAGGCTCAAGGCATTCAGACTTTCGGCCCCGACGCGTCGGGACAGGATACTCGCTTCTTCTGTGGCATTGGTGCCTGCCAATGCTGCCTCGTCAGGGTAGGCGGTTGCGTGACCGAAGCCTGCCTGACACCGGCCAGAAGCGGCCTATGCGTGGAAAGATTGGCAGACAATGATGTTTGACAGGGACGTCATCGTGATCGGCGGCGGTCCAGCCGGAATTTCGGCGGCAATCGAGGCCGCACGCGCCGGCCTCTCGGTCGACATTCTGGAACAACGACCAAACCTTGGCGGCGCGATCTATCGCCAGCCAATCAAGGGTGTCGCGCCGATACCTCAATCCCGGGCCGCGCTGAGCCGCAGCGCCGGACTGCTGTCCGCACTTGCCGCATTCGCTGTCGGCCTGCGCCATATGTCCGTATTTCTGGGCTTGGACGGTGATGGGTTGGTACTTTTTGAGGACCGCGACGCCGGCACCGTCAGATCTCTGAGGGCCCGAGCCGTCGTCATCGCCGTCGGCGCCCTGGAGACGGTCAACCCGCGTCCGGGTTGGCAGCTTCCGGGCGTTTCAACAGCGGGTGGTCTCCAGGTGATGATGAAAGAGACTGGCAGGCCTCCGCGCCAGCGTGTGCTGCTCGCCGGGAGCGGCCCTTTGCTCGTCGCCGTCGCAGCTCAGATGATCCGGCTGGGCAATCCGCCGGTCGCAATAGTCGAGGCGGGCGATCCGTTCGGCAGGATCGGCGACGGTCTGGGCTTGCTCAGGTTTCCCGGCCTGCTTGCCGACGCACTGTCTTATCTTCTGACCGTCGTTGCATCGCGCACCGCCTGGCAGCGCGGCACGACCCTGATGAGCATCGAACGTACCGGATCGGGCCTGGAGGCTACCCTCAAGGATCGCAATGGCACGATGAGGACCATGACGGCCGATCGCATCGGCCTTCACGATGGCATCCGGGCCAATGATTTCGGCCTGCATCCGGCAGCAATCGATATGCCGTGCGCTCCGATCGTCATCCATGCCGGGGATTGCCGGGAGGCGCTCGGTGCCGTTGCGGCCGCGGCCGATGGCGCGCGGGCTGGTCGCCGGGTTGCGCGGCTGCTTGCTGCCGCATCCTCATCGACGGACGAGGTCGAACGCCAGCTTGTCCGGGAGCGAAAAGCACAGGCGCTGCTTGCTCAGCTTTTTTCCCCGTCAATCCCCCCCCCACTCTCTTCCCTGCCTCGCGACACGATCCTTTGCCGTTGCGAAGGCCGCACGGCAGGCGACCTGCACAGCCTGATAGGGCCATCCGATGTGCTGTCTGGCCGCGAGGTCAAACACAACGGCCGCTTTGCCATGGGCGCCTGTCAGGGCCGCTTCTGCGCCCCCCATGTCGCTGCGCTTATGAACGAACTAAGGCCGGGCCATCCGCCGGTCCATGCCAAGGACCTGACCGGCCAGCGTTGGCCGCTGCGGCCCACATCCATTTCAGGCCTCACGCCTGTCGCCTCGGACGACATCGAGAACGACCAATTCAGAAAGGTTGACGCGAACCTATGACGCAACTTCGAAAATCGGCATTCACCGCATCGAACGCGATGGCCGTCAACAATCCCTTCAATGGCGAGACCGTCGGGGAGATTGCCATAAGCTCGGCCGCTGACATAGCGGCAGCCATGCTTCGGGCGAAGAAGGTGCAGCAGGAATTTCGGCATTCGACGCCGGCCGTCCGCCGTGCCTTGCTGACCACTCTGGCAGCTGAAATAGCAGCTGACGCCGAGACACTTGCGCGTATCATCTCCTCAGAGATGGGCAAGACTATCCGCGAGGCGCGCAACGAGGTTCGCCGTGCGCAGAACACACTGAAGCTTTCCGGCGACGCCGCCACTTTCCTCGACGGCGAAGTACTGCATTGCGGCATCGTCGAGGGCGGTGCCGATCGCTTTGCGACTATCACCTATGAGCCGGTGGGCGTGGTGGGGGCGATCACGCCATTCAACTATCCGCTGAACCTGCTGTGCCATAAGCTCGGGCCGGCAATCGCGGCCGGGAATGCCGTCGTGGCAAAACCGTCACCCAAGGCGCCGCTCGCGGCGAACCGACTTGCCGAACTGGCCGAAAAGGCCGGCTGGCCGCGGGGCCTGTTCCAGATCGTCAATGGCGGCGCCGATACGGCGCGGGCTCTCGCGCGTGCCCCAATCGACTTGTTGTCGTTTACCGGCGGTCCGGTCGCTGGCTTGGCCCTGAAGAACGCCTCTGGTCTCGTCCGCTGCCTGATGGAACTCGGTGGCAACGATCCACTCTTCGTCCTGCCCGACGCCGACATCGACAAGGCAGTGGCTACTGCCGTTAGTCATCGTTTCGAGATCGCCGGCCAAAGCTGCGCGGCAGCAAAGCGACTTTACCTTCATCGAGACATCGAAAAGACGTTCACCGACAAGCTTCTCGCCGCCGTAGATGCCGTCGAATTCGGAGACCCCGCCCGGGACGACACCGACATGGGCCCGGTTATCGATATGTCGGCAGCAAAGACCATCGAGGATCGCGTTCTGGCGACGATCAAGAGCGGTGCCACCCTTCTGACCGGCGGCAGCCGCGACGCAACAGTGATGGCACCGACGGTGATTGCGGATGTTGCGACAGATTCGCCTGTCATTGCCGACGAGACGTTCGGCCCGATCATCGCAATCCGTAGCTTCACCGATCCGCTTGCCGCCATCTCCGAGGTCAATGCGGGCGCCTATGGCCTCCAGGCAGGCGTGTTCACCAACGATCATGCACTGATCAAGACTTTTGCCCGCAACCTCGTCGTCGGAGGCGTGATGATCAACGAAGGACCGGATTTTCGAGCCGAACACGTACCGTTCGGCGGTGTCAAGCGTAGCGGTCTCGGCCGTGAGGGCGTGCGCATCGCGCTACGCGAGATGTCCGAGCCCAAGGTGGTCATCGACTGAGGCGAGTGGAGATGCGTATCGGAGTCGTTGGCGCCTCTGGGCGTGTTGGAACAAGACTGGTCGAGTCTATCTTGGCCAATCCCGGCTTGGAATTGGCCGCAGCACTGGTTTCGCCCAGCTCCAACCTGATCGGCAGGCCAGTTGCGAACGGCAGCCTGGTGTATCGCCCGGCCGCGGCGGCGATGAACAGCAACTGTGACGTGATGATCGACTTCTCCACGCCGGCAGCTTCCATGGCGCTCCAGAACGCCATGGGCGCTAAACGCATTCCGATGGTCATCGGCACGACTGGCTACACTGCCGAGCAGGACGCCAGACTGACGGCGCTGTCGCGCTTCCGACCGCTCCTGATCAGCGCGAATTTCGCACTTGGCTTCGAGGCCTTCACGCAGGTCGCGTTCGGCTTCACTCGGCAGTTGCCAGGAGTGGAGCCGACGGTCGTTGAGGCCCACGAGCATAGCAGGCCCGGTACGGTGTCCGCGCCATCGGACCTGCTGGCCAAAGGTCTTCAGGCCGAACGCAGCAGCGTGATGGGCTTTGCGGCAGGAGCCACCACCGTTGTCACGCGCCGGAAAAGCAATACAGCCGGGTTCAATGAAGTACGTTTCAACCTAGGCTCCTGCGAAGTCTCCCTGACTTTCGTCGTTCACACGCTTGCGGCCTACGCCGATGGCGCGATTTCGGCTGCTCAATGGCTCGTTTCCGAGGCGCCTGCCATCGGTCGGTTCAGCTGTGCGGATTGCTTCAAGACAAGATAAGGAACCTAGGTAATGGATAACCTGTCTCAACGTTTCGCCGGTGTGTTCACGGCACTCGTCACTCCCTTCAGAAATGACGCCGTCGACTGTGAGGCGTTCGATGCACTGGTAAACCGCCAGATCACCGCTGGTGTCGCCGGTCTGGTGCCCGTCGGCACGACGGGCGAGGCCCCGACCCTGTCCGATGATGAGGCCGATCAACTCATCGCGCGCACGGTGAAATTGGCCGACGGGCGTGCGCTGGTTATGGCGGGCGCGGGCGGCAATGACACGAGAAAGACTGTCGATAAGATACAGCGTGCTGAAAAGGCCGGCGCAGACGCGGTGCTCGTCGTCACGCCATACTACAATCGGCCAACGCAGTCAGGTCTTGTCGCCCATTACACCGCGGCGGCACAGGCGACATCGCTGCCGGTGATGCTCTACTCGGTACCGGGCCGTTGCGGCATCGAGATCGCGCCGGATACCTGTGCGGCTCTGATGGAGCGATGCTCCAACATCGTCGCCATCAAGGAGGCCGGAGGCTCGGCAACTCGCGTAACACAGCTTCGCGCTGCCTGCGGCGAAAAGTTGATTATCCATTCGGGCGATGATGCTCTGACCTTGCCGTTCCTGTCGCTCGGCGCATGCGGCGTCACCAGCGTGGTCGCCAATGTGGCGCCCACGCCAATGGTGGCAATGGTCGCGGCCTGGCAACAGGGAGAGCTCGCGCAGGCGCTCGCGTACCATGAAATGATCGCCGAACTTGTGGATGGAATGTTCATCGAGAGCAATCCAGGCCCCGTCAAGGCGGCGCTGGCGCTTGCAAATCTTGCGTCTCCCGAATTGCGTCTTCCGCTTGTGACGGTCTCGGACGCAAATAGGCAACGTCTTGCGGGCATTCTGTCCCGCGTCGGTTCGGCATCTGCCTTACGATAAATTCGCTAAGCGGTCGGCGATTGTTTGCATTGCCGAATTGCCGCTTGCAATCAACTATCGGTGCGCCGGTAACGGGGGTTCGTTCGCTGGCAAACTCAAAACAGGGGAAACGAGCATGACCGAGCCTGCACCCATCAGGGATCGGACGAGCGGCAGGGAGTGGGCGCCGCCGATACCCGCCGGTCGACCGGAGCGCGCTGTTGTCTGGGCGCATTGGTCGGTATCGAGGGAGCCAGTGCATGACATATAACTGGGACTTTCACTCGGTCTGGCAGTATTACGACCTTTTCGTCTGGGGGCTGTGGATCAGTGTTGTCTACACCTTCGCCTCGATCCTATTTGGTGTGCTGATCGGCTTCGTGGCCTGCGCTGCGCGGCTTTCGCGCTGGCGGGTTCTCAATTTGACGGCCCGCGCCTACCAGGAGATCTTCCGCTGCACGCCGTTGCTGGTTCAGCTGCTCTGGTTCTACTATGCGTTTCCGTTGCTCGTCGGCGGCTCGATCGACAACCGGGTTGCAGCCCTGCTGACCCTGTCGCTTTATGTCGGCGCGTTTTACGCCGAGATCTTCCGAAGTGGCATCGTGTCGATCGACAAGGGCCAGCGAGAGGCGGCCGCAGCTATCGGGATGAGCCCGTGGCAGTCGATGAGGCGCATCGTACTGCCCCAGGCGCTCAAGCGGATGCTGCCGTCCTTCATCAATCAGTCGGTCATCCAGTTCAAGAATACCTCGCTTGTCTCGGTCATCTCTGTGGCCGACCTCGCCTACATGGCCGCGGTCGTAAATGGCCAGACCTACAGGCCACTGGAGTCCTACACAGTGATGGCCCTCCTCTATATTGCCATGCTGCTACCGCTAACGCAGGCGGCGGACTGGATCGAAAAACGCCTTCGTGTCAGCGATTAACGGAAACGGGCCATGAAAACCAACGCCAACTCTACCGCAGCCGTGCCGGTGATCTCAGTCGTCGGCCTGCGCAAGAGCTACGGTTCGCACGAAGTGCTCAAGGGAATTGACCTTTCACTGTTCCGTGGCGAAGTGGTTGCCTTGATTGGCCCGTCGGGGTCTGGCAAGTCGACTCTTATCCGGTGCCTTAACATGATGGAGACGCCAAGCCAGGGCGTCGTGAGCTTCCGTCAACAGGACGTGGGCGACCGCTTTCGCGACACTGGCGACAAGATCGGCATTGGAACGCTGCGCCGCCATGTTGGCATGGTGTTCCAGCACTTCAACCTGTTCCCGCACAAGACCGTGCTACAGAACGTGACGGAAGGGCCCATCGTGGTCTGCGGTCGCCCGCGGCAGGAAGCCGATGCCCTGGCAATGGACCTCTTGAACCAAGTCGGCCTTGTCGACAAGCACGCGGCCTATCCCAACCATCTCTCTGGCGGTCAGAAGCAGCGCGTGGCGATTGCCCGTGCACTGGCCATGGAACCGGAGGTGCTGCTGCTCGACGAAGTGACGAGCGCGCTCGACCCCGAATTGGTCGGCGAAGTTCTGGCTGTGATCAAGCGACTGGGGGAGGGTGGTATGACCATGGCCATCGTTACCCACGAAATGTCGTTCGCCGCTGAGGTGTCGAGCAGGGTCCTGTTCCTTGACCACGGCATCATTGCCCAGGAAGGCCGGCCGGACGACATCATCTTGAATCCGCAGAACGAGCGGCTCCGGTCCTTCGTTTCGCGCTTCAAGTCCTGAGGTCACAATGGAGAAGTTCAAGCTCACCATATTCGGTGCAGGCAATGTAGGCACGGCACTAGCTGTAACCCTCACCAAAAACAGTGACTTCGCGATCCAACTCGTCGACCACAACGAAGATGCACTCCATCGCGCGCGCGCCTTGAACATTGATGCCGGTTTTCGAGCGCTACGCGGGGGGGAAGAACTGGATCCGATCTTGTCGGACCAGGACATGGCAGTTTCCGCCGTACCAAACATTGCGGTGCCTCGGATCGCTGCGGCGGCCGCCCGAGCAGGCGTGCACTATCTGGATTTTTCAGCCGCTAAGGACCAGACGCGGTCCATCCTCGAGCCGCTGTCGCAGAGGCGAGCCGTCATGACCGGCTGCGGCGCCTCACCAGGAATCGTCGAGAATATTGCCTTTGGATTGTTGCGCGAGTTTTCACCAGTTTCCGATCTCATTATTCGACTTGGCGCAATTCCACGATATCCGAATAACAGGCTTGGCTACGGCCAGATATGGAACGTCGACGGGCTGATCGACGAATACACGCTACCCAGCATGGCCATCCGCAATGGGCAGTTGGTGGCCCTGTCTCCGCTAGAGGATTATGAGCGCTTTTGCGCAGAGGGTGTCAACTACGAGGCCTTTGCCACCTCGGGAGGAGTTGACTGTCTCAAGCTACTGTCCGATTCTACTCTGAGGAACGCAACGTTCAAGACTATCCGCTATCCAAATCATCTCGACTATATGCGGTTTCTGCTTGATGACCTTGACTTGCGTAACCGCCGGGACATGCTGAAATCCCTGCTCTACAACGGACTGCCGGTGATAGAGGACGACGTGGTTCTGGTCGTCGTCACCGCACGCGGCTATCGCGGACGCCAGCCGACGGAACGAACTGTCTGCCACCGCTTTGCATCGGTCCGAAGCCTCGGACCGTTCAACGCTTTGACGCAGTTGGCGGCTGGCTATGCCGGTTCGCTGATTTCTGCGCTGCAGGAAGGAAGCATACCCCTGCAAGGTACCGTAGTACAACACGGAGGCGAGATGGCTGAGTTATTGTCGAGCCCATACCTCAGTCCGCTGCTTGTCGATTGACGATGATCAACGAGTTCTCTCGCAACTAGCATGCCCTCGTTGGGCGGGGCCACATTTGACATGACCGCGTTGTACTGAACGAGCAGTTCCCAACGATCAGCCCTGAAAACGCTATGAGCGTAGGAAGGCACGTTCGCTGGTCATGTGCGCTCGAAACGTGCCATTGGCGGCAGCAATTGGATCGACGAGTTGTCTCACAAGGAGCCCGCCTGATTGAACGAGCCTATGAATGGCAAGATTTTCGACCGGCCCGTTCTCGTCAAATACGGGATCATTGACGAGATCGGAAGTGTGGCGGGGGCACGTCAGTCTGCGCGGCCGGAAGCGAATGGCAGAAAGGCGCCGGTTGTTGGCACCGCCTTCCAGCCGCAGCTCTTCCGCCTTGCGGAAGAAATCCCGCGCCATCAGGAGAAAGCCATCCACCTGCGGAAGCATCTCATTCTGGCGCGCGAGATACTCAAGCACCATGGCTGCCACGAAATCCTCCGCCCACGGCTCAGCCTGCCATCCTCCCAGCACAGTCTGGCCGGAGACCAGCCAGGCATCGCCGGCCGCCAGCACATGGGGCACGTTATCGACAAAATCAGACCGGCGAATGGCCTCCATCGCGAGCGTCGTGGCTATAACGTCGGGAGCGGCTTGGCCAGCGTCTCGCGGAAGCGCGCCTAGGTCAGGAATGACTTTCGTGATCAGCCATGACACGGCTTTCATGATAGCGATCATCACCCAGCCATTGAAGCGCCACCGCCGCCAACGCCGTGGCGCGAACACCGGATAGGGCGCCCCCTTCTCTGGTTTCGTTCCAACAACCTTCAACCTCCTGGCGACACACGAGGCGGTCCGTCAGAACAGCTATTTCGCGGCGCAGATCGCCGACAAGTTTCGGACTTCTTGAACAGCGCCAGAGGGCGTATCCGATGTCTTCGACAGACGCAGCGACATTGCCCTCAACAGCGCCGAGCGCGATCATATGCGCGGCGCATGCCGCCAATGCTGCCTCAAGGCGGGCAGCTTCCGTCGCGCTCCCGTAGAGGTCGAGGAACCATGCCAGCGAATAAGACCAGTCGGCAGGCAAGTCCTGCCGGTTGTTGTCTCTCACGAGGACTGCCACGACCGCATTGCGGCCTTCAGGTGTACGGGGCTCTACTCCCAGGATCGGATATAGTTTAGGTGTCGGCTGCTGAAGGATTCGTGCCGGCACGAGCGACAGGGCTTTGTCGAGAGTTGGCGGGAAGTTCTGCAATTCTTCCGCCAGGTCGTCAGAATCTCTCCGTCGTCCCTCCCGGCGCGCCTCGACATACTCTGCGGCAACCACAGTCACTGTGCGCTGCGCACGTTCAGCGGTACCCATGGCAATCAGCTCTGCGGGAATGTCGCCGTGCTTGATCGCCCAGTGCGTCCGGTGCTGCTCGAACTGAGCAATGCCCAGCTGATCCGCAATTCTCAATACTTCCGCCCTGTCGAGATAGGCATGTTCCGGGTCAAGTTCGAAGGTGAAGGCCAGCTCATGTCCTCGCCGGACGATATTGCGAATGCGTCCGTGTCTGACCACACGGGCATGCGGGCCGCCGGCTCCGACTTCGTACATCAATAGCGTAGGTATTTGCTCCAGCTGACGCAGGGTCTCAGGGCGCGCGAGGTCGATAGCCGCTATATTCCTTGAACCGGTCAATGGTTGATGTGAAGGGCTGTGTTTCCCACCATTCACCGTGGCCGGAGACGAGCAAATTAAACATGTGACACCAACGCTTTCACGCCGCCTTCTCCATAGACCACTGCACCCGCTCGGCCAGGAACGCGGCAAACGGCCCGACATCCATGTCGACACTCGCTGCCTCAAGCCCTGCGAGATAGGCGCTACGATCCTCCACTCTCACGACCGTCCACGGGTAGCCCCCCGCTGCCAGCATGGCATTCATCAGAAACCGCGCCATGCGCCCGTTCCCGTCAGGATAAGGATGGACGTAGCCCACAAGCCAATGCCCCAGCACCGCGCGGACAGCGGGTTCGGTCTCCTTTTCCAGCAGATCGAAGAGCGCCTGCATGCCTTCGGGCACGGCCTCGGAACGCGGCGGCACGTGAGACGAGCCGCGCAGATAAACGGGGTGATTGCGATACCCGGCAAGGGCGCTCGGTTTCAAAATGCCCGCCACGACAGACGGGCCGAACAGTTCACGATACCAGTCCCGGTGCTGGTCACGCACGAGCGCGCCGGGTTGCGCGCCGTCCAGAATCGCGGCGACCGAATCCTTCACTTTCTGAAAGGCCTGCCAGTATCCGCGCGCGGCAAGGGCATCGCGGCTCTGCCTGTCCTTTTCATCGATTTCAGGGTTCCATCCGCCCTGCCGCACGCGGTCGATCAGTTCGGGCGTCACGCTATAGCCTTCGATGGACAGCGAGTGGTAGGCATCACTCTCATAGATGTCCTCGACAAACTTCATGTAGCGCCCCTTATCCGCAGGCATGCCCGGTGCTTTGGGGAATATCTCCATGACCGGCCCGCGCTGGCTTTCCCAGATGGCATTGAGTCGGGCGACGATGGGGGCCACGCCCGCAACGACTGCCGGAACATAGATTTGCGCGACAAAGGGATCGCTCTCTCGCACATCAAAACCGGCACTCTTCATGGTCTTGACGATTTCATCGGCGAAACCATCGCGGCCCACGCGACGGAAAGCCCCGGCAAGGCGCCCCGCCACAGCGGAGTGACCGCCATCGAGCAACCGGCCGAGGATGCCGGACACATCGCGGACCGCACCCAGCACGACCTGCGCCTCGATGGGCGCGCGCTGGAAGAAGGACTCGGGGACCTTCACGAGGGCGGCGTCCGGCGCGTAGAGACGCAGGCCGTTTCTCTCGACCAAATCTTCTCCTGACGACATCTCTTTGACCTTGAGGTCATAGATCGAGGTGCCGAACAGAAGCTCCAGATTGTTGTTTGTCCCTTTGGCGCTGTTGACGATCACCTGCCGGGGAATTGCGGTCGCTTCGGCATGAAGCAACAGCGACTGCTCCGGGGACAGGAACCAGTCATTCCCGAACCGGTCGCGACAATAGCGGGCGCAGAACTCCCAGAACGAGGCGTACCACGGGGTGGTGTCGCCCGGCTGCGCCTGCGGCCCGGTCGACATGAGCCAGCCCTTGATGACATCACGCAGGAACCCATGTTGCAGGAGCCGCTCGCGATGAACGCGGCTCAGGTCGCTGGATTTGAATATGCGCCGCCCGCCGCTTTGCAGCTCTTGCAAGGCGCTTAGGGAGTTGGCGAGCTTTTCGTTCGGCGTAGGCATGTGGGTCGCATCAAGTTTTTTATGTCGTGCGGTCACAAGTGTATAATGATGCGACACTCCAAGTCAATCGCGTCGCGCACGTACAAGTCTTTTATGTTGTGTTAGTTCACGTAAATTATGTTAACATACTGCGATTTATGATGTTTCTTCCTTAAATGTGGTATCGAGACGCCTGTCGGCTTGGGGCACCGCTTGGCACCCGGTCCGACTCGCTGGACGCGCCCCTTTGATGAGGCCCCGACACGTGCACCGAGGGTTCACAAGATCGCCGATACGCAAAGCCCGCTATATACGCGATCGCGTATATCCCGTTTTTATACGAAGTCGCGTATAGGACTGCCCCTACCGCTCCCGTTCAAAATCCTTGTCATCATCCCCGCGCTCGTTCCCCCGCGCTGACCGCGACGGCCTGATCCGCCGCCCGCCCGCGCCGCTCTCGCTATCAAAAAACCGGCCGAGGCCTAGGCCCAGCAGGATGGTTGTCGCCAAGGCCCCCGATCGCCAGAAAAATCGGGAGAGGTCCAAGCGCCCGGCCACCAAGATACGGACAGTCCGGAACCGGCCTCGTAAAGTACATTCATAGCCTGACATTCACTGTCGGTCGCTGCTGCCATAGGCAATGCTGACAACGCGAATAACGGATCGTGCCGGGTGCAGCGCCTCGAATGGCAGCGCCAGCCGCTGGTCCAGCTACTCGTCAGAGTTTTCGGCCAAAAATTGGATATAGCTGTCGTGACTGGGTCTGCGAAGCGCCTATCTCGGCGTGGCAGCTGCCACCGAGATCGCATCGGCGACGCGATGGACGTCTGACAACTGAAGGACGCTGGTGGCGACGCGAACGGAGCTGATTGGCTTCGTCGAGAACCTGGAGCCAGCACTGACGGCGATGCCGCGCGAGGCCAAGGTTATCAGCGCGTAGTTCTCCGACTCCACCGGAACCAGTACACTCAGCCCGTCGCCTGCGTTGATCTCCACCCCGTGCTCGAACAAGGCTGCTGCCAGAGCGTGTCGGCGCTCCCGGTAGGCCGCCCGTGCCAGGCGCACTACATTTTCGGTTTCGGCATCCTGCAAGAGCCAGGACGTGGCAGCCTGCAGGATGCGGCTCGTCCAACCGGCGCTGAAGCTCCGATATGACTGAACCTGTTCTACAACGCTCGCAGAGCTCGACAGTACGGCCAGTCTCAAATCCGGCCCCAACGTCTTTGAGTATGACAGTATATGGATGACACGGTCCGGAAAGCGGGAACCCAATGAGTGTCGGGCCGCCTCTGAGACGTCGCCGACGCCGTCATCTTCGATAATGAGCGCTCCCGAACCTTCCAGTACGTCGCCCAGGGCTTCTAGTCTTTCTCTTGTGAGTGAGGTGCCGGTAACGGAGTGCACCCTTGGCTGAAAAAGGAACGCGACGGGATTTGCCTTCATCGCCTGCGCCAGCGCCTCCGGAATTGGTCCCGAGCCGTCGCATGCGACAGGGACTATCGGAACGTTGAGATCTTCCAGAATGTCGAGCAGGCGCAGGGCTGTGGGTTCTTCGATCGCCACCGGTGCGCCAGGAGGGACCAGTGCATGCAGCAGCGTGTAGACAGCGTTGTACCCGCCATTCGTGACCAGGAAGGCTCCGGGATCATAGGGCCATGTCGGTCGAACTACCGCCTCGAGTTCCGGTAGGATGCGGACACGCTCGTAGCTGTTCAGCTGGCTGGCCTTCGCGCCATGGACCAGTGCTTGCTCGAGCGGCGGTAAGAGTTCGACATCTGGCGATGCCACGCCGAGGTTCAGGACATCCGGGCCATAATTGCCGCTGCTGACCAGCCGGGTTGGGCGTGGTGCAAAACGATCGCCCATCACCCAGGCCCCATTCCGACCCCGCCCGCCGATGACCTTATGGCGGCGCAGGTCGGCCCAGGCAATGGATACCGTCGCCGGACTTATCCCGAGCGTGAATGCAAGATCACGCACTGACGGCAGCTTGGTGCCGACGGGCAGGAGCCCTGAACGGATCATCGCCCCGGTTTCGAGCGCTATGCCGCGCGAGGTACGATCGCCAAGGCGATCTGCAAACCATTGAGCATCATATCGATCAACCATAGCCGGCAACTTTAAATGTTTAATGTCATAATAACATTTGCTGGAAATGACCTAAACATTTACGGAGCTTTCGTCAAATCCACCGACATGAGGAATTTCATGGGCGTTCCGATCAAAATCGCCACCCGGGACTGGGACTATCTGACACCGCTGATCCTGGGTGACGTGTCCTCGGAGCGCATCGACCTTCAGGTCGACCGGGTCGGAACGCTGATCCCCGACCTTGCGGCGAGCGATGTCTATGATGCCGCCGAAGTGTCCTTCAGCCGCTACACGTCAGCCATGGCGGAGGGCATCAATACGGTTGTCGGCATTTCCTGCTTCATCATGCGCGGCTTTCGCCACAGGTGCATCATCACGACCGAAGCGAGCCCCCTGACCAAGCTGTCGGACCTTGCCGGCAAGCGTATCGGGGTCACGGGCTGGCGTGACTCGGGCAACACCTGGACACGGGCGGCGCTGCGGCGCGAAGGCGTCGGCGTAGAAGATGCATTCTGGGTCGCCGGCCGCCTGACAGCGGCTCATCCGATCGTTGACCGGTTGGACGGCTTTGGTCGCCCTGGACGTATCGAGGCGGCGCCCGGCGAGCGTCCAATGATGGAGCTCCTTGCGGATGGAGAGCTCGACGCCGTCTTCACTCCGTTCATGCCGGACGGGTACTTCGAGAACGACTCAGGTTTCCGCCAGTTGCTGCCCGACTTCCCGGCGGCGGAAAAGGCCTATTTCGACCAGGTCGGGTATGTTCCCGGAATGCATATTGTTGCGGTCAAGGCAAAGCTCGCCGAGCAGCATCCCTGGCTTCCCGGCGAGTTGGCGCGACTCGTCGATGAAAGCCAGCGGGCCTGGACATCCAAGCGGCGCAAATACGCCGAAACAACGCCCTGGATCTTCAATGAATTGCTGCGTTCGGCACGCCATTTGCCGCCAAGCTGGAACGACAGCGGGCTCGAAGCCAACTCCGCTATGATCAGGGGGTTCATCACCGAACTGCGCGAGCAGGGCGTC
Organism: Aminobacter sp. BA135; assembly: GCF_050859125.1. Lineage (NCBI taxonomy): Bacteria > Pseudomonadati > Pseudomonadota > Alphaproteobacteria > Hyphomicrobiales > Phyllobacteriaceae > Aminobacter > Aminobacter sp. BA135. The sequence continues at coordinate 252,966 of NZ_CP139574.1, forward strand.
CTGAAGTCCGACCTTACACCACAGTCGCTTTTTCCCTTTGAAGCCAAGCTTCCGGCGAACGCTGCCTGAAGCAAATCACCAACATGATGGAGGAGAATATCATGAAGAAATCGCTTTGCATTCTGGCCTCGGTCGCAGCCCTGATGGCTGCAAACACGGCCTGGTCTCAGGATATCCAGAAGCAGACCCAGAACGACGACCTGCGCGCACGCCTGCCGCAGGAGATTCGCGACGCGGGCAAGATGGTCGCAGTCAACAACGGGTCGTTCCCTCCCTATGAAATCGTCACCGGAACCGAGTTGACGGGCGCCACCAAGGATATCTCGACGGCCATCGGGGAATTGCTCGGGATAACCATCGACCACGCATCTGTTGCCGGTCTTCCGGCACTGCTCAGCGGCGTCAATTCCGGACGCTATCAGTTCGCCATGGGCCCCGTCGGCGACTATCCCGATCGCCAGAAGGCCAATGACTTTATCGATTGGGCGCGCGAGTATGTCGTCTTCGCCGTCGAGAAGGGCAATCCTTCGGGTATCACCTCGCTCGATGCAACCTGCGGCAAGCGCATCGCAGTAATGGCCGGCGGCTCGGCGGAAAAGGTCATCAAGGAGCAGTCTGAGAAATGCGTTGGCGCCAGTAAGCCAGCCGTCGAGGTGCAGTCCTTCACGGATCAGCCCAGCTCGATCCTGGCCGTACGTTCGAAGCGCTCCGATGCCTTTTTCTCCTCGCAGGCACCGCTGACCTATTTTGTGCAGCAGGCCAATGGCCAGCTTGAGTTGGCAGCCGTCGGTCAGGCTAACGGCTTCAAGGACATCTACCAGGGTGCCGTCGTCAAGAAGGACTCGCCGCTGGGCGGCGTGCTGCTCGACTCGTTCAAGATCCTGAAAGAGAACGGCACCTACGCTCAAATCATGAAGAAGTGGGGTCTCGAGAACAACATCATCGACACCCCCGGCATCAATCAGGGGCAGTAAGAGCCAATGTCCAGTTCCGCTCTGAACCGGACCGAGGATGCGCTGCGCGACGTAAAACTCGCGCACGTACCGTTCCCCCTCACGCGCGTAGCCTTGTGGGCCATCACCTTGCTCGTCGCTCTCGGCTTCGCCTACATCGTGGCGGTCAATCCGAACTTCGGATGGCCGGTCGTCGGTCAGTACTTCTTCGACCCGACAGTCATGCAGGGCCTGTGGGTGACACTCGGCCTCACGGTCGTCGCAATGATCATCGGCGTTGTGCTCGGGCTGATCCTGGCCATTGCACGCATGTCGCAGGATCGGCTGGCGTCTTCGCTGGCCGGCCTGTTCATCTGGTTCTTCCGCGGAACACCGCTGCTCGTTCAGCTCATCTTCTGGTACAACATGTCGACGCTGTTCCCGCGCATTTCCATTGGAATCGCAAGCTGGGACACAAATGACCTCATCACCCCGCTGACGGCCGCCATCGTTGGTCTTGCGCTCAACGAAGCTGCCTACATGGCCGAGATCATTCGCGGTGGTCTGCTTTCGGTAGACAGGGGCCAGGCCGAGACAGCGCAAGCCTTTGGCATGACCAAGGCGCGTGCTCTCAGGCGCATCATCATTCCGCAAGCGATGAAGTCCATCGTGCCGCCAACCGGCAATCAGCTGATAAGCATGATCAAGGCAACCTCCCTGGTCAGCGTCATCGCCATGGCCGACCTGCTCTATTCCGTCCAGTCGATCTACAACCGGACGTTCGAGATCATTCCGATGCTGATGGTGGCGGTGCTGTGGTACCTGTTCATCACCTCGATCCTGAATGTCGGGCAGGGCGCCATCGAACGTTATTACAATCGCGGCGAGCGCGGTGCAGCCACTGACCGGAAGAAGGAAAACACCATAACTGCGGGAGCCGCCGATGAGCGCGTCTGAAACCGTCCTTGTTCGCGCCCGTAGTGTCCACAAGGCATTCGGCCCGCTCGAAGTCCTCAAGGGCATCGACCTCGATGTCGCGGCCGGTGAGGTGGTAGTCATCCTCGGGCCATCAGGTTCGGGGAAATCGACCTTCCTGCGCTGCATCAATCATCTCGAGACGATCGACCAGGGCTTCATCGAGGTGGACAAGGAGCAGATCGGCTTCCGCCTCAAGAACGACCGGCTGAACAAGCTCGGCAGCCGCGATATTGCGGCTCAGCGCAGCAAGATCGGCATGGTCTTCCAGCAGTTCAATCTCTACCCGCACATGACGGCCCTCGAGAACGTCATCGAGGCGCCCATCGGCGTCCACAAGCAGAACCGGGCTGAAGCCACCCGCCATGCCCGCGAACTCCTCACGCGTGTCGGACTTGCCGAGAAGTTCGACGCTTATCCCAGGCAATTGTCCGGCGGCCAGCAGCAACGCGTGGCAATTGCCCGCGCGCTGGCAATCCGCCCGCGGCTGATGCTGTTTGACGAACCCACTTCCGCTCTCGATCCGGAACTCGTGGGCGAGGTCCTGGCGACGATGCGTGACCTGGCCAAGGAAGGCCTGACCATGATCGTGGTTACCCATGAGATTGGCTTCGCCAAAGAAGCGGCTGACCGCGTCGTGTTCATGGATGGAGGCGTGGTGGTCGAGCAGGGTTCACCCGCCGAGGTCCTGACCAATCCCAAGCATCCCCGTACCAGAAGTTTCCTCAGCCGCTTTATCTGACCGGTGGGCCTGAGCAAGGAAAGACGCCTCATGTTTCAAACTTCAAACCAGTTCGCCCGCATTGAGGATTTCGAGGACGAGGCAGCCAAACTTGTTGAAATGCGCAAGCATCTGCATGCGCATCCGGAATTGTCGTTCGAAGAATTCGAAACCGCTGCCTATGTCGCCGAGCGGCTTCAAGGCTGGGGCTATGAGGTGACGCGCAATGTTGGCGGCCTCGGGGTTGTCGGCCGGCTGAGGCAGGGCGAAGGCGGCCGCAGCATCGCCATTCGCGCGGACATGGATGCTCTGCCGATCCAGGAGGCGACCGGCTTGCCCTATGCGAGCACTGTGAACGGCAAGATGCATGCCTGCGGCCACGATGGCCACACGACCATGCTGCTCGGGGCAGCGGAATATCTGGCGCGCACGCGCCATTTCAACGGTACCGTCAATCTGATCTTCCAGCCGGCTGAGGAGGCAGGAAGAGGCAGTGGTGCCCAGGCTATGATCGACGACGGCCTTTTCGAGCGTTTTCCCTGTGATGCGATCTTTGGCCTGCACAACCATCCGGGTGCGCCGGCAGGAACGTTTCTCATGCGTTCAGGGCCGCTGATGGCTGCCGCCGACACCGCCACGATCACCATCACAGGCCGCGGTGGCCATGCGTCCCGTCCGCATTTGACGGTCGATCCGATCGTGATCGCGGCCAACATGGTGATGACACTGCAGACAATCGTGTCCCGCAACGTCAATCCGACGGAAACGGCTGTGGTGACGGTCGGAACCATTCACGGCGGGACGGCGTCCAACGTCATCCCCGAAAGTGCCGAGATCACCGTCAGCATCCGCTCATTCTCGCGCGACGTGCGCGAGACGCTCGAGCAGCGCGTGCGCGATATCGCATCCTCAGTCGCCGGAGCGCATGGGGGCAGTGTTTCCGTCGACTATGAACGCGGCTATCCGGTTGTCATCAACGCGGAACAAGAGACAGCCTTCGCCACCGCCGTGGTCCAGGAACTGGTGGGCGAAGGCAATGTGGGCGTCTGCCCAATGATCCCAGGCAGCGAGGATTTCGCCTATTTCCTGGAACGCAAGCCGGGCTGCTTCCTGCGCCTTGGCAACGGCGAAAACTCGGCGATCCTGCACAGCTCGAAGTACGACTTCAACGACGACAGCCTTACCACGGGCGCGGCCATGTGGGCACGCCTCACCGAACGGTTTCTATCATCATAGCATCGCCTTCGGGGGAGCCCGCAATTTCTCCGCTCACCTACGGCTACTCGGTTGAAGAAATGCCTAATCTCCAGGAGCAATAAGGATCCTGCGCCGCAGCGTACCGGGCGGCTATTGAAATGTCCGCGTTGGATGAAACTGCAATTGATACCACCCATCCTCCATTTCAAAGCCTGAGCACATGTTCATCGTGGGTCGTTTCGTCCCAGACCCTGCCCATCAGTCGGCGGCAGCTCGCCCGTCGAAACCCGATAAGCCGGCTCGACAACGTTCAAAGGTTTCTTGGAGCGGGTACCAGACCGCCAGCGGTTCCCGTGAGGCGGCAATGCCCGGCCCACAGGGCTGAGGGCGCGATGCCAATGCGTCGTCGCCTATCAATGCGCGGTCCGAGCCGCATCGAGTTATCTATCGCCCGATTATCAAGGCCGCATGTGAAGCCAGTTCTCCGTACCAACCTATGCGATCGAACATGGCATCCCGGATCGGGAAATCCACAACGCCGGCGCTGATTTCGCGCGCATTGACTTCGAACACAGGCTGTCGACGATGAAATGCCGGTCGCACACGGCATGGGTGACAACCTCAAGAGCGGGAGGCCTGCTCGGTCAGAAGACATGCCGGAAGAGAGGACCCGCTCGCCCTTGCCGATAACCTCGTAACCAATCGCTCTTTCACCAATGCGACGGATCGTGATCCATTGACCGGGACAGGTCTCCATTGCGCAAGCCATTAAAGAGTTGGTCCGCGAAACAGCGCTCGGCTCGCCATCGCGTCGCAAAGACCGTAGCCGAGTGCCTGCACCGCTACTGCAACCGTTTCGACCAGCGCCGCATTGGATTCTGCTAACTCTCCATCAGGCAAGAAGAGATTGTTCTCGAAGCCGACCCTGACATGGCCGCCAAGCAGTGCCCCAGTGGAGACGCACGCTGCCTCGTGTCGACCGAAAGCGCAGACACTCCAGTTGGAAAAGCGTGGCATTTCAGGCGCGAGAAACGGCAGCAGGTCGGACGGCAGTGAGGTCTGAGATGCGGTATAGCGCCCTAGCACGTAAAGAACCGGTATGTCGTCCCAGGGCACCACACCGCGCCGGATCATCTCATTGAGCCGGGCAGCTTCGGAAGGGTGGTAAAGGATGACCTGCGGCAGGACGTTTTCCTGCTTCATCCAGGACAGCGCATCGGCAAAGGCGGGTTCGGCTGCCTCGTCGGGTGCGAGTTCCCGAAGAGCCAGAGACGCGGCTTCCGGCCGCGCCTCCTTCAACACCGCGATCTGTTCTGCTGGGGTATAAATGCCAAGTGCCTCCGTCGTGATCTGGATTACGAGGCGATTGCCAACCTCGCTGCGGATCGCAGCATCGACCAGCCGATAAGCGTCGGCGTCAAGCAGGTGGCCGCCGTCAGACTTGCGCACATGTGCATGGATCATGCTGGCACCCGATTCGAGGCATTCAGCAGCCGTACGCGCCATGTCGGTCGGCGTCAGCGGTATGGCCGGATGGTCGAGTTTCGTACGCCGGCCGCCGTTGGGGGCAACGGCGATTGCCACCTGTTGCGGCTGGAAAGTGTTTGTCATAGGGGCGACCTCACACATGATTCATGACAATCATCCTTTACAATTTTGAAACATATGTTGCAATCTACTTGCGAGCGGTGTATTTGAACTGCATGCAAAATGGTCCTCTTTCGGAAATGATCGTGCAGGCCTTCGACGCAATGTCGGAGCAGTTGCAGTCAGCCGCGCGCTATGTGCTCGACCAGCCGCGCGAGGTGGCGCTGCTGTCGATGCGCGAGCAGGCGCGGCAAGCGCAGGTCCAGCCCGCCACCATGACACGGCTGGCCAAGCACCTTGGTTTTGCCGGATACGAAGACCTTCGCCAGCTCTATGCCGATGCCATGCGCAATGACGTGACCGGTTTCGCCGGCCGCGTCGGCGCCCAGGCAAGAAGCCAGAAACTCAAGGGTGACCATGCGCTGGCTACCGACATGCTCAGCGGTGTTTGCACCCAGATCGGCTCGCTGTCCCGGGCTGCTTCCCTGGATGGTCTTGTCGAGGCAGCGCGGCGGCTTTCAGCAGCCCGGCGTGTCTATTGCCTCGGCCTGCGCTCCAGTCACTCGCCTGCTTGGCATCTTCACTACGTGCTGTCTCTGGCCGGCAAGCAAGCAATCATGCTCGACGCGATCGGCGGGATTGGTTCGGATATCCTGGGTAGTGCAATGCGCAACGATGTCTTGGTTGCGGTGAGCGTGCTGCCCTACACGCGACAGACCATAGAGCTGACCGAATATGCCCAGTCCTGCGGGGTATCGGTCGTTGCAATCACCGACAGCCCCGTCGCCCCGCTGGCCCAACTGGCCGCCTGCACGGTCGTTGTTCCGACTGAAAGCCCATCCTTCCTTCACACTATGTCACCGGCCTTCGTCGTCGCCGAAATCCTTGGTGCTCTGGTCGCCGGCCAGGCCAGCGATGCCGCGAGCGAAGCGCTTGCCAGCGTCGACAGGCAATCGGCCGCGCTCAACACGCACCTCAAGACAAGGACCAAGCGCCGGTGACCAAAATTCTGCATCGCGCCATCCATGCCCCGTTGCCAGTTGCGGTCGGTGGCAAAGGTGTCGAACTGTTCGACGCAGCCGGCATATCCTACATCGACGCATCCGGCGGCGCTGCCGTGTCCTGTCTTGGGCACGCTCATCCAGCGGTGATCGCGGCACTGCACGAACAGTTGGACCGGCTGGCCTATGCGCATACGGGGTTCTTCACCTCCGAGGCAGCGGAAGCACTTGCCGATCTGTTGGTCGAGGACGCCCCATCCGGCCTGAGCCATGCCTATCTGGTCAGCGGCGGCTCCGAGGCGGTCGAGGCCGCCTTGAAGATGGCGCGGCAATATTTCGTCGAAAAGGGCGAACCGCAGCGCCGGCACATCATTGCGCGCCGCCAGAGCTACCATGGCAACACGCTCGGCGCGCTCGCTGCCGGCGGCAACGAATGGCGGCGCACGCAGTTCAAGCCGCTGCTGATCGAAACGCACCATATCGATCCCTGCTACGCCTACCGCCTGCAGGAAGTCGGCGAAGGCGACGAAGCTTACGCCGCACGAGCCGCCCTGCAGCTCGAAGACAAGATCCTCGAGCTAGGTGCCGATCAGGTCATCGCCTTCGTGGCGGAGACCGTGGTGGGGGCCACTGCCGGAGCGGTTGCGCCGGTTGCCGATTACCTCAAGCGCATCCGCGCCATCTGCGACCGCTACGGCGTGCTGCTGATCCTGGATGAGGTGATGTGTGGAATGGGCCGCACCGGCACGTTGCATGCGTGCGAACAGGACGGCGTCGCGCCGGACCTGATGACAATCGCCAAGGGGCTTGGCGGTGGCTACCAGCCGATTGGTGCGGTGCTGTTGTCGAACAGGATTTTCGAGGCCTTCTCCAGCGGCTCGGGCTTTTTCCAGCACGGCCACACCTATATGGGCCACCCGATGGCTGCGGCGGCCGCCCTTGCTGTCCAGCAGACGATCAAGCGCGACAGATTGATCGCCAATGTGGTCACGATGGGCCACGAACTCGAGCGACAGCTAACCGAACGCCTGGGCAATCACCATCACGTCGGCGACATCCGCGGGCGAGGGCTGTTTCGCGGCGTCGAACTGGTGGCCGATCGTACGAGCAAGAGCCCTTTGACCCGCAACTGAAGCTCAACGGACGGATCAAGAAGGAAGCGATGGCGCGAGGTCTGATGGTCTATCCGATGGGCGGCACGATTGACGGCCGCCTCGGCGACCACGTGCTGCTGGCGCGCCCTTCATCGTCGAACGACGTGACATCGGCCGCATCGTCGAACGCCTTGGCGATGCCATCGACGCCGCGACCACCTCACTTCCAAGCAAATAACACAAGCAAAAAAGGGGAACTTGCATGAAACTGCGTAGCGTTCTGTTTGCCGCCTTCGCGACGGCCATAGCCTTCACACAGAGCGTCCGGGCCGAAGATCTCGTGGTCGCCACGGACACTGCCTTCGTACCGTTCGAGTTCAAGGAAGGCGACAAGTATGTCGGCTTCGACATCGACATGTGGGACGCAATCGCCAAGGAGATTGGCGTCACCTACACGCTGCAGCCCATGGACTTCAACGGCATCATCCCGGCGCTGCAAACAAAGCAGGTCGATGTCGCGCTCGCCGGCATCACGATCAAGGACGAGCGCAAGAAGGCAATCGATTTTTCGGACGGCTATTACGACAGCGGCTTCCTGCTGATGGTGCCTGCCGACAGCGCCGTCAAGGGTGAGGCTGACCTGAAAGGCAAGATCCTGGCGGTAAAGACCGGCACTTCCGCGACGGACTACGCCAAGGAGCATTTCAAGGACACGGAACTGCGCCAGTTTCCGAACATCGACAACGCCTATCTCGAGCTGCAAACGGGCCGCGTCGACGCAGCCATGCACGACACGCCGAACGTGCTCTACTACGTGAAGACGGCTGGCGGCGGTAAGGTCAAGGCGGTCGGCGAGCAGATGATGGCCCATCAATATGGCATCGGCTTTCCCAAAGGCAGCGAACTGGTCGTCAAGGTCAACGCTGCACTGGCCAACATGAAGCAGGATGGCCGTTACGCCGAAATTTACAAAAAGTGGTTCGGCACCGAGCCGAAGCTCTGACGCATGCGCTGGGCGCCGGTGAACGCCGGCGCGCTTTTTCCCGTTTCGGAGCGATCCCATGGAATTTGACTGGTCGGTTGTCACGGACGCCATGCCCGCGCTGCTCGGCGGGGCGCGGCTCACGATCCTGATTACCATTGCCGGCCTGGTGGGCGGCCTCATCGTCGGCTTCATTGCCGGCCTGATGCGCGCCTATGGCAATGCGATACTGAACGGCATCGCCTTCGCTTACATAGAGCTGATCCGTGGCACGCCCATCGTCGTCCAGGTCATGTTCGTCTATTTCGCACTGCCTGTCCTGGCCGACGTCCGGGTCAACCCGATGACGGCGGCGATAACGTCAATCATCATCAATGCGGGCGCCTATATTGCCGAGATCGTGCGCGGCTCATTCCTGTCGGTGCACAAAGGGCTCAAGGAAGCCGGATTGGCATTGGGACTGCCGATGTGGAAGGTCCTGGTCTACATCGTCGGCCCGGTCGCCTTTCGCCGGATGATACCGTCGCTTGGCAACCAGTTCATCGTCAGCCTGAAGGATACCTCGCTGTTCATCGTCATCGGGGTTGGTGAACTGACCAGACAGGGCCAGGAGATCATGGCCGCGAATTTCCGTGCCGTCGAAATCTGGACGGCCGTTGCCATCCTTTATCTGTTGATGACCGGCACGCTGACACTGATCCTGCGCATCACCGAGAAGAGGATGCGAATCCTATGAGCATCGTCGAGTTTCGCAGGGTCACCAAGGCTTTCGGCCATGTCGTGGTCTTGCACGAGGTCGATCTGAACATCGACGCCGGTGAGATCGTCGTGCTGATCGGCCCGTCGGGGTCGGGCAAGTCAACACTCCTGCGTTGCATCAATGCACTGGAAGAGATCAACGGCGGCGACCTGCTCGTCGACAACATCAGCGTCAGGTCGGGACGCTCTCAAGTTCGCCTGATCCGCCAGGAAGCAGGCATGGTTTTCCAGCAGTTCAACCTCTTCCCGCAGATGACCGCACTTGAGAATGTCGCCTTCGGGCCGCAGCGGGTGCGCGGGCTCAGTCGGGTCGAGGCAACGGAGCAGGCCAAGGCGTTGCTTGCCAAGGTTGGGCTGGCTGATCGCGGCCATCATTATCCTTCCGAGCTTTCAGGCGGGCAGCAGCAGCGTGTGGCGATAGCCCGAGCGCTGGCCATCAAGCCTAAGCTGATGCTGTTCGACGAACCGACGTCGGCACTTGATCCGGAGCTTCGCCATGAGGTGCTGCGTGTCATGCAATCGCTTGCCGAGGAGGGCATGACAATGGTTGTGGTCACGCATGAGATGGCATTTGCACGCCAGGTCGGCACACGGCTGATTTTCATGGAGGACGGCAAGATTTCTGTCGACGGTAACCCAAGTGAACAGCTCGCCGACCCAGAAAATCCGCGCCTGAAGGAGTTTCTCCAGCATGTCCACTGAGGGCCGGCTTGGATATCTGAAGGTCGAGGGCACGCACTACGACGTTGGCGTTCAGCTTGGACGGTTCGGGGCTGAGATAACGCATCGCCACCTGATCGCCACGCATGCATGGGCTACGGTCATGGCATTTCGCAACGATCCGCGCGTCGCGGCCATGCACCAGCTGGTCGAAGCCCGCTTTCCCGCCTACTGGCTGGAGCTTCAGGGACTAGCGCTCGGGCTCGACCTACCTTTCGACGACGTGTTTGTGTGGAACTGTCGTGGAGATGTTTGGGCAATGGCACCCGACGGCTGCACCACGGTGCACATCCCAGCTGAGGAACCGGTCGTCGCGCATAACGAGGACGGCGATCCGGGGTTCCGGGGTCACTGCGTGCTTGCCCATGTCCGGCCCGCTGGAACGACGGCATTCACAAGCTTTGTCTATCCCGCCTCGATCCCGGGACACACTTTTGCGGCAACCGAGGCCGGCCTTGTGCAGGCGGTCAACAACATACGCTCTCGCCACGTTGGTATCGGTCTGCCGAGGATGGCGCTTGGGCGTGCGCTGCTGGATTGCGGTTCGTTGGACGAGGCTGTTCAATTGCTTCAGACATCCGAGCGCGCCGGCGCATTCCACATGTCGCTGGCCCAGCGCGGCGATGGTCGTCTCTTGAGTATCGAGTTCACCCATTCAAGCTGTTCAATCGCTACGCTTGAGCGGCCACAGTGCCATTCCAATCATCTCATCCATCAAGGCATGTCGGAGGAACGACAGGTCGTCACCAGTTCTTCTTTATCGAGACAATGCCGTGGCCTAGACATCATTGCCGGGGCGGGTGCCGGCATGGTCGATCCGCTTTCGATCCTGTGGGACCGAGATGCATCGTCCCTTCCTATCTATCGTGCGCAACCTGACGACCCAGATAATGAGAACACACTCGCAACGGCTGTCTTCCACGTGGGTGAGAAATCTCTGGAATGGCAAGTCTACGATCGAGCCCATGACACACCGCGCTTCGTCATGAACGACGCATTGATGCCGATGGAACCGCTCGCCTGACGGTGACGGAATTGGCTGGTGTCACGGCCGACTAAGTCTGAGCTTTCACGGAAGGTGTCCATTCGGACCGAAGGGGAGACTGGAGTTTCCACAGCTCAGCACTCAGCGGAGGGTTCCAATGAGCCTCCGCATGAATGCCCGTCTGACGCCTCTGCGTCGCCAGGAGATGGCGCTTTCGGTGATAGAAGGCAGGCCTTCCAAAGCCCAAGCGGCGCGGACGTAAGGTGTATCGTCCAAGATCGTGGCGCGATGGGTCGAATCTGCCCAATAGGTGTCCATCAGCTATTCCGAACGCTTGAGGGAAGCAGGCATCGAGCCGTCCGACGGGGCTGTCGGCGACAATGTCCTCGGCGAAACCATCAAGGTCCCTCAAGCCATCAAGCACATCGCGACACACGCGGACGGCCGATCGGTACCGGGGACCAGCCCTTGCTGGTTTGCACTGTCGCAGCCACTCAAGAGCTTCCCAAGCGGACGCGATTGTTCTGCAACTGACAGACGAATTCTGACGGGCGATCACGACGGGCGGTTTGAACTTGTCCATGTCCGACTCCTGCTTTGTTTATTAGCGTCCGGCTGCGTACGGTTGGGTTCAACACTGCGTTCTAGGTTCCGGCAACATACAAGCCTAGCCCGCCGCTCGCCGCAGCGGGTTGCTTCGGATTGACCGAGAAGAGGCCGGCATCCGCGCCACCGGCCGGTAGTCCAAACGGTTCAGACAAAGCCAGCCGAGCACTCAAACCGGCGAGCGGTCTTCCAACTGCGCCTGCTACGGGAGGTCGTAGGTGGTTATGTGAGGCAACGCTCCATAGGGTGCCCTCAGCCTCGCCAGCTCAAGCGCGTGCCTTCGAGCTGCTATTGCCAGCGCTTTGGCGGATTCTCGAAAGGATCTGGAAGCATGAAAACGGCCGCACAAAGTGCAGTCGAATGTCATGTAGTCACCGATCGCAGCGGGGCCTTCCTCGGCCCCGTTTCTACAAATCGGGCAAACAATCCTGCTTGGTGCCATTTCGTGCTTCCCTAAGGTCAAGTGACAGCAAATCAGATATGACGATCACCAGCAAGCGGTGCGGAACTCATGGCAGGCAAGGGTCGAGGTTCGACCTTCGCGCTGTTCGCGCAGCCTGAAGGCACAAGCAGCCTGCCGGGAAGAAGTGGGCTCGATCTACTCGGCTGGAATGACCATTTTGCGGGCATTTCAAACTACTAAGTTTCGCGCAACGTCAGTGGGCGTCCAGTCGATGCTGCTCATCGGTGGAACAAAGCTCGCGCTGTTGAACGCCAGCATGATGATGGTTTGGGAGACCTGGAAGGGGACAGTCAGAGGAATATAGGGGTCAGTGTTCGCACGTGTAGGCGAATTATGGCGGCTTTCCTCATCGGCCTCCCTCAGTGGTCCCCCGCCCGCTGAACGAAATGGGCGAATTGGCGGGAGGCGACCCAAAGTCTAGGGACAAATGGCCGCCTGGCAGGGCTGATCCTTACGCAACCCCACCTTGTCACGGTCCGCCCCGAGGCGGACCGTGATCAATCCTGATGTCGCCTCGTGCTACGGTTACGGGAGCTGGAGACTGGCGGTCGGCAAAGTTGCCGCTGCCAAAGAGCCACGTTGGAGTTGAAACGCCCTGCATCGTGCCTTGAGAAGGGTTCAGGCCCATGCGAGCGGATCCAAAATCACAACAGGCTGTTGTGTCGATAATCTAGAATAAACAAACAATCTTGCTTCTAGTTGTCGAGAGAAACCGGCGGGTGCCGGCGAATTTTTGCATACGTCGCTCTGCCAAAAAATATTTCGATCTCTCAGCTTCACGAGATCTGGTGAGACTTACTCCAGGATCGCTTTCAAAAACTCACGTGTTCTATCTTCACTTGGATCGGTGAAAAGTTCTTCCGGCGTGCCTTCCTCGCGGATTTGCCCGCGGTCGAAGAAGCAGACACGGTCGGATATCTCTCGGGCAAACCGCATCTCATGGGTTACGAGCAGCATGGTCAGATCGTGTTCTTCAGCAAGCCGGCCGATAACCGTAAGCACCTCACCCACCAACTCAGGGTCGAGTGCCGACGTTGGTTCATCAAACAACAGGATGCTTGGCCTCATCGCAAGTGCACGCGCTATACCGACACGTTGCTGCTGTCCCCCAGAAAGCTGATGGGGGAATTTCTTCGCCTGATCGGCAAGGCCTACCAGATCTAGAAGTTCTTCGGCGCGTAGCTGCGCCTCCTTCTTGCCAAGACCCAGTACTTTTACTGGAGCTTCGGTGATGTTGCGCATCACCGTCATATGAGGAAACAGGTTGAACTGTTGAAACACCATGCCCAGTTTGGAGCGCATCCGGCGCAGATGCACTTCACCAGCCGGCTGTAGCGTGCCCTCGCGCAGCTCATGCCATAGTGGTTCGCCGTCGACATAGACGACGCCACCATCTATCCCCTCGAGCGTCATCAGGATACGCAGCACCGTCGACTTGCCTGACCCTGAAGGGCCGATGATGGAGACCTTTTCGCCCTTCTTGACCTCGAAATCGAGCTCGTCGAGCACGGTGAGGTCACCAAAACGTTTGACCACCTTGTCGAATGTTATGATGGAATCGGTCATTTCAACGGAAGTCCTTGCTTGGGAAGGTAGGTGTCGAGAACACGGACGCCTGCCGAGGCCACCAGCGTCATGATGAGATAAAGGCAGCCAACCAGCGACAACGGCACGAGATAGTCGAAGGTGCGGTCGCCGATGATCTTGGCGACGTTGAGCATTTCGAGAACGGTCACAACCGACAGCACCGGAACGTCCTTCATGATCGAGACCAGATAATTGCCCATTGCCGGCACGATGCGCGGCACTGCCTGCGGCACGACAATGTGGGTAAAGGTGTTGGCGGCAGACAGGTTGAGCGCACGGGCTGCCTCGCGCTGGTCTCTGCCTACGGCCTCGATGCCGGCGCGGTAGACTTCCGACGTATAGGCACTGTACTGAATGCCCAAGGCAAGCGCCCCGGTCATGAAAGCCGGCAGTACGATGCCGTATTCGGGCAGTACGTAGTAGAGGAAGAACAATTGTACCAGCAGCGGTGTGTCGCGAATGAATTCTGCGACTAGTCTTGCCGGCCAGGCAATGAACCGCGACCGCGCGCTCTTGAGAACAGCAAGAACGAGCCCGAGCACCAATGCGACGAAGAAGCCGAGGACGGTTGCCTGGATTGTCACCCACATGCCGACCAGCAGGATAGGCAGGATGGAGATGGCGAAGTTCAACGGGTTCGTCAGGTCCCATTCGAAGCCGAAAAGCATGGACTAGCTCCCCACCAAGCGCCATCGACCGGCGAAGCGTTCGATAAGGCGCATGACAACTGTGACCACCAGAGCCATGCCGAAATACATCGACAGCAGCAACGTGTAGATTGTCGTGCTGTCTTGGGTAAAGTTGCGGATCTGCTCGGCGCGGAAGGTCAGATCGCCGAGGCTTATCAGTGAAACAAGCGCAGTGTCCTTGAGGTTCTGTACAGCCAAATTTCCGAATGAAGGCATCATCTCGGGAATTGCCTGCGGGATGACGATGTTGAAAAGCGTCTGCCTTGGGGTGAAGTTAAGGGCACGCGCCGCTTCGCGCTGGTTCTGGTGGACAGACTGGATGGCGCCGCGCACGACTTCGGCACCGTAGGCGCCGATATTGAGGCCAAGTGCCAGTACGCCGGCGACCACTGGCGGCAGCCGCAGGTCTATGCCGATTGCCATGCCTGCCAAGGGGAGAGCGAAATACAGCCAGAATAGCTGCATGAGTAACGATGTGCCGCGCAAGACTTCGATGTAGCCGACCGAGACGCTCTTGAGTGCCAGGTTGGACGACAGCTTGCCGATGCCGAAGACAAAGGCAAGAACCCCGCCCAAGATCGTGGAATAGACGGTGAGTTGGACCGTGACCCACGCGCCCTCCGTCAGGGGAAGGAGATATTCAGACCAGTGCATGAGTTGATCCTGCGGGAAAGGAGTTCAGAACCGAAAAGGCGGGCACCGTGGCACCCGCCTCGATCGCGTCTATGCCGTCAGCTCAGTCCGCGCTGCAGAGATCGGCTGTTTTGTGAGCAGTCGATCCCGAAACATCAGCTTCGGTGAAGCCGTAACCGGTTACGATTTCCTCCCACTCCGGCATTTTCTTGAACTCGGAGAGCGCGCCATTCACGGCATCACGCAGGCTTTCGTTGCCACTGGCGAATGTAAACCCGCCCCAACTGCGAACCTCTTTGCCGTTCACCACCGGATCGGCAAAGTCGGACGCCACTTCCACACCGTCGTTCTGGCTGGCCAGTCCGCTTACCGTCAGGCTGGTCGCGGCGTAGGCATCAGCCCGTCCAGTCGAAACCGTTGAGATCGCATCGGCGTTGGAAGCTATGGTCACCAGATTACCTTCGGCAACGCCCAGCGCCTGCATCATCTCCAGCTGGTCTGCACCCGCCATGATCGCAACCTTGAGCGCGGAATTCTTGGCGAAATCTTCATATGACTTGACATCCTTCGGGTTGCCCGCAGCAACCAAAAGTCCTTCCCCGTACGAGGTATTGGGTTCGGAGAAAAGGACCGTCTTGCAACGGTCGGGCAGGATAGCCATCTCGGCCGCCACCATATCGAAGCGATCCGCCTGAAGGCCGGGGATAAGCGAAGAAAAGCTGGTCGTTACCCATTCGATCTTTTCGATGCCGAGTTTTTCCATCAGCTTCTTGGCAACCGTGGGGCCGGCGCCCAGGGCCTCACCCTTGGGGTCGACATAGCCATAGGGGATCTCATTGGCGACGGCGATGCGGATCGTCCCCGACTTCTTGATCTGCTCGAGCGTCGCAGCATTGGCAAATGTGAGGGCGAGGGCCGATATGGCAACGCCGGACAGCGCCATCAGTACGTTTTTTCCGAATCCGGTCATCTCTCATACTCCTGTTGTTTTGATTTGCGTCGGCATTGTGGAACCTGGATCAGCTTCGCCGATCGATCGCTCCCGAGGTCAGGCCGCTGCATTCAGCTGGGACAAGTCATCGGTTGCAGCCAGTTGCCGTGTTTCGATGAGCTCCCTATGCAGGCTTGTGACGGCCAGCTCGAAATCGGCTTCCTCAATAATCACCTGAAGGTCGACCTTGCGGACCAAGGCATGGATGCCTAGCGGCGCGATCTCAACCTTTGCCAAAGCGTCGATGGCGCGAGAGAGTATGGTGGGGTCTGAGATGTTGCGCCCGATGGCCGAGATCAGCGCGACCTTTCGCAGCGTGATCTCCGCGTTAGGGTAGGCTTTGGACAGGTCCGACTCGACCCTCTTGATTGCCTTCATCGAACCCTTGAGGAAGTGGGTGATCGTGTTGGCGTTGGAGGTCTTCGACAGGATCCAGACCTTGTGGCGCGTCAGCGCTTCCAGTATCTCGGCGTCATAGCCTTTTACCCCAACCATGTCCTGGTCGTAGAACTCGAAGGCAAACACATTCTTCAACCCAGTGACGATCTCGACCTGAGCAGACTGAGCTGCAAGGTCGGCTCGTATCAGCGTACCCTCATGATCGGGCTCGAAGGCGTTGCGCACCCGTAACGGAATGCCGGCCTGGCGCAGGCTCTTGGCGGCGCGCGGATGGATCGCTTCCATGCCCATGTTCGACAACTGGTCGGCAACGTCGTAGTTGGTTGCCCCGATCACACGGACAGCGCCGGTCCCAACGATGCGCGGATCGGCTGACGACAGATGGAACTCCTTGTGAATGATGGCTTCGCTGGCCTGGGTTACCACGGCCACGCGTGACAGTGTGACCTCGCTGTAGCCGCGGTCGTAGCTGCGCATTAGCGCTTCGGTGCATTGGGCGTACCCGGTTACGATCGGTAGTTCTCGGCTCAGGTCGACATCGGCGAACGCACGGCGGATGCATTCGTCAAGATCGTGCTGGACCCCTTCGCGCCACCCGGTCAGATCGATAAGCCGAGCGTTGACGCCGTGCAGGTTGAGCAGCAGCACCGTATTAAAGGCCGTCTGAGCCTCGCCCAGCGAACAGAGCATTTCACGCACCGTCAGCAGGTGGTGTTCGAGCTGGAAGTGGCCGAAGGAACAAAGGCGCGCCAGATCGATCATGCACGATCGCACGCCCTCAATGCGTTCACGCACAAATCGATCGGCGGTCTGACGCGCACTGTCGTCGGCGAATACGGTGGCGTTATGCGTCTGCATCCTCTCGGCTGCCGCATTGAGCGCATCGCCCCAGACCCAGCCGCCTTCAGCGCCGGCAAACAGCGTATAGACACCCGGCTCGCCGGTCTTCTTGTGCTCGAGCAGGCTGTCGGTCACCCCTGCATAGGCCGAGACCACGATAATGCGGTTGTAGAGCGCGTCTTCGCTGCGGTCGCCTATCAGGACTGTATCGAGCAGTTCCTTCGAGCGGGACATCGATGTGCCGCCGATCTTTTCCGCCGTGTGGGATTTGGTCGTGGTCATGATTTCTCCGGACGCCCCATGGCGGGGCGTCGTCTCTATGGACTAGTCTGAGGGCGCGGATCAGGCCAGCCGGCCCCGCTCGACCTTTATCGGGTCCGAAGGGTCGCGAGAGCTTAGAAAGTCTGGTCGCGGCGCCTTGGCCGCGAAAGGTGCCCCGACGCGATTGCTCCAGGCGTTGTAGACAAAAAACGCGTTGGACCGCGGGAATGGCGTGATATTGCCATTCGATCCATGCAGCGTATTGCAGTCGAACAGGATGACGGTGCCTGCCTTGCCGGGCGCACATTCGATCCCAAATGCCTCGGCCATTCTCGACAGGGACTGTTGCGAAGGCACGCCTATCTCTTGCTTCTGCAGCGAGGTCGCATGGTTGTTCTCAGGCGTTGCTCCCGCGCAGGAGACGAACGTCTTGTGCGAGCCGGGCATGAGCATCAGTGCGCCGTTGAGCGCATCGTTATCAGTCAGCAGGACCGAAGCCGAAATGGCCCGCATCCGCGGCATACCGTCCTCCGCGTGCCATGTCTCGAAATCGGAATGCCAGTAGAATTCCTTTCCGGTGAAGCCCGGCTTGTAGTTCAGCCGCGACTGGTGCAGGTACACGTCGTCGTTCAGCAGAAACCGGGCACGCCCAGCGATACGTTCGTCGCGCGCCAGGCGGTCAAACAGCGCGTTTTGCTGGTCCAGACGAAACACCGTTCGCACCTCTTTCGAGCCCGGTTCGGTGATGACGTTGTTGGGATCAAGTTCAGCGTCGCCGGACCGCATCCTCGAAGATTCGCCTTGCAGGGCAGCAATCTCTGACGCTGAAAATACGTCATCGAGCACGAGGTATCCGTGCTGCTCGAACGCGCGTGTCTGATCATGAGTCAGTGGCGCGTCCGGCGACCATTGGCCCCATACGATGGGGTCCTTGCGCTCGAGCCAGCGCTCTCCGGGTCGACGAGTTGGGTAGTCGTCGGGGCTGGCAACGACAGTTGCATGTAATGTCATGACTTAGCCTTTCATTTTTGAGTGAGGTCAGTCGGCAATCACAAGCTGGGCATTGGGCTCATACGAGCCGTCTTCACGGTGCACCTCTTGTCCGCTGACCGGCGGATTGAAGCAGCAGGCCATCACCAGTTCGCTGTTGGCGGTGAGCCGATGCCGGTCATGCAGGTTGAGTGCGTAAACGGTGCCCGGGCGGATCTGATGGACCTTGCCTGTGGCCATATCCTCGATTTTTCCCTCGCCCGAAATACAGTAGACGCTTTCGAAATGGTGCTTGTAGTGAAACACATGGCTCGTGTTGGCGTGGATGCGGGTGATATGGAAGCTGAACCCCATGGCGTCGCCGGCCAGCAGCAGGCGTGTGCTGTCCCAGCCATCGGCTTTAACCAGGCGATCTGTCTGACGTGCTTGTTCCAGTTCTCTGACTATCATGATGTGGCTCCTATTCGGCAGCGACGCGCATGGTGCCCATGGTCAGGGCGAACGCTGTTTCCAACGTGTCCAGGCCCGCCGCCAACTGCTCTTTGGAAATGGTCAAGGGGGCCAGGACTTTGACAATTTCGTCGTGGCTTCCCGAGGTTTCGATAATCAGCCCACGCTCAAAACATGCCTGGCAAACGGTGGCGGCGTTTTTGCCGGAGCCAGCGTCGATCCCCATCATCATGCCGCGGCCCTTGATGGCCAGGCCATGGGTTTCGGCTACAGCTTCAAGGCGTGTGGCGAGATAGGTGGCTTTGCCGGCGACCTCATTTTTGAACCGATCGTCGTTCCAGAATTTCTCCAGCGCTGCCGTCGCGGTGACGAAGGCATGATTGTTGCCGCGGAAGGTGCCGTTGTGCTCGGCTGGCTTCCAGATGTCGTGCTCGGGCTTGATGAGCGTCAACGCCAGTGGCAGTCCCAGGCCCGAGAGCGACTTGGCCATCGTGACGATGTCTGGTGACAACCCCATGCCGTCGAACGAAAAGAACCCGCCTGTTCGACCGCAACCGGCCTGGATGTCATCGATGATGAAGAGCGCTCCATGCTGGCGTGCTATGGCCTCGATCTTGCGTAGCCACTCGGGCGAGGCGACATTGAGACCGCCTTCTCCCTGCACTGTTTCCACAATGATCGCGGCGGGCGCATCAATACCGCTCGATGGATCGGCAAGCTGGCGATCCAGCATTTCGGCGGTATCGATGTCAGGTCCGAAGTAACCTTCGAATGCTGCGCGCGTGACGCCCGACAAGGGCGTGCCGGCACCGGCCCGATGCTTGGAATTGCCGGTCGCCGCTAACGCGCCCATCGTTACGCCGTGAAAGCCATTGGTGAAGGCCACGACATTATGCCGGCCGGTTACTTTACGCGCCAGCTTGATCGCCGCTTCGACAGCATTGGCGCCTGTTGGTCCGGTAAACTGCAGGCGATGATCCATTGCCCGTGGCTTCAGCACAATGCGCTCGAAGCTCGCCAAAAATCTCTGCTTCGCGTCGGTAAACATGTCCAGCCCGTGGGTGATGCCGTTCGCCGACAGGTATGCGACGAGCGCCCGTTTGAGGTCAGGGTCGTTGTGGCCATAATTGAGCGATGAGCAGCCGCTGAGGAAGTCGAGATAGGCGTTGCCTGAGGTGTCGTACAAAGTCGAACCGATCGCCTTGTCGAATAGTCTGGGGAAGCTGCGTGAATAGGATCGAACCCGACTTTCGACCCGCTCGAAAGCGGTCGTTGCGGCGATGGTTCCAGTGGTGGGCATTGATAGTCTCCTTGGGCGTCCAAGATTGAATGCCGTTGGTGCCAGAGGCGTCAGACGGCGATGCGTGCCGTTCCGTCCCGGTGAAACGGGCCGATGGTGACGGCAAACTCGCTGTCATGGAGGTGGTTGAAATGGACTTCCCGCGAGAAATGACTGCGTCGGGCCATCGGTGCATCGAGCTTGCTGGCGATGGATCTGAACAGAGCCCACGACGCAGCGTTGCACTCGGTGATAGTGCATTCGATATGGTCGACCTCACTGCTTGCTTGCCTGGCCAAAACATCGGCAACGAGTTTCTTGGCCAATCCCTGCCGCTGCCCCGCGGGGCTGACGCATATCTGCCACACAAACAACGTGGATTGCTGTTGCGGGGGAATGTAGCCGGACATCCAACCAACAATCTCGTTGTCGCTTTCAGCGATGGCGCAGGTGGATGCGAAATGGCTGCATTGCAACAAGTTGCAGTAGAGCGAGTTGTCGTCCAGCCCCGGTGTTTGGCGGATCAACTGCCACACGCGTGGGCCGTCATCTGAGCGCGGCGTGCGAATAGCAGTCCGGCCACGAGTAACCTTGATCGGAAGAGGGGCGCCGCCAGCCTTGCTGGCCGCTATTTCATTCAACAAACCTACCACCAAATTTCTGATGCCTGAGCTTGGCAATGGCATAAACTTAGGTGATTCAAAATAAAAGTCAAGCGCGAATTGATTGAAAGCGCCTGCGCGAGCGTCGGAATTTCAAAATTGTTTATTTAAACCAATGCGTTACATAATATCTCTTATTGGATTTTCAGGATGGGCCCGCGCTGTATCTGATACGCGATTAGGGAATAGTTAGTTTGAGCGAAATTGTTTCCGCCGCTTGCAATGCAGCGGATAGCTGTTGGGTTTACGGTCTTCAGAAGCTAGAATGCGACCGAGAAATGAAATGGGCTGAGAAAGTTGGAAGACCGGACCAAGCGGGCATTGTCTGCCATGCGCAAAATTTTGCGCACCACGGAACTCAACGGGAGGGCCGTAATGCGCGCGACCGGGCTCACCCCCTCCCAATTGGTCTTCTTGCAGTTGCTTGAGGAAGCCAACGAGCAAACGGCAGGCTATATCGCGGGACGAATGGGCATCACCCAGGCAACCACGACGGCGCTTATTCAGAAGCTCGAATCACATGGGATGATAAAGCGCCGCAAGGGCGATCAGGATCGGCGTCAATCTTGGCTTTCATTGACTGAGGCCGGACGCAGCTTGCTGGCTGCCTCGCCCGATGGCGTGCAGGCGCGGTTTCAGAGCGAGTTCAACAAGTTGGTCGATTGGGAGCAGGCCATGTTGACAGCCTCTTTAGAGCGCGTAGCCGCAATGATGGGGAACCAGGATCAGGATATGGCGGCTGTGCTGGATGGAAAGTCCCTGATTGAGATCGACTGACTTCGTCATTGAAACAGTCATCTGTTCAGATCTGCAAAACAGCCTCGCAGGGTGTCAGCCTCAATAAGAAAGGCACTACGTTCAAGCTTATCAGCCCTCTGCATCCAAGCGAACGAGCCGAACCAGTGCGGTTTAGCCGGCCCCCGTCAGAAATGCTCTCCGGCTTTAAACGGACCGATCCGAGTTCCAGCAGCGATCAGGTAGGCCGTCGACAACCGATCAGAAGAAATCCATTCACCCCCTCGAGAGTTGCCAATACGCGCCATGCGTGAGCCGGCACAACGTCGCCATAGCCAACTGTCGAAAAGGTGATGGTCGAGAAATACAGGGCGGTTTCAAAATCCTCGAAAATATCAAGCAACCAGTATAGCCCGGCCCAGAGCCAGACCTCGGTGGTCATTACTGCGAAGAGCCCCATGACCACGCTGATCATCGCGACGATACGGCTTCGGCGTCCATGCATGCGAAAGCGGGCGACGAGGTATCGCATCGCATGGGTAACGACGATCAGACCAAAGGTGTGGACTAAGACCGTCAGACTTATAACGATGGTGCCGATGAGCAGATTGAGAGCCATGCGCGGAACCATAGCCGCTCAGAAGCCCTGATCCTTGTGCGAGATCAATTTTTGGGTCGGCCCCGCCTGACAGACTGTTGAAAAAGCCGCTCGCCTCAGGCGCGGCGCGATTCTTTGTCTTCGAAGGGGCTCGGAGACCGATGCATGCGCGGTGACGACAAGCAGACGGGCGAGCTTTGCATCTACGTGGAAATGGAGGCTCAGGTTCGGCGCGACCATCCGCTGCCAGCGGCCCGGGTGATCGTGAACGAGGCGCTCGACGCGTTGAAAGGGAAGTTTGCGGCGCTCCATTCTCCAATCTGGTGGCCGTCGATCCCGCCGGAGACGCTGCGCGGACGATGCTCCTTCAGGCGTTCTACTCGATCCGCTCAGAACAGCTCCTGATGGAACGGCTGGAATACGACCCCCTGTTCCGCCCCCTCGACATTCTCAATGAACCGCGACCGGCTTACAGGAAGGCGACATCGCGGCGAAGTCCCTGGCGGCGGTGCTGGCGCAGCCCAGGGTCAGGTGGCTTCTGTCGAGCGATCACTTGCTGGTCGATGGCACACTGATCCAGGCCTGGGCGTCGATGAAGAGCGTCAAGCCGAGGGATGGTTCCGGTGAGCAACCGGTTCAAGGCGGTGCGCGCAATGCCACGGGCAGAAGCGAGCCAACGACACCCATGGCTCGACCACCGACCCGGAAACTCCACAACAAGATGGCAAGGCAACCTTCGATGCGGGCTCTCCCATAGCCGAGCAAGGTGCGCGCAACGACCTAGCGGCACAGGCTCGACCGCCATAATCTAGGGCGATGCGCGGTTGCTGACACGCCTGGTCCACAACATGATGCAGAATGCGTTGTGCCAAGGGCTCCGCCCGAGATCGCCGAGGTCGAGACAGAAAGACGGGGCAATCGTACGCGGCGCGTCGAGACAGCCCCAAATCGACCTGACCAAGCGGGTGGCAAGGCACGTCGGAATTTCCGACCTGTGATCACGCGCTGTTCTCGCGGGCTGCGGAAGGTTCACTTGAGGCCTCCGGCCAGTCCTCGCACCAGGTATTTCTGGAAGAATGCCAGGATGAAGAGGATCGGAACGGACGCAATGAGCCCGATCGCGGTGAGGCGACCCCAGAACGTTTCGTCCTCGGTGATCAGCGTCGCGATGAAGGTCGGCAGTGTGAACTTCGACGGTGTCTGGATGAACAGCATCGCGTAGGCGAATTCGTTCCAACTGATTATGATCAGAAGGACCAGCGTTGCCGCTATTCCAGGGGCCATGATAGGTAGGACGATGGTCAGCAGGCGACGCAGCAGGCTGGCGCCATCCATCATCGCAGCTTCCTCATAGCTTGGCGAGACGTCGCGGACGAATCCGATCAGCATCCAGATCGCAAATGGCAAGGTGTAGACCTGATAGACGAAGATCAGGCCGGCATGCGTGTCGAGCAGGTTTACGCTGCTCAAAACCTGATAGAGCGGGATTGCCAGAACCAGGGGCGGAGCTAGCTTCACCAGCAGGACAAACATCAGGAACCCTGCGTCGAGCCGCTTGGGCAACTGCATCCGCACTAGGGCATAGGCCGCAGGAAAACCCACGCCGAGCGATAGCGCCGCAGCGCCGAGCGTCACGATCAGGCTGTTGAGAATCTTGCCGGCAACATCGTCGCGGCCAAGCAATTCCTGGTAGTGCGCAAGGGTTGGGGCATCAGGCAGGAGTGCCACGGACGTCGAAACGTACTCCATCGGCGGCTTGAACGATGTTGCCGCCATCCAGATGATCGGCAGCAGCATGACGGCCGTCACCACATAGACCAATGGCGAGTGCAACTTACGCATTTCGGCCTTCCTTCAAGATCTTCGCTGCATAGATGCAGGCCAGCATTCCTGCCAGCACCACCATGATCATCGCGGCCGCAGACGCCATGCCGATTTCGGAAAACTTGAATCCGAGGCGGTATAGGTAGACAGACAATGTTTCCGTCGACTGACCTGGCCCGCCGCCGGTCAGCGCGAAGACCTTGTCGAAGATCTTGAAACTGTCGATCGACCGCAGCAGCGCCGCCAGGGCGATATGCGGCATCAGGAGCGGAATTGTCACGGTCATGAGCACGTGTGCCGGACCTGCGCCGTCCATCCGCGCGGCTTCGTAGATTTCCTTGTCGATCGACTGCAGGCCCGCCAACAGGATCAGGAACACGAATGGAACGGTCTGCCACACATCAACCAGCACGATCGAGTACAACGCAATGCGCGGGCTGGACAGCCAGGCAACGCGGTCAAGGCCAACTGCGGCAACGATGTTGTTCAGATAGCCATAGTCATAGTGAAACCAGGCGCTCCAGATTGCCGTCACCACCATCGTCGACAGGACGAATGGTGCGATCAGCAGGGTGATCACCACGGCGCGGCCGGGAAAGCGGCGGTTGACGAGCAAGGCTAGGGCTAGGCCCAGCGCCACCTCAGCAACGGTGGCAAGAATGGTGAACCAAACCGTGTTGGAAATCGCCGTCCGGAAGAACCTGTCCGAGCCAAGGCGAAGGTAATTTTGCACCCCGACGAACCGCGCGTCTTCAAAGCCGTATTCCGTGGCGAAGAAGGACAAGGCGAGGCCCCGTCCCAAAGGATAGGCCGTGAGAGCTGCCAGCAAGACAAACGCTGGCAGGATCATCAGGAAAGCTGAACTGCTGCTATTGGACTTCATGACACGAAATACGCAGCAGGCGAACCTGCTGCGCCTCATCGATTAGAGTTAGTTGGCGATGGCGTCAGCGATGCGCTGGTTGGCCTCGGCGAGGGCATCGGCGGGCTTCATCTCGCCAATCAGGGCAAGCTGCAGATAATCTCCGATGATCGCTTCGATCTTTGCCCATTTCTCGGTCCGCGGCCGCGGCTTTGCGATCTGCAAGGCCGCGTACTGGCCCGGATACCACCGATAGGCGGCGAGGATTTCCGGATCCGCGTAGACGCTTGCGCGCGTCGGCGGATTACCCGTCTCGAGGGCGAGGCGCTTCTGCATCGGCGCGGACGTCAGGAAGTCGATGAAATCGCGCGCGCGTTCCCTGTTGGCGGAGGTTTCCGGAACGGCCACCAGCCATGATCCCAGCATCGGTGTGGAACCCGCGTTCTGGCCGGGCGCCGGCATGACTTCCACCTGACCGGGCACCTTGGAAGTCTTCGGGTCGTCCATCGAGGGAACCCAGGCAGGCCAGACCTCGATGGAAATCGCGGTGCTGCCCTGCTGGAGCGCATCGCGCACCTCCGTCGCGTCATAGGTCTCGACGCCCTTCGGTGCGTATTTGGCAAGTTCGAGGAACATGCCAAGGGCGGCATTTGCGTTCTCGCTGTCCAGGACTGCCTGCCCATCGCTGTTGATGACATCTCCACCATAGGCCCAGAGAATAGGAAGGAAGCCGGTAACGATCGGGTTGGCCTTCTTGCCCCGGAACACCAGGCCGGAGGGACCCTGGCCGCTTTCCGAGATTTTCTTTGCGGCCGCCAGCACATCGGTCCACTTCTGTGGCGCCGCCAGGCCATACTGGGCGAGTATATCCTTGTTGTATGCGAACATTTCGACATTGCCGACGAAGGGAACCGCAAAGTAGGCGCCGGTACCGACGGGGTGGCGGGCGACATTGCGCGTGGCGGCTACGAAGTCGTCGTCCACACCGCCCCCCAGGGTATCCAGATTGGCAAGCCAGCCTTTCGACATGAATTCAGGCGCCCAGGGATCGTCGAGCATGATGACGTCGTAAGCCGACGATTTCTCACGCATGGCGATGGTGACCTTTTCGAGCAGGCCGGAGCCGTTCAATTCAAGCTGCTCGAACTCTACGTCGGGATGCTCCTCCCGATACGCCGCTGCCGCGATCTTGAGCGCCTGGCCATAGGCGCCGTCACGGCCCGCGATCACCAGCTTGTCCGCCCACGATGTCGATGCAGGCAGCATCAATACGAGCGCAAGCCCGCTAAGTATGTTTTTCATGCGAGGGTCCTCCCTGACACCACACTAGATTGAAAACGCTTTCAATATGATCGGACATTAATTGCGTATATGGAAGAGTCAAGGCAAATTCTTGCTACAATTTGGTCTCATAGCGTATAAACAGGCAACACGCGCCACAAACTGGATTTGAAAGCGCTTGCAATTTTTGTTTTGCCGTCTTATGTCGATCTCATGAAGCGCACCACAATCAAAGATGTTGCCCGCGAAGCCGGCGTGTCGATTTCAGCTGTATCGAGGGCGTTCTCCAATGGCAGCCTGGCGAAAGAAAAGCGTGACAGCATTCTGGGGGTCGCCGAGCGCCTGGGCTATCGCCCTTCGCTGGTCGCGCGTGGACTTGCCAGCCAGCGATCGCAGACCGTCACCCTCGTGACCGGGCGCATGTGGGACATTTTCGACGCCCTGTTTCTCGAGCAATTGGCGGAAGGGCTGGCCGATATGGGGCACAAACTTGTCGTGGCGCCCGCAAGCAAGCAGAAGCATAACAGCGGTGGCGTCTATCAGGCGCTCGACGATCAGTCGGACGCGGTGATCATCGCGGCCGGCACGATGCCTGTCGAGGCGACACAGGCCTTGGTGCGGGGAGGGGTACCGGTCATCCTCGCCGGACGCTTCGTCGATGAGGAAGGCATTGATTGCGTCAGCGCAGACAATGCGGATGGAGGCCGGCAGGTCGCCGAGCTCCTTCTTAGGACAGGTTGCCAGCGTCCCTGCTATTTCGGTTTCGACGCCCCAAGCCCGGCGGATCAGGAGCGTGGCGACGCCTTCTGTTCGACCAGCGGTGCCGCGGGCCTCCTGGCCGGATGGGTCAAGGTTGCCACGCGCACGGACAATGACGTCTTCGAAGCCGCCGCCGCGATGCTTGGCTCCCCCCAGCCACCCGACGCCGTGTTCTGCGCTACGGATCGCCTGGCGTTCGGCGTCATCGAAGCGGCCAAGGCTTTGGGGATCGCCATTCCCGACGCCCTGTCCGTGGTCGGCTTCAACAACGTTCCCGCCGCCGAGCGCAGGACCTACAGGCTGACGACGGTGAACTATCCGGTCAGCCGCGTGGTTGGCGAAGTGCTTGGCGTGCTGAAGGCTCGTCTGGATGACCCGGATCTGCCGCCGATCCGCACACGCATCCCCGTGCAGTTGACGGTCAGGGACACCACCCGGCGGCTTTTTTCATGAAAATCGTTCTTTTCAGCGATGCCCACCTGATGCCTGGGCGGATGGCCTGCGGTCGCGATCCCTTTGCTCAGCTGTCTTCGGCGCTGGCCGACGTGGCGGCCAAACACGCCAATGCTGCTGCTCTGTTCGTCCTTGGCGATCTCACCCACGATGGTGGGGCCCATGAGTACGGCGCGTTGGCTGCGGCGGTGAAAGGCTTTCCCGTCCCGGTTCATTTCCTGATGGGCAACCATGACAGCCGTGTGGCCTACCGAGAGGTCTTTGGCGGCCAGGGATATGTCCAGGGTACTGTCGAATTGGACGGCATTCCCTTTCACCTGCTCGATACGCTCGAAGAAGGGCAGGTCATGGGCAGCCTCGGCAATGGGCGTCTCGACGATCTTGAAAGGTCCCTTGTCCGGTCGCGTGCCCCTGGATTCGTCCTCATGCACCATCCCCCGATCAGCATCGGCGTGCCGGCCTTCGATCTGGAAGGCCTATCCAATCGCGTTGACCTGCACAGCTGCATCGCTCGGCACAGTTCGAAGATCCGTGCTGTGTTTTTCGGTCATTGTCACATGCCGGTTGCCGCAAGCGTGGCCGGGGTCCCGGCATTCTGTATTCCGTCCCTGGTCAGCCCTTCGATGCCGGTGTTTGACCAGCCGGTGTATCGAAGTAACCCAATCGGCACGGTTGGCTATTCCGTCCTGTTGGTCGATGGGCCCGACTTCGTGATCCACAACATCAATCTGGAGCCCCAACCCGCAGCAGGTCGGGCGTATTCGCAGCAGGAGGCAGCTCATGTCGTATGTTGAATTGCGGAATCTCGAAAAGGCCTTCGGCAGCGCCAAGACAATCCACGGGATATCCGCCGAGGTGAAGCAGGGCGAATTCGTCGTGATCCTCGGGCCGTCGGGCTGCGGCAAATCAACGACGTTGCGTATGATCGCAGGTCTGGAAGAGGCGACGGGTGGCGAGATCCACATTGCAGGGCGCCGGGTCGATCACCTGCCGCCAAAGGACCGAGGCTGCGCTATGGTGTTCCAGAATTACGCGCTGTACCCGCACCTGACGGTTCGCGGTAATATCGAGTACGGCTTGCGCGTGGCGCGCATGCCAGCGTCCCAGCGTGCCGTGAAAGTCAGGGAAGTTGCAACGCTGCTGGAATTGGACCAATTGCTCGACCGCAAGCCCGGCCAACTCTCGGGAGGGCAAAGGCAGCGTGTCGCTATCGCCAGGGCAATCGCGCGCGAGCCCAACGTATTCCTGTTTGACGAGCCCTTGTCCAATCTTGACGCCAAGCTGCGCACCACGATGCGCACGGAACTGCGCAAGCTGCACGACCGGCTGGGCGCGACGAGCATTTTCGTGACCCACGATCAGGTCGAGGCCATGACGCTGGCAGACAAGATCATCGTGATGAACAAGGGAACCATCGCGCAGATCGGCAGTCCGTCCGAAATCTATCACACCCCTGCAGACCTGTTTGTCGCCGGGTTCGTCGGAACACCGCCCATGAACATAATCCAAGGGCGGGTATCGGGTTCCGGGAGCATTGCGCTGGAGAATGGCTGGTCTCTGCAAAGGCCGCGTTCCGTTACCGGATTGGCGGACAACCAACCCGTGACGGTCGGAATACGTGCCGAAAACCTCGTCGTTTCGGATGCCGGGCTGGACGCTACGATCGACTTCGTCGAGGACATCGGCGCGCAGAAGCTCTTGCATTGCGTCGCCGGTGCCAACCCCGTCATCGCCCTGGACCTCTCTAGGAGAACTTTCAGGCGGGGTGACAACATCAAGCTCAAGGTGCGCGACGACGACATCTCCCTGTTTTCCAATGAAGAGCAGCGGATAAGCGCCGCACTCTGAAACTGCGCGCCCAGGCGGGCTGTCGATCAACCTGGAGACGGATGTTTAGACCGATGACCACTAATCTACGCTACTATGCCGCCCTCGGCATCGCGCATGAGGCCGCTGATCTGGCCCTTGGATATTTCCAGAATCGCGACAAGCTCGATGTGTCGATTAAGGGTGCGCAGGACTGGCTGACGGTCGCCGACGGCGCGGTGGAAGCGTTGATCCGGGCGAGGCTTGGAGAGCTGTTTCCGGAGGATTCTATCCTCGGCGAGGAGATGGGTGGGGCGTATTCCGATTGCCTTTGGCTGATCGATCCGATCGACGGCACGGCCAATTTTGCCCATGGCGACCCGAACTGGTGTGTTTCCATTGCGTTTCTGTCTCGTGGGGAGCCGGAGATCGGGATCATCCTGGCGCCGGCGCTCGATCAGACATTTACCGCCCGGAGCGGCGAAGGCGCTTTTCTCAACGGGTCGGCCATCCGGGTCTCGGCCCAGTCGGATATTTCCAAGGCGGCCATCGAATGCGGGTGGTCGGCCCGGGTCCCTGCCGGGCGCTATCTGTCCCTGATCGAACGCGGGATATCGGCAGGCGCTTCTATCAAGCGCATGGGCTCGGGTGCACTGGGCATCTGCCGTGTCGCGACCGCCACCTCCGACGGCTTCATCGAATTGCACATTAACTGCTGGGACGTCGGCGCGGCCATCCTGATTGCACGAGAGGCGGGCGCTGCCTGCAACGACTACTTCAGCGGCAACGCCATCAACGACGGAAATCCCGTTCTTTGTTGCGTCCCACCCTTGGCTTCAGCCTTGGGCGAGGTGGCGGGTATCGACATTTGAGCCATGGCGACGGCGTTGAAAAGTGCAGGATGTGTTTTGTGAGTTCTTCGCATGCACTGCCGCGGATTTGAGTCGCATTGATCCATTTCGGTAGCCATTGTTTGAAGCGATATTGCCTGAATTTTTGCCTTCCATTCAAAACCTCGTCGAACCTTCATGATAGACCTTCTAAGCAACAAAGTTGATTTGCCGTCGGACAGCTCACCGTCCATGGTGCGCCGTGCCGGCAGTGGCATTGCAGACACGATGACGACGGTCTTCGGTGTTGTCTGGGCGTTGCTCTTCGCGCTGTTCCCACTGTTTACCCGCGACCGTATGCGCATCGGCGACCTGCTCGCTGGCACCTGGGTCATCGAGGCGCCGAAGCCGGAAGTCAGTAGCGAAAGAGGATGACTTCCAACGACCGCTCAGCTGGACGTCTACGGGATCGCCGAGCTCCGCAAGTCGGAGGAAATCCATCGCGGCGCCAACGAGGCTGCACAGCGCGCCGTTGCAATGGCGATCATGGACAAGACTGGTTTTCGGCATCGTGACATCAGTGTGAAGCGCTTCTCACGGCCTATAATAGCCAATTGAGAGCGCAAGCTGCTTCTCGGCAGCGCCAGATCGACAAATACGACGCCTAGGATTCCGCGTCGTCCCGTCATGTAAAGCGGCTGCTCCTGAGGTCGAAAACCAGACGCTTTTGCACCCGCATGAAATGCGCCCTCTGCTCGAACCTGCTGCGCGGGAGGATCGCTTCGTTCTGAGATGGTGCCGCAGGTTTTGACCTTGAGCAGTTAAACGCTGCGATCTGGCTACGCCCTTGTTTGCGTCGGTTCAGCGAAACTGGTCGGCAGCTACGCGATCTGATGACGTTGACGCACATGCCACAGCAAATGTACTGATGTACGTACCACAGGATTGAAACCTCAATGCGTCCCACTGTCCATGACGTCGCCCGCGCAGCCGACGTCAGTCTCTCAACGGTCGATCGCGTCATCAATGGCCGCGACGGCGTTCGGGCCTCGACCATGCAGCGCGTAGAAGCAGCGATCCGACAACTTGGCTTCGTTCGCAACCAGGCGGCGGCCAATCTGGCCAAGGGCCGCGTCTATCGCCTTGTCTTCATCATACCCGAAGGGGCAAACAGCTTCATGCGCAGGCTCGAGAGCGAAGCGAGGGAAGCTGGCCACCAGATGGCGCCTGACGGGATCGAACTTTGCGTCGTCACGGCGCCCGCCTTTGACGGGCAGGCACTGGCCGACATCCTCAACGGGCTGGACCCCAACGATATTGGCGGCGTGGCGTTGGTCGCAACCGAAGCGCCGCCGGTGCGTCAGGCATTGGCGCGGCTGCATAGCGCGAATGTTCCCGTTGTCACCCTTGTCTCCGATGCGCCGTCCTTTCAGCGCCATCGCTATGTAGGCATCGATAATGTCGCGGCGGGACGCACTGCGGCGAGCCTGCTCGGGCGTTTCCTGCGAGGCGTGAACGGCAAGATCGCGCTGGTCGCCGGCTCCATGCTGGTGCGCGACCATGTTGAACGCCGCATGGGTTTCGATCAGGTCATTCGCACCGAGTATCCCAATCTGGAAGCGCTGCCGGTGGTCGAGGGTCGGGACGACCGAGCGTCGACACGGCGCATCGTGGAGGAGTGCCTGGATCGCGACCCGGACATTGTCGGCCTTTACAATATCGGCGCGGGCAATCTCGGTCTGATCGAAGCCCTGTCCGAACGGCCAACCGAAAGGCGCCCGATGGTCGTGGCGCATGAACTGAGCGTCCATACGCGAGCCGCATTGGAAAGCGGCTTGTTCCACGCCATCATCAATCAGGATGCCGGCCATGAGATCCGCAGCGCCATTCGCACGCTCCGTTCATTGACCGATCAGCGGACCCTCATTGAGGGGCAGGAGCATATTCGTATCGAGGTGTACCTGCGCGACAATCTACCCTGATCGACGGATTCTTGGCCGCGCCCTCTGGTGCGCTCGGTCATTCCTGATATACGTACGTCAGAAATTGCAGTAATGGGACCGAACAGGACATGACCACCGGATTTTTTGGTGACATCAAGCCGATCCAGTACGAGGGGCCGGACTCGGCAAGTCCCTTGGCCTACCGCTTCTATAACAAGGACGAACTGGTACTCGGTCAGCGCATGGAGGACCACCTGCGCTTTGCCGTTGCCTACTGGCACTCCTTCGCCTGGGAAGGCGGCGACCCCTTC
This sequence comes from Aminobacter sp. BA135, assembly GCF_050859125.1. Classification (NCBI taxonomy): domain Bacteria; kingdom Pseudomonadati; phylum Pseudomonadota; class Alphaproteobacteria; order Hyphomicrobiales; family Phyllobacteriaceae; genus Aminobacter; species Aminobacter sp. BA135. The sequence goes on from NZ_CP139574.1 coordinate 285,171, forward strand.
GGCGGCCAAACGTTTGACCGGCCCTGGTTTGGCCCCACCATGGAACACGCCAAACTGAAGGCCGACGCCGCTTTCGAAATGTTCTCGTTGCTCGGCACGCCCTATTATTGCTTCCATGACGCTGATGTGCGCCCCGAAGGCGACAGCTTCACCGAAAGCAAGGACCGGCTCGACGAGATCGTCGACATCTTTGCAGAGAAGCAGGCCCAGAGCGGCGTGAAGCTGCTCTGGGGCACTGCCAATATGTTTTCCAACCGGCGCTGGATGGGGGGCGCTGCGACGAACCCCGATCCTGACGTCTTTGCTTATGCGGCTGCCACTGTTAAGGCCTGCATGGATGCCACCATGAAGCTTGGCGGCGAAAACTATGTTCTCTGGGGCGGACGCGAAGGTTACGAGACGCTGCTCAACACTGACCTTAAGCAGGAGCGCTTGCAGGCCGGCCGCTTCCTCTCGATGGTCGTAAACTATAAGAAGAAGATCGGCTTCAAGGGAACCATCCTGATCGAGCCGAAGCCGCAGGAACCGACCAAGCACCAATACGACTATGACGTCGCGACGGTTTATGGTTTCCTGAAGGACTTCGGACTGGAAAACGAGGTTAAGGTCAATATCGAACAAGGCCACGCAATCCTCGCCGGCCACTCGTTCGAGCACGAACTGGCGTTGGCCGGCTCACTTGGCATCCTCGGCTCGATCGACATGAACCGCAACGACTACCAGTCCGGCTGGGACACCGATCAGTTCCCCAACAACGTGCCGGAAATGGCGCTGGCGTATTATTACATACTCCAGGCCGGCGGCCTGAAGACTGGCGGCACCAATTTCGACGCCAAGATCCGCCGTCAATCGCTCGATCCGCAGGATCTGCTGATCGCCCATATCGGCGGCATGGACGCCTGCGCCCGCGGCCTCAAGGCTGCGGCGCGTATGATCGAGGACAAGGCTCTGTCTGGCCCTCTGGCCGAACGCTATGCCGGCTGGAAGACCGCCGAGGGTGAGGCCATGCTGTCGGGCAAGCGCACGCTTGAGGAAGTGGCCGAGCGCGTTGTCAAGGAGAAGATTCAACCGCAGCCGAAGTCCGGCCGACAGGAACTGCTCGAAAACACGGTCAACCGCTACGTTTAGGGTGCGATGGACGATGTACTCGCGCGTACGGCCGCTCGCGGCAGGGAAGGTGAAAGTGGGTCGCGGGCTGTAGGATAACATCAATTCCGCTCGCACAGTGAACTGGACATCCTGTCCAATCCTGAGCGACGTTTCGGCGCAAGCGCGCCACGGGAGGAAGTTCATGAAGACGATCAAGGGGCCCGCCATTTTCCTGGCGCAGTTCGCTGGCGACGCAGCGCCGTTCAACTCGTTCGATTCAATCTGCAAGTGGGCGTCTGACCTTGGTTACAAGGGCGTCCAGATTCCGACCTGGGATGCGCGGCTGATCGATCTGAACAAAGCCTCAGACTCCAAGGGTTATTGCGACGAGATCAAAGGCGTCGCCGCTTCACATGGCCTGGAAGTGACAGAGCTCTCTACCCACCTGCAAGGTCAACTGGTTGCCGTTCATCCTGCCTATGACGCGGCGTTTGACGGTTTTGCCGCCCCAGAGGTGCGCGGCAATCCGAGGGCGCGTCAGGAATGGGCGGTTGACCAGGTCAAGCGCGCACTGCGCGCCTCAAGGCACATGGGGATCAAGGCCCACGCCACTTTTTCGGGCGCGCTCGCCTGGCCGTATGTCTATCCCTGGCCGCAGCGTCCGGCCGGTTTGGTCGAGGCCGCGTTCGATGAGTTGGCCAAGCGCTGGACCCCGCTGCTCGACTATGCCGACGAGAATGGCGTTGACGTCTGCTACGAAATCCACCCCGGCGAAGACCTGCACGATGGCGTCTCCTTTGAGATGTTCCTCGAACGCGTCAACAACCACGCCCGCGCCAACCTGCTCTATGACCCCTCGCATTTCGTGCTGCAGCAGCTCGACTATCTCGACTACATCGACATCTACCACGACCGTATTCGGATGTTTCACGTCAAGGACGCCGAGTTCAATCCGACGGGTCGGCAGGGCATTTATGGCGGCTTCCAGAGCTGGGTCAATCGCGCCGGCCGGTTCCGTTCGCTGGGCGACGGCCAAGTCGATTTCGGTTCGATCTTTTCCAAGCTGACCGCCAATGATTTCGACGGCTGGGCGGTGCTGGAATGGGAATGCGCGTTGAAGCACCCGGAGGATGGCGCGCGTGAAGGTGCCGAATTCATCAAGGCGCATATCATCCGCGTCACCGAACACGCTTTTGACGATTTCGCCAATGCCGGCACCGACGACGCCGCAAATCGCAAGATGCTCGGCCTGAGCTGAGGGGAACGCGACATGGCTATTGAAGCAAGCAAGAACGAAGCTGGCGGCGGTCGCGTTCGCCTGGGCATGGTTGGTGGCGGACAGGGCGCTTTTATCGGCGCTATCCACCGCATGGCCGCCCGGCTCGATGATCAGTATGAACTGGTCGCCGGCGCGCTGTCGTCCAGCGTCGAAAAGGCGAAGGCCTCGGCTGCCGATCTCGGCCTTCCCGCCGACCGATCCTACGGTTCGTTTGAAGAAATGGCCAAAGCGGAGGCTGCCCGCCCTGATGGCATAGAGGCCGTATCCATCGTGACGCCGAACCACATGCACGCGCCTGCTGCCAAAGCCTTCCTTGAGGCCGGTGTCCACGTGATCTGCGACAAGCCGGTAACCACCACGGTCAAGGAGGCCGAAGAGCTCGCCGCGCTGGTGAAGAAGTCGGGCAAGCTGTTTGTATTGACACACAATTACACCGGCTATCCGATGATACGGCAGGCACGCGAAATGGTCGGCAATGGCGATCTTGGCGAAATCCGCGTCGTGCAGGCTGAATACCCGCAGGACTGGTTGACCGAGCCTGCGGAGCGCTTAGGCTCCAAGCAGGCCGAATGGCGCACCGACCCCACGCGCTCCGGGGCTGGTGGTGCGATCGGGGATATCGGCACCCACGCCTATAACCTGGCAGCCTTCGTCACCGGGCTGAGGACCGAACAGGTGCTAGCCCAACTGACCTCCTTCGTCGAGGGGCGCGCTCTCGACGACGATGTGCAAATCCTGCTTCGCTACCATGGAGGCGCGCGCGGTATGCTGTGGGCAAGCCAGGTGGCTGTCGGCAACGAAAACGGGCTGAAATTGCGAGTCTACGGTACAAAGGGCGGCCTGGAATGGACGCAGGCCGACCCGAACTATCTCTGGTTCACGCCATACGGCAAGCCGAAGCAGTTGTTCACCCGTGCCGGATCCGGCGCGGGCCCTGCTGCGACCCGCGTCACGCGCATTCCGAGCGGCCACCCCGAAGGCTATCTCGAAGGTTTCGCCACCATCTATGCTGAAGCAGCCCGCGCCATCCGCGCAGCGCGCGACGGCAATAAGCCCGACGCCGATGTGATTTACCCGACCGTTGACGACGGCATTGACGGCATGAAGTTCATCGAAGCCGCTGTCGCCTCATCGAAAGCCGGCAGCGTGTGGACAAAGATCGGATGACCATGTCCGTCGTCCCTCAGTCACAGGACCACAAGGGCTTCATGGCTGGACATGGGCTGGCCAAAACATTTGGCGGTGTTGAGGTACTGAAGGACATCTCACTGGATATCCGCTCCGGTGAAGTGCACGCCATCATCGGCGAGAACGGCGCAGGCAAATCCACCCTGCTGAAGATCCTCGCGGGCCATCTGGCGCCGACGCGCGGATCACTCACGATTGACGGCGAGACCGTCGCCTTCAGCGGACCGGTGGACGCCGAGCGTCGTGGTATCGTGCTGGTGCATCAGGAAATCCTGCTCGCGCCGGACCTGACGGTGGCGCAGAATATTTATCTTGGTCGTGAGATCAAAAAGGGCTTCAGCGTCGATGACAAGGCCATGAATGCGGGTGCGGCAAAGGCCGTGCGCAACCTTGGCGCCAATATCGATCCTAAAACCGTCGTCGGCCGCCTTTCGATCGCCCAGCGCCAATTGGTGCAGATTGCCCGCGCGCTTTTGGTGCCGCACCGTCTGGTTATTTTCGATGAGCCGACCGCGTCGCTGACGCCGATTGAAACCAATGCGCTGCTCAAGGTGATTTCAGATATCCGCCAATCGGGAGCGGCGGTCCTCTACATTTCCCACCGCCTGCCGGAAGTGAAGACGTTAGCCGACCGTGTCACCGTGCTGCGCGACGGCAAATTGGTCACCACTCGTGAGGCAGCCGGCCTCGAACCGCTCGACATGGCGCAGTTGATGGTGGGCCGCGATGTGTCCAAGCTCTATCCAGATCACGTTGCGCCCGAGGGCGAGGACTATGTCCTTGAAGTCGAGAACATGGATGTGCCCGGTTATGCCCGTAACGCCTCGTTCAAACTGAGGCGCGGTGAGATCCTCGGCTTTGCCGGCCTTGTCGGCGCCGGGCGTACCGAATTGATGGAGGGCATCGTTGGCCTGCGTCCCGCGAAGGGTTCGGTCCGTCTGAACGGAAGGCCGGTTTCCTTCGCCAATGCCAAGCAAAGCATGAAGGCGGGCATCGTCTATCTTTCCGAAGATCGCAAGGGCAAGGGCTTGCTGCTGCAAGAGGCCCTCGGCGTGAACCTGACGCTGGCCGGCCTGAAGAAATTCGTGCGCGGGGTGATGCTTGACCGCAAGGCGGAGCGTGCCGCACTCGATCAGGCGATCGCCGAATTCGACATTCGCACCCGCAACAAGGACCTGCTGGCCGGCCAGCTTTCCGGCGGCAACCAGCAGAAACTGCTCATCGCCAAGATGATGCTGCTGAAGCCCAACATAGTCATCATCGACGAGCCGACGCGCGGTATCGACATCGGCACCAAAGAGCAGATCTACATGTTCATCGCCGACCTCGCCCGGCAGGGCAAGTCGGTTATCGTGGTCTCTTCCGAAATGCCAGAACTGATCGGCGTCTCTGACCGCATCGTTGTGATGCGCGAGGGCGTGATCGCCGATGAGGTGAGCGGCAAACACATGAACGAGCGAGAGATCGTCGTGCTTGCGACGGGCGTAAAACCTTCTGAGGCGGCTTGAGACATGACTGACACGACGACGACCACTCCACAAAGGCGCAACCTCTGGCGGGATGTGGACCTGCGCGCCGTCGCGCCTTTCATCGCGCTGGCACTGCTTCTTGTGCTGGGCTCGTTTGCCCACGACAACTTCCTGACGGCCAACAACCTGCTGAACGTGATGACGCGCTCGGCCTATGTCGCGATCATTGCGATTGGCGCGACCTTTGTCATCACAGCCGGCGGGCTCGATCTGTCCGTCGGCGCAATGACCGCCTTCATCGCCTCGCTCGCTATCATGTTCATGAATTCGGACGGCATCACCAATCCGTTGACGATGGTTCTGGCTGCCGCGGCGTTGATGCTGGCAATCGGCATGGCCTGTGGGCTGACCAATGGGTTGGTCATAACCTTGGGCAAGATCGAGCCTTTCATCGCTACGCTTGGCATGATGGGCATTTATCGCGGCCTGACCACCTGGCTTTCACAAGGTGGCGCGATCACGCTGCGCAATCCGGATATGCAGGCGGTCTATCGCCCGGTTTATTTCGGCAATCTTTTCGGCATTCCCTACCCCGTCCTTGCAATCTTCACAACGGCGGCGATTGCGGCATTCATTCTGTACCGCACCTCGTTTGGCCGCCATGTGATCGCGGTCGGCTCCAATGAGGACGTCGCGCGCTATTCGGGCATCTCGGTTGCGCGCGTGCGCACCATGACCTACCTGATCCAGGGGTTATGCGTGGCGGGGGCCTGCCTGATCTATATTCCACGCCTTTCTTCCACCACGGCCACGACAGGCACTATGTGGGAACTGAACGCGATCACGGCCGTCGTGGTCGGTGGCACCGCCTTGCGTGGAGGCGTAGGTCGCGTCTGGGGAACCGTAGCCGGCGCCTTCATCCTGGAAATCATCGGCAACATCATGCTGCTGACGACATATGTCAGCGAGTATCTGCTCGGCGCGATCCAGGGAGCAATCGTCATTGTCGCGATGTTGGTGCAGCGTTCGCTGACGCGAAAATCGTGATGTAAATCGGGGCTGCGGGTCGCCCGGTCGGTACAAGACAGGCCTGCATTTTTGGGAGAGAGATGAATGCGTAAAATTCTACTGGGACTGGCGGCCGTTGCGCTCGCCGCGACCATGGGCACAGCCCTGGCGCAAGACAAAAAGACCATCGGCGTCTCGATCCCCGCCGCGGACCATGGTTGGACCGCTGGTGTGGTCTTTCATGCCGAACGAGTCGCTAAGAAGCTGATGGAAGAATATCCGAACCTGAACGTCGTCGTGAAGACTTCGCCCGACCCGGCGTCGCAGGCCAATGCCGTGCAAGACCTCGAAACGCAGGGCATCGACGCGCTCGTCATCCTGCCGACCGATCCCGATCCGCTCGTCAGCGCTATCAAGGAAGTAAAGGCCAAGGGCAAGTTCGTTGCGCTCGTCGACCGTGCGCCCTCTACCAATGACGATTCGGTCCGCGACCTCTATGTTGCCGGCAACAATCCGGCGCTGGGCGAAGTCGCCGGCAAATACATTGCCGCCACCACGCCCAACGCGGAGGTCGTCATTGTGCGCGGCTTGCCGATCCCGATCGACCAGCAGCGCCAGGATGGTTTTGACAAGGGCATCGCCGGCTCGGCCGTCAAGGTTCTCGACCGCCAGTTCGGCAACTGGAACCGCGACGACGCCTTCAAGGTCATGCAGGACTATCTGACCAAATATCCGAAGATCGACGTGGTCTGGGCGCAGGATGACGACATGGTGGTCGGCATCCTCGAAGCCATCGAGCAGGCCAAGCGCACCGACATCCAGTACGTCGTCGGCGGCGCCGGCTCGAAGGACATGATCAAGAAAGTCATGGACGGCGACAAGATGGTCCCGGTCGACGTTCTCTATCCGCCGGCAATGGTTGGCACCGCGATGGAATTGACGGCAGCACAGCTGTTCGATCAGGTTCCGGTGCACGGCACCTACATCCTCGACGCCACCCTGGTGACCAAGGACAACGCCGCCAACTACCACTTCCCGGATTCGCCGTTCTGATCGACGGCTTAGGGATACGAAACTGTGCGACGGGGAGGCTAAGCCTCCCCGTCTGGTTTTTCCCACGACTTAGTCTGGCAGTCTGGAGTTGAGGCCCAACCATCATGCATGTTGACGTTATGCGGCGGTGGCGGCCGCTGGATCACCTGTCAACAAGGCGGCCCGACGCATGCGCTTCCTAGGTGTCGAAGCTATGAAGGTTGTTCATTCGGGGAGCTCCACTGAATGTTGGTTGGCTTCGCAACCCAGCTTCTCAGTCCACCCTCGAATGAACAACCTTCATAGCTTCGACAGCTAGAGCACCGCAAATTGACAGGAACGAAGGTCTGAAACCTTGCTCCAGATCAAAAAACGGCTAGGATCATGAACGAATAGCGTCCGCTCGCCCCGAGCGATTGCCTCCATCGGCCCATCAACGCAATGCCTTGTCTGGAAAACTGGGATCACCTCCAAGCCACCCGCTTGGCAAATGTTCAGGTCGAGCCATCTTGAGGCCGACGTTCGGTGCCTCTTGCAGGTCTTCCACATAGATCGCGCTCTTTTCGAATCCTCCGAAATGATTGATGCGGATAACACCACCTCGCTTGCTGATTACAACGCTGACGGCACGAAGACACTCCTGCACTTCTCGATACTTCATTCCACCCCTTGCGACACAACGATTATCCTGCGGAGAATGAACCTTAAGAACAGGCCTAGAGTCCCGGGCGTGACTTGGCTTCGATTTGAAATCACGTGTCTGCGATGATGACCTTGATCTATGTCAACGTTGGGGAAGCTGAGAGCGAGTCCGGACTAGCTGCCCATTCAGTGTGCCATCAATACAGGCATCGACAGGTCATTGAGCATCGACTTGGTAACGCCGCCGAACAACTTTTCGCGCAGGCGCGAATGGCCGTAGGCACCCATCACGACGAGGTCTGCCGACAAGTCCGCGGTATGTCGCTTCAGCACCTCAGCAACGCTCTGGCCCGAACTTGAAGCCGCTCGACCATGACTTTCGCGCCATGACGAGCGAGGTAGGTCGCGACGTCGGCGCCGGGTTCGGCACCTTGGTGGCTTTCTCCTTCAACAGGATCGACAAGAACCAGGCGCACATCATCAGCCGCCGTCAGCATGTGGATTGCCTCACGAACCGCGCGGGAGGCTGCCACGCCGGCGCATGTCGAGCCGGCCTATGACGGTATGACGATCGAAATGCCTTATCCGTCAGCGGGATAAGCAAACTGCTTGACGCGTCTGAATGGACATAGCAGGCGGCCACTGACGCGCGCCAATCGACGGCGGATGCGGACACGCCGATCTGTCAGCCAACTTGCCGAGACGACTAGGAAAAACAGAAACCCTGCTAATCAGCGCTTCTGTAAGGCATGTTTGTTCCATAATTCCTGTTATGCAGCAATTGCTGCAGCACGGGTGGGTTCTACCTTGAAGTGCGACTTTGCAGCGATACCAATGGGTTATCGCACGCAAGGAACCGCAGATGAGACGCACCTACTCTCAGATCGATTTGGATGAGCGCCGCAAGATTGAGCGCTGGCGTCGAGCCGGCGCCAGCGTAGAGGCGATCGCCGAAAAGCTCGGTCGCCATCGCTCGACGATTTTTCGGGAATTGCGCCGCAACAGATTCGAGGACGCAGAGATGCCGGATCTGACCGGCTACTTCTGTGTCGCGGCACATGGCCAGGCCCAGGAACGTCGCAGCCGATATCGCAAGCTTGTTCGACATCCGCAGCTCCAGGCCGCAATCATCGAGCGGATCAAACATGGTTGGTCGCCGGAGCAGATAGCCGGCCGGCTGGCTTACGAGCGCAGCAGCGTCCGCGTCTGCCACGAGACGATCTACCGCTTTGCCTATTCCATTGACGGCCGCGACATGAAGCTCTGGCGCCACCTGCCGGAAGCGCGTGCCAGGCGCCGGCCGCGCTATACAGGTCAACTGGCAATGCCAGTTCCGCATTCGATCGACAGCGTTGACAGGGTCGCCCCGCCAGCGAACCATTTCGCGTCGTCCGAGCCTGGAAAGCCCAGTCAAACACAATGGCGCGTAGCAGCCAAAAAGGCCTTGCGGTTATTCTAAGATACGGTTATTCTAATGATAGTAAGAATTGCCTTTGGCCGGGTTGCCCTGCCTTGAGGGCGGGCAGCGCCGTTGTCAGGGAGGAACTGGCCTGATGGGACTCCGGACCTCCGCCGACCGATAAAAGGTCCGCGGAAGCCAACCAATCGAGGCGACGGTTGCGTCTCGTGACGTCGTCGTCTCTGGCTGTCTCCCTAAGGAAATGCGGCGTGGTTGCCTAGGCGATCAGAATCGCAACAGCATAAAAAGAGGTGAGGAGTCGTCTTGGATCAGTTCTTACAACACTTAGCCAACGCCCTAATCATGGGCGGGACCTACGCACTGCTTGGGATAGGTCTCACGCTTATCTTCGGCATCATGCGTATTGTAAATTTCACACATGGTGAGCTTTACGCTTTCGGCGCATATATGATGTACTTCTTTGCCGTCGTGCTGGGGCTAAACTTCTACATGGCGATCGCCTTCGCGATCTGCGCCGGCATGGTTCTTGGCGCCGCGATCGAATATCTACTGCTCCGATCCAAGCGCGGTGCCGATATCGACACCACCATGCTGATCATGATCGGCGCCTGGATCGTGCTTCAGAACACCGAAATCCTGATATGGGGCAGCGTTGCCAAGTCCATCAACTCGCCTTTCCCGATTGAGCCCCTGACTCTGGGCCCAGTATCGCTTTCCAGCGTCCGCGTCTTTGTTCTCTTCGTCGCGCTGGCTTTGATCGCAGCCACCTACGTGCTGATCAATCGCACGAAGCTTGGCAAGGCGATGCGAGCAACATTCCAGGATAGCTCGACCGCGGCGCTGATGGGCATCAACACAAGCGCAATCTACACCATCACCTTCGGGCTAGGCTCGGCTCTCGCCGCGGCCGCCGGGGCGCTCCTCGGCCCTGTTTTCGTGGTTGCGCCGGCGATGGGCGACCTGGCTTCATTGAAGGCATTCGCCATCGTCATTCTTGGCGGCCTGGGAAACATTACCGGCGCGGCATTTGGCGGCTTCATTCTGGCGTTCGCCGAGGAAATGGGAGCCAGCTACATCTCGTCCGGTTACCGCGACGCCATGGGCTTCCTCATCATCATCATCGTCCTGCTGTTTAGGCCCACGGGCCTGTTCGCCAGATCGGAGCGCGTCGGATGAGCCGTATTTTTACCCTATTGGTGCTGGCGTTCTTCCTCAGCGTTCCGCTCTGGTTGACCGACCAATATTACCTCCACACGCTCGTCGTATGCGGCATCTTCATGCTCGCGGCCATGAGTCTCAATCTGCTGCTCGGCTATACGGGCCAGCTAAGCCTAGGGCACGTCGCTTTTTTCGGAATTGGCGCCTATGTCAGCGCGCTGACGTCGCTTGGCTTCAGCGTTTCAATCTTCGGCTATCAAATCACCCTTGAGCCTTGGCCTCCAGTCATCGGCGTCGTCTTGGGCGGCGCGGTAGCGGGGCTCTGTGGCTATCTGATCGGCAAGCTCGCATTCCGCGTGCGCGGCGCCTATTTCGTCATCGTCACCGTCAGCTTTGCCGAAGTCATCCGGCTGATCGCACTCAATTGGATCGAACTGACAAATGGCCCCTTGGCATTGCCCGGCATCCCGCCGCTGACCCTTGGCTTCGAGCCGATCGGCTACGCCACGCTGTGGAGCAAGGGGGCGAACTACTACGTCGTGTTGACCTTTATCGTCATCACTTACATCATCATCAAGCGGCTGATCGACTCTCCCTACGGCAGGGCGATGATCGCACTGCGCGAGAACGAGATTCTGGCGACCTCCGTCGGCATAAGCGTCACGCGCTACCTGGTGCTTGCAGCCGTCTTTGCCGGCACGATTGCCGGCGTCTCCGGGACACTTTACGCGCACTACATCCAGATTATCGACCCGATGATCTTCATGTTCCTCAACACTGTGACCATGGTGATCATGGTCATCACCGGCGGCAAGGGAACGCTTGCCGGGCCGGTTGTCGGGGGCCTTATTTTCGGAATTGCTCCGGTCATTTTGCGCAACTACGTCGGCCCGGAGGTTCAATGGATCCTCTACGGCGCGTTGATGATCCTGATCGTCTTCGTCCTGCCTGAAGGGATTGTCCCGGCGATCGAGCGCTGGTTCAGCCGAGCAACCGCTAAAAGTGCCAAGCTTGCAATGGAGCCCGGCAAAGGAGCACGTTCGTGACCTCAGCGCAGGATACCAAGGCCATCTTGAGTGTCGAAAACGTGGCGATGCATTTCGGTGGATTGATCGCGATCTCCGACATGAATTTCCATGTCAATGAGGGTGAGTTGGTCAGCCTCATCGGCCCCAATGGGGCGGCAAAACCACTGCATTCAACATCATCACCGGGTTTCAAAGACCGACCAAGGGACGGGTTTCGTTTCGAGGCACGTCGCTTGCCGGGCTCAAACCGCACCAGGTGACGTCACTTGGGCTGGTACGCACCTTTCAGCGCACCAATCTGTTCGACAAGATTTCCGTCTTCGACAATGTGCTTATCGGTCTGCACCGGAAGACGTCTGCTCGATTGCTGGGCACGCTGTTGTCACTGCCGCGGGAACGTAAGGCCGAGGCAGAGCTGCGTGATCAGGCGTGGGAAATCCTGCGCCTCGTTGGCATCGAGCACCAGGCAAAGGAGCAGGCTTCGGGTTTGCCGTATGGCGATCAGCGACTGCTCGGCGTTGCGCTCGCCCTCGCAGCGCAGCCTTCAGCCCTGCTTCTCGATGAACCCGTTTCGGGCATGAACGCCACAGAGACAGGGCGCTTCATCGAACTGATCAACAAGCTCCGCAGTCGCGGCACGACGATCCTGCTCGTGGAGCACGACATGCCAATGGTGATGCGCATTTCCGACCGGATCGTGGTCCTGAACTACGGGCGCATCATCGCGAACGGAACCCCCAAGGAAATCCAGAATGATCCGGAAGTGATCCAGGCATATCTCGGTCAAGGGGTGAAGCATGCTTGAGATCAAGAAGCTTATCTGCCGCTTTAGGAAAACCGTATCCTTCGGCAACCCGTCCCTCAAGGATTTCGCGAACGCGATGGTGGTGCTGATCGGGGCAAATCCGACCGGGTCGTGGTCTGAACCCAAGGAAGCAGTAATTCGCATCCGGGCCTCGTTGCATACCCCGGTCAAGGAGTGAACACATGCTCGAGATAAAGAACCTTGTATGTCGGTATGGTAAGGTAACTGCGCTGAAAGGCGTTTCGCTGAAGGTTCCGGCAAACTCGCTCGTGGTCCTTGTCGGCGCGAACGGTGCCGGCAAGAGCACCACCTTGAGAGCAATCTCGGGTTTGGTGCCGGCCGCCAGCGGCAGTATCCTGTTCAACGGCGAGGAGATCACAGGTCGAACCGCAAGCCGTATTCTGTCCCTGGGCATTGCCCATTGCCCGGAAGGACGGCGCGTCTTCGGCCAGATGACCGTGCTCGAGAATCTTGAGGTCGGGTGCTATCTGCGCAAGGACACCGCTCTCATCCGGCAGGACATTGACCACATCTTTGGCCTCTTCCCACGACTGGCCGAGCGGCGCAAACAGATCGCTGGAACCCTCTCGGGCGGCGAACAACAGATGCTTGCGATCGGCCGTGCGATGATGTCGCGGCCCAAATTGATCATGTTCGACGAGCCTTCGCTCGGTCTCGCCCCAAACATCGTTTCTCAGACCTTTGACATCATCAAAGGGATCCGCGATGCCGGGACGACAGTTCTGATGGTCGAACAAAACGCCTTCGCCGCTCTCGATATGTGTAACCATGCCTATCTGCTCGAAGCGGGCTCCATGGTCCTCGAGGGGCCTGGCGAAAAGCTGATCAATGATCCGCATGTCCGCGAGGCATATCTGGGAGCAGGACTGGCTCACGCATAGCTTGTGCGTTCCCAAGGCTGCAGTAGCGGATGAACGGTTGATCGAGGGGCGCCATAGAAAGCGCCCCTCGGTCGCATTGTTCCGATAAACACAAGGATGCGAGTTTGCTCGCCCTCGCCTAAGCGTCGTTGCCGTCGGCTGGCTCCCGCGCGCAGCAACTGCGAGCGGACCCATGGGGCGGCCATTGCGCTGGCAACAGCACGGGCGCGCACGTCGCCGGGCAAGGCCAAGACCTCGCCATAAGGACCACCAGCGCTGGCAGTGTTCGTCGAGCGGACGTTCGCCGCGTTTCCACGCAGCCAGCCGGGAGTTTGTCCTCCTCCGCCCGGACCGCGACAGTCTTCGATCGTCGGCGGCGCGGAAGACGCGGATCGCGATCTCCGAGCGGTTGGCGACGAGGATCTTCTTGATCGAAACCTGCATGACACCCGCACCGGAAAACGCGTGCCAGTTGGAGCGTGATATCCAGGTGAATGTGGGCTGAACCGGCAATGCCTGCCCACGAGGCTTTTGGCGACCGCCGGTAGGCCGCGCCAGGATGCTGGTCAACTAACGCGAAAAGCGCTTGCGCTATCTTACTAATAATGGGATGATAGTACCACTGCTTGCTCGCACTCGGGAGGAGCGCAAGTTCGTCTGCCTGTTTCCAATCCTTGCAGTGATGCGCCGCCACGAAAGAGGCAGCGTTGTCGTGAGAGCGCGCAAAGTGCAGTCAAATAAGGGGAGAATTCGCATGAGTAGGCTCATTAACATCGTGAGTAAAGTCAGCGTCGCGCTGGTAATGGCGGGTGTGGCGTATGGAACTGCGGCTGCTGAAGACACCATCAAAATTGGTGTCAACGAACCGCTGACCGGCGCCTTTGCCGCCTCCGGCACCTACATCGTCAACGGCGCCAAGCTCGCAGCTGAACAGATCAATGCTTCCGGTGGTATCCTCGGCAAACAGATCGAGCTTGTCATCGAAGACAACAAGAGCAATCCGACCGAGGCGGCAGCCGTCGCGGAAAAGCTGATCACCAGCGACAAGGTTCCCATCATGATGGGTGCCTGGGGTTCGAGCCTCACGCTTGCGGTGATGCCCAAGCTCATGCAGTACCAGGTGCCGATGCTGGTCGAAACGTCGTCGTCGAGCAAGATCACCAAACAGGGCAATCCCTATATCTTCCGCATCTCCCCGCCATCCTGGGTGGAGGCGAAGATCTTCCAGCCGCTGCTTCCTTCGCTCGGGATCAAGAAGGTCGACTTCCTTGGCATCAACAACGACTGGGGCCGGGGCACGATCACGGACTTCACGGGGATGTTCAAAGAAAACGGCGTCGAGGTCGGCCTTGCTGAAACCATGGACCAGGGCGCCGAGGACATGGGTGCCCAGCTGTCGAAGATCAAAGCGTCCGACTCCGACACGATCATTGTCACGACGGGCGTCGAGCAGCTGACGCTGGTGCTGAAGCAGGTTGCAGCCCTCGGCATCACCAAGAAGATCATCACCACCGGCGGGTCGCAGAACCCTGACCAGCTGATCCAGCAGGCCGGCGCCGCCGCCAACAACACCATGCATATGGTCTTCTTTGCGCCTTGGGATGCAGCCAAGACGCCGCATCCGGACCAGTCGAAGGTCTTCATCGACGCCTGGGCAAAGGCTGGCCATAATGCGGCCGGCATGACCGAGAGCTATCGTGGTTACGATGGGATTTTCGTCATCAAGACCGCAATCGAGAAGGCTGGAAAAGCAGAGCCCGAGGCAATCCGCGAGGCATTTTGGGGTGTGGATGTGCCTACCCTCAACGGCAATGTCACCTTCACCAAGGACGGACCAGAGGGCAAGGAAAGCGGACAGTACCTCGCCAAGGGCACGCTGATCACCATCACGGACGGCAAGGTGGTCCTGCCGTCTTCCTGACAAACGACGACACCGAAAACTGGGTTTCAAGGCCCGGCGGGAAACCGCCGGGCCTTTCATGTTTCATGCATTGTGAAGCGGGATGGCGAGACCTGCCTTCAGCCTCTCCATGACGACGAGTGTGCGGAACTTCTTGACGTTGTGGTTCTCGAAGAACAATCGGCGCGTCAGGGCATCGTATTCGCGCATCGACGGCACCGTGACGATGAGAACAAAATCCGCGTCGCCCGTGACGTAATAGCACTGCTGGACATCCGGATCTGCCTGAAAACTCCGCTTGGCGGCATCCAGCAGATCCAGCCGTTCACTTTCGATGCGGACCTCGACGATGACTGTAATCGGCCTGCCCATCTTTGTGGGATCCAGCGTCGAGTAATTGCCGACGATGACGCCAGCTTCGCGCATGCGCTGGATCCTGCGATTGACCGCTGCTGCGGAAAGATGGACCCGCTCCCCGATGATCCGCTGGGATGTCGAATTGTCCTGCTGGAGGATGTCGAGTATCGCGAGGTCGAAGCTATCGAGGCTTCCAGCATCAATGCCGCGCATATCACCCCCAAACTTGCAAAGATGTTGCGTGCGATGTGGCTAAATCGCGCAAATTTTGAGGGCCGCGCGGACTATTCTTCAGTGAATTCGCCAAAGGATAATCCCATGCTGCTGATGAATACGCATGCCGACCTCAACCGGCCGCTCGATCGGTCCGATGCCGAAATGCTCGGGATTGAGGCGGCCCGGACCGTGGAACGGTTCCTGACCTTTCGGCCCAACCACACCCCTACTCCGCTCCGCGCGCTGACGCAGATGGCGAGCGAGGTCGGGGTTGCGGCAATCCATGTGAAAGATGAATCGCAGCGTTTGGGACTCGGCAGCTTCAAGGCGCTCGGTGGATCTTATGCCGTGATCCGGCTCGTGCTCGAGCAAGCGAGCCGTGAGCTCGGAAGAGAGGTCGATGTCAGCGAGCTGCAAACGCCGGCCGTCAGGCAGATAGCTGAGCGCATCACGGTCGGCTGCGCGACTGACGGCAACCATGGAAAGTCGGTCGCTGCGGGAGCTACGCTGGTCGGAGCCAGGGCTGCGATCTTCGTTCATTCGGGTGTGACGGACGAGCGTGTCGCGGCCATCGCACAATTCGGAGCCGAGATGATCCGCGTCAGGGGCACCTATGATGACTCCGTCGCAGAAGCCGAGCGTGTCTGCCAAGAGCATGGATGGATCGTCGTGTCCGATACGTCGTGGCCGGGTTACGAACGCATTCCGGGGTTGGTCATGCAGGGGTACACGGCCATGCTGCAGGAAGCTTTGCAGGAACTCCCGGCCGCGCCGACCCACGTCTTCATGCAAGCAGGTGTTGGCGGCCTGGCTGCAGCGGTTGCCGGCCACTTTGATATTGTTTATGGCGCCAAACGTCCGACGTTCATCGTGGTCGAGCCGGACCGTGCCGCATGTCTCTACGAGAGCGGGGTTGCCGGTCGGCCCGTCAAGATCGAGCACGGGGAGCCCACCATCATGGCCATGCTCGAATGTTATGAGCCATCGCTTGTGGCTTGGCGTATCCTCAGCCGCAAAGCCGACGCGTTCATGACGGTCAGCGAGGAGAATGCCGCCGACACTATGCGCCAGCTGGCAAATCCACAGGGCGGAGATCCCGCAATCGTGGCGGGCGAGAGCGGTGGCGCTGGACTGGCTGGTTTGTTGCAGGCGCTCGCGTCCAACGAGGCCCGGGCGAAACTCGGGCTTGATGCTTCCTCGCGTGTATTTGTCATCAACACCGAAGGGGCGACCGACCGGGCGCGATATGAAGCGATCGTTGGCCGCTCGCCGGCTGAAGTCCTTGGGTCGCGTTAAGCGGCAGTGACGAAACCGATCGATGCCGCTTGTATTGAGGATATCAGCGAGCGGCATCGACAATGGTCATTTCGCCGTCCGTTGGCGGCGCTTGCTGTGGTCCAGCAGTTCGACCCGCAAAGCAAAGCAATCCTTGTGATAATGGATGCTTGCCACGTAGATGGCGACGCCATTGTCATCGATCAGGATAAGCCGGGAGTCGGCAGTGGGTTCTCCAAGACCGATCTCGAGCAAATTCGCTGTCTCGGGATCTGCAACGCCGATCGTGAATGTCTGGGGCGCCTGAGAAATCGTGACGTCGGGCATTTCCAGGATCTGCGGCAATGCCGCAGAGTGGGTGAAGCGCTTGCGATCCTTGTCGAAGATATGCTTCGCCAAATGCAGATTGACGACTGAGAAGGGTTCGCCGTTGTTGTACTGCACGCTTCTGAGGAAGGTATACCCCTCCGCGGGCGTTCCTTCTCCGGCCTTCAGTTCGGGAGCGGCAGCGCCTTCCTCGATGTGAACACGCTTGAGCACATTGTCTTTGAGGTTGGCGATCATTGCATCAAGATCGGTCGCCAGATTCAACCAACGGTTCTTCTTGAGCTTAAGCGAAACAAAGGTGCCGCGGCCTTGCTGGGCATCCAGCAGACCCTCCTGTCGCAACAGGTCGATGGCTTGCCTGATCGTGACGCGCGCTACGGAGAACTCGACCTCCAACTCCTCGAGCGTGGATATCTTGTCGCCAGGCAGCCAGACGCCGCGGTCGATGCGCTGCCGCATGACCGAGGCGACCTGAATGTAGAGCGGCGTAGGGCTGCGATCGTAGATTTTGGATGTGATGTTCATGAGCCTAATATACGGTAAATAGAACCATTTATCCAGCCCCGGTGCGATCAAACTTGGTTGTGCAAGGGGCGCGAAATGGACCAAGCCGGGCCGGCTGCACCAGTAGAGCGTTTCCGCTTTTCTTCGAAGCGCGGAAACTCTCTATCTTCTTGTTTTTGCGCAATTCCGGACTGAAAACCGCTGCGCACTTTTCCTGGAATTGCTCTAAATTTCGGTCGACGACGATCTGACAGCTTGGCGGCTTACCGGCGCCGGAACACGCTGGCGAAGAGCGCTTTTATCCGGCCGATGATCACCGATGTGAACAGCGAGCCAGCGTCAAACTCGGCAGCGACGGCAGGCGCTGCGCCCTCGCCGGCTGCAAGCTTGGCTTCCAGATTCTGAACAAAGGCAGCGATCAATCGGTTGGCAATGTCTTGCACCAGCCCGGATCGGCTGAATTGCGCCAGCATTCCGGTCAGTGTGAACCCAACCGTCACGTCAACTCGGGTCTGCCCAGGTCTATCGCCCTGTTTGACAGCATAGCCGATCAGGCCGCGCGTTGCCGAATTGCTGCGCTGGTCCTTGCCGGTGCCGCTAATGGTGCCGGTGCGTGTGGCATCGTCACAACTGACGTCCGCAACACCCTGAAATTCAGCGCTGATGGGGCCAACCTTGACCTTGATGCGCCCCTCGGCATGTCCATCGACAGGTTCGCCATTGAGTGACGCGCCGGGAAGGCAAGTCGCCACCTCGCCGATGCGTCCGAAGAACTCCCACACCTGATCCACCGGGTGCTCGACCGTGAAGCTTTGCACAAACGTCGTCTGTGGCGTCCAGTTCGCATCAGCGCGCGCCGGTGCAGCTGCCACAGAGGCAGCAGCCTTTGTCGGCGAGGTCTCGCGTGGCTTTGCAGCTCCATTGGCGGCAACGGCGCTGGAATGGCCGGAACCCGCCGGTCCGAGCACCTTGCGGTTGCCGTCGGCAATGGCACCTGCACCGCGTTTGCGTCGTGCCTCAATGACGCTTTGAACGGCTCGAACGATGCCGACATACCCCGTGCAGCGGCAAAGGTTCCCGCTCATGGCAACGCGGATGTCATGCTCGCTCGGGCTCTCCATCCTCAGCACGACGTCGCGTGCCGAGACCATCATCCCTGGTGTGCAATAGCCGCACTGAAGGGCGTGTTCCCGTTTGAAGGCTGCCCGCAGTTCGGTAGCGATCTCGTCGTCGTCCAGACCTTCAATCGTCGTGACGTGGGCATGTTCGCACGTCACTGCAAATGTAATGCAGGACCGGGTCGGCACGCCATCGACGAGAAGCGTGCACGCGCCGCAGACGCCATGCTCGCAGCCAATGTGGGTTCCGGTCAGATTGTGGCAGTCGCGAAGATAGTCGGCGAGATGCGTCCGAGGTTCTGCCGTTGCTGAAAGTTGCTTGCCGTTAACGGTGAGATTGATTGTTGTCATGCTGGGTATGCTCGCTCGATGGCGCGTCGCAAGGCGACGACATGGGTCTGACGATCGATCTGATCGACCATGCCAGAGGCTTCCAGGAGTTTTGCCGTGGCGTTGGCGTCAAAGCCTTTTGCAGGTTTGTCGCCTCGTCCATCACCAATGAAGGCGGTAGCAGCAGCCACAACGATCGGCTTGCTTTCTGTCGCGCCGATAACGGCCCGGCTTGCACCCCTCTCCGGATCATGGAGAAACGCCCCGATCGCGTGTGCGAATTCGCCCGTCTTGCGGCAACTCTTGTAATAGCCCCAGCGGGCGCCCTTTCCGAGCTTGGGGACACTGACCGAAACCAGGATCTCGCCGGGACGCAGATCCGCCTCGAGCGCGCCAAGCATATAGTCCTCAACCGACATTGTGCGACTACCAGCGGGGCCCGCGACCGTTACCGAAGCGCCAATGGCGGACAGGATGGAAATCCAGTCGGCAGACGGGTCGGCATGTGTCAGACTTCCGCCGATGGTGCCGCGGTTGCGGACAGCTCGGTAGGCAATGCCGCTGGCGACAGACGGCAGCGCACCGTGGGCGACGTCGGGCACGCGCAGATCCTCGAAATCCGCATGCGTCACGCAGGCGCCGACGACAATCCGGTCGCCTTGATCGGTAACGGCTTTGAGTTCGCCAATGCCAGTGATGTCGACGACCAGGTCTGGTTGCACAAGACGCATATTGAGCATCGGACCAAGCGATTGCCCGCCGGCCATGACCTTTACAGTACGGCTCTCATCGCCGATGAGCGCGATGGCACCAGCGACGTCCTTGGGACGAGCGTAGTCGAAATTGACCGGTTTCACGCTACGGCTCCCTGCAGTTGCCGGGCTGGCTGGTTGTGCTGCGATCGCTGGATAGCCTCCAGGACACGGCGCGGCGTGATGGGTGATCGAAGTAGCTCAACGCCATAACCTCTTAGCGCATCGTTGACAGCATTGCTGATTGCGGCAGGAGGCGCGATAGCTCCGCCTTCCCCGATGCCCTTGACCCCGAATTCGGTATAGGGCGCGAGCGTTTCCATGTGATCAAGTCGCGGAGCAGGCACCTCGGTCGGCCCCGGCAACAGGTAGTCCGCAAAAGTCGACGCCAGCGGCTGCCCGGACGCGTCGAAATTCATTTCTTCGTAAAGAGCAGTGCCGATGCCCTGGGCCAGCCCGCCGTAGATCTGGCCATCGACCACCATCGGATTGATCAGCTTGCCGCCATCCTCGACAATGACATAGTCGAGGATCTCGATGTCACCCATTTCAGGATCGACGGCGACGACCACCGCGTGGGCAGCGTAACTAAAGGTGCCGGAATCGCGCTGCGGCTTGTAGCCGATGGTCACTTCCAACCCGCGCGGATCGACGCCGGCCGGCAGGTCCTGGGGTCGACGATACCAGGTGTGGGCGATCTCCTCGATGGTGACGCTGCCATTGGCGCCATGGACCTGCCCGCCAGACAATTCCAAAGAGTCAACTTCTGTTTGCAGAAGGTGCGCTCCGATCTTTTTGATCAGGCCCGCCAACTCACGCGACGCCGTAGCCACTGCTCCACCCGACATCACAGCACAGCGAGAGCCCCAGCTGCCGGTCGAATAAGGCGTGTATTCCGTGTCGCCATGCACCAATTTGATCTTGCTGGTGTCGATGCCGAGGATTTCATGCGCGACCTGTGGCAGGGTGGTTTCCATGCTCTGGCCGTGCGAATGCGCCCCGATCCGGAGTTCAAGTCCGCCATCGGGTGTCATGCGCGCGGTCGCTTGCTCATGGCCCGGCACCATCGGAATGCCCCAGCCAGCATAGACGGATGTGCCGTGGGCTCCCTGCTCGCAATAGACCGAGTGCCCGACACCAATCAGCCGGCCGTCTGCCTCCCCCTTCTTCTGACGCACGCGGATCGATGGCAGATCAATGGCCGCAATGGCCCTGTCGAGCGCTTCAGGATAGTTGCCGCTGTCGAAGTGCTTCTTGGTGATGTTGTCGAAAGGCATCTGTTCGGGACGAACCAGATTGCGCCGGCGTACTTCATGAGGTTCGAGCTCGCATTCGCGCGCAATGGCGTCGATGATCAACTCCATTGCCGAGCAGACGCCGGTACGTGCCACACCCCGGTAAGGCAGGATCGGGCATTTGTTGGTCGCAATCGACCACGTATGGCAGCGGTAAGATGGAAAATCGTAGGGCCCGGGCAGGATCGAGGCAACCTGGGCAGCTTCCAGGCATGCCGAGAACGGATAAGAAGAATAAGCGCCAGAGTCGACTGTCGCCTCGCAGTCGATACCACGCAATTTGCCATCGCGATCGGCGTAACCAGTGATGCGGTAGTGGTGCTCTCGACAATTGGTGCCGGCAGTCAGATTCTCGCGGCGATCCTCCAGCCATCGAACCGGATGGCCGCACCGCATCGCATACCACCCCAGACAGATGTCCTCGGGCAGCAAGATCCCTTTGTAGCCAAACCCGCCGCCAACATCCGGCGATATGATGCGGATCTGAACCTGGTCGAGACCCAGGCATTCGGCAAGGCCGTTGCGCACGATGTGCGGCATCTGGCTCCCGGTATAGAGCACGAGATGCTCCATCCGGCTGTCCCAATAGGCAACCGTGCCCCGGCCTTCCATCGGCGACATGTTCTGCCTGGCGGTCGAAATTTCGCGTGTCACCTTGACGGGAGCGTCGAGTGCCGCCGCGAAATTTACGTCGACGAAAGTCTCGAGAAAGACATTGTCGCCCCAATGCTCATGCAACAGGGCCGAGCCGGGTTCGCGGGCTTTCAGCATGTCGTGGACTGCTGGCAATTCCTCGAGGTCGACATCGACCTGTGCAGCGATGTCTTCGGCCGCAGCCCTTGTGTCGGCTACACACATGGCAAGCAGCTCGCCCACCTGCCGGACCTTGTCATGCGCCAGAATGGGCTGCTCTGAGGCCTTGAAGCCTTGCAAGCCCGAAACCGCAACGATCGGTTTCACCCCTTTCAAGTCAGCCGGCAGCACGACCTGGCCACGGATGGCCTCATGGGCTGAGACCGAGCGAATGTTGGCGTGCGCCAGAGGAGACCGTACGAACGCAACGTCCTTCATGCCGGCAAGCCGTATGTCTCCGACATACTGGCCGCGTCCTCGCAAGAAACGATCGTCCTCTTTACGAAGCAATGACGCGCCGACGCCTTGTTCGGTCATGCTGATGTCTCTCCCATTTTGTCTGGTTGGCGCCTATCCTGATAGGACAGACGCCAGCCAATTCAAACCAGATCGTATCATACTATTAATAAGATGATAGTATCAATTTAAACGCAGGGCCTCACGGTGTCGACCCGTCACGTTGTTGCGTCATCAAGACTGTACCGTATGGGGTTCAGCCAAGCATCGGCAGCAGCTGGTCGATGGATTTTTTAGCGTCGCCATAAAACATCCGCGTGTTCTCCTTGAAGAACAGTGGGTTCTCGATGCCGGAGTAGCCGGTCCCCTGGCCGCGCTTGGAAACGAAGACGGTCTTCGCCTTCCAGACCTCCAGCACCGGCATGCCGGCGATGGGGCTGCCTGGATCGTCCTGTGCGGCCGGATTGACGATATCGTTGGAGCCGATGACGATAACGACGTCGGTGCTCGGAAAATCCTCGTTGATCTCGTCCATTTCCAAAACGATGTCGTAAGGCACCTTGGCTTCCGCGAGCAGCACGTTCATGTGACCCGGCAAGCGACCGGCGACAGGATGGATGGCAAAGCGCACCTTTTTGCCGGCAGCGCGCAGCTTGCGGGTCAGCTCGCTGACAGATTGCTGGGCCTGGCTCACCGCCATGCCGTAGCCTGGCACGATGATCACGCTTTCGGCTTCGTTGAGTGCCGCAGCCACGCCGTCGCTGTCGATGGCGAGCTGTTCACCCTCGATTTGCATGGTCAACTGCTGCGGCCCACCGAAGCCGCCAAGGATCACCGAAATGAAACTGCGGTTCATCGCCTTGCACATGATGTAAGAAAGGATCGCACCGGAAGAGCCGACCAACGCGCCCGTCACGATGAGCAGATCGTTGCCCAAGGTGAAGCCGATGGCCGCAGCCGCCCAGCCGGAATAGCTGTTCAGCATGGAGACGACCACAGGCATGTCGGCGCCGCCGATGCCCATGATCAGGTGCCAGCCGATAAATCCGGCAACCAGCGAAACAAGCACGAGTTGGGCGAAGCTCGATCCCAGAATGCCGTCGGCGCCCAGAATGCCGACACCCATGCAGTAGGCAACACCGAACGCCAGGCAGATAAGAGCCGCAGCGGCGTTCAAAGCATGGCCGCCGGGATATTTCTTGGCCTTCCCGTCGATCTTCCCGGCGAGCTTCCCGAACGCGACAATCGAACCGGTGAAAGTGACCGCCCCGATGAAGATGCCAAGGAATACTTCGATCTTGAGCACCGCGATTTCCGCTGGTGATTTGTGCGCCAGGACTGCCGCAAAGCCAGTGAAAGTCTCGGTCGCCCCAGACGCCTTTGCCGCCAACACATCCATCAGCGTGATCTCGGCATTGATGCCGATGAACACTGCGGCAAGGCCGACAAAGGAGTGAAGGGCTGCGACCAGCTGTGGCATTTCCGTCATCTGCACGCGGTTGGCCACATACCAGCCAGCCAACGCTCCGAAGGCGATCATAACCGCGGTGATATGCCAGTTGACCGGGCCGGCGGCGAATAGAGTGGCAAGTACGGCGAGCGCCATGCCGACAATGCCGTACCAGACGGCCCGTTTGGCGCTTTCCTGCCCTGACAACCCGCCGAGCGACAGGATGAACAAGATGGCGGCAACGACATAGGTTGCGGTCGTGAGTCCGATTTCCATGTCGGTTTTCCCCTTACGATTTCTGGAACATGGCGAGCATTCGCCGGGTGACGAGGAAGCCGCCGACGACGTTGATCGTGGCGATCAGCACGGAAACGGCAGACAGGGCGACAACCCACTGGGAGCCAAGTCCGATCTGCAGCAACGCGCCCAGAATGATGATACCGGAGATCGCGTTGGTGACAGCCATCAGCGGCGTGTGGAGCGAATGGCTGACGTTCCAGATCACCTGGAAGCCGACAAAGCAGGCAAGCACGAAAACGATGAAGTGGCCGAGGAAACTTGGCGGCGCGAACAGGCCGATGATCAGCATCAGTACCGCGCCAATGCCGAGCAGCGCGAACTGCGAGCGGGTCTGCGCCCGGGAATCCGCCAGTTCCTTGGCGCGCTTTGCCTCGACTGTGAGTTCCTTTGTCTTTTCCTTGGGTTTCTGCGCCGCAATGGCGGCAATCTTGGGCGGTGGCGGCGGGAAGGTGATCGACCCGCCATGCGCGACGGTTGCGCCACGGATGACGTCATCTTCCATATTGTGTTTGATGACGCCGTCCTTGCCGGGCGTGAGATCGGTCAGGAAATGACGGATGTTGTTCGCATAGAGTTCCGACGCCTGCGCGCCCATGCGACTTGGGAAATCGGTATAGCCAACGACAGTGACGCCGTTGTCGGTGACGATCTTTTCGTTGGGCACGGTCAGATCGCAGTTGCCACCACGCTCAGCTGCCAGGTCGATGATCACCGAGCCCGTCTTCATCGCGGCCACCATATCGGCGGTCCAGAGTTTTGGCGCATCGCGGCCGGGGATCAACGCGGTTGTGATGACGACGTCGACATCCGGAGCTTGAGAACGAAACAGTTCAAGCTGCTTGGCGCGGAACTCCGGGGATGACGGCGCCGCATAACCGCCCGTGGCAGCCCCGTCCTGGATGTCGGAAAAATCGAGGAACAGGAACTCACCGCCCATCGATTCGATCTGCTCGGCCACCTCCGGGCGCACGTCGAAAGCCCGCACGATCGCACCGAGGCCACGTGCCGCTCCGATTGCCGCAAGCCCCGCCACGCCGGCACCAATCACCAGGACCTTGGCCGGCGGCACCTTGCCGGCGGCCGTGATCTGACCGGTGAAGAAACGGCCAAAGTTGTTGGCCGCTTCGATCACCGCGCGATAGCCGGCAATGTTGGCCATTGAAGACAGCGCATCCATCTTCTGCGCGCGGCTGATGCGTGGAACCATGTCCATGGCGACCGCCGTGACGGCCTGCTTTTCCGCAAGTTTCAGCAGTGCCGCGTTTTGACCCGGATAGAAGAAGGAAATCAGCGTTTGGCCGATCTTCAGCCGCTTGAGTTCCACCTCGGTCGGCTGACGCACCTTGACCACGACGTCGACGGCCTTGACGAGATCGGCTGCCGACTTCTCGATTGCTACGCCGGCCTTGATGTAATCAGCGTCGCTGAAGCCTGACGCCTTGCCTGCGCCGGCTTCCATGAAGACCTTATGACCGAGTTTCGCCAGATGCACCGCCGACGACGGCGTTACCGCCACGCGCGTCTCTCCCGCAAACGTCTCTTTTAATGCGCCGACCTTCATGGTGCCATAACTCCTCCGGCGCCTTTCCCGGCGCGTGATTGGTCAATTGTTGCGAAGCGCATAGGTGTATCTCCGATACAGCGAAGCTGGATTTGAGCCGCCAGCTTGAACTGGCTGAACAGTTCAGGCGGAGCATCGTCGTCATACACTCGAGTTTGGTGGCCAAGCCGAGCTTGACAGGACCGTGCGTCAGGCTCTTCGCAAAGTCAATCTATTTATAGTAAGATAGAATGAATTTTGACGAGCACTATGAAAGATGGGCATGCATGTGAAAGACGGTATGCATTGTGAAAAAGGGGCCTTGCGGCCCCTTTGACGGAAATCGTGGATAGGTAACGACCTACGGCTTCAGGACTTCGCCAAGGGCGCCGCGTTGCACCAGTCATAAATGGAAAGTGCCATGACTTTGATGGACGCAATGTAGTCGTCGATCGACACATACTCGTCATTGGCGTGCATGATGGCGGTCGAGCCAGGGCCGAAGATCACCGTGGGTGTATGACCATAGCTGTTGAGGAAGCGGGTATCGGCAGCACCCTGGCGTCCGCTTATGGTCGGCTCCTTGCCGGTGATTTCCGTATAGTTGCGGGAAACGGTTTGCACGATGGCATGGTCCCGCGGGATTTCGGAGGCCTCGGCATCGTAGCCGACGAACCGCACCTGAGGGGGGTGGTCCTTCATCCACGGATCCTTGGCCGCCGCCTCGGCGATCTTCTTCACCAGGCTTTGCTTGACCCCTTCGTGATCTTCTCCGGGCACCGTGCCGATCGAGCCCTTGAGAAGTGCCGTCGCCGGGAAGGCGCTCGGATAGTTGCCGGCCTGGAACGAACCGATGATGCACGGCAAGGAATCGATTGCACTCGGATAAAGCGGATGTTTGACCGTTGCGACGCGCTCGTCTTCCATCTCCTGCACCGCAGCGACGATCTTCTGACCGAGCGTGATGCCGCTGACGCCGAGATAGCGCTGCTGGATGCCCGCCGGTTTGCCCTGAATTTCGATCTCGAACCAGATGCGCCCGATGCATGCGGGCTGCACATGCAGGTCGCTGGTCTCGCCCGAGATGCCAGCGTCGGCCGAGTAGCCGCGGATGACAGTGTCGAGCGTCCCATGACCGCTGACTTCCTCATCGATCACGATGTTGATCAGCACATCGCCCTTGAGATCGATGCCGAGCTCCTTGAGATACTGCACGGCCAGGATGTGGCTGGCGACACCGCTCTTCATGTCGCAGGATCCGCGGCCGTAGATGCGGCCATTCTCGATTTTCGCCGACCACGGATTGTCGCTCCACCCCTCGCCGTTGCCGACGGGAATAACGTCGGTGTGGCCATTGAGCAGCAGCGAGCGCCCGCCGCCAGAACCCTTCGCGCTCGCAACGATGTTGGGCCGCCCTTCATAGCCGCGCGCGACGGGTCGGTAGCCGGGATGCTTCTTGAGCTCTTGCCAGTCGGTGTCCCAGATGTCGACATCGAGGCCGATCGTATTCAGGTATCCGTGAAGAAACGCCTGGATTGCCGCCTCGTCGCCGGTGACGCTGGGGATCGAAACCATCTTCTGCAGGAAGCGCACCGCTTCGTCTTTTGAGGCGTCAACTTTGTCCAATATTCGTTTGCGGTTTGGGTCAGTCATTTCAATCTCCCGATAAGGCGGCGTGTCGTTCGCAAAAAAGAGATCCGTCCTGCCCGCGGTGAGCGCAAACAGGACGGAGTTGGGGTCAAAGAGCCTTCAGGCGGGGGATGATTTCACGCGCGATGGTTTCGATCTGCTTCATCTCGTATTTGTAGGGAACGAAGATGATCTTCTGGACGCCGGCATCGATGTGAGCCTTGAGCTGCTCGACGCAGTCGTCGACCGAGCCCATGATCGCGCTCTCGCGGGTGCAGTCGCTGTGTTCAGGGAAATCCCATTCCTTGTTGAGCCAATCCATCATGTCTTCGCGGACGGCTTCCTTCGAAGCGCCGACCATGATCGGCAGCTGCGAGGCGCTCATCACGGAGTTCGGGTCCTTGCCCGCTTCCTTGGCGAAGCCGAGGACCTTGTCCCACGACTTCTTGAAATCCTCGGCACGGTAGAAATAGGTGAGCCAGCCGTCGCCGGTGGTTCCTGCGCGCTTGAGTGCCGCATCCGCATAGCCGCCGATGAGGATCGGAAGGTGCGACTGTGCCGGCTTGGGGTACATCACGGCTTTCGACATGTTGTACTCGAGCTGGACGCCGGTTTCCGGATCCGCAATGCTGTATTTCCCGGTCACGCGGTCCTCGGTCCAGAGCCGGCGCATGATCTCGAGGTTCTGGTCCATGATCTTGCCGCGCTTGGAGAAAGGCAGGCTCATCGCATCGAATTCGCGTTTGTACCAACCGGCCGCCATGCCCATGATCATGCGTCCGTTGGACAGCTGATCCATGGATGACAGCTGCTTGGCGAGAGCCACGGGATTGCGCAGTGGCAGTACGAGGATGCCCGTACCCATGCGGATCTTGGTCGTCCTTGCCGCGATCCCGGTGAGTGCGGTCAGCGAGTCGATGATCGGGAAGTTGGGGTCGACGCCAAGCAGCATGTGGTCCCAGACCCACACGGAGTCGTAACCGAGTTCCTCGACGCGCACGCCGTATTCCACGAGCTTGCGGGCGTCGGGCATGTTCGGATAGGCCACGAAATTGCGCGCGGCGATGCCGAAAGTCTTTGTAATCAGTGTCATGGTTCTTCCTCCGGGAAAATCAGGCAGTGAAAAGCCGCTCGGGATCGAGCTGTCGCAGGATTTGCAGTTCACGGGTGGTTGGCGGCTCGGTGAGGTGAAGATTCTCGTCGAATTCGAGTTCGAAGCCGGTGTTGTCCTGCACTTCCTCGCGGGAAACGCCGGGATTAAGTGCCAGCACGCGCATTCGACGGGTGGTCTTGTCGAAACCGAAGATCGCGAGTTCGGTAATCACGCGGAACATTCCGCCAGCAGGTAGACCGCTTTCGCGTCTGGAGTTGCCGCCCCGGATGAAGCCAGGGCTGGTGATGAAGTCGACCTTCTCGACGAAGCGCCGCTTCTCGTGCTTCATCGCAACGATCATGTTGGTGAGGCTCGAGATGTCATTGCCGCCACCCGTGCCAGGCAGGCGCGTCTTCGGTGCGGCCGGATCGCCGATGAAGGACGAATTGAGATTGCCGAACTGGTCGATCTGGGCCCCACCCATGAAACCGATGTCGACATAACCGCGCTGCAGAAGCAGCAGAACGTCGGCGCTGCCGAGCACCATGTTGGCGCGCTTGGTGCAGCGCTGATCGTTGGTCGATGGTGGCAGTTTTCCCGCCTCCACGAAGGCGCCGACAACGCCTCCTTCAAACAGGATGGTCAGGCCTGGGCAGCGCAGTTGCTGGGCAAGAGTTGCCGCCAGCAACGGTGTTCCGACACCGGCGAAGACCACCTGGCCATCCTTGAGCTGGCGCGACGCCAGGATCGCGAGAATTTCAGAGGCGGTGTAGTTGCGGGCTTCAGTCATTGTAGATGCTCCTGCCGCGCTGACTTGCTTCGAGAAGCTCTTCAAGCCCAATCAACTCCAGGTATTCGTTCCAGTTTTTCGGCCCGTAGAAGTACTTCTCAAGGTACTCCTGCATCCCCTTTACCGGATCGGCATTGACCTGCTTCACGTAGGCGTCCATATGCTTGAGCATTGGTTCATAGATGCCGAAGCATTCATGCGGGGCCGCGCCGTAAGGAACCTCGACGACAGCATCCACACAGAGGAAGGCGATCTTCGTCTGATCGGGGTGACGGCGGATCTGGTCATTCGACACGATGCGCTCGGTGGTCAGGATGACCTTGTTGGCTGCAAGCGCGAGGTCGATGTCCATGAATTGCAGGCCATCGATCTGGGCGTTGCCGTAGGCGTCGCAGCGCTGAACGTGGATGAGCGCAACATCAGGGTTGAGCGCCGGCACAAGCAGAAGCCTTTCGCCCGTGAATGGGCAATCGATGGGCTTTGCCTCTGGTCGCTGCCGCATCACGTCCGAGCCGAGCATTGCACGCATTGGCAGGAAGGGAACGCCCATGCCGCCGGCGCGGAACCGCATTCCGACACCCATATGGCTCCACTCTTCGTAGCGCCTGCCTTGCGTTTCGACGTGATGGCGCATCACCTTGGAGAGGCCCCAGAGGATGCCCTGGGCGAACCAACTGGTGATGATGTGGTCCGAAACCCCGGACCCAAAGAGAAGGTCACCGTCGGTCGACACGATGCAGCGCGAACAGGAAAGGTTCTGCCGGCGCTGGCGGATGATCTCCCAGATCAAAGCCATCGGTGTCCGAGACATGGTCGAGCCGCCAATGCCGACCTTCATGCCGTCCTGGACGAGCCCTGCCGCTTCCTCTAGCGACATGACTTTTTCGCGCAGGCTTCGATCACGTGCTGCGAGGTTTTCCCTCAGCCGTGAGTATGGCTCGAGTTGAGCTTCAAGCACTTCGTTTCTCCTTTAGCTCGCCACGGACAGCGTCCGCAGCTAATTCAGGCCGACTTCGGCATTGAATTCGGTGATGAGTTCGTCCCAGGCGAATGCGGCGTCGGCGGCCGCACGCCAAAACGACTGGTCGCGCCGGGCGTCGAAATCGCTCAGCGTCACGCCCTGCTGTTCAACCCAGGTGTAGTAGCCGAGATTGAAAACCCTGCGCCGCTCGCGCGCCGTCATTTCGATCAGGCTGTCAGCAACAGCTTCGTGCAGGCAGCTAGCCAGCAGATGCTCGACATCTGCCTCGGAAACGCCGCCGCTGAATTCACCGCGCCCAATCGCCTCCATCTCGCTCGAATAGAGGCTGGCGCCGTCCGTCGCGATCGTCATGACAACGTCGTGCGGCCCGAAATTCATATGCTTGGCCAGCTTGATCGAGGCGATGATGTTGGCAATGCCCGAGATGCCGATGTCGTCCAGGAAGGATAGCTCTTCGTCTTTCAGGCCAAGGCGATATGCCAGCAGATGCCTGCCTCCGGGGGTGTTGAAGAGATAGTTCAACCGATCCGTCGATCGATCCGAAACACCGACCACGAAATCCAGATTTAGGACATTATGAATCAGGGGCACATGCTTGTCGCCGATGCCCTGGATGTTGTGCTCGCCGTATCCGCTTTCGAGCAGTGTCGGGCATTCCAAAGCTTCGACGGCGGCGATCCGCGTCCCGTAAGACTGTTTGAGCTTGTCGCCGGCTGCAATCGTCCCTGCTGACCCCGTTGCCGAGACGAACGCAGCCAGCCTTGCCTGGCCGTTCTGGTCCCGGACATCGTCGAAGACCCGCTCGCAGGCAGCACCCGTGCAGGCGAAATGCGCCATATAGTTCGGGAAGGCCGAAAACTGGTTCAGAATGACGTTGTCAGCGCTTTGCGCCAGTTCGTGACATTTGTCGTAGATTTCCTTGACGTTGCTTTCGGTGCCGACAGTGCGAATGATGTGAGACGGATCAGAAGCCCAGCGCTCAAGCCACTCGAAGCGTTCTCGGCTCATGCCTTCGGGCAGGACAGCGACACCATCGCAGCCAAGGATTCGTGATACCGCAAGGCCGCCGCGACAGTAGTTGCCCGTCGACGGCCAGACCGCCCGATGCCGGCGCGGATCAAAACGTCCCGAGACGAAATAGGTCACCAGCCCGGCGTAAGCCGGCAGCACCTTATGTGCACCGATCATCGGAAAGCGGGCGCCGAGCAACACCACTATCGGTGCCTCGACCCCAGTCAGACTGCGCGGCAATACGACATGGGCAGGCACCGCTTGCTGCCCTCGCCGGTCGTCCGAATTGAACCAGTTCACACGCCACAGGTTCAAAGGATCTGGCGCGTCAGGGTCAACCGACTGCAAGCGGTCAAGGATGGATGGCGGAATTGGCGCCGACCCAGCAAGCTGGGAGAAGGTTGGCAATACAACGCCACGGCTGCGCGCGCATTCGACGGCGGACCTGCGAATGTCGCCATCAACCACTTCAACCTTATCGAGAAGGCCGCCTCCAGCTGCAGGCATTTCCGTCATCTCCTTGTAGAGTCTGGCTGTCGCGCAATCATTAAGTCGTATTATCATCCTAATGTTAGTATGACTAGCCTATAGCAAAAGATTTCCACGTGCGAAATCAGCTCGCAATAGGGCTGTCAGCCAGCGCAGACCGGTTCGCGTGCAGAGGTGCTTTCAGAGGCAGTTCGCGCAGCGGCAGCGGCAAAGGCCCGTTCGCGCGAGACTGCGGGGGCATCGCCGTAAACAGTGTTGCGCATCCTCGGCTGGCGGCCCGCTTTGCGGATGATGGCCTCCATGTGCTGAGGGGTCATCTCCTGGCCATGGCTGGCGCCGGCGGACCTTGAGATGCTTTCGTCCATCAAGGTTCCACCGAGATCGTTCACGCCGGCGTTCAGGCAGTGCCGCACGCCCTCCTGCCCAAGCTTCACCCATGACGCCTGGATGTTGGTGATGTGCGGATGCAGTGTCAGACGCGCTACGGCGTGCATAAGGATGGCTTCGCGGAAGGTCGGCCCTGGACGCGACCGGCGCTTGAGATAGATCGGCGCCTCCATGTGAACGAATGGCAGCGGCACGAATTCGGTGAACCCGCCCGTTTCCATCTGCAGGTCACGAACCCTGATGAGATGGCGCGCCCAGTGTTCGTAACCCTCGATATGGCCGAACATGATCGTTGCCGTCGTGCGGAAGCCGAGTTTGTGGGCAGCGCGCATGACGTCGAGCCATTCCTGCGTGTTGATCTTGTCCGCACACAAGGTCGCCCGCACCTCGTCATCAAGGATTTCGGCTGCCGTACCCGGCAATGTGCTCAGACCGGCCGCCTTCAGCTGCGCGAGAAAATCGGAAACCGACATGCCAAGTGTCTTTGCGCCCTGCCAGACTTCCAGCGGCGAAAACGCATGCATGTGCATGTTCGGAACCGCCTCTTTCACCGCCTGGCAGATCTCGAGATATTTCGCGCCCGTATAGGACGGATGGATACCTCCCTGCATGCAGACTTCAGTCGCGCCGCGCTCCCAGGCACCGCGCACACGCGCTGCGACCTCACTCATGTCGAGATCGTAGGGGCGGCCGCGCAGGTTCTCGCTGAGCTTGCCCTTCGAAAAGGCGCAGAACTGGCATTTGAAGTAGCAGATGTTGGTGTAGTTGATGTTGCGGCACACGACATAGCTGACGGTGTCGCCGTTGACCCGCCGGCGCAGAGCGTCGGCCGCTCGACAAACAGCGGCGAAATCGCCACCCCGTGCCCGGAACAAAGTGACGATGTCGTTTTCAGTGAGCATCGTCCCCTCGGCCGCCTTGTCCAGGACGGCACGCACTCTCCCACCGACACTGTTCGGAGCTGCGCTGAGCAGAAACGCTTCGGTTGCGGGGATGGGATCGGAGCGGCCTGGGCACCAGTCATCGCTGCGTGGCCAGCCCTCGGCGTCGATCCGGTTGTAGAGAGGAAAGCGCAGATCCGCATCGACCCATTCCAGGGGTTTTCTGGCAAAGGAGGGATAGATCGCCAACCGTTCGACCAGGTCCTTGCCTGCCATTGAGGTCACGTCAGAGAGTTCGACGAGTTGCGGCCACGGTGCTTCAGGATTGACGTGATCCGGCGTGACCGGCGAAACCCCTCCCCAATCGTTGATGCCTGCGTGAACGATCTGCTCCAGCGCGCCTGGGCTAAGATTGGGAGGGGCCTGGATGTTCATCGCTGGCTCGAACAACAGCCGCGCGACGGCAATTGTCCAAAGATGATCCTCAAGCGCCGGCGCTTCGATGTCCGCCATTCTGGTTCCAGCCTTGGGGCGGAAATTCTGGATGATGATTTCCTGGATGTGGCCGAACTCATCGTTAAGGTCTCGCAGTGCCAGCAACGAGTCGATGCGCTCGGCCCGCGTCTCGCCTATGCCGATCAGAATGCCCGTCGTGAACGGAACCTTCTTTTCGCCGGCACGGCGGATGGTGTCCAATCGCGCCGCAGGTGCCTTGTCGGGGGAGCCGTGATGGGCGCCGCCCTTCTCGCACAGCCGTTTCGATACACTCTCCAGCATGATTCCTTGCGAGATCGAGACGGACCGCAGGGCCGCGAGGTCCTCGCTCGTCAGCAAACCTGGATTGATGTGCGGAAGAAGTCCGGTCTCCTTGAGGACGACCGAAGCCATTTCGGCAAGATAAGAAATGGTCGTCTCGTGCCCGAGTGCCTTCAGTTCCTCGCGCGCAACGCGATAGCGCAGCTCCGGCTTGTCGCCGAGCGTGAACAGCGCCTCCTTGCAGCCCGCCTTCTTGCCGGCTTCGGCGATCGCCAAAACCTCGTCGCGGGTCAGGAATGCCCGCTGCCCCTTGCGCGGCGGATGCGCGAATGTGCAGTAGTGGCAGACGTCTCGGCAGAGTTGGGTCAGCGGAATGAACACCTTGCGGGAATACGAGACCTGATCGCCGTGAGCCCAGTCTCGACGATGGCGCGCAGCAGACAGCAGCGGCTGGAGATCATTGATCTCGACCAGGTTCAGCGCCTCTTCGCGGTTTAGTCTCCGTTCAGGCGCGAAGTCGTTGAGAAGCGCAGCGTGGTTCATGGCGACAGAGGCTCCTGGGTAGGGCCGGGGCAAGCAGGGGGAACATCTTTCCCAAGGCGCGCGAGCAGCCGGCGTGTCTGAATTGCTGGTCCATCCGTGTCCGACCAGAGATCGGCGGGCACATCGATATCGTGTCCGGCTCCTTCGAGGGGGAGCACGACAACTTCCAGGCCCATCGCCCGGGCTATCGCAAGGTGGCGCCTGAAGCTGTGCAGCCCGAAGGAGGGGTCCATGACGTGGGGCGGAGAGAACCCGAGCAGGTTTGTTCCGCCATCACGGTTTGCCGGTGTGATCACGACGTTACAGTCGGCGAGCGCCGACAGGGCCAGTTCGATCTCCTGGGCACTCAGAAAGGGGATGTCGCCTGGGATGACCAAGACACCGGCATGGCCCTCGGCTGCGAGTGCCCTTTGCCCACGCCTTACCGCATTGTTGATGCCGGCATCATCGAGGTCGTCAATGACTACGGCGTTGTAGTCGTTTGCTATTGAAGCGACGGCGGTGTCGGAAGTGATGACCGCAATCCCCCCCAGCTGAGGGACCTTGGAGAGCACATCGAGCACATCGCGCAACATTGCTTCCGCAAGGCAATTCCGCTCGCCTGTCGTCAGATGCGGAGCCAGGCGGGATTTTGCCCAGCCCAATCGTTTGACAGGAACGAGAGCGCATATCTTCGAAGCTGCAGCAATCGTCGCCATCAGTATCAGCCTCCGAATTGCCGCTGCGGGGTCGACACGAGGTGGCGCGCAAAATCGAGCGCCTCGCCTGCGAGCCGAACGCGATCTTCATCAGTGTTCATCAGCGACGAAGCCGTACGAACCGCGCAGCCGGCGATTTCGCGTTCCTGTTCATCGCTGTGGTCGATGATCAGTCCATCGATCAGGTCGAGATAGTGCTCGGCGATTGCCTTCGACGTCCTGGGCACGCCAAGCTCGGTCATGATCTTGTCCGTCGGCCCCTTGACGGCCTTGCCGCCTATGATGGGCGACACTACGACCACGGGTGCGCTCGACTTCTTGATGGCCGCGCGGACGCCCGGCACCGACAGGATAGGATCGATGCTGAGAAAAGGATTTGACGGGCAAACAATGATCGCCGTCAGTTGCGGATCGCCCAGAGCGGACAGAACCTCAGATGAGGCGCGCGCTCGCACCGAACGTTCGAAATGAATGCTGTCAATGCGCGGGGCGCAACGCCGTTCTACGAAATAGCGTTGGAACGGCAGCACTCCCTCCGATGTCACCACGGCGGTGCTGATTCGGTCGTCACTCATCGGCAGAACCTGCGCGGCAATCCCGAAATGTGCTGCGAAACTGCTGGTGATGGCGGAAAGCGTCTCGCCGGTCCTCAAACGCCGCGTTCGTTCGACGTGGATGGCAAGATCTCGATCGCCGAGCTGAAACCAGGTCTCGCCGCCGAGTGTCGACAGCGCCTTCATGAAATTCCAGCTCTCGTCCTGCCGGCCCCAGCCGAGTTCGCGATTGGCGAGGCCCGACAAAGTATAGAGAACGGTGTCGATGTCGGGGGAGACTTTCAGGCCGAGGTGCTCGAAATCATCGCCTGTATTGACGATCAGCGTGAGATCGTTGCCGAGAAGCCGTTCGAGACCGAACGCGAGCTTGGCACCTCCGACACCGCCACACAGGGCAACCACCCGACCCGTTGATTTGGAAGCGCTCATCGGAACATGTCCCTCTCGCGGGAGCGGATCAATGATGCCGCCGGCCGCGTGGGCGCGGTCGGCCGATATCCGCGAATAAGAACCACCGGCAAGCCTTCGTTGGCTTGCCCCATCATCAGCGAGGCTGCCGAGGCGATCTCGTCTGCGACAGCGATCTCGGTCACCTTCAGTGTTCGGCCGAACAGGTCCTCGGCGCCGACCCGATCAACCAGCGCCGGCATTCCTGCAGCTCCGATCGCAACGCCAACCACGCCATTGCGCCATGGGCGGCCAAAGCTGTCGTTGATGACGACGCCGCAAGAGACCCCGAACATCTGATCAAGCCGACCTTTGAGGACAGATGCAGAGCCATCGGGATCGCGCGGGAGCAACAGGACGCGGCTGCCATTGGCATGCTCGATGTTGGATTCATCGATGCCGGCATTCGCCATGACGAAGCCAAGCTTATGAGCAACCACGATAACGTGCGGCCCGACCTTGACGACCTCCTCGGCCTCGCGCAGCACCACTTCGACGTGGCGCGGATCCTTGCCGACTTGTGCGGCGATGTCGCGGGCACGTTGCGACGGCTCGACGCTATCAAGTTCGACGTAGAGACCGTCTGCCTTGGAGACGACTTTCTGCGCCACCACGACGATGTCATCGTCCATCAGACCTAGCCCACACTTGCGCAGGGCCTCTTCGATCAGGCCGGCGAGATCGTCCCCGGGAGCGATCAGGGGCAATCCAGGTATTGCATGAAGCGAGAGCGAGACGGATGCCATGGCAGTTTACGCAGCGTTTGCGTCCTCAAGTCCGGTGATTGCGATGCCGGCACCGGGAACTTTGTATTGACGGTTGATCCAGATCAGGACCGATGTGAGCGCTTCGGCCGCGGCCGAGTTTGCGAGAACGCCACCACCGACACCACGGTTGGCGACGGCGCCTGCGAGTTCAATGACCTGATTGCGGGCCTCTTTGTCGTCACTGAACACCAGAACGTCGCACTCGGCTCGTCCGCCCTTGTGCAGTTTGGCCGCACCAACATTGTGAAAGGCGGAGACAACGCGGACCCCCTCCCCCAGCAGTCCCTGGGCGATCTGGGCCGCGGAACCAGCGCTGGGAAGCTGTACGGTGGAGACTTTCGGAGGCACCAGCGGCACAGCCGCGTCAACGACGATCTTGCCCTGAACGACGTCCTTGATTTCGGCGATCGTTGCGTCATGGCTTGCGAATGGCACGGCCAGCACGACTACGTCAGCCAGCCTGGCGGCGCCAACGTTGTCTTCACCGACAATGCCTGCGCCAAGTTCGGATGCGAGAGCAACTGCTTTGTCACGGCTACGCGAACCGATCACGACTTTGTAGCCGGCGGCAGCCCAGGCCTTCGCCAAGCCGGAACCGAGGTCTCCAGTTCCACCAATGATTCCGATTACAGGCTTGGACGAGTCGGACATCGTTCCTCACATTTGAAGTTGGAGAGCAGGATTGCGCTCTGTTGGGCCAAGCCATTTGCATGCTGGCAATGTGATGAACATACTATCAATAGTAAGATAATACAAGTTGGATTTGCGCACTCATCCGACGCATCACGCGGCCTGCCATTTTGGCCAATTGTAAGAGCCTTCTCGCCATTCACACCTTGCCGCCTCTCTTGCACACTGAGATCTGGAGGCCCGACTGCATCAAGCGCCGATGCACGCTTATCCCGGCCCCCGCTGGCCTAATTCGCAGTTACGGACTACTCTTTCTTTGGCATAATATATTGATTTTATTATTGTATTTCAGCCAACATACATTCAGCGAAACGTCCGTGAATAGATTTGGGAAGATGCATAAGGCTGCTGCAGCGATCAAAGATTAAAGGCGGTGATAAGGGGAACGTCGAATAGCCGGGCCCAGGAAGCGGCGCTGGCCCTCTGAATGGCGACGATTGACGTGCCACCCGTCCACCAGCCATTGCCGGTGGCGACGACAATCTCGGGCGCATAAATCATGGACTGTAGGACGGGCCAGAGGATGAGCTGCTCGTAGCAGATAAGCGACGCAATCCGATAACCGCCCAGCTCGACCGCAGGATTGGCGAAGAAGTTCCCCCGCGCTCCGCCGCCTTGGTCGGTCCATGCAAGCCAGGGCTGCCACATGGAGACCGGAAGAGGCATGCGCTGGCGATAGAGGACGCGCGCCCCGTCGGCCGAAATCGCAACCATGACATTGTCGTAAGCTTGCGCATCGACAATTGCCGCTCCGGCGATGACAGAGACATCGCTTCCTTCCAGCCCCCCGCGCCAAAGCTTCTCCAAGGTAGGGGTCCAGAAGCCGAGCGCGCTTTCGGGAAGAACGATGACACGATTTGCCTCACCCGCTTCCTGCCGAACCATTGCGATCAGGTCACGGTGATGGTCGAGCGAGCCGTCTCGCCCCAAGCTTTGTCCCAGTTCGAGATCGACGCCCTTCCACCCATTCGGTGGGGCGGGAGGCGTCCATGTTGCGGCGGACGATAACCAGAATGCCCCCAGGACGATGGCCGCAGCTGGCCAGAATCGCGATGTCATCATCGCCATGCCGGCGGCGGCCCCGGTGAGGCCCCACCATCCCCACCCCGGAAACAGAACGCCCGCCGCGGTCAACGGATGTGCCCAGCCAATGATACCGAAGGGCGGCAGTCCCAAAAGCACCGCCGCCGCCAGATAGCGCAGCGACCTCGCATTCCCCCGCTGCCCAGTCCACATCGCCGTATGCACGCCGACGAAAGAGAGCGATGCGACGATCCAAAGCAACAGACCAGGCCAAAGGTCGGATGCGTAATAGGTGGCAACGCCCTGCGGCAACCCACGGGAGGCTGCGAGGAAATATCCTAGCGATACCAGAGCCGCGATCAGGTGGGATGGCGACCAGGTCCATAGAGCTGGAAAGGCGAAAGCAAGCGGCAAGCTCAACGGATCGCCGCTCCAGGCAACGCAGCCGACTAAAGCGGCAGTCGCTGTCAGCGTGATGCCGCGGACATAATCAGGGACGAAAGGTGAAGACCGGGCGAGCCCGACCGAGAAGGCCGGTGGCGGGGATCGGCCCGAAATATCGGGAGTCATATGAGC
Organism: Aminobacter sp. BA135; assembly: GCF_050859125.1. Lineage (NCBI taxonomy): Bacteria > Pseudomonadati > Pseudomonadota > Alphaproteobacteria > Hyphomicrobiales > Phyllobacteriaceae > Aminobacter > Aminobacter sp. BA135. The sequence goes on from NZ_CP139574.1 coordinate 323,939, forward strand.
TCTCTGAGGATGAGTGCAGGAACAGGTAGCCAGGCGGCACGGTGCCTCCGGAAAAGGGGACAATCACTCTGCCCTGACCGTCCCTGTGATGGATGCGCGAGGCAGCAAGCGGCCTGCCATCGATGCTGACATCGTCGCCGATCCAGACGCGCTGGCCGGCAACAGCCACGATGGTCTTGAGTAGCGGGGCCAGCCCACCGGGACAAAGTCCGCTACGGAGATAGCCCCGACCGAACGCCTGCATGAACATGTAGGTCGCAGGAGGGCAAATGAAGACTGTATCGCCAACGGCCACGGAGTGTTCCGTCGGCTCGATGCGCCAAAGGCCGATTGCCGCGCTCGATGTGAGGTTGAGCCTGTAGCCGCCAATCCAGCCGATCATGGCAAGTATTGTAGCGCCTGCGGCAGCAATGCCGAGAACGCCTACGATGCGCCAGTGTCTCATAGCTTCCATGCCAAGCCCTCGCGCTGTGCCAGTCGCAACTGCTCGGTCTCCTTCAATGTCAGCACTGTGCGCTCATGGGCAGCGATCTGCTGGGCCGCGCGCATCACCGGCCAGGCCTGACGGAGCTTCTCGCGCTCGAGAGGTCGAAGACCCTCGGCGGCCTTGTCGAAGAGAGAGCCCGAGGCCTCCCGGGCTGCGTGGGTAAGCAACGTCCGCTCGTCGAAGCGTTCAGCAATGGCACGGTTGAAGCCGTCGATCTCCAGCCTCACCTCGCGATTGTCGCGGATATGGACGAGAGCAGCTGGCAGATCGCTGCGGTCGATCGCCTCGCGGATCGTTTCCAGCACTGACCTAGCGGCCGGCGACAGCGCCGGGATGTCGATCGACAGTCGGTGACGATGTGCCTGCTCCTCCTTTTCGATCCTCTCGGCAGCAACCTGGCGCAGCTTGAGATAACGCTCGATGTCGCGCTTCAGTGCCGGCACATTGACCTCGGCAACATGGCGCGCCTCCTTGTCAGCTTTTGACGCGAGAAGACCCGTCCGCCCTTTCAATGCTCCGAGCGATGCCGGCTCGCTGACGAGCTGAGCAAGTGTGTGTTGCGCGACCCTTTGGTCGGTGAGAAGCGCATTGAATTCCATTGCCCGGAAAGCGGCCTCCGGATCGGCAAAGACGTAGCGGAAGCGTGTGGACATCTCCTCCCACTGCTTGGCAAGGGCCGGATCGGCGAGAAGCCTTTCCTCGACGACATCAGCCAGCGACCTGGCAAACAGCGTAACACCGGCGACCATCGGTTCGGCCCTGTTGCGGATTTGCATTGTCGGGCTTTGCAACAGGCCAAGGCGCGCGCCGTGGACACGGAACCGTTGCGCCAGATCGGCAAGCCGCTCCTTCTGGCGCAGCACCCAGTCGAGCCGGTCGCGAACGAGCGTACGGGCAACACGCGATATGTGCAGCCCACGGTTCGCGGCAAAGCGCAGTGACTGCCGGTAGAGTGTGCCACGCTCGTAATCGAGCGTGGTTTCCTTGGCGTTCGTTCGCGACAGAATCATCTTGAGCCCGCCTGACTTTGCGAAGGAACGACGCCCGTAATAGAGTGCCATGTCCTCCCGGTGGCGGGTCATTGCGACATAGGTCAGATGCCGATCCAGCGACAGCGAAGCCAGCACCTTGACCCGGTCGACGGTCGCGCCCTGAGACTTGTGGATCGTGGTCGCATAACCATGATCGATGTTGGGGTAGAAGCGCTGCTCGACCGTGACCAGCCGGCGATGCTCACCCTCACCGATGGCCGCAACGATCCGGTTTGGTGCCGCCTCGACGACACGCCCGATCATGCCGTTCTTCACCCCGAGCGAAGTCTCGTTTTTGAGGAAGACGATCTGGTCGCCAGCATCGAACCGGCGAAGACCGTCATCAGTGCGGAAGGCATGTCCCACACCGACGATCCCGCGCTCGACGAGCTTCTCACGCGCCAGGCTGTTGAGCTCGCGCACGTCACGCCGAAGATGGGCCAGGATGAGTGTAGTCTTGGTCGGATCGTAGTCACTGTTCCAGTCGGCGATCAGATTGGCGATCGCCTGTGCCTTGAGCTCTGATCCGCGCACTCTGCCATGCTCGCTATAAACCCCGAGCGCCTGTGCGACGCGGCCACGCGCCAGATCAAGAGAGGCGGCCCGCATCCATTTTTCACGCTGGCGGTAGATGGTCTCGAGTTCAGCGTAGCCGATGCGGTCAACGATGGCCCGAAACGCAGCCCCTGCTTCAATCGGCTGGAGCTGTTCGGGATCACCAACCAGCACCAGCTTTGCGCCGGCCAGGGTTGCTGCTTCGACGACAAGTGCCATCTGCTTCGAGGCCACCATGCCCGCCTCGTCGACAACAAACACCGTGCTTTTGTCGAGCAGGTCCCTGCCCTGTTTCCAGCGCAGCTCCCACGACGAAAGCGTGCGGCTGACGATGCCTGCTTCCTTCTCGAGGCCCTCCGCTGCCTTGCCGGCAAGGGCAGCACCGACAACACGATAACCCGCCAGTTCCCAGGCCTCGCGTGCTGCCTTCATCATCGTGGTCTTGCCTGCACCGGCACGACCGACGACAGCTGCAGTGCGTGCCTCGTCCACCACATGTTCGATGGCGACACGCTGCTCCTGCGACAGCTGCGAATGACGCGCCAAGACACTGTCCAGCACCTTCTGCCGGACGCCATGTGATGTGCGCTGTGACAGCCACAGCGATTGCTTCGCCATCTTCGCTTCGACGCGGATCAGCTCACGCGTCGTGTAGCGGGAACGGACCTTCGCTCCCGTCGCAAGGTCGATGCCTTCGCGCTCGATACGCAACGCCTCCGGGCTCTGCAGAATGCGTACCATCAGCTGCTGGAACGTGTCGGCATCGTCGACATAACGATGCAGGATCTTTGCGATGTCGCGTTCATCGAAGACGCTTTTCTCCGAAGAGACGATATCGAGCACGATCTCGGGCCGCTTCAGGATCCCGTTCGCATTCTCCTTGCGCCTCGCCTCGAGCAGCTCGATCCGCTCGAGCGACATCTCATGGCCTTCACGCGCTGACTTTCGCTGGATCGCCTTGGCGCCAACACCGATATGGGTGGTTGGCACGAGGTCGATGCCACGCTCGGCATAAGAGCGACCATCGACACGGAGATCGATCCCGCCAAGTGCCAGATGCTGGTTCTGGATCTCGAACCAGGCATCGCGCAGGGCCGTGAACTCGTCGATCCCGCCGGCCCAAAGCTCATAGACAATCTTGCCGGTCTTGGTGCGCAGCACCTCGCCATTCTCACCAATGACAGCAACCTTCTTGGACCCAAACCCGTCCTCGGTCAGCGGCCGCAGGGTCATCATCAGATGGACATGCGGATTGCCAGGCGCATCATGATAGACCCAGTCCGCAACCATGCCCCTGGCGAGGATGTGTCGCTCGACGAAATCACGGACGAGCGCGATGTTCTGCTCGGCTGACAACTCCAGCGGCAAGGCGATTGTGATGTCTTTGGCAAGCTGGGCATCCGAGCGTTTCTCGAAGGCCTCGACCTTGTTCCAGAAGGCTTCCGAAGCACCTGCCACCGAGCGGTCGGCAATCAGGCTGCGCAGCCATTGCGGTGCATCTATTGGCACCGAAAACGCCTCATGGAGTAGCCCCTGCTTGCGTGTGTAATCCACCGAGCGCGCTTCGCGTTCGTACTCCATCTTGGCGCAATGCCGATAGGCGGCCGACAGCACCACGCTGCGGCCGTCACCGCGGCTGACAATGCTGACGGAGAAATGCGGGACAGCCACGGCAGAGATTACTCCTGGACAGCGAACGGATACTCATGCGTTCGTCAGGAGCGGCTGCTGGGCAGGCCGTTGAGCAAGGCGTCGCGTCAGCGACGTATAATTGCGCCCTTGGACCGCTCCTTCGGAACGGCCGGATCATCTTGCATCGCGTCGGCTTCGCCGACTGCGCAATAAACGGGGATGTGCTGCGCATCCTCCCCGTTGATCCTGACCTGGCGTTTCGCTCAATCCAGACAAGGGAAGAGGCTACCGGAATGAAAAGGCTATCATCGAAGATCAGGGACGAGATCGCCCGCCTGCAGGAGCAACTACGGCAAGCTGAAACGCGCGAGGCTGAGCGCATCGGGAGGATAGCACTTAAGGCCGGGCTCGGTGAGATCGACATCGAAGATGGCGAGTTGCTTGCGAGGTTCGAGGAATTGGCCGGCCGGTTTCGCCACGGCAACGAAAAGCCGTCCAAGAAACCGGAAGATGGGGCTGGCAGGTCAGATCGCCCATCAGCCGCCAAGGTCACGGCTGTCCCGGCTGCGGGCGGCGGCGGCGAGGCTTGAACGCATGTCGCGGTTTGCCACATCGGAAGCCCGCAAGAAGGACACGCGCGAGAACATCGAGCTGGGTGGCCTGATCGTGAAGGCAGGGCTCCGCTACGAGAAACGGGCGCTGTTGCTTGGCTTGCTGCTAGATGGGCGCCGACGGCTGCAAGAAGACGAAACCGAACGATCCAGGCTGGCACAGATTGGTGCGGAGGCATTCGGTCATGACGGCCAGTAAGCTTTTGCTTGCCGTCACGCCCGCAACACTGATGATCGCAAGTCTGTTCGGCTCAACGGGCGCTGGTGATTGGCTGGCAGCGTTCGGAACGAACGATGGCGCTCGCCTGATACTCGGCCATGCCGTCCTCGCCTCGCCTGCATTCTGTCGGCAACAGTTGGCATCATTTTCCTGTTCGCAGCAGCAGGTGCAGCAAACATAAAGGCCGCGGGCTGGGGCGTGGTGACGGGAAGCACTGTGGCGATTCTCATCGCAATGGTTCGTGAAACGATGAGGCTTTCCATGCTCACGGGTCACCTGCCGGTCGGACAGTCGGCGCTCTTCTATGCCGATCCGGCCTCCATACTCGGCGTGCTTGTTGCTCTTTTCAGCGGCCTCTTTGGGTTTCGCGTCGCAGTGATAGGCAATGCAGCATTCGCGAGAGGAGCGCCGCGCCGTATTCGCGGCAAGCGAGCGGTGCATGGCGAAGCCGAGTGGATGAGCATGCAGGAAGCCCAACGGCTCTTTCCCGACACTGGCGGGATCGTAGTTGGAGAGCGATATCGCGTCGATCGCGACAGCGTCTCTGCAATGGCATTTCGCGCCTACAGCAAGGAGAGCTGGGGCGCAGGTGGGCGCTCACCGCTGCTCTGCTTCGACGGATCTTTCGGTTCGTGTCATGGCATGGTTTTTGCCGGCTCAGGCGGCTTCAAGACAACGTCGGTAACGATCCCCACGGCCCTCAAATGTGCAGGCAGCCTGGTGGTGCTTGATCCGTCGTCGGAGGTTGCGCCGATGGTGATCGCACATCGCCGCAGAGCGGGCCGCAATGTTGTGGTTCTCGATCCCGCCGAAGCCACGATTGGCTTCAACGCCCTTGACTGGATCGGTCGCTTTGGCAGCACGAAGGAAGAGGACATTGTCGCGGTCGCGACCTGGGTCATGACCGACAACGCACGACAAACCTCCGCGCGAGATGATTTTTTCCGCGCCTCCGCGCTGCAGCTTCTGACTGCGCTGATCGCCGATGTCTGTCTGTCAGGACATACAGGCCCCAAAGACCAGACCCTCAGGCAAGTGCGCACAAACCTTTCCGAGCCCGAGCCGAAACTGCGAGAACGTCTCACGCAAATACATCAGCAGTCGGCATCCGCGTTTGTGAAAGAGAATGTCGCGGTGTTCGTGAACATGACCCCGGAGACATTTTCCGGCGTCTACGCTAACGCCGTAAAGGAGACCCACTGGCTCTCCTATCCGAATTATGCGGCGCTGGTGTCGGGCGAGGCATTCACAACCGATGACCTGGCGAACGGTGGCACCGACCTTTTCATCGCGCTCGACCTCAAGGTTCTGGGAGCACATCCCGGCCTTGCCCGTGTCATCATCGGTGCTCTTATGAACGCAATCTACAATCGAAAAGGTGCTGTCGCAGCAAAGACACTATTCGTGCTCGATGAGGTCGCCCGGCTCGGTTATCTCAGCATACTCGAAACAGCGCGCGATGCGGGGCGCAAATACGGACTGACGCTCATCATGATCTTTCAGTCGATCGGACAGATGCGCGAGGCCTATGGCGGCCGGGACGCGACGAGCAAATGGTTCGAGAGCGCGTCCTGGATAAGCTTCGCGGCGATCAACGATCCTGACACCGCCGACTACATCTCAAGGCGCTGCGGCGACACCACTGTCGAGGTCGACCAGGTCAGCCGCACCAGCCAGACGTCAGGATCGTCGCGGTCGCGATCCAAGCAATTATACCGGCGACCACTAATCCTGCCCGACGAGGTCATGCGCATGCGCTCGGATGAGCAGATTGTATTTACCGCCGGCAATCCCCCGCTCCGATGCGGACGCGCAGTCTGGTTCCGGCGCGATGACATGACAGGTTGTGTCCGCCAAAACAGATTTCACTGGAACGAGGACGAAGCATGAGCAGTCCGTCTGACCGGCACTTGCCTGTACCCGTCCGTCTCAGCTGCGTCTTTCGTGGATAGAACACAGTCCTCATGTCTCGCTGTCGTGGTGGCGCACGGGAACAGAGTGGCCAGCATTTCGCATTGAAAACGTATCACCGTAATGAATCGATCAAGATGGATCGATTCAAACATGTTGTTGGACACGCCGCGCGTTCACACAGAGACTCTCGGCTATGCGCACCCCCCCAGACAACATTCATCTGCACCGCATCGACCCGGCCCTGAACATGCGCCGGTTCTACAGTCTAACCCTCCAGCCCAATCTTTTTGGCGGCGTATCGGTCATTCGGACCTGGGGGCGGATTGGAACCAACGGACAAGCCATGATCGAAACCTTCGATGAGCCCGACCAGGCAAATCGAGCCATGAGGTGTCTGGAGCACATGAAGAGGCGACGGGGATACGGAAATCCAAGTGCCGGGAGAAAGAGCAGCAGTTGCACAAGGTGAAACAGTCTGCGGCTTCGCATTCCGTTGCCCGGTGCCGGCTAGCGGGACGCCGCCAGTTGAGGGGAGGTCCCGACCGACGCGGCCGGGACCCTGGTTGGGCTCAGTCGCCCCGCCGGCCGTTCGGGCGGGACCAGATGAGGGAGAAGGCTTCGCCTTCCTCGTCGTTGAAGAGGTTCGCGTAGATCGGGGCGTTGAAGCTCGGATCGTCGAGCTTGAGGCCCAGATAGTCGCGGCCCTCATTGGAGGTCTTGGACCAGGCGGCGCCGATCTCGGCGCGACCGACCAGAACGCGGTGGCTGGGGGCGTTCTCGCCGGTGGCGCGCTGATCGGGGACGATGCGCACGCCTTTGACCTGGAGGCTGAGAGTGAAGATTTCGCCGGTGAGCTCGTTGTCGCCGGTCTTTTTGAAGGTGCCAATGGTCGCCATGGTATTTCTCCGTTTTCCCGAGACCGCACCATGCGGCCTCGATGGCGATCGATGGGCCGGAGGCGACTGACGACGCATCGCTTGCGACCGCAGCAAAGCGGAGGACGGCGCAGGATCGAGTTTCTTGTTTCGCGAGGAATGACGGCCATCCCGGGGTCCCCATGCAGCTCGCTGCATGGGGTGGGTGCCGGCAGGGGAAGAAAGTCGAGACGCGCTGTTGCGGCATAGGCGGTCGAGGCGTTAGCCGTCCTTCGGCCAGATCAGCCCATGGAGAGGCCGTTTGGAGCGCTCGCTGAACGGATGACCGAGGCTGGCGACCATTTACACCTGAAACCAGCGAAAATGACCTTTCCGCAAATCTCAACTTTACTCCTGGCTCTGCCGTCTGCCTTACGTACCTGCGCCGCCCCCACGGAAAGCGCCGCCCCGCTCCGGTTTTGCTCGGGCGGCCTGAGACGGCGTGCCGGTGCCTACGAACACCGCGCGGCTGCAGTCGCTGGTCCATTCAAGGATGAAGCTACCTGCCGCACCTCACCCGTGCCTCTCAGGACAGGACGGTCCAATCGCTATGCAAGGTCCGCCGCGTCGTGCCGCGACATCAAGCCCAGACACCGGTCGGATTGGTCGTCGCCTGCCATTCCACCGAGCCTCAGGAAAGCAGCAATAGCGACCGCAACCACGCCGTTGATCGAGAACGCGAGGCAACTAGGGTGTTTCGCAATGCCAGTGGGTGACGCAGCAGCCGAGCGCGGCCAAGCCATCCGCGGACTTACAGAACAGGCTACATTCACCTGGGAACAAGTCGAGGACACGGTCGGCCTTACGCCTAAGTGAGAGTAGAAGATAGCGACGCTTACGCGCCGCCGAATTTCCAGACGGGGATACCGAGCTTCTTCGCCTTGTCGGCAAGGTTGTCGTTGATGCCGGTGCCGGGGAAGTGCATCACGCCCTTCGGCATGATGTCCAACATCTCGTCGTTTCGCTTGAAAGGCGCAGCGCGGCCATGCTTCGTCCAGTCGGGCGCAAAGCCGATCTGGGGCACATTGCGATTATTGGCCCAGAGCGCGGCAATCTTTTCGACTCCCTTCGGGGATTTGCCGTGAACCAACACCATGTCGGGGTGCTTTGCGTGGACCTGATCAAGCTTGGCCCAGATCAGCCTATGATCGTTGAATTCGAGTCCGCCAGTCACGACGATCTTCGGGCCGGGAGGAAGGAGGATTGCCTGCTCTGCCCTTTGCCTGGCCATGAGGAAGTCGCGGCTATCGATCATCGAGGAGGTAAGATTGCGATGGTTGACCTTTGAACCTGTTCGAGGGAGCCAAGTCTTGCCGATCTGGCGTTCATAGTGTTCGGCTGCCTGGTCGCGCATCAGCTCGAAAGCGCTCTGCCGTTCGATGAGCGTCTTGCCCTCTGCGATCTGGCGCTCGAGTTCGACCGATTTCACCTCGCTGCCGTCCTGTTGCCGCTGCGAGCGCTTCTGTGCCTGCTCGTTGTCGTCGAGTTCGCGGGCGATCCGTTCGGTGGCGCGGTGGAAAACATTGACGGTAGACCAGAGGAGATCGTCGAGGTCGGGTTCGAGGCGGGTGTCCTCCAGGCTGGAGATCAGGGCGTCGAAGATGTCGGCAATCGCGCCTGCGACCTGATTGCCGTCGGGCAGAAGACGCTGGTCGGGCTCGTCGGCGAAGGGGCGGTAGCCATTAAGCTGCAATTCATGGAGGACGTGGTCGGTGGGCGAGGATTCGTGATGGGGTTCGTAGTCGTCGCGTTCGCGCATGGAATGCTCCTTTGGCTGGACCGCGACCGTCGCGGCCTTCATGGCGACAGAGCCCACGGACGGAGCGGACTTGCACCGGGCGCCGAGCGCCGGGACGGAGCGACAGCGGAGGATGCCGGAGGCCGGCTATTTTGGCTCGCGATGGAAAGGCCCGCAGGGCCGCCGGAAAATAGTCGGCCGCAGGCATTGCCTGTCCGGGCCGCCTGTGGGCCGATCGCCCTCTCGAAGGCCGAGGCGCGGTCCTCTCCAAAGGGTTGCGCATCCATGCGAGCATAATGGCAGCGGCGCGCCGCCGCTTAAGCCCCCGGTCTACGCCGCCAGCAGCATGAAGCGCCCGACGTCCTGCGGTGCGAGCTGCGCCCGGATGTGCGCCATCAATGCCCCCCGGCCGAATGCACGGAGATCCTCGTTGAAATCCTCAAGCATAGGCGACAGGGCAATTGTGTCGATCCCGACCGCCTTCGCCCGTTCGATCAGGGTGTTTCGCGCTCCGTCACCAGCATGATCGTTATCGCGGACGACATAGAGCCGACGCAAGGTGTCGTGGAACTGAAAGGCGGCGAGATGTGCTGCGGAAAGGGCGGCGGCGGCTGACATGCCGGGCATGACCTGGCGGGCGGAGAGGACGCTTTCGATGCCTTCGCCTGCCGCCATCACCTCGCCGGAGAGCCCGAAGCGGACCGCGTGCCCAAGAAGGTCGCCCATTGCCTTACGCTGGATGTCGATCGGCGCCTTGCCGGAGCCATCGGGGGTGAGCCAGGTCCGATGCGCGCCAGTGATCCTGTCGGAGAGATCGGTGACAATGCCGATCATTGCCGGCCAGGTCTCGGTCGGACTGTGCTCGTCGGGTCGATAGTAGCAACGCGCATGGAAACGCAGGTTTCCAGTTCCTTGCAAAGCCGTAATTCCGCGACCGCGTAAATACGCTTCTACGAGCGTGCCGCCAATCGGCCGACACATGGCGACCAGCCGGCGTGCTGCCTCCGCTGAGCCCGACGGGCACGTTCGATCGTGCTGCTTCGGCTGCGGCTCGGGATCGGCAGGCGGCAGGCTGAGAAACTGACGGGCCTCTTCGGCGACGTCGGGGAAATCGACAAGACCCAGCGATTCACGGATCACATCGAGCAGATCGCCATGCTCGCCCGTCGCGGCGTCGGTCCATTTGCCGGCAGGGCCTTTGACGGTGTCCTTGAGGCGCACGAACATGGAACGGCCCGGCGTGTTGCGGACATCGCCAACCTGCCAATAGTTGCCCTGTCGGCGACCCGCACCGAGATAATGCCGACACACCGCCTCGGCCTGCCGGCCGAGACGGGATGCAAGATCGGAAGCGTCGCGGCGAGCCATTATGCCGCCTCCCGTTCGCCGATGCGCTCGACCGGATAGGTGTCGAACAATTTGCCGATGACCGATGGTCCGGAGGCATGGATCGGCACGAAGAATCGCAGCTTCCAGGTAATGATTTCCGTGAACAGGCCAAAGGCCCGCAAGCGATCCCGCATGGCCTCGGTGAAGCCGGAGAGTTCGATGCGGTTGGCGCCCATCACGCGGACGCGGCGGAGCTGGAGCCCTTCAGCCAGATCGAGGATCGTCCGCCCATCAATCAGCGCGGCATAGGCAGCGTCGGGCGAAAGGCTAGCTGAACCCGTGGGCGCAGCGTTTGCGGCCCAGGCCGGAGAGACGACGCGACCGATGATGCGCTCGCCGTCATCGGTCTGAAGGCGATAGACCCGCGTCGACTCGTTCGGCAGGCGCTTCCAGACCGGCAGGAGAAGTCCGGCGACGATGTGGATGGTGCTTTCCGAGTAGGTGGGCACCTCGGTGACCTCGCGATTCCACGCAGCGACGAAGGTGGCGCGGTCAACGTTCTCCCAATGGCTGTCGGCCATCATCTTCAGCGAAGCATGATGATGCTCCATGGGGCGTATCAGCCGCACGCGGCGTTCGATCTCGCCATCGTCCAGCATCAGCGATTGAGCCGAAACTTGCACGGCCGCGCGGCCGGACTTGCCGTTGACGAGCAGCGTGCCGCCATCGCTTTCGGCGTAGCGAAGCGCATCGTCCAGCGTCATCGGCCGGGTGCGCCGCCGCTCCGTGATCGTGAGCAGGCGAGTTTGCGCGCCGGTCGCCGGATGGGTGTAGATGGAGGTCCGGTCGGTGACAATGAAGCTTTCCGCCGTCAGCGTCTCCAGCCCGATGTCATAGACGCCGCTGGCGATGGCGCCGGTTACTTTCGCATCAAGAAGCTGCTCGAAGGCCGTGAACAAAATGCCCTGAAGCTCGATGGTGAGCGCGAGCAGCCGGTTCAGGAAGGTGGTGATCGGCGGCAGCTCGTCCTTGATGCCATTGTCGTCCATCAGCTTCAGGCCGGTGGCGGACTCGAAGCGCTCGAGCGAGCAGCCTTCGATCTTACCGCGCACGATCAGCAGGTAGAGCTGGCGCAGCGCGTCGCGGGCGTAGCAGGATTCGAGATTGTCCTCCGGTCGGAACAGGCCCTGACCGCCGGTCTGGCGCTGTCCACGCGTGATGGCGCCGAGCGTATCGAGCCGCCGCGCGATCGTGCTGAGGAAGCGTTTTTCCGCCTTCACGTCGGTCGCGATCGGGCGGAAGAGCGGCGGCTGCGCCTGATTGGTCCGGTTGGTGCGGCCGAGGCCCTGGATGGCGGCGTCGGCCTTCCAGCCCGGCTCGAGCAGATAGTGCACGCGCAGCCGCTGATTTTTAGCGGACAGCTCAGCATGATAGCTGCGGCCGGTTCCACCGGCATCGCTGAAGACGAGGATGCGTTTCAGGTCGTCCATGAAGGCGGCGACCTCGGCGAGGTTCGCCGAAGGCGCGCGGGTCTCGACTGCGAGGCGGCTGCCCTTGGAGTCGGCACCCGACTTGCGAACGATGCGCCGCGAGCGGCCCGTCACCTCGGCCACCATGTCTGTGCCGAAGCGCTGTACGATCTGGTCGAGCGCCCCCGGCACGGGCGGCATCGATGCGAGGCGTTCGACCAGTTCGTCGCGGCGCGCGACGGCTTCGCGGCTCTCGACGGGCTGGCCATCGCGATAGACCGGACGCGACGACAGATTGCCCTCGCCGTCGGTGAAGGGCTCGTAGAGCTGCACCGGAAAGGAATGGGCGAGATAATCGAGCACATATTCGCGCGGCGTGATATCGACGCGAACGTCGTTCCATTCCTCGGTCGGGATCTCGGCCAGGCGACGTTCCATGAGAGCCTCACCGGTCGAAACGATCTGCACCACAGCCGCGTGTCCGGCCTCCAGATCGCGCTCGATCGAGCGGATCAGGGTCGTCGTCTTCATCGAGGTCAGCAGATGGCCGAAGAAGCGTTGCTTCGCGGATTCGAAGGCCGAGCGGGCAGCCGACTTCGCCTGCCGATTCAACGCCCCCGTCGAGCCGGTGATGTTGGCGGCCTCCATCGCTGCGTCGAGATGATTGTGGATGATGGCGAACGCGCCGGCATAGGCGTCATAGATGCGACGCTGCTCATCGGTCAGCGCGTGCTCGACCAGCTCATATTCGACACCGTCGTAGGAGAGCGACCGGGCGGTGTAGAGGCCGAGCGCGCGCAGATCGCGGGCCAGCACCTCCATCGCGGCGACACCGCCATCCTCGATCGCCTCGACGAACTCGGCCCGCGTGGCGAAGGGAAAATCTTCGCCGCCCCAGAGGCCGAGCCGCTGGGCATAGGCGAGATTGTGGACGGTCGTGGCACCGGTGGCGGAGACATAGACGACGCGGGCATTCGCCAAGGCGTGCTGAAGTCGCAGGCCGGCGCGGCCTTGCTGCGATGGAGCGACATCGCCCCGTTCTCCCTTGCCGCCGCCGGCATTCTGCATCGCGTGGCTCTCGTCGAAAATGATCACTCCGTCGAAGTCGGAGCCCAACCATTCGATGATCTGCCGCACGCGCGAAACCTTCTCGCCGCGGTGGTCGGAGCGCAGCGTGGCGTAGGTTGCAAATAGGACGCCTTCCGCGAGCGTGATGGCCTTGCCCTGCGGGAAGCGCGACAGCGGCGTGACCAGCAGGCGCTCCATGCCGAGCGCCGACCAGTCGCGCTGCGCGTCCTCGATCAGCTTGTCGGATTTGGAGATCCACACCGCCTTGCGGCGACCGCGCAGCCAGTTGTCGAGGATGATCGCGGCCGACTGGCGGCCTTTGCCGGCGCCGGTGCCGTCGCCGAGCATGAAGCCGCGGCGGAAGCGGACGGCGTTTTTGGCGTCAGCCGGCGCGGCCTGAACGAGATCGAAGGTTTCGTCGATCGTCCATGATCCGGCGAGATATTCGCCATGGGCTTGACCAGCATAGATGACGGTTTCGAGCTGGGCGTCGGACAAGAGGTCGTGGATGTTCGCCGGCAGCATCGGGCGATAGTTCGGCTTGGGCGGCGCGACGCTCGCCATGGCGGCGGACTGCACCAGCTTGGTCGGGTGGGCCTGAGCGCCGGGAATGCGGATCGACTGCAATCCGAATTCCTCATAGATGGCGTCAGTCAGGCGCGTGCCGCAGGGCGGCGTCCAGTCGGCGGTCTCATAGGCAAGCTCGATCCCCTCGGGATCTGCGACCGCGGCAATGGAGCGCGAGGTGGCCGCGCGAGCGCGATAGTCGCGCACCGTCGTCGGTGCCACGGCGGCGAGCGGAGCGGCGATCGCCGCCGGTAACTCGACCGGCAGGCGCGGAGGGACATGGGTCTCGATCCAGGCGAGCAGCGTGGCGACGTCCGGCGCCATGCCGGGTGAAGCCGCGAACATAGCGGGGTCGTCGGCGGGCCGCTTGTCGATGACGGTGAGCCGCGTCGGGAAGCTTGTGCCGTGCCTGGCATAGACAGCCCCGGCGATGGCGGCGGAGAAGACGATCGTGCCGCGCTCCTGCAGGCGGACGAAGGCGTCGCGCCAATCAGGCAGGTCCGGCCCGACATTGGCACCGGTGATAGCCACCATACGGCCGCCTGGCGCCAGCCGGTTCAACGCCGACGTGATATGGCGAAACCCGGCGTCGGCGACGCGGCCGGCGACATGCGCCAACGCCGAGAATGGCGGGTTCATCAGCACGACAGACGGGATCGCGGCGCGATCGAGATGATCATCGATCTGGGCGGCGTCGAAGCGGGCGATGGGAAGGCCCGGAAAGGAAGAGGCGAGCAGATCGGCGCGGGTCTCCGCGAGTTCGTTCAGGATAAGCGAAACGCCTGCTGTCTGGGCGAGAATCGCGAGAAGGCCAGTGCCGGCCGATGGTTCGAGCACGCGATCGGTCGAGGAAATGGCAGCGGCCGTCACCGCGGCCAATCCGAGCGGCAGCGGCATCGAGAATTGCTGGAGGGCCTGCGATTCCTCGGAGCGGCGCGTGTGCGTCGGCAGCAGCTCAACGACCCTGGTAAGGACGGAAAGGCGCGCAGCCGGAGAAGCGGCTTTGCGGAACAGCGCCTTTCCGTATTTGCGCAGAAAGAGGGCGGTCGCGACCTCGCACGCCTCGTAGGCGGTTTTCCAGTTCCAGAGACCGGAGGCATCGGATGCGCCGAAGGCGTTCTCCATGGCGCCGCGCAGAACCGTGGCGTCGATCCGGGCGCCACGCTCGATATGCGGGAGAAGGAGATTGGCGGCCGATAGGATGGCCGCGGCAGGATTGGTGGACACCGGGGCGTGCGGCAGCGGCGTGGACGGCGAACCAGACACGGAAGAGATGATGTTCATGGAAACCTCGAAGAGAGCGGGAACTGAAAAGCCCAACCAGCGCTCTCTCTCGAACCGCCCGGACTCATCTCATTCCGGCGGCCCTCTCGCTCTCAGGCATCGCACATGAAAAAAGCGCCCGACCACGAGGTTGGCGCTTTTCTTCAGATAGCTGGATCGCCTCCCGACAACACCGTGGAGTCGGATCGTGCACGGGCGTCGGGGTCGATGACGGCGACGGCGACGCAGGTCACTGATCGTCTTCGATCTAGGCGTGAACGGGAACAAGGAATTGGAAGACGATGGGCCGACCGACGGCGCGAGGATGGATGGGCATGAGGATATCCGTAGGAAGGCGCGGAGAGCGGCCGAAACCGCTCTCCGCCATGCGTGTCATTCTGCGGCGGCGAGGACGTCCTCATCCTCGGCATGGGCTGCGTCGTCTCCGTCACCGTCCGCAGTAAGGAAGTCCGGCAAGGCAACGTCTTCGCCCGCATCGCCCTGGTCAGGCGCGACCTGCTGCTCGCCATGGAGCGGCGCGAGCCGCAGCGGCTCCGGCAGCCAGCCGGTGTCGGCCAGAAGGCGTTCGGCTTCCTTGGCCATATCGCCCTTCTTCAGGTGGTCGATGAGCTGCGCTGCCCGCTCGCCGGCGCCTTGGCCGACGGCTTCCAGGATGCGGGGCTTGGTGACGCGGCCGAGATAGTTGCCGACCGTCGGCTTCCAGCCAGTCGCCACCATGTCGAGCCCGGTTGCGCGTGCGAGCCGATCGGCCTGCGCCAGGCGCACGTCGAGGCCATGCTGGCTGACGCCCGAGCCGGAATACGGGTTCGGACGCTCGAAGAGCGCGTTCACGCCATAGCTGACGCAGAGGGCCAGCAGGTCCATGCGCGTGCCATCATCCAGGTGGATGAGCCAGTCCCACAGCGCTTGATCGTCGGCGGGGACTTGATCCCCCCAGCGTTCATGGCGTTCGTTGACCGCCTGCGCCGAGGGGCTGTCCTTCAACTCATCGGATTGGGCCGAGAAGAAGATATGGCGGACATGGGCCTCAAGGCAGCCGGTCGGCGCGGTGTGGCGGAAGGTGTCGCTGACCAGCTTGTGCAGCAACATCGTCATCGCGACGTGGGGATTTTCCGCCAAGGCATTGCGCAGGGCGAGTGTGCGATGGGCGGTCAGCTCGATGACGAGGCGTTCGGGCAGCGGCTTGATGCTGTCATCCTCGTCCTCCTCTTCGGTCTGGACGGGCTGGCCGCCGATCGTGATGACCGCGCGCTGGATGGCAGGCGTGCGGATTTCGCCGGTATCAGGATCGACCTCTTCGTCCTGCGTGTTGCCATCCACGGTCTCGACCGGCCGCTCGTCTTCGAGGCGGACGTAGCCGCGATCGATGGAAAGCGAACCGTCGGCATCGATGCTGACGAATACGCCGGCGATGGCAACCTCGTCCGGGTCGTAGCGAACGGGACGATCGTCTAGGGCTTCGATGGCCGCTTCGATTTGACCAAGTCGGGCATCGACTTCGTCCGGAAGCTCATTGGCGTCCCCATACTCGGCCACCAGGCGGTCGAGTTCGTCCTGCAGCGCGTCTCGCGTCGCCTGCTCTTCCGCGGTGATGTCGATCGGAACGCCTTCGATCTCGCGGAGACCATGGGTGACGCCGTAGGGAATGCTGACGGCGGCTTCGACCCATTTCCAGCCCTGGCTCACGATCTCGTCGGCGATCGCCGTCAGCTTTTCGGAGACGAGCCGGTCCAGCAGGCCGACGTCCTGGAGCCAGCCACCATCGTCGGACTCGAACAGGTCGCGCAGAACCGTGCCGCCCGCCGCCTCATAGGCGTCGACGCCAACGAAAACGGCGCGCTTGTCCGAGGCGCGGACCGTGGTTTCGGTCAGCATGCGCCGGATCTGAAACGGCTCTTTCTGCCAGCTATTGCGGACGGTCTCCCAGACCTGCTCCTGACGAGCATGGTCGTGCGACACGCTGAAGGCCATAAGCTGTTCGAGCGTCATGCCGTCATCGGCATACAAGTCCAGCAGGTTCGGCGAGACCGACGCCAGACGCAGGCGCTGCTTCACCACGTTGACGCCGACGAAGAAGGCAGCGGCGATGGCCTCTTCTGTCATGCCCTTGTCGCGCATGGCCTGGAAGGCGCGGAACTGGTCGAGCGGATGAAGCGGTGCGCGCTCGATGTTCTCGGCGAGCGACATCTCGTCGATGAGAATGCCGGCGTTCGCAGCCGACACGACGCAGGGGACCGGGGTGGTCTTGTTGAGCCGCTTCTGCTTGGCGAGCATTTCCAGCGCGCGATAGCGGCGGCCGCCAGCAGGCACCTCGAACATGCCGGTTTCCTGACCTTCACCATCGAGAACGGGACGCACATGAAGGCTCTGGATCAGGCCGCGACGCGCGATCGACTCGGCCAGCTCGTCGATCGAGACGCCGGCCTTCACGCGGCGGACGTTCGACTGGCTGAGCACCAGCTTGTTGAAGGGAATGTCGCGCGAGGACGACAGAGTGATCTTCTGAACGGCAGTTGCCATGTTCCTTACTCCGCGACGGGTACCGAGAGCCTCTCTCTCGAGCCCAAACCCGTCACGAAGCGAAGCGCCGCCCTCTCACTCCTGGAGGGCAGCGCAACGGGAACCGACGAAAGGAAAGGTACAAAAGCGCAAAGCCGGAGACAGGGAAACCTCATCTCCGGCTTCACGGGATTCAGGCGGCGCGGTCGAGCAGCTTCTTGGCCTTGCCCTCCAATTCGAGCCGGGCATCCTGGTTGGTCTTTTCTCGGGCGACAGCGGTGATGCTGGCGACGAAATCGAAGATGGACTCTGGCGGGCGACCTTCCTCGACCAGGACGGTCTCGATGATCTTGCCGGTCTCGACTTTCGAGAAACCACGCTTGCGCAGGAATTCGGTGCGGTCCTCGTCGGACTTGGCCACGATCCGCTCGCGCGCGGCCTTGATGCCGTTGATGAAAGGCATGGGCGAGGAGTTGGCGAAGTTCAGCAACGCCGGGGCGGCCTCATGGGCGAAACGCGAGGCCGCATATTTGCTGTGGCGGATCGTGATTTCCTCGAAATCTTCCACGCCCCACAAATTGCGATTCTGGCAGACCGCGCGGAGATAGAAGCTCGCCATTCCGAGCGTCTTCGCGCCGACTTCGGAATTCCAGCAGTAGAAGCCGCGGAAATAGAGGTCGGGCGAACCGTCGGGGAGCCGGCCAGCCTCAATGGGATTGAGATCGTCGACGAGGAAGAGGAACACATCGCGATCGGAGGCATAGAGCGTCGTCGTGTCCTTGGTGATGTCGACGCGGGGATTGTAGACGCCGGTCGACCAATCGAGCACACCAGGGACCTTCCATCGCGTATCGCCCGTGCCGTTACCCGCGATGCGCTGCACGGCTTCGACCAGCTCGTGGTCATAGATCCGGCCATAGTCGGGGCCGGTGACGGCGCGCAGCTCGACCCGGCCGTTGTCGGTTTCGAGCGTCTTGATCTGCTCGGCCCGATGCGAGGTCAGACCGTATTGCAGATTGATGCCGGCCAGTGCAGCCGGGAGCTGGCGCAGATAGGCGGCGGGCGCGCCGACCTGGCTGGCGAGTTGACCGAAGCTCCAGTGTGTCGGCGCGACCGGGGTGTCCGAGCCCGGCAGGATGAGAGACAACCGCTCCGGATCGATCCTGCTCGCCTCGACATGGATCAGCGCGGTTTCTACCACGCGGGTCCGGCTGCGTTCCGACCGGCTGCGCACCGATGCCGCCAGCTCCGACAGGGAGAGGTAGCGCTCGTCATCAGGGCGCGAGAACCACTCCGAGGAGACGCGGCCGACCCGCTCGCCGCGACTGACATCGACCTTGTATCCGCCGCTCAAGTCACGACGGGCATCGAGAACCTGCATGTTCATGGGATGAAACTCCATGACGGGCGCCGAAAGCCTCTCTCTCGACACTCAGCCCGTCACGGAAATCCCGTCCGCGCTCTCACTCTCCAAGGGCGTCGAGGCCGGCAGACCAGGCTGGACGCCTGACAACTTTGCCGCGCCGGTCACCAACCGTCGCCGATGACAAGTGCCAAGGCCAGTTCAGCCTCCTAGGCGGGCTTTCTCCGTATGGGCGACAGGTCGGTGCAGACGCCTTCGGCAACTTCGGCAGCCATGCCGATGGTCTCGCCGAGCGTCGGATGCGGGTGGATGGTCTTGCCGATATCGATGGCATCCGCTCCCATCTCGATCGCCAGGCAGATCTCGCCGATCATATCGCCGGCTGCCGGGCCGACGATGGCGCCACCGATAATGCGGTGCGTCTCCTTGTCGAACACCAGCTTGGTAAGGCCGTAGTCCGCGCCATTGGCAATGGCCCGGCCTGACGCCGCCCACGGAAACTTGCCGATCTCGACAGCACGGCCCGCTACCTTGGCCGCGTCTTCGGTTACGCCGACCCAGGCAATCTCCGGGTGGGTATAGGCGACCGACGGCACGACCTTGGCGTCCATGAAGCTCTTGAGCCCGGTTGCCGCCTCCGCGGCGATATGGCCCTGATGTACCGCCTTGTGCGCCAGCATGGGATTGCCGGTGACGTCGCCGACGGCAAAGACGCTCTGGTTATGCGTGCGCATCTGCGCATCGACTTTGATGAACCCCTTGGCGTCGAGGCTAATGCCCGCCATGACAAGTTGCAGCGCCTCGGCCGCTGGTCGCCGGCCTGCCGA